>DFFM01000015.1:25518-137129 GCA_002369515.1 Prevotella sp. UBA3776 | reverse complement strand
GAACTTCTTCAGGAACTCGGGATCTTTGTAGTCGATATACTTGATGCCGCTTTTCTTGAAACGGCAGTACTTCTTCTTCTTGGTGTCGATAGAAGGAGCTGTGAGATAACGGATTTCTGATTGCTCTGCCATGGTTTAAGCCTCCTCTTTTTTACCAAGCTTTGCGCGGCGCTTCTCTGCGTAAGCAGCGGCATACTTGTCAAGTTTAACAGTCATGTAACGGATCACTTTCTCGTCGCGGCGGTAGCCTGTTTCGAGTTTCTTGATCACTGATGGCTCAGCCTTGAATTCCAGCAGGCTGTAGAAACCTGTTGATTTCTTCTGAATAGCATAAGCCATCTTCTTCAGTCCCCAGGTCTCTTCATTCAGAATCTCTGCACCATTGTCGGTGAGCAGCTTTTTGAACTTAGCGACCGTTTCCTTCATCTGTTCATCAGACAAAACGGGAGTCAAAATGAAAACGGTTTCGTATTGATTCATTTGTGTTAAAAAATTGATTAATAAATACTTGTTGCTTCGAAAAGCGGGTGCAAAGGTACGACTATTTCTCTAGAATCGAGAAAAACGCGCCTACATTTGTTCGCGCCGTTAACTGTTTTTAATATTTTCCGGCCTTTTTTGCGCCTCTTACGTAGAGCACGACGCCCAAAACGATGAAAATGAGCCCCGCCAACAGCACTGCATTGACGGTGGTCAGCCCAGTCAGCCAGGCCACCAACAAAAGAATGGCACCGGCCGCAACCAGCGCCAATCCCATGTGATGCAGATGCCTTCGGAGAAAAGAAGGTTTCATGTGGAAATGCCAAGTTTCAAGTCAGCCCTTCAATCCACTTCGGGGGTGATGAGTTTGTAGCCCTTGCCGTGGATGTTGATGATTTCTATCTGGTCGTCATCCTTCAGGTGCTTGCGCAGTTTGGTGATATAGACGTCCATCGAGCGGGCGTTGAAGTAGTTGTCGTCAATCCAGATGGTCTTCAGGGCGAAGTCGCGCTGCAGGATTTCGTTGGCGTGGCTGCAGAGCAGGGCCAGCAGCTCGTTCTCCTTGGTGGTGAGCTTGGTTTGCTTCTCGCCGATGGTGAGCAGCTGCTTCTGGGTGTCGAAGGTGAAGCGTCCAATCTGATAGACCGAGCTTTCCTTGTTTTTCTTGCCCCTGACGCGGCGCAGAATGGCCTCAATGCGGAACACGAGCTCTTCCATGGAGAAGGGCTTGGTGATGTAGTCGTCGGCACCGATTTTGAATCCCTCGAGGATGTCCTCCTTCAGTGTCTTGGCCGTGAGGAAGATGATGGGCATCTCGGCGTTGGCCTGGCGGATTTCCTGAGCCAGCGTGAAGCCGTCCTTCTTGGGCATCATCACGTCGAGTACGCAGATGTCGAACTTGCTCTTCAGGAATGCCTTGTAGCCGGCCTCGCCGTCGGGGCACAGTTCTGCCACATAGCCTTTGGCCTGCAGATACTCACGGAGCAGCATTCCCAGGTTTTCGTCGTCTTCGCACAACAAAATCTTCAGTTTATCTTCCATAATCTCT
Organism: Prevotella sp. UBA3776; assembly: GCA_002369515.1. Classification (GTDB taxonomy): domain Bacteria; phylum Bacteroidota; class Bacteroidia; order Bacteroidales; family Bacteroidaceae; genus Prevotella. The sequence continues at coordinate 135,601 of DFFM01000015.1, read as the reverse complement.
TGTCCTCCCGCTTCTCTGTCTCCGTTTGCAGTGGTGGCAGAGAAGGCCTGCCGGATAGGTGGGAGTTTTGTTGACAGGCTTGTGGTTAATACTATTTTTTTCTTTTTTTTTAATTACTCGTCAGTTGAATCTTTCGGCCGAGGCGTCCATCGTCCACACAGCGAAAGCAGCCCTTGGCGTCATTCGTTCTGCATGATGGGCAGCGAAATGGTGAACTTGGTACCTTTGCCATATTCGCTATCCACTTTTATCTCGCCTCCGTGCAGGTCGATGATTTTCTTCACATAGGCCAGTCCGAGTCCGAATCCCTTGGCGTCGTGGCGGTTGCCGGTATGCACTCTGTAGAACTTGTCGAAGATTTTCTTCAGGTTGTCTTTCTTGATGCCCAGTCCGGTGTCGCGTATCGAGAAGTAGAGACGGTCGTTGGTGTTCCATGTCTTGATGAAGATGTCGAGCGGTTCGTCGGGTTTCTTGTACTTCACGGCGTTGTCCATGAGGTTGGTGATGGCATTCTGGAAGTGAACCTCGTCAACGTAGATGCCCGAATCGACGGCCTCAATCTCGGTGTAGATTTTTCCTCCCGTGTGCTCCACACGCAGCGAGAATGTGCTGGCAATGCTCTCGAGCATTTCGTTGAGGTCGAGCTCTTTCTTCTTGAACGATGCCGTCTTGCGGTCGAACATCGACATTTGCAGCACTTTCTCAACGAGGAACCGCAGTCGCTTGGACTCGTCGTTGATGACCGTGCCCAGGTGCTTCATCATGGCCGGGCTCTTGGTCACGCTCTCGTCGTTCATCATCTGTGCGGCGAGCGAGATGCTGGCAATCGGGGTTTTCAGCTCGTGGGTCATGTTGTTGATGAAGTCGTTCTTTATCTCGGTGTACCGCTTCTGTCTGAAAATGGTCACGATGGTGAACACGAAGGTGATGAGCAGCACGATGGTGAACACGATGCTCGGTATCATGAAGCGTATGCTCGAAAAGATGTAGCTGTTCATCTCGGGGAAATGAATCTTGATCACGCCTCTTTTGTTCGACGGGTCGTTGCGGAACAGCACCTGCGGGTAGGTGTATTCTTCGCCCTCCTCCGAATAGTCGGGACAGCGGTACACTTCGCGTCCGTCCTGTGTGGTCACCCGGAAATGGTACTTTATGTTGATGCCGTTGTTCATCAGTTCCGACTTCAGGTCAAGGTCGAGCAGCTTGAAGTTGATGCGCTCGTTGAGCGGTTTGTCGGAGGCTGAATAGAGAATGCTATAGACCACCTTGTCGAGCAGGGTTTTCTGATAGAGGTATCGGTTTTTCACGATTTCCTGCATCGACCTGGAAGCTTCGGAAATGGAATTTTTGTCCGAGCGCAGAATCATCGCCTTGGGAATGGATGCCGGACGGGTGGTGATGGTCTTCAGTTCGAACGACGAGTAGATGGTGCCATCCTTGCCGGCCACGGCATACTGGTGGGAGTGCTGCACGGCTCCGTTCAGATTGATGGCTACAGAGTCCTGGCTGAAAGCTCTGCGTTCGGTCTCGTTGACATCTTTTTCCAGATAGCGCAACGTCTCGTTCAGCTCCAGGTTGGTGCTCGCCTGATAGAGGGCGCGGTTGACGCTTTCGTCGAACTGCTCCTTCTTCATCTTCACCATTTCCTCTATGTAGCTCAGCTGCAAACCCAGCAATGCGAGGAACGAGAAGCCCATCACAATGGCTATAATCCAAATCGTTCTCTTTTTCATACGTTGCAAAAGTAGCGATTTCTACGACACAAAGCAAGCATTTTGTTAATTATTTCAGTTAAATTTAATTCAATTAACCGACAATCTGATTTTTAATTAATATTTATCAATTACAACACAGCGTATTGAAACTCGAGAACGTTTTCTTCAGGCCCTGCAACACCAAAAACACGAAAGCCATGCGGCAAAGGCTGCATGGCTTTCGTGTATGTGAATGATTGCTTCGGCAAGATGCCTGGCAAGCGTTTAGTCTTCTTCGGCAAGTTCGGCCTCGTGCTCCTTGATGAGCTGCTGCTGAACGTCGTTGGGCACGAGTTCGTAGCTCGAGAACTTGGTGGTGAACGAAGCGCGGCCACCGGTGAGCGAGCTCAGCGAGATGCTGTAGTTGCTCAGCTCCTTGAGAGGAATCTTGGCAGAGAGCTTCTGGTAGCCAGCCTCGCTGTCCATTCCCATGATGAGGGCGCGACGGCCTTGCAGGTCGCTCATGACGTCGCCCATGTAGTCAGCGGGCACAAACACCTCGAGATCGTAGATAGGCTCCAGAATCTTCGGGCCGGCCTCCTTGAAGGCTGCGCTGAAGGCGTTGCGGGCGGCGAGCATGAACGAAAGCTCGTTGCTGTCCACGGGGTGCATCTTGCCGTCATAGACAATGACGCGAACGTCGCGGGCATAAGAACCCGTCAGCGGGCCGCTCTCCATGCGCTCCAGAACGCCCTTGAGGATGGCGGGCATGAAGCGGGTGTCGATGGCGCCACCCACCACCGAGTTGATGAACACGAGCTTGCCGCCCCACTCCATCTCGATTTCTTCCTTGCTCTTGATGTTCATGCGGAACTCCTGACCGCCGAACTTGAACACCGTAGGATCGGGCATGCCCTCGGCGTAGGGCTCAACAATGAGGTGAACCTCGCCAAACTGACCGGCACCACCCGACTGTTTCTTGTGGCGATAGTCGGCGCGGGCGGCCTTGGTGATGGTCTCGCGATAGGGAATCTTCGGCTCGAGATACTGAATCTGGATCTTTTCGTTGTTCTCCATGCGCCATTTCAGGGTGCGCAGATGGAATTCGCCCTGTCCGTGGACGATGATCTGCTTCAGCTCCTTTGACTGCTCCACCACCCATGTGGGGTCTTCCTGGCGCATCTTGGTCAGCGCGGCCATCATCTTTTCGGTTTCGCCCTCGTTCACGGCCTTCACGGCACGCGAATACTTCGAGTTGGGATATTTGATGAAGTCGAAGCGGTTGTCACAGTCCTTGCCATTCAGAGTGTTGCCAGTCTTCACGTCCTTCAGCTTCACGGTGCAGCCGATGTCACCGGCGTTGAGTTGGTCAACGGCAATGCGGTTGGCTCCGGCACAGGCATAGATGGTTCCGATGCGCTCCTTGGAGCCGCGGTCGGCATTGTTCAGGTCGTCGCCCGGTTTCACCGAGCCGCTCATCACCTTGAAGTAGCTCACCTCGCCAATGTGGGGCTCCATGCCAGTCTTGAAGAAATAGATGGAGGTGGGACCGTTGCTGTCGGGGGTGATTTCCTCGCCGCGAGTGTTGTGAACCTTCGGCATTTCGCTGACGAAGGGCACCACATTGCCGAGGAACTCCATCAGTCGGCGCACACCCATGTCGCGGCCTGCGCACACACAGAAGACGGGATAGATGGAACGTGTGACGAGACCCTTGCGGATGCCTTCGCGCATTTCGTCCTCTGTGAGACTCTCCTCTTCGAAGAATTTCTCCATCAGCGTGTCGTCGTTGGCTGCGGCAGCCTCAACGAGAGCGGCATGCAGCTCCTGAGCCTTCTCCATCTGGTCGGCGGGAATATCCTCGATGATGGGAGCGCCACCCTCGGGTTTCCACGAATATTTCTTCATGAGCAGCACGTCGATGACGGCGTTGAATCCGGCACCGGTCTCGATGGGGTACTGCACAGGTACGCACTTGTCGCCGTAGATTTCCTTCATGTTCGACAGCAGCGCGTCAAAGTCGCAGTTGTCGCGGTCCAGCTGATTGACAAGGAAGATGACGGGTTTCTGCAGTTTCTCGGTGTAGCGGAAAGCATTCTGTGTGCCCACTTCGGGTCCATACTGTCCGTTCACCAAGATGACGGCCTGGTCGGTCACGTTGAGGGCGGTGATGGCACCTCCCACGAAGTCGTCCGAACCCGGGCAGTCGATGATGTTGAGCTTCTTGTTGTTCCATTCCACGTGGAAGACGGTCGAGAAAACCGAATAGCCATACTCCTGCTCAACAGGGAAATAGTCGCTCACGGTGTTCTTCTGCTCCACCGAGCCACGACGCTTGATGATACCTGCTTCGTAAAGCATACTTTCGGCAAGAGTGGTCTTGCCGCTGCCCGCACTGCCAAGCAGTGCAATGTTTTTGATTTCGTTAGTCTGATATACTCTCATATCTTTAATAGATTTAGGTGTTAGTTCATAATTGGGGTCTAAGGTACAGATATTTTCACAATTAGCCAAAGTTTTTCCCAAAAAACTCACTCTATTTTTAAATATATTAGTATTTTTGCGTCGTTATTGCGTTTTTCAGAACGTTCTGCTTTCATTTTTTCACACACCGTTCAAGCTCGTTTCGCCATGGCTGGCCTCTACATCCACATCCCCTTCTGCAAGAGCCGCTGCATCTACTGCGGTTTCTACTCTTCCACTCTCCATAGCCTGCGCCCGCAATACGTCGATGCGCTCTGCAGCGAGATGCTGTTGCGCGCCCACGAACTCAGAGGCCAGCAGGTGGAGACCATTTATCTGGGCGGAGGAACTCCGTCGCAACTCTCCGACAAGGAGCTGCGGCAGATTTTTTCTCACCTATTTAATATATATGACGTGTCGGCAGAGGCGGAAGTCACCATCGAGTGCAACCCCGACGACATCAGCGACAGTTTCGCCGCCCTGCTTGCCGAGCTGCCCGTCAACCGCGTCAGCATGGGAGCACAGACCTTCGACGACCAACGGCTGCGATTGCTCCACCGCCGCCACACCGCCAGCCAGGTTGACAAGGCCGTCGGCCGTCTGCGCGCCGCAGGACTGACCAACCTGAGCATCGACCTCATGTTCGGCTTCCCCGCCGAGAGTCTCCAGCAGTGGGACCACGACATCAGCCGTGCCATCGAGCTCGCCCCCAAACACATCTCGGCCTACGCACTTACCTACGAACCCAACACCCCACTCCACCGACTCAGCCAGCGCGATGAGCGCTACGCCCCCATCAGCGAAGAGCGCTCGCTCGCCATGTACCACCTGCTCATCGACCGCATGCAGGCCGCCGGCTACGAGCACTACGAAATCAGCAATTTCGCCCAGCCGGGCTACCACAGCCGCCACAACAGCAGCTACTGGCAGGCGAAGCCCTATCTGGGACTGGGAGCCGCCGCCCACAGCTACGACCTGGACACCCGCTCGTGGAACGTGAGCGACATCCGCCGCTACATCGAGGCCATAGAGCAAGGCCGGCGCCCCCTGGAGGAGCGCGAAGTGCTCACCACCTCCGACCGTTTTGACGACCTCGTCATGACGGCCCTGCGCACCCGCCAGGGGCTCAGCCTCGACGACGTCACCCACCGCTTCGGCCCAGCCTACCGCGAGCACCTGCTAGCCGCAGCCCGCCCTCATCTCGACCGCCATCTGCTCGTCCTCGACGACGACCGTCTGCACCTCACCCGCGACGGTCTGTTCCTGAGCGACGGCATCATGAGCGACCTGATGTACGTTTGAAAACAAATCGCCCCCACTCCCTGCCGTCAACGGCCTCTGAGTGGGGGCGATTTGTTTTTTCACTTGTTCGCCTTGAAGTACAATTGTATTCTGATTCGTCCTTCCCAATGTAGTGGAAGTTAGCGGGAGTTAGTGGGAGTTAGCGGGAGTTAACGAGCCTCCGGCTCGTGGAGTTAACGGACAATACCTTTCTGATGGAGAACTAATGTCCGCTAACTTCTGCTAACTACCGCTAACTCCCGCTAACTACCGCTAACTCCCGCTAACTCCCGCTAACTTCTGCTAACTTCCGCTAACTTCTGCTAACTCCCGCTAACTGTGAACCTATTCCTCGACGATGTTCTTGAAATTCTCCCATCCAGCTTTCGAGCGGTAGCGCTCGGCTGCTCCTTTGGGAACGACGAGGCGGGCAGTGCTGAGCACACCGCTGTCGAAGGCGTTCTCCATGGCGGGCGGATTGGGGGTAGCGATGCGGATGACCTTGATGCGCGGACAGCCCCAGAATGCCATGTCGTTGACACCCTGAAGGGTGCTCGGCAGCGAAATCTCCGTAATGGTGGCGATGCCACGGAAGGCACTGGGATAAATCTGCTTCACGCCCTCGGCCACGGTGAGTTGGCTGATGGCTTTGCCCTGCGGACAGCGGTAGATGAGCGTACTGTCGTGTCGCAAGAGCATGCCATCGACCGACGTGAACAGCGGATTGTCGGCCACGGCTATCTCCTGAAGCGACGCACAGGCAGAGAAGGCGTCGTTGGAAACGCGGCGCACCGTATTGGGAATGACCACGCGGCGCAATGCCGAGCAACCGTAGAACAGACGCAACGAGAGGGCGTTGTCCTGCGTGAAGGCGTCCTGCTGATTCTTTCCTGCCGAATAGCTCGAGCCTCCTTTCACCATCGAGGCTCCAGAGAGGTCGAGCTCGGAGAGTTTCCCCGCAGCGCCCCCGGCCCCTGCCATGGCGCGCAGCACCACCATGTCCGAACCGTTGAGCGGTCCTTGCACAGTGAGGCTGGTGAGCGTCTTCCGCTCGGCATCCGAAAGGTGCGAGGCCAGTGTTCCCGCCTCGGTGAGCGTAATGGTTTTCTGAGCCCACGAAGCCGTTGCCAAAAGCATGGCTGCGGCCAAAATGACATGTTTTTTCTTCATGGCTATATTTTTTTTAATTGGGAATAATCGAGAATAATCGATACAAAAATACGAAATAAGACTTTGAAAACATAAAAATATTCACAATTTATATTTTTTAAGTAAAGAAACGACGAAAATATTCATATTATTTATATATTTGCAATGTTTTTTTCAAAGACGTTAACCCTGACGATATCTAATAAATTATTAATAATACACACATCAAAACACATTTTTCAAGCCTATGACAGCCTTAATTTCCGTAATTCCCATTGTCCTGCTCATCGTGCTGATGATGGGGTTCAAAGTGTCCGGCTACAAGAGCGCGGTCATCACCCTCGTAGTTACCATCATTCTGGCACTGTTCGCCGTGCCGGCCATGGGCATCATTCCCGAGAAGTTCGCCGGAGTGTCCATCTATGGCATCACGCTCTGGTCGGTCATCGAAGGATTCCTGAAAGCCTGCTTCCCCATCATCCTCATCATCATCTGCGCCATTTTCAGTTACAACATCCTCTGCGAAACAAAGGAGATTGAAACCATCAAGACACAGTTCATCCAGATGACCTCCGACAAGGGACTGCTCGTTTTGCTCCTCACGTGGGGTCTCGGCGGTGTGCTCGAAGGTATGGCCGGATTTGGCACGGCTGTGGCCATTCCCGCCGCCATTCTCATCGGGCTGGGATTCAAGCCGATGTTCTCTGCCGTCATCTGTCTGATAGCCAACACCGTGGCCGTAGGTTTCGGAGCAGTGGGCCTTCCCGCCACCACACTGGCCAACCAGGTGGCTGCCGAGGGAGTGGCTTCGCCCGAGATGCTTTGCGAGGTGGCCACGTTCATCATCGTGCAGTTGGCCCTGATGTTCTACATCACGCCGTTCATCATCCTCATGATGACCGACCGCACCAAGATTGTGAAGAACATCTCGCTGGCCCTGTTCGTGGGTACGTTCTCCATCATCGTGCAGTTCTGCTGCGCCCACTTCATCGGCCCTGAGACGCCCGCCATCCTGGGTAGTGTGGCTGCCATCATCGCCATGCTCATCTACAACAAGCTGTTCATTCACGACGAGAGCCCCTCAGACGAAGTCAAAGTGGAGAAGAAGAAGTTTGGCCTCACCAAGACCCTGAAGGCATGGAGCGTCTATGGCCTCATCATCTTCTTCATTCTCATCAGCAGCAAGATTGTGCCCAGCATCAACGCTTTGCTCAACAGCAACCTGGTGACCCAGTTCGACATGCCCGTCATCGGCAACACCTTCAAGTTCGGCTGGCTCTCGAATGCCGGATTGATGATTTTCCTCGGAGCCGTCATCGGCGGACTGATTCAGGGCATGAGCTTCGGCAGACTGATGAAGCTGCTGGCCAAGACCACCATCAATCTGCAGAAGACCGTCGTCACGATTTGCTGTCTGGTTGCCATGGCCATGCTGATGAACAACACGGGCATGACCAACGACATTGCCAAGGGGCTCGTGGCGCTCACCGGAACCTTCTTCCCGTTCTTTGCTCCGCTCATCGGCTCCATCGGAACCTTCGTCACCGGCAGTGCCACCAACGCCAACATTCTCTTCGGCAAACTCCAGGCCACGGCAGCCAGCGACCTTGGGCTGGTGAACCAGAGCACCTTCTTCGGTGTGCCCGGCAGCGAGACCAACTGGCTGGCAGCTGCCAACTGTGCCGGCTCTGAGGGAGGCAAGCTCCTTTCGCCGCAGAGCATCGCCATTGCTACGGCCGCCTGCGACATGGAGGGTCAGGACGGCGACATCATGCGCAAGACCATGCCTTTCGCCATCTTCTGGATTCTGATGAACGGTCTGATGGTGTTCCTCGGCCTGCACGTGTTCTGATCTGCAAAAACTGCGTTGCAATTTACAATAAGAAAGCACCACTACGGGTGGTGCTTTCTTATTTTTTCTACCGCTTTTTCAAGACTTTCGGTAGGTTCTATGATATTGTAGTCGGCCCAGAAGTCCTGGTCGCCAAAATAATCCACTTTGTCGTAGAACGAATCCCGCGGGCCGAAGGTGTCGTTGCCGGGCTTTCCCTTCACCTCCTTCAACTTGTCGGTGACCACCATTTCGGTGACCGCCGTGAAGTTGGTGGAAAAGAGACGGCGTTTCCAGTCGCAGCTGAAACGCATCTGCGTTCGCAAATAGTTGATGCGGCTGTACGTTCCGTCGGACTTGAACGAAATCACCATCGAGAGTTCCTTGGGTTTGAACCGCAGTCCGGCCGGTTTTTTTATGAGCATCATCTGTGTGGCCACGTCGCGGTTGCCCATTTCGAGCGTCATTTCAGCGCGCGTGATGGTGTAGTTCTCGTTGTCAATATACACCCGGCCGTGGTAGAGCACATCGGGCGAAGTGCCCTTGGGGTGGAACTCGATGACCACCTGCAGCCGGTCGTCGATTTTCTCAGGAACGGCCACGTTGAAATTATAGTGCTCCATGTCGATTCGGTCGAGTATCAGGCTGCGGTTTTTCACGAAGTCCAGCTGGTTCATCAGCTGCGGCCCTCCCTGAATCTTCACGCCGAGCGTGTCGCTCTGTTTGGTGCTCACCAGCCGGCGGGCTTTCAGAATGGCCACCCAGTCGCGCACCGACGAAACGCGGTTGTAGCCTGTCTTGAGCAGTTCGCTCACCGCCTCGGCAATGTAGATGTAGTTCTGCCGCTTCTGAACCGTCTCGCGGTAGAACGTCTGGTAGAGGTGCGGCTCCCTGCCGTAATTGTCGGGAATGCGCCGCAACGCCTCGCGCAGCAGTGTGACAGGGTCGTCGGGCATGATCACCACTTCAGCGAGCATCAGCGAACTGGGCGTCAGCATGATGCGCAGCGGCTTGCCGTCTTTGGGCATCGCCACATAGCGCGACTTGTAGCCTATGTGCGAAACGACGATTCGCCCCTCCAGCCGGGGCACCTTCAGCACAAATCGCCCCTCGGCGTTGGTGATGGTCGAAACGTTGCTTCCATCGACAGAAACATTCACCTGCGACAAGGCTTTATGGGATTCGCGGTCCATCACGACTCCACTCACGCTCTCGAGCTTTTCCTGCGCCATGCCCGCCATGCACACTGCGGTCAGCAGCACCAACAAGATGTATTTCTTCATACTGTACTGGGTTTTCGTTTTTGTGGTACTTATTAGACGTTTTTCCGGATGAAATGTAAAAGCCGCCTGTCCAGTAATTTTCGCTGAGCAGGCGTTTTCCTGAAAAACTACTGGTTCACCGCACCACAATAGGGGCAACTGCCTTTCTCGTGCAGCTTGGCTCCGCACTGCCCGCAAATGTAGTTGCAGCGCGAATTGGAAAAGTAGGTGCGGATGGCGAAAAAGAAATAGAACACCAACAGCACATACCCCACGTAATAAAGTGAAAGCACACTGAAAACCATATAGTCAACCGCACAAATGGCTCCCAGGCCGCAAAGATAGAGCACCATCTCGCCCATGGGCAACAAGTGGCGCACGTCATCGACAACAGCCAGCGCCACAATCACTATGGCCCACACCGAAACCAGAAAGACCGACAGCAGCGTGGGCGTGATGAAGGGATTGAGCGTGGGATGGTAGTAGAAATGCCGCCACATGTCGGGGGCAAAGGTCTGGATGGTGGCATAGAGTGTAGCCGACGAAGCCACCAGCAGCACCAGCAGCGTGGGATAGAACGAGTCGATGTCGTTGAAATGAACGATTTTGGCGTTGCTCCGAAAAACCAGCCTCATGATGTAGATGGCACCGATGATGCCGATAATGATGAGGAAAATGAGCAAATGCACATCAGAGAACACCGAGATGAACTGCGAGATGGGATCGTCGGGAAACACCTTGGGCAGCAGCTCGCTCTCGTGAATCCATCCGAAAGTGTCCTGATCGCGCGCCAGCTGCACCCACACCGAATCTATCGAGTCGGTGGGAATCATGCGGATGTCGGCCACCACCAACTGGTCGTTCCGCCTTACCACCAGCGAGTCGGTCATCAGTTGGTTGAGCATTTCCTCGGGCTGCTGACGCAGAAGTACAATGGAGTCGGCCTTCACCACGAAATTGTAGTTTTGCGAATAATGGTGGGTGGTGGAGAACGATATGGAATCGAGTTGCTGCTCGGTATAGACCACAGCATCAGGCGAAGTGGGCTTGTGCTTATGATAGCAGCTGGCCAAGGCGCCCGCCACAAGGACCAGCGCCACCACGTGCAGCAACATCCGCATACGGGAGGCGCACAGGCTCTTCAACCGGCATTCAACTCTCTGCATAGACATTCATCTGGCATTGTTTGCAATCAAACTGGAGTCGGAAGCGTCTGCCGTCGGGCAGCACCAAGAAAAGAGGTTCGCGCCACTGTCGGGCGGCAGCATCGCGTTGCAGACACATGCCCAGAGAGTAACGCACACAATGGCGGCACTGCATGAGCAACGGTGCCCGCTGCGCACGTCTGTCGGCGGACTTGGGGTGGTGTTCCCCCGGCGAACCGCATTGTAATTCGAAGGCGGGCTGCACATCGGCCACGCCATGCCGCTGGTAGAACAGCCGCGACTGGCTGTTTGAAACATTCAGCAAATAGGGATAGCGCGCATATTCACCTTCCATCGGGACAACTGCCACGTTACTCTCCTTGGCCGCTCCCACGCCTCTCCCCTTTCCTGCGGTTTGGCCTTCACGCTTCTCAGCATTTTCAACCACGCTGCGGCGCAGCGTGGCGAGCAAGCTCGAAGGGAGGAAACAGCGGTCGGCTCCGTGCAGAATCTCCACCCGGCGGCTCACGTAGGGCGTTCCGCCCAGTTTCGACAGTTGCTGGCGTATGTTGTCCGTCTGCGGTTTCTGGGCCTGTTGGTGTTCAAAATCCACCTGGCTGCTGGCCAGCTCCGCGCCTTCCATGCTCGTCATGCGCAACTGGAACCCCCGCTCGCAGGTGTCTAACGTCATCACCACCTCCATTTTCCGCTCGCTGCTGGGCTTGCTCAACAGGCGTTCGAACTCCTGGTCGTTGTTGCGATAGAGCGACATGCCCGGACGAAGGTGCTGCGGCATCTTCAGCGGGAACAAACGGTTGTTCACCACCTTGTTCACCCGGAAGCCCTCGAGCACCAGGTTCGCGCCTCCTCTTCTTGTTGCCGATGGCGACACCTCGACGTCGGGTCTTCTCTTTGCCGAAAACGGCTTGCCACCCTCGCTCCTGCGGCCTTCCTCATAGAAGAAGCACAGCCCGTCGCCATTGGCAAAGTTGGCCGTTCCGGCCACATTGAACGAATTGCCGCGAATCTCCTTCACCTTGCCCACATATTCGCCCAAGGCCTTGGGCGTGTCGAACGAAGCGATGTCGCGCTGCCGTCCGTTCAAGAAGTAATGGGTGAAGCCGCGGTTGAAGGTTTTCTTCAGGTTCGGCGTGAACGAATAGGTGCAACGCCCTTTCGACGCGCGGCAGTACTGCTGCGGATGGCGGCCGATGATCTCGTCCAGCCGCTGACTGTAAGCTGCCACCACGTTCTTCACGTAATAAACGTCCTTCAGCCGCCCCTCAATCTTGAACGAGACGGCGCCAGCCTCCATCAGCGGCTCCAGCTCGTCAATCTGGCACAGGTCCTTCAGCGACAGCAGGTGGCGTCCCTGCTCAAGCACCTGCCCGTCGGCATCCTGCAGGTCGAACTTCAGCCGGCAGAACTGCGCACACGCACCGCGGTTGGCACTGCGCCCGAAACAGTATTGCGAGGCATAGCACACGCCCGAGTAGCTCACGCACAGGGCTCCATGGACAAACACTTCCAGTTCAACATCGGGCACCGCCTGGTGAATCGCTCGAATCTCGGCCAGCGTCAGTTCGCGGGCCAGCACCACGCGGCTGAATCCCAAGTCGCGCAACCACCCCACTTTGTCGGCCGTGCGGTTGTCGGTTTGCGTAGAGGCGTGGAGTGCCAAACGGTCGCACAGTCGGCCATCTCCACCAGCCATCTCCACCAGCCCCATGTCCTGAATGAGCAGCGCATCCACACCCACTTCGGCCAATCGCTCTGCCAGCTGCCGCGTGGCGTCGAGTTCGTCGTCATAGACAATCGTGTTTACAGTGACATAAACCTTGGCTCCAAACATGTGGGCGTGGCGCACCAAGGCTGCTATGTCGTCCACAGAATTACCGGCAGCCACCCTCGCACCGAAGCGTTCCGCCCCGATATAGACAGCATCTGCGCCATGGTCGATGGCGGCGATGCCGCACTCCAGATTCTTGGCTGGTGCCAGCAATTCTATTTTCTGCATATTCCCAACTCCTAACTCCTAACTCTTAACTCTTAACTCATAACTCTATTCAATTTCCTCGATGTTATAGGGAGTCTCCTGATAGACGTAGTAGTTTATCCAGTTGCTGTAGAACAGATTGGCATGGGCGCGCCATGTCACCCTGGGTCCATTCTCAGGGCGGTCGTTTCTGTAGTAGTTGACGGGCATATCCACGTCGTCGCGCACACCCATGTCGCGCTTGTACTCGTTGTCGAGCGTATTGGGCGCATACTCCAGATGGCCCGTGATGAAAAACTCCCTGCCGCCGCGGGCCATGACAATGCTCACGCCACTCTCTTCCGACTCGGCCAGCAGCGAAAGCTCGGGCTTGGCCAAGATGTCTTCGCGGCGAATCTCGGTATGGCGGCTGTGGGGCATCATGAACACCTCGTCGAAACCGCGGAAGATGGGCAATGTGGGCACGAGAGTGTGCTGCGGAAAGATGCCAAACTTCTTTTTCTCCAAGGGATACTTCGGGATGCCATAATGATAGTACAGGCCAGCCTGCGCCGCCCAGCAGATGTAGAGCGTACTCGTCACGTGGGTCTTTGCCCAACTGAAGATGTCCTTCATCTCGTCCCAGTAGGTCACGTCCTCATAATCGTAGGTCTCCACGGGGGCTCCCGTGATGATCATGCCGTCGAACTTGTGTTGGCGCAGCTCCTCAAAGTCCTTGTAGAACATCATCATGTGCTCTATCGGGGTGTTCTTGGGGGTATGGCTTTTCAGCTTCATGAAGTAGATGTCCAACTGCAAGGGCGTGTTCGACAACAATCTCACCAAGTCAGTTTCGGTGGTGATTTTCAGGGGCATGAGGTTCAGAATCACTATTTTCAGTGGCCTTATGTCCTGTGTGGTGGCACGCGAGGTGTCCATCACGAAGATGTTCTCCTTCTTCAGCAAATCGATGGCGGGAAGCCTGTCGGGTAGTCTTAGTGGCATATTATCATGTTTCCTTTCTATTCGAGCAATTTAATCTGTTTACCTTTGCATTTTGAATGTGCAAAGGTAAACATTTTCTTCGACATTAGCCAACACTTGGCCCATTTTTCTCCCTACAACGCCCAACTCCTAACTCTTAACTCCTAACTCCCCCCTCTCATGGTCAGGCTGATGCGCTTGCGGCGCAGGTCCACCTCTTTCACCATGACGCGAACGTGCTGGTGGAGCTTCACCACCTGGTTGGGGTCGCTCACGTAGCGGTCGGCCAACTGCGAAACATGTACCAGGCCGTCCTGATGCACACCCACATCTACGAAAGCCCCGAAGTTGGTGATGTTGGTCACGATGCCGGGCAGCACCATGCCCTCGCACAGGTCTTCTATGCTGTGTACGCGGTTGTCGAACTCGAACTCCTCAATCTGCTCGCGCGGGTCCAGGCCCGGCTTCTCCAGTTCCTTGACGATGTCGGCCAGGGTGAGCAGTCCCACGTCCTCGCGCGCGTACTTTTTAATATCTATCTCCTTCAGCCGCTCCTTGTTGCCCACCAGCGCGCCAACGGTGCAGCCCAGGTCGGCGGCCATCTGCTCCACCACACCGTAGCTTTCGGGATGCACCGCACTGTTGTCCAGCGGGTTCTTGGCTCCGGGAATGCGCAGGAAGCCCGCACACTGCTCGAAGGCCGACGGCCCCAGCCGCGGCACTTTCTTCAGTTGTGCCCGCGAGGTGAACGCGCCGTGCTCGCGGCGGTAATCCACGATATTCTTGGCCAGTGCCGGCCCCAGTCCGCTCACGTACATCAGCAGGTGCTGGCTGGCCGTGTTGAGGTTCACGCCCACGGTGTTCACGCAGCTCATCACCGTCTGGTCCAGGCTGCGCTTCAGCTTGGCTTGGTCCACATCGTGCTGATACTGCCCCACGCCGATGCTTTTGGGGTCGATCTTCACCAGTTCGGCCAACGGATCCATCAGCCTTCGTCCTATGCTCACCGCACCGCGCACGGTTACGTCCTCGTCGGGAAACTCCTCGCGCGCCACTTTCGAGGCCGAGTAGATGGAGGCTCCGTCTTCGCTCACGGTAAACACCTGAGGCTTGCCATTGGCCCCATTGTCTCCACTCCTCTCCATCTCCCCCACCGTGTCCTGCACGAAGCTGTTGGTTTCGCGGCTGGCTGTGCCATTGCCGATGGCGATGGCCTCAATGCGATATTTGCGCAGCATGCCCAGCACGTGCATCTTGGCCTGCATGTAGTGGTTCACGGGCGGATGAGGAAAGATGGCCTCGTGGTGCAGCAGGTTGCCCTGTGCGTCCAGGCACACCACCTTGCAGCCCGTGCGGAAACCGGGGTCGATGCCCATGACGCGCTTCTGCCCCAACGGCGCCGACAGCAGCAGCTGGCGCAGATTTTCGGCAAACACCTGGATGGCCTCGTCGTCGGCGCGCTCCTTGCTGGCCGCCGCAAACTCGTTCTCGATGGCGGGCCGCAACAGCCGCTTGTAGCTGTCGTCAACGGCCTCACCCACCAGACGCGAGCTGCCGCCGCCACCGCGCACATGCAACCGCCGCAGCCGATGGATGCACTCCTCGTCGTCGGCACCGATGCTCACCCGCAGAACGCCTTCTTCCTCGCCACGGCGCATGGCCAGCAGCCGGTGGCTGGTGCAGCGCCGCAACGGTTCCTGCCAGTCGAAGTAGTCGCTGAACTTCTGGGCCTCGTCGGTGTCTTTCTTGGCCTTCACCACCTTCGAACTGATCATAGCCTCGCGACGGAACAGCGAGCGCAGCGTGTTGCGCGACCGCTCGTCCTCGCTCACCATTTCGGCTATGATGTCCTGCGCGCCGCGCAGGGCCATGTCGGCATCCACCACATCGCCGCCCACAAAACGGCGCGCTGCCTGCTCGGGATGCTGCTCGCGCTGCAGGTAGAGCAGCGTGGCCAGCGGCTCCAGACCCTGCTCGCGCGCTATCTGCGCGCGGGTGCGCCGCTTGGGGCGGAACGGCAGGTAGATGTCCTCCAGCTCCGTGCCGTCCCAGCAGTCGGCGATGCGACGTTCCAACTCTGGAGTCATCTTGCCCTGCTCCGTAATGGTCTTGACGACCGTTTCCTTGCGCTTGCTGATTTCCTTCAGCCGTTCGTTCTGTTCGCTGATGGCCGCTATCTGCACCTCGTTCAGGGCTCCCGTGCGCTCCTTGCGGTAGCGGGCGATGAAGGGGATGGTGCATCCCAGTTCGAGCAGTGCCAGGGTGTTGTCCACGCCCTGTTCGGGCAGGTTCAGCCTTGCGGCAATGATTTTTGCAAATGTATTCATTGTGTCAATTCGTTTTTCTGATTGCATGGGTTTCTCCGTTGCAGCCACAAAGATAATCATTTTTTGCTCAACAGCCACCATTGCGCACCACTTTTTCTTCACTGCTCCCGCCTCGCGCGGCTCTGTCTCCAAAAACACACAGATTTTCGTGCCGTTCGTTTTTTCGTTTTTTTCGGAATTAATAATATTCGTAGTTTCAAGGCCTGCTTTGTTTCTTCGGCAGAAAACCATACGCAACGCGCCGTTCAAAAACAAATAAAAACAAAAACGGACAAGGAAAAACAGGTTTTTATTTGTAAAACACCCTTGTTTTGTTGGTTTTTCTTTGTTTTTATTGGTTTTTGAATTGAAAATCGGCGGCCGAAGGGAAAGCCAAAGACGCGAAGCGTTATCATTCCCAGGGATTCCCGCGCAAAGCACGACAACAGACAAACAAACTCGAGACTACAGACAAATATCTCCCGACGATATTTTCTTATTCTCGGGAGATGTTTTTCCGCTGTCGCAAGCCCCGAAATTATCTCCCGACGTTGTGATTGAATTTTCTAGAGAATTTCGTCCTAACGTCGGGAGATAATTTCTGGGCTCACGACAACGATTTTCCTGCTCACGACAACAATTTCCCAATTGTGTGCGCAAACGATTGCGACTTTTGTTTTTTTTTTACTTTTTTCTTTGTCAAAACGCATAAAATTCATACATTTGCATGGTTTTTTCTGCCATGCCAATTGGGGCAATGCCCAATGCGTGAGCCAAACCAAAAAAGCGAGAAGTATAAATTACACCTTTTTACGAGAAACACTATGACTAATCTTTTCAACCTGAGAAGGTTTTTCCTTTTCGTGGCCGTCATGCTCGTGTGCGGAAGCGCAGGGGCAGCGGAAACCATTGTTTTTGACGCCACATCAATCTGGGGCGACTACAGCTATCCTTCTGTTTCTGAAAACACCACCTACAATATTCAAATCAAGAACCGCTCCTTCGAAGCTGGTGTTTGGAATATTGTTTGTTTTCCGTTCGACCTCAACGCATCGCAGCTCAATGAAACCTTTGAGTCTGACAATTATGAAGTTCAACAATTTGATGAACTCAACGGAACAGTTTTCTCTTTCAAGAAGATGGAAACAGCATCCTTATCAGCTTTCACGCCCTATTTCATCAAGACGAAAAGCAAGACAATAGCTGACCCCGTATTCAAAAATGTCACTTTCCTAAACAAAGGGGATAATACCATCTCCTTCGGAAGCAGTTCTGTCTTTTTTAAAGGAAGCATCTACGCGAAAGGCTCCGGACTTATAAATACGACGGGACAGACATCCTTCAAATTGGCCAACGGAATGCTGTACAAAATGCAATGGGACGGCGGCGAAGGCCAAAAAGACATTCCGGCATTCAATGGATACTTTGCTACGACAGACGGCTCAACCCCAAGTTTTTCACTTGAAGGAACATCTTCGGGCGGTGGCGGCAATTCTGGCGAAGGTGGTGAGGGCGGCGACACCCCCGATGTAAATACGATTGGAGCGAAAATTGCTGCTCGAGCACAGATTACAAATGTTCCAACCATTTACATCGACATCCCCGACGTTTCCGACCTTGACAAAGACTTGACCAAAAGCAGAAATACGGACGAAGCTCTTTATCACAGGGCCTCCATCCAAGTAGTGGCCACGACTGACAAAACAAGTCCTCACTATCTGGAATCGTTCTCCGACGACCACCTGCAAATCAAGGTTCGCGGAAATGCCACTGCCGACCCGAGCAAAAGAGCATATCGGCTGAAATTTGACAAGAAGGACGAAGTAACGGGACAAAACTACAAACACGACCTGCTGGGTAAAGGCTACAGCAAGCGCAACTGGATATTGAAGGCCAGTGCCTTCGACTATTCCATGCTTAGAGACCCGTTGATGTCAGAATTGGGCGAATTAGTGGGTATGGATTTCGTACCCGGATATAAACACGTGGACTTGGTCATCAATGGTGACTATCGCGGCACTTACATTGTTAGCGACCATGCAGAAGTAGGCTCAAACAGAATACCCGTTGACGAAACCACCGGATGGTATGTTGAGTTTCAAGGACGCGGAGACATGCTCGATCCACCTATGTGCTTCACCGACCCACTTCAAATGAACGTAAAGAACCCTGAACCCGATGATGATACTGACGAGACACAGCGAAACGCTATCTTGCAACCTATTCAAGATTGGTTCAAAAACACATGGAAC
This sequence comes from Prevotella sp. UBA3776, assembly GCA_002369515.1. GTDB lineage: Bacteria > Bacteroidota > Bacteroidia > Bacteroidales > Bacteroidaceae > Prevotella. Next base: position 117,259 of record DFFM01000015.1, on the reverse strand, counting down.
TACCAAATTTGGGGATGGGATGATAGTTCTTTCCTCAATGCACAAAAAGATTGGAGAGAACTGAACGACGAGGACAGTTGGTTGAAGTTTATCCTTATTACAGAGCTCACTGCCGATTATGATGGCTATATGACCGTTAAAGCCTACAGGGAAGCCGATGGTAAGCTCTGCTTAGGCCCTATCTGGGATAAGGACTTGGCGTTTGGCAACATCACGTGTGCTCAAGACAACTCAATGGTTGCCGATATAGCGAATGGTTCCTTCAGATGGTATGTGCATAAACTATACTTAGACAAAGAGTTTATCAATCATCTTCGCGTTTTGTTCCAGAAATTGGTTGACGAGGGGTTGCAACAAAAACTGAACGAAAAGATAGATTTACTTTCAGAAAGAATAAAGGAAACTTGGGCTGCCAACTTTGAGCGTTGGACTTTCAGTGCACCAGACGGTAGCATGCAGGTTTTCAAGGAATGGACCGACCAGGATTCTTATAATAATCAGTTAAAGGAGTGGATTGCTACTCGAATAGCATTCTTACAGGAACAATATACCACCATGAGCCAGGCTGCAGGCTGGATGGACATTACGCTGGATGAGCCCGTCGTTCACGCTCAGCTCACCGACGTGCCCACCATATATATTACTTCCAGCACAATGAGCGCCGACACGTGGGACGCTACGGCCAGCATGGAGGTGTTCGACAGCAACAACATGATCGGAGGCGACAAGACCTACGGCGCCGGAGCCGTGAGCGTGAAGTTCAAGGGCGACGGAACCTCACAGAAACCTTCTTACCGACTGAAGTTCGGCAGCAAGACCGCATTCCTGGGAACCAAGTCGGGGGCTTACAAGCAGTGGGTGCTCGAGGCCAACGACGACGACCCCACCATGCTGCGCAACGCACTCACCGAGGAGCTGGCCGACCAGATGGGATTCAGTTTCACGCCGGGTTGCCAGTATGCCGACGTCTATGTGAACGACCATTACATGGGCACCTACCAGATTACCGACCGCGTGAAGGTGGAGAGCGGACGTGTGCTCGCCGCCAACAAGGACACCGACTGGCTGGTGGAGATTGCATCGAAGGGCGAGGTCGATATGCGCACCGACGGCTACGGCGACCTCTACGTGGAGGGCACCACCGAGCAGCCCTACATCATCATCAAGAATCCCGACACCGACGACCTGACCGACGCTGGCAAACTGACGCTGAAAGAGAACGTAGGAAACTACTTCAACAACACCTTCTGGGCTGACATCCAGAACAACGTTGACCTGGCCTCGTTCGTCAACTGGTATATCTCCGCGGAGATTATGGCCGCCTACAAGCAGCTGTCCGACATCTGCGCCTACCGCGCCGACGCTGCCGACAGCAAGCTCTTCTTCGGCCCCCTCGACGGTGGCGAAAAAGCATACGCCAACTCCACCAACCACCTCATGGACATGAGCGACCTCGACACCGAAGGCTCTTACAACGGCATGATATTCACAGCGGCCGACTACAAGGTGATGGCCAACAAACTGAAAGACCTTTGGGAGCAGGATTGGTTCAAGCAGGCTGTCATCGAAAAATGGAACACCCTCTACGGCGCCAACGCCACCACCGACCTCAAGACCGCACTGAACAACAAGCTCACCACCCTGGCACAGGAGATTGCACAAACCATGGCCTACAACTACAAGCCGACCGCACAAGGTGGCGCAGGATGGACGCTCAGCGGCACTTACGACGAACAGGTGGCAGCCATCAGAACCTATCTCGACACCCGTTTCGCCTACCTCGACAGGAAGTTCAACGAGCTGGCTGAAGCCAACAACCTGCTCATTGGCGACGTCAACGAAGACGGAAGCCTCGACATTGCCGATGCCGTGGCCATCGTCAACTACATTGTGGGCAAGCCCAACCTCAAGTTCAACATCAATGTGGCCGACGTCAACCTCGACAACGACGTTGACATTGCCGACGCCGTCTCCATCGTGAACATCATTGTGGGCAAGCCCGTCACCACAGGGGCAGCAGCCACAAAGAATGCTGCGTGGGATTCGGCCGACCCGGAGTAAAGACACGGGCCATCCCGCTGCACTCAAAACAACACGAAGCATCGCCAAGACCCCAACGCATGGAGTCTTGGCGATGCTTTTTCATGCCCCGAAAAACGTCCCAACGACCGACAGCCGTTCCCTTTCCTCCAAATTGTCACCCGTTTGTGGAATTTTGGTTTTGGAAAATGTTTTTATAACATTGTTTTTTTGTACCTTTGCACTCATGATATCAGTAGAATCACTGAAAGTGGAATTTGGGGTGAAACCCCTCTTCAGCGACGCCAGCTTCGTGGTCAACGACCGCGACCGCATAGCGCTGGTGGGAAAAAACGGAGCAGGAAAATCCACCCTGCTCAAGATTCTCTGCCGCCAGCAGCAGCCAACGGCCGGAACCGTCTCCATCCCCAACGACACCACCATAGGCTATCTGCCGCAGGTGATGCGACTGGCCGACGACACCACCGTCATCGACGAGGCCCGCAAGGCGTTCGCCGACACCACCGCCCTGAAAGAACGCATCGACCGCATGAACCGGCAACTCGCCGAGCGCACCGACTACGAGAGCGACGAATACATGCAGCTGGTGGAGCGTTTCACCCAAGCGCACGAACGCTACCAGCTCATGGGGGCCGACAACTACGAGGCCGAGATTGAGCGCACACTCACCGGCCTGGGATTCCTCCGCACCGACTTCGACCGCCCTACCAACGAGTTCTCTGGCGGATGGCGCATGCGCATCGAGCTGGCCAAGCTGCTGCTGCGCCGCCCCGACGTGCTGCTGCTCGACGAGCCCACCAACCACCTCGACATCGAGAGCATACAGTGGCTCGAGCAGTTCCTCGCACAGAGCGGCAGCGCCGTGGTGCTGGTGAGCCACGACCGCGCCTTCATCAACAATGTCACCACGCGCACACTCGAAATATCCTGCGGTCGAATCATCGACTATCGCGTCAAGTACGACGAATATGTGGTGCTGCGGCGCGAACGGCGCGAACAGCAACTGCGGGCCTACGAAAACCAGCAGAAGGAAATGGCCGACATGCGCGCCTTCATCGAGCGATTCCGCTACCAGGCCACAAAGGCCGTACAGGTGCAGCAGAAAATAAAGCAACTGGAGAAAATCGTACCCATCGAAGTGGACGAGGTGGACAACGCCGCCCTGAGGCTGAAATTCCCCCCCTGCCTCCGCTCGGGCGACTATCCCGTCATCTGCGAGGATGTGAGCAAGAGCTACAAAGCCCCCCTCCATCTCCCCCCCGTAGGGGGAGAGTTTGAAGTTACATCCATTTATCAGCAAAAAGCCATCAACAATTATCAGACAGCTCATCCCGACTCTTATGCTCTGATAAAAGAATATGCGCTCAATAAGCGCCACAATCAGACAGACGCAGAGGCCGCTCTCTGGCAAATGCTGAAAGGCAAGTCTTTGGGAGCAAAATTTCGAAGGCAACATATCATTGGCGATTATATTGCCGATTTTGCTTGTTTGTCTCATCAGCTTGTCATTGAAGTTGATGGTGGTTACCACAACACGAAAGACCAACAAGAAATCGACAAACTGCGCATCGAATTTTTGAACGAGGTGGGCTTCCGTGTCCTTCGTTTTACAAATGAAGAGGTGCTAATGTCTCCCGACGTTACCCTGCAACGAATAAAAGAAACACTCGCCCAGCATCAATCCCTGCCAGCGCAGGAAGCCTCCCCTACGGGGGGAAAGGATACGGGTAGGCGAGCTTGCTCGGGAATGGCTTTGGTGGGGGCCGTCTCCTCCAGCGATACCCAGCCTGCGCAGGAAGCCTCCCCTACGGGGGGAGGTTTGGTGGGGGCTACGCCCGTTTTCTCCAACGTTTCGTTCATTCTCAAACGGGGCGAGAAGGTGGCCTTCGTGGGCAAGAACGGCGAAGGCAAATCGACGCTCGTGAAGTGCATCATGGGCGAGATTCCCTTCGACGGCAAGCTCAAGATTGGACACAACGTGCAGATAGGCTACTTTGCGCAAAACCAGGCGCAGCTGCTCGACGAGCAGCTCACCGTCTTCGACACCATCGACCGCGTGGCCAAGGGCGACGCGCGCCTGCGCATCAACGACATCCTGGGCGCATTCATGTTCGGCGGCGAAGCCTCCGAGAAGAAAGTGCGCGTACTCAGCGGCGGCGAGCGCAGCCGTTTGGCCATGATCAAGCTGCTGCTCGAGCCCGTCAACCTGCTCATCCTCGACGAGCCCACCAACCATTTGGACATGCAGTCCAAGGACGTGCTCAAAGAGGCCATCCGCGCCTTCGACGGCACTGCCATCATCGTCAGCCACGACCGCGAGTTCCTCGACGGGCTGGTGAGCAAGGTCTATGAGTTTGGCGGCGGACACGTGCGCGAGCACCTGGGCGGCATCTACGATTTCCTCCGCACAAAGAAGATGACGTCGCTCAACGAGCTGAACACCAACCGCAAAGCCGCCACCGACGAGACCGCTGCAAAAGCCCAGGCGGCAACCGCCAAGCAACCCGCCACGGCAGCCACCGCCACGGCACCCCCGAAGAGCGAGTCCTACGCCGAGCGCAAGGAACTGCAGCGACGCATCAGCCGCACAGAAAAGGCCGTCAAGGAGAGCGAGGCCAAGATAGAGAAAATGGAAAGCCGCATCGCAGAGCTCGACCAGCTCTTCATGCAGCCCGAGAAAGCCTCCGACATGGTGCTCGTCACCGAATACACCTCAACAAGGCAGGCCCTCGACCAAGAAAGCGACCACTGGATGGAGCTATCCGAACAGCTGGAGCAGCTCAAAGCCGAGCTGGCAGCAAAGAGCTGAAAACCCGGCCCCCCGGAAACCCCGGAATCTCCGGAAACTCCAGAATATCCGGAATCCCCGGGAAAACCCCGCCCCCCAAAAGAAAGAACTCCCCAAAACACCAAAAATAAAAAAACATGAAAAAACTAGTTCTAACAATGGCAATTGCAAGCATGACTGTAGCCGCATCGGCACAGCTGCAGTCGGGCATCAAGCTCGACAACCTCAACCAGAGTGTCAAGGCCGGCGACGACTTCTACCAGTTTGCCTGCGGCGGATGGATGAAAAACAATCCACTGCCCGCAGCCTACTCGCGTTTCGGCAGCTTCGACCAGTTGGCCCAGGACAACAACAAACGCATCAACACCATCCTCACCGATCTGCTCCAGAAAACCTACACCAAGGGCACCAACGAGCAGAAAATGAGCGACTACTACAAACTCGCCATGGACTCCGTGCGCCGCAACCGCGAGGGAGTGAAACCCGTCATGCCCCTCATCAAGGAAATAGAGAAGGCCAAAACCAAATTTGCTCTACAGGCGCTGCAGCTCAAGTATGCCGCCTTCGGCTACGGAAGCGTCATCAGCACCTACTTCGGAGCCGACGAGAAAGACAGCAAGAACAACATCCTCTCCGTGAGCCAAGCCGGACTGACACTCGGCCTGAAGGACTACTATCTGGAAACCGACGAGGCCACCACCGCCATACGCGAAGCCTACAAGAAGCACATCGTACGCATGTTCAAGCTCTTCGGATTCAAGGAGAAGGCCGCACAGCAGAAAATGCAGCACATCATGCGCATGGAAACCGACCTGGCCAAGGTGTCGAAAAGCCGCACCGAGCTGCGCGACCCAGTGGCCAACTACAACAAGATGTCGCTCACTGAATTTGAAGAGAAGTATCCCAACATGCGACTCACACAGTGGCTCAACGCCGAGGGCGTGAAGACCGACTACTTCCGCACACTCGTCGTAGGCCAGCCGGCCTTCGTACAGGGTGCCGACGCCATCGTCGCATCCATGACCCCCGAGGAGCTGCGCGCCTACATCGAGTGGGACGCCATCAACAACGCGTCCAACTATCTGAGCGACGAAATCGTCGAGGCACAATTCGACTTCTACGGACGCACCATGAGCGGACGCAAGCAGAACCATCCCCGCTGGAAACTGGCCACCTCCCAAGTGGAGGGTGTCTTCGGCGAGGCCCTCGGCAAGATGTACGCCGAGCGCTACTTCCCCGCCGCCTCAAAGGAGCGCATGGAGAAACTGGTGCGCAACCTGCAGATTGCACTCGGCGAGCGCATCGACGCACAGGACTGGATGAGCGACACCACCAAGCAGGCAGCACACGAAAAGCTCAACACCTTCTACGTGAAGATTGGCTACCCCAACAAGTGGAAGGACATGAGCCGACTCACCGTCGATCCGCAGCTCTCATTCTACGAGAACGCACAAATCTGCCGCAAGTTCTGGAACGACTTCCAAATTGAGAAAAACGCAGGCAAGCCCGTCGATCGCGACGAGTGGTACATGACGCCCCAAACCGTCAACGCCTACTACAACCCCACCACCAACGAGATTTGCTTCCCCGCTGGCATCCTGCAGTATCCCTTCTTCGACGCCACCGCCGACGATGCCTTCAACTACGGCGCCATTGGCGTGGTCATCGGTCACGAAATGACCCACGGATTCGACGACCAGGGCCGACAGTACGACAAGGACGGCAACATGAAGGACTGGTGGACCGAGAGCGACGGCAAGAACTTCGTGGCCCGCACCAGCAAGTACGCCGACTTCTTCTCGGCCATCAAGGTGCTCCCCGACCTCAACGCCAACGGCAAGCTCACCCTGGGTGAGAACCTGGCCGACCACGGCGGACTGCAGGTGGCCTTCACCGCCTTCAAGAACGCCACACGCGAGGCTCCTCTCGGCACCATCGACGGTTTCACCCCCGAACAGCGCTTCTTCCTGGCCTACGCCGGCGTGTGGGGACAGAACATCACCGAAGCCGAAATACGCAACCGCACCAAGAGCGACCCACACGCCCTCGGCGAGTGGCGAGTGAACGGTGCCCTCCCCCACATCGACATGTGGTACGACGCCTTCGGCGTGACCGAAGCCAACAAGATGTTCATTCCCAAGAGCCAGCGACTGCAGCTCTGGTAATCCATTTCATGTATTGCTGAAGAAAGTACATACACACTACATGTGAACGTACTAAAAAGAAGTGACCGTAAACGGCCTTTCAAAAACCAATTAAAACCCAGGAAAACAGTTGAAAAACCGTCATGTTTTTCTTTGTATTTCTTTGTGTTTCTTTGTTTTTGAAAGGCCGTTTACGGTCACATCTTCAAGTGCAGTCATGTTAAATGTCTAATTCAAGTTTCACTAGCCTGTATTTTTCACTTCGGTCAAGGCACTCTTCATGCTTCCGATGCGCCAGCCGCTCCCCACCCCTGTAGGGGCGGGGTGGGCGTAGGCCGGGGCGGGGTCTGTATTTATTTCGCAAAATAGCAATATTACAGACCCCACCCCTTACCGCCATTCCCGAGCAAGCTCGCCTACCCGTAGCCTTTCCCCTTGAGGGGAGGGGAGAACCGAGCTGAGTCTCGGTGCCATCAAAGTAGTAACCGCGACTTTATAGCGATGGAAGATTTCTGTGTAGAGTCTCACTGCTCGGCTGTGCGGAATCTCCCCGCCCCCTCAAGGGCAATGGCGATGAGGGGCGGGCAACAAAAAAACAGGAAAAAACAAGAAAAACGTTTCCTCTGTTTTTCTTGTTTTTCCCTGTTTCGGTATGGAAAGCCCACGGTTGTCTCCTTCCATGGGCACATTCATCCCAACCTGGTGATTACTTCACCTTCTCCACGATGGCCTTGAAAGCCTCGGGGTTGTTGACGGCGAGGTCAGCGAGCACCTTGCGGTTGATTTCGATGCCGGCCTTGCTGAGCTTGCCCATGAACTGCGAGTAGCTCAGTCCCTCGAGACGAGCGGCAGCGTTGATGCGCTGAATCCAGAGAGCGCGGAAGTTGCGCTTCTTGGTGCGGCGGTCACGATAGGCGTAGGTGAGACCCTTCTCCCATGTGTTTTTGGCTACTGTCCAAACATTTTTTCTGGCTCCGAAGTAGCCACGTGTGAGCTTTAAGATTCTTTTGCGCTTTGCTCTTGAAGCAACATGATTTACTGATCTTGGCATAGTTTTTTACTCTTTAAAATGTTCGACAATAGGTTTTAACGGAGACACAGCAGATCGCGCACCTGCTTGATGTTGCTCTTATCGACGATGGCGTCGTGAACGAGGTTGCGCTTTTGCTTCTTTGTTTTCTTTGTGAGAATGTGGCTGTGGTAAGCGTGATGTCTCTTGATCTTACCCGTACCGGTGAAGCGGAAACGCTTCTTTGCACCGGAGTTTGTCTTTACTTTTGGCATTTTTTTTAAATGTTTTAATTGGTTATTTATTATATGTGGCAACGCATATACCGGGCGTTACGCACTTCTTCTTTGTTCTTTTTTCTGTTCGCCCTGAGTTGTCAGCTCTCCTTGAGTTTCTTGAGCAGTTCGTCGCCACCCTTGATGTTGGCAAAGAGTCCGCCGTTGGCGGGCATGTCGTCGGAGTCGTCGGTGTCGGGGGCATTCTCCTCGCGGCTTTTGCGCTCAGCCTCGCGGGCTTCGGCCTCGCGGCGCTCGTTGTCGCGCTTCTGCTGGCTTTTCTTCACCACTGCCGTCTTTTTGGGCGAGAGGTAGAGAAACATCTTCTTGCCTTCGAGCGATGGCATGGACTCCACCTTGCCGTATTCCTCCAGGTCGTTGGCAAAGCGCAGCAGGAGCACCTCTCCCTGCTCCTTGAAGAGTATGGAGCGTCCGCGGAAGAACACGTAGGCACGCACCTTGTTGCCTTCTTCGAGGAACTCCTTGGCGTGTTTGAGTTTGAAGTTGTAGTCGTGGTCGTCGGTTTGGGGTCCGAAACGAATCTCCTTGACTTCCTGTTTCACTTGCTTCTGCTTGAGTTCCTTGGCGCGTTTCTTCTGCTGGTAGAGGAACTTGCTGTAGTCGATGATTCGACAAACGGGCGGGTTGGCATTGGGCGAAATCTCCACAAGGTCAACGCCTTGCTGGCGCGCCATGTCGAGAGCCTGGCGTGTGGGCATGACTATGTTGCCGTTGTCTCCAACGATTCGTACTTCGCGCACTCTGATTTGCTCATTGACGCGGTACTGAGGTCCTTTTTTGTCGTTCTTCATTCAACTTTCTTTGATAAGCGGGTGCAAAGGTAGTGAAATTTTGGTAGTTAGGGGTTAAGTAATAGTAACTTATTTTAATAGATTACGTTTTTTTAACAGTAGGTTGAGGTTAGGAAAGAAATTAGAATAATTAGAATAATAACTCCAAAAAAATGGCTGAAATAATTAGACGGAAACGAATGAGAATAATGAGAATAATTAACTCACGAATGCGAATGATTATTATTTCATTCGTGGCCAGAATTATTCTAATTATTCTCATTCGTTTCTTAATATTTGTACCAAGTTGTTGTTTTACCATATCTTAAGAAAGAAATAAGAATAGTTGGAATAATTCTCTCCAAGAATTTTCATTTTTTTATGGAGTAATTATTCCAACTATTCTAATTTCTTTCTTTAAAAACCAGTCTATCTGTGATAAAACCAGTCATTATGATCTAAAGCCAGCCTTGAGGTTGACTAGAAGTCCTTGGTCATTTCGGCCACTTCGCCGTTGATCTTGTCGATGAAGTCCTGGATGGACATGGTGGCCTGCTCGCCTCCGCCCTGCTGGCGCATGCTGACGAGTCCGTCGGCGGCCTCCTTCTCACCCACAATGACCATGTAGGGCACACGCTTGAGCTCGTTGTCGCGTATCTTGCGGCCAAGCTTCTCGTTGCGCAGGTCGATGGTGGCGCGCACCCCCTGAAGGTCGAATTGGCGGGCCACTTCGCGGGCATAATCGTTGTACTTCTCGGAGAGTGGCAGGATGGCCACCTGGTCGGGCGTGAGCCAGAGCGGGAAGTGTCCGGCAGTGTGCTCGATGAGCACGGCGGTGAAGCGCTCCATGGAGCCGAAGGGTGCGCGATGGATCATGACGGGCGTCTTCTTGGTGTTGTCTTCGTCGGTGTATTCCAGCTGGAAGCGCTTGGGCAGGTTGTAGTCCACCTGGATGGTGCCCAGCTGCCAGCGTCGTCCGATGGCGTCCTTGATCATGAAGTCGAGCTTGGGGCCGTAGAAGGCAGCCTCGCCGTACTCCACCTTGGCGGGGAGTCCCTTTTCCTGGCATGCTTCGACGATGGCGCGCTCGGCGAGTGCCCAGTCCTCGTCGGTTCCCACGTATTTCTCGTGGTCGTTGGGGTCGCGGAGGGATATTTGCGCCTCGAAATTGAATCCGAAGGCGGTGAGCACGATGTTGATGATGTCCATGACGTTGAGGAACTCCTGCTTCACCTGGTCGGGACGGCAGAAGAGGTGGGCGTCGTCCTGAGTGAACGAACGCACACGGGTGAGTCCGTGGAGCTCGCCCGACTGCTCATAGCGATAGACCGTTCCGAACTCGGCGATGCGCAGCGGCAGTTCGCGGTAGGAGCGGGGCTTCGAGGCGAAGATTTCGCAGTGGTGGGGGCAGTTCATGGGTTTGAGCATGTACTCCTCGCCCTCCTCGGGTGTGGTGATGGGGCGGAAGGAGTCCTTGCCGTAGTGGGCGTAGTGGCCGCTGGTGACGTAGAGGTTCTTCGAGCCGATGTGGGGAGTGATGACCTCCTGGTAGCCGAATCGCTTCTGCACACGGCGCAGGTGGTCCTGCAGCCGCAGACGCAGCTCGGTGCCCTTGGGCAACCAGATGGGGAGGCCCTTGCCTACGCGATCGGAGAACATGAAGAGCTCCATTTCCATGCCAATCTTGCGGTGGTCGCGCTTCTTGGCTTCCTCGAGCATGAGCAGGTATTCGTCGAGCATCTTCTTCTTGGGGAAGGAAATGCCGTAGAGGCGCTGCATCTGTTCGCGGTTGGCGTCGCCGCGCCAGAAGGCTCCGGCCACGCTGGTGAGCTTGATGGCCTTGATGGCTCCGGTGCTGACCAGGTGGGGTCCGCGGCAAAGGTCGGTGAAATTGCCCTGGGTGTATGTAGAGATGGTGCCGTCCTCGAGGTCCTGGTCGATGTGCTCGCACTTGTAGGTCTGTCCGTCGTCGGCAAACTCCTTGAGTGCTTCGGCCTTGGGCACCTCGCGGCGCACCACGGGCTCGTCCTTGCGGGCCAGCTCGCGCATTTTGTCTTCAATCTTGGTGAAGTCGCTCTCTTTGATGACCTGTCCGTCGGGCAGGAGCACATCGTAGAAGAATCCGTTCTCGATGGCCGGTCCGAAACCGAACTGAATGCCGGGATAGAGTTCCTTGAGCGCCTCGGCGAGCAGGTGGGCTGAGGTGTGCCAGAAGGTGTGTTTGCCCTCGTCGTCGCTGAACTTGTAGAGCGCGATGGTGGCATCGGCATTGATGGGGCGGTTGAGTTCGACAGTTTCGCCATTGACCCCGCAAGATACAACGTCGCGGGCGAGAGCAGGCGAAATGCTCTCTGCGATTTGATGACCAGTGACGCCCTGTTCGTATTCGCGCACAGAACCGTCCGGGAAAGTGATTTTAATTACCATAACAACTTAGTATTAATTTTTTTCAAGTTGCAAAGTTACGATTAAGTGGCCAAAAAAGAAAATGAAAACTGTGTTTTTTCATTATTTAACTCAAAAATGGCAAGAATCGGGCGGAGGAAGGTGAAACGGTGACTGCAAATGCCCGCGCAAAGGGAAACAACTGACAACGAATGGGGAGACAGCGCGCAGCCTGGATATCACTTAGACTCAGCTCGGTTCTCCCCGCCCCTCAAGGGGAGGGGGACGGGGGTGGGGTCTCTAACTTCATCTCCATTTGTGCCCAGTGGAAGGGAATCCGTGTGAGGAAAACAAACATTAATTCCCACGAATTGGACATTAATTTCCATTAATAGAACCTGGACATTTGGGGTGGAAAGATACAGGCCCCACCCCCATCCCCTCCCATTGAGGGGCGGGGAGACTACGCACAGCTGAGCAATGAGAATCCACACAGCCGAGCAATGAGACTTTGCACAGGAATCCCCGTGTGTGGAATCCACGACTGTATAATCTGTGGAATCAGAATTGTCTGTGGAATCAGAATTGTCTGTGGAATCAGAATGACGAGAAACGAACATGGATGACTCGTTGGAATGTTTTTTTTACAATATATGAAATCTGAGAAATCTGAGGAATCTGTGTGAGAATAACAAACATTAATTCCCATGAATTGGACATTAATTTTCATTAAAAGAACCTGGATATTTAGGGTGGAAAGATACAGACCCCACCCCCATCCCCTCCCCTTGAGGGGCGGGGAGACTGCACGCAGCCGAGATATCACTTAGACTCAGTTCGGTTCTCCCCGAACTCTCAAGGGAAGGGGACGGGGGTGGGGTCTGTAACTTCTCTTACCAAGTTGTTTCTTCAAGAATGTCATTTCAAGAAAATCCCACGGGCTGGGAATTTTTTCCCACGCGGTGGGACTTTTTTCCCACTCGGTGGGATTATTTTTGGGAAATGACGTGATAGGGGTGCTGAAGAGAGTGGCGGAAGCCGCACGTGGCAGACTACTTCTCGCCGCTGTATTTCTTGATGACGCTGTAGGCGCCGTAGAGCCCGAGCTCGCCGGCGCGGCTGAGATCCTGTATGCCCTCAGTCTTGTGGTTGCTCAGAATGCGGCAGAGTCCGCGGTTGTAGTAGGCTTCGGCCAGCCTCGGGTTGGCCTTCAGGGCTGCGGTGTAGTCGTCGATGGCATGGGCGTAGTCCTTGCGGGCTGCATAGAGGTTGGCCCGGTCGTAGAGCAGGAAGGCACTGCCTGGCTCGAGCCGCAGGGCGTGGTTGAAGTCGTCCATGGCGCGGGCGGCCTTGAGCTGCACGTCGATGCCCTGCGAGGCATTGAACTCGTTGACCATTGCCTGACAGACGGCGCGCTGCCAGTAGGCCAGTGCGCAGGTGCTGTCGGTCTGCAGACAAAGGGTGAGGTCGCTCATGGCATCGTCGAAGTTCTGCGTCTTGGCGTAGGCCACGGCGCGCAGCAGGAGCAGGGGCATGCTCTCGGCCGCTGTGCGTTTGCCGGTGATGTCGCGTGTGAGCGAGGCAATGAGGCTGAAATACTCGTCGAGCCCTTCCTGCGAGAGTGTGCGCTGCGAGCAGGTGACGAAGAGCGGATGGGCAGCTCCAAGTGTGGCGTTGAACCGTTCGACCTCGGCATCGAAGGCCTGGAAGGTGTTCACGCCGTTGTCGTACTGTGCGAAGTCGAGCTGATACATGGGGAGCAGGTCGGCTTGCACCTTGCGGTTCTGCACCTTGCCGCGATAGACGCTGTTGTACTCGTGCTCAACGGTCTGTTCGTCGGCCACCACGAGTTGGTTGTATTTTTCCAGGTCGATGTCGCTCTGTCGGCGCATCTGGTGTTTCTTGAGCCGCGGCTGAATGCCCAGATGCTTGTCCATTTGGGCCTTGAAGATGCGAAACTCGTCCATCTCGGCCTTGGCCGTCATGCCCAGTCTTCGGTAGCAGCGGGCGCGGTAGTGGAGTCCGGTCCAGAAGTTGGGATATACCTCAATGACGCGCGAGTAGTCGTCGATGGCTCCCCGCAGGTCGCCGGTGCGGTCGCGCAGCAGTGCCCGATTGAAGCGGGCCATGACGTCAGCGGGCTCGTGCTCGAGAATGTAGTCGAAATCGAGAATGGCGCGGTTGTCGTCGCCCACCTGCACACGCAACTGAGCCCGGTTGTAGTGGCCAATGAAGTTGTTGGGGTCAAGGTCCAAGGCCTTGTCGTAGTCCTGCATGGCTCCGCGCAGGTTGTTGATGTTGTAGCGGGCCAAGGCGCGGTTGATGTAGTTGTTCACCACCTTGGGTTTCAGGTGGATGGCCTTGCCGAGCTGCTGTTCGGCCTCGCGCCACTTTTTGCGCGAGAGGCTGATGGCCGCCCTGACGGTCCAGGCGTCGCCGTTGTAGGGGTCGATGTCGAGGCTTTTGTCGAGCCACTCGGCCCCCTTGAGGGTGTCGCCCTGCTGAATGAACACTTCGGCCTTGAGCGAGAAGGCGGGTGCATACTTCTTCCAGCGCACGGTCATGGAGTCGAGGTCGCGGTGGGCGTCGTCGTAGTCTTTGTTCTGGATGCGGCAGAGCACACGGTTGTACCAGAAAGCCTGGTTGGAGGGGTCGAACTGCAGGGCCTTGTCGTAGTCGGCGATGGCCTCTGAGAACTTCTTCTGGCGTATGCGGCACAGTCCGCGCAGTTCGTAAATGCCGGTGATGTAGGGATTGATGCGGATGGCCTCGGAACAGTCGGCCTCGGAGCCTCCGAAGTCGTCGAGATAGAATTTGGCCACGCCGCGGTAGTACCACGGCTCGTAGAGATAGGGTTTGGCCGAGATGGCCTGGTTGAAATACTGTATGCTGAGCACGTAGTCCTCGTAGTAGAGGGCGCTGCGTCCCACGGTGATCAGCCGCTCAGTATTGAACTGAGCGCGGCAAACTGACCATTGACTGCAGACAATCAACCACTGTAGCACGGTCAGCAACAACAGTCTGCCGGTTTTGCACCTCAATCCCATGGATACGCCTTTTTTTTAGTAATGGGGAAAAATAACTTGGTAGAAATTGATGAAGATTTGGTGAGAATGGATGAAGATTTGGTGTGAATGGATGAAGTTACAGACCCCACCCCCATCCCCTCCCCTTGAGGGGCGGGGAGACTCCGCACAGGGCGTTGGTGTGTTGCAAAACCCTTCCCCTCCCTTCAAGGGGAGGGGCTGGGAGTGGGGTCTGCAACTTTCCACACAGAAGTTGTTTTTACGAATACTTTTTTTTTAAAGAACTGTCGATCAGCGCTTCACCGGCTTGGTGCGGTAGGAGCAGCGGTAGCGACCCTGGGTGAGGGCGCGGAGCTTGTTCTTGATGAGCTGTTTGCGCAGGGGTCCTATGCGGTCGATGAACATGGTGGCGTCGAGATGGTCGAACTCGTGCTGCATGACGCGGGCGAGATAGCCCTCCACCCACTCGTCGTGCTCCTGGAACTGCTCGTCCTGATAGCGCACGTGGATGCGCGTTGGACGGGTGACATTCTCGTGGATGCCGGGCAGACTGAGGCAGCCCTCCTCGGAGGTGGAGGTGTGGGTGTCGTCGTACTCCACGATGTGCGGATTGATGAACACATGGCGGAAGTCCTTGTATTCGGGCAGGTCGTCGGCCAGCGGGGTGAGGTCGATGACAACCAGCCGGATGGCTTTGCCAATCTGCGGAGCGGCCAGCCCGATGCCGTCGCTCTGGGTGAGCGTTTCGTACATGTCGGCGATGAGCTGCTGCAGGTCGGGGTAGTCGGGGGTGATGTCTTCAGACTCCTTGCGGAGCACTGGCTGACCATATATATAAATAGGTAGAATCATTTTTGTCGTTTTTTTTAGGAGTGTGGGAGTGTAGGAGTGTTGAGACGTGGGAGTTCAGGAGCATAGGAGCGACTGTGGCTCGGTCGGCAAACGCAGCTTATCCCCTGATTCTTCTCGACTCCAGATAGTTTTGCAGGATGATGGTGGCACTGATTTCATCGACGAGTGCCTTGTCCTGTCGTGCTTTCTTGCGCAGCCCGCCTTCGAGCATGGCCCTGTGGGCAAGCACCGAGGTGAACCGCTCGTCGTAGTAGTCAACGGGGATGGCGGGCATGGCTTTTCGCCAACGGTTGACAAACTGGGTCACGCGCTCCATGTTCTCGCTGGGCCGGCCGTTGGGCTGCATGGGTTTGCCCACCACCAGCCGCTCGACGGGCTCGCGGGCCACATAGGCCGAGAGATAGTCGAACAGCTCAGATGTAGAAACAGTCGCCAACCCTCCAGCAATGATTTGCAGAGGGTCGGTGACTGCTATACCTGTACGTTTCTTACCGTAATCGATTGACAAGATACGCGCCACTTCGCTAGAGAGAGCCTTGGAAAGAAGGGTTTATTTAGCGAAGAGCAGCCATGCGTCGGGATACTGGCTGCGGAACTGGTCGCGGCTGCGGGCAGCGTCGAGTTTGTTGTCGTAGGTGGCGGCTACAACGCGATACATGTTGCGCTCGGAGTTGTAGGCAATCTGTGCATCATAGCCAGCGGCCTTGAGCGTGTTCTGCAAGCCCTCGGCATTGCTCTTCAGTGAGAACGAGCCAACCACCACGCTGAAGTTGCGCAGACCGGCACCGCTGATGACCGACACCGACTCCTGACGAACCGACACGTTGTCGCCATTGTCAACAACCGTGTTCTGGGTAGCCGGACGAGTCACCACGGGAGCAACAACCGTCACGTCTTCCTCGATGCTCTGTCCACTGTTGGCGGCCTCCTGAGCCTTTGCTTTCTCGTAAGCCTTGCGGTAAGCGCTTTCTTTTGAACCGCCACAACTAGTAAATGCCATCAACATGCACATTCCTGCGCACAAAACCATAAGTTTTTTCATAATCAATAATGTGTTATTTTTGATGATAAAATTTGTTTGATTTCTCTATTTCCGTGCGAAATTACACAAAATCGGCCGAAAAAGCAGAAAAAAGGCACATAAAGTTTGTTAAATGAGGGAAATACGGCCTTTTTAACAAAAAATAGAGCACATTTTTCTTTACTTCTGAAAAGATTTTTGTAAATTTGCGATTGCATTCAGAAAAAGCCCTCCCCCCGACAGAGCGACCCGAAGGCGTTGCGCGGACAAGGGAAAGGGCTTGTGAAAAGCAAGGACAAAGGCATCAATTTCTTTAAAGTTTAATCTTAATAAAAACAACAAACGGTATGAAAACATTAGGCTACATCGGTGCATTCCTCGGAGGTGCCATTGCCGGCGCCGCCCTGGGTCTGCTCATGGCTCCCGAAAAGGGAACGGACACACGTGCAAAGATTTCAGACACAGTGGACGACTTCTGCAAGAAGCACAACATCAAACTGAACCGCAAGGAAATGGAAGACCTCGTTGACGACATCAAGGAGGCCGCCGAAGAGGTTATCGACTAAAAAAAGCACAGCGACTATGTTCTCGAACGACAGAAACATAGAAACCATCGGTCAGCTGGTGGAAGTGCTGAAACATTACATCGGGCTTCAGAGTGAATTCGTGAAGCTCGATGTAATTGACAAGGTGGTGCGCCTGATAACGGCGCTCATCATTGCGGCGGTGCTCTTCCTGCTGCTCATCATCATGCTCATCTACTTCTCGTTTGCGGCTGCCTACGCCATGGCCCCCCACGTGGGTCATGCCCCTGCCTTCTGCATTGTGGCCGCCGTCTATCTAGTGGCGCTGCTGCTGTTTGTCATCTTCCGCAAGCGCTGGGTGGAGCGTCCGCTGGTGAGGTTCCTGGCAGGACTGCTCATGCAGTGAGCCCACAGGCTGCCCAGCATCCACAGATTTTCATTTTTCCACACATCACCCCGCTCATGAACTCTTACAACGAACTTCCTCCCATTTCTGCAGAAACCACTCCACAACTCTACACTTCGCTGACGGCCATCCAGCGAAGAAAGGAACAACTGCGCAAACAGATACAGAAAGACGACACCCAGATTCAAACCATGTGGAAAAGCCTGTTCAGCAAAACAGACTCCCCCTCGAAGGGCATGCGCGTTTCGGGACTGATGAGCACGGGTGCCGGTGTGCTGGACGCCATCATCCTGGGCTGGAAACTTTACAGGAAGTTCAAGGGAAAGAAGAAATAAGCCCACAAAAACACTCACTCAGACCTTTATCACCAAACCATCGTAAGCCAAAAAGAAACCCTCGGGCAACCTGCGGGAGGTTTCTTCGTGCAGTCCTATCTGGTGGTTGCAGTGCATGAAGTAGGTGCGGTGCGCCCCTACCCTACGCGCAAAGGCGATGGCCTCATCGACCACCATGTGAGAATGATGGGCGGGAGCCCAGCGCAACGCATCGACCACAAGTGTGTCAACACCCTGCAAAAAGGCGATTTCGGTGTCGGCAATGGTCTTCATGTCGGTGATGTAAGCCAATGCGCCGAAACGAAAGCCGAGAATGGGCAACCAGTCGTGCATCACTTCGACGGGCATCACCTCGATGTCGCCAATGCGGAAAGGCTGGTGCGGAGCCACTTCGTGCAGATTGAGGCGAGGCACTCCGGGATAGAGTTTCTTGGTGAAGCAATAGGGCATGGTGGTGCGCAGGCTCTGGGCTGTGCGCTGGTTGGTGTAGATTTCGAGGTCGCCAAACACACAGAAGGGGCGCAGGTCGTCGAGCCCCGCCACATGGTCGAAATGGATGTGAGTGAGCAGTATGCCGTCGAAAGGGCGAAACGGCTGTGAGAGTATCTGCTGGCGGAAGTCGGGGCCGCAGTCGATGAGCAGGCGTGTGGTTTCGGTTTCTAGAATGGCCGAACTGCGCAGTCGGCGGTCGCGCGGGTCGGTGCTTCTGCACACCTCGCAACTGCATCCGATGCTGGGCACGCCGCCCGATGTACCTGTTCCTAGAAATGTTAGCTGCATGATGGTTTCCTTATTTTGTGTGGGGCAGGTTGCGCTGTGCAACCTGCGGGACGGAGAGAAAGGACGCTAGACGATGTTCACCTCGGGGTAGATGTCTATGCCGAACTTGGCGGACACGTCGCGGCGGATGGCATCGCTGAGCGCAACGATGTCGTTTCCGCAGGCTCCTCCGCGGTTGACAAGCACCAACGCCTGCTTGCTGTGAACGCCGGCCTTACCCAACGAACGGCCTTTCCATCCGCACTGGTCGATCATCCATCCGGCAGGCACTTTCTCATGATTGTCGTCGATGTAGTAGTGAGGCATCTGCGGATAGTGTGCCTGCAACTGGTTGAACTTCTCGCGACTGACGATGGGGTTCATAAAGAAACTGCCCGCATTGCCCTCCACGGCAGGGTCGGGCAGTTTTGCGTTGCGTATGTCGATGATGGCCTGGCGCAGCTGGGCAGCCGTTGGCTGGCTGATGGCGCGGCTCAACAGTTCCTGGCGAATGTTGCCATAGTCCAGATGGGGCGCAAAAGTGCGGCTCAACCTGTAGGTGACGTGCGTAATGAGGAAGCGGTTCTTCCACTCGTGCTTGAAGCGGCTCTGACGGTAGGCATAGTCGCAGTCGGCCGCCGAGAACGTCCGACACGCACCAGTGGCTATCTCCACTGCCTCCACCCGGTGGATGATGTCCTTGGCCTCGACTCCGTAGGCTCCGATGTTTTGCACCGCACTTGCCCCCACTTCGCCAGGAATGAGCGACAGGTTTTCGGCACCGTGCCATCCCTGGGCAACGCAGTGAGCCACCACGTCGTCCCACACCTCGCCACTGCCGCAACGCACCAGCACGGTGTCGCCATCCGCATCCGACGGCACAGGCGACTGCTCGATGCCACGGATGGCCGAGTGGACCACCGTGCCATCATAGTCGGCCGTCAGGAGCAGGTTGCTGCCGCCGCCGACAACCATGAAGGGTGAATTGATGTCCTGGCGCAACAGAGCGGCCACCTGGACGGCCTCGCTGACGGAGGCGAACTCCACAAAACGACGACATTTGGCATCGATGCCAAATGTGTTGTGCGGCAAAAGACTATAATTGACAAGGTCCTTCATGCCTTCTACGAATTAAACTTTACGAGTTTCCATTTGCCATTGACCTTGCGGAAAGTCATTTCCGAGGCAAATCCGTTGGCAATGCCATGGATGACGAATATTTTCTGGTCGCTGTCCTTGTACTGCTGGCCGTAGATGATGTTGTAAATGAAACCTTCGGGAATGAGCGAAGGTTTGAACGAAGGCCACTGCTCGGGCACTATCTCGCCCGTCTGACTGCTGAAGTCGTCGTCGGGATTGGGCGAGGTGAACTCCACGGTCTCGTTCATGCTTTCAATCTGAAACTCGGGGTCGCTGGCAAAACGCTGATAGAACTGAAGGAAAGAGGCGTTGTTGTTCTGATACATGGCATCGACGTGCATTTCCTGCATCATCCATTTGCCTCCCACACGGTTGAACACATACTGCTTCACCGTCTTTTTGTTCAGGTAGATTTTCTCTATCACCACATGACTCACTGCCGTGTCCTTGGTCAGTTCCATTTCTTCGCGGTTATCGAAAATCATGGTGTAGTAGTCCTGGTCCATGAAGAAATGCTCGGTTTTCCACTGTTTTTTGGCCACATGCTCCACCTTTGCCCCGCGCTTCACCTCCAAGGGGAACGATATGCGCTCGAGCTGCAGTTTGCGGCTCACGGCAAAGTTGAAAATGAAATCGTCGAACAACTCGTCGGCTCCGCGGGGCATCTCGGTAATGCCCTGGTCCAATGTGTCGGCCGGCAAGGAATCACCCGCCAAGGACTCGTTGCTCCCAGCTGCTTTGCGGTCGGAACATCCTGTGGTCAGTGCGGCAAAAACGCCCACAAATACCATGAGATAAACACACTTTCTCATTTACTGTTTTCTGTCGAAAAACGATGAATCTCTCAAAATTGTGCCAAAATTACAACTTATTTTTGATTTATGCTCCATAATTTCATAAAAATATTTACCTTTGCATCAAAATTCTTACATTCAGCAAGAAATAAACACTTTTACAGACAATATGATACTCGAAAAAATTGAAGCCCTGCTCAAGGAAGTGAGCGAACTAACCGCGTCGAACGCCGAAGAAATAGAGAATCTCCGACTGAAATACCTCAGCAAGAAAGGAGAACTCAACGCGCTGATGAGCGATTTCCGCAACGTGGCTGCCGACCAGAAAAAAGCCGTTGGCATCCGTATCAACGAACTAAAACAGTTCACCTTCGACAAAATCAACTCGCTCCGCGACGAACTGGAAACAAGCGAGGCACAGGCTGACAACATCGACCTCACCCGATCGGCCTATCCCATAGAACTGGGCACACGCCACCCGCTGACCATCGTCAAGAACGAAATCATCGATATCTTCTCGCGCATGGGATTTGTGCTGGCCGACGGCCCCGAAGTGGAGGACGACAACCACATCTTCACCATGATGAACTTCGCCGCCGACCACCCCGCCCGCGACATGCAGGACACCTTCTTCGTGAGCGAGCACCCCAACGACGTCACCAAGAACATTCTGCTGCGCTCGCACACCAGCTCGGTGCAGGCCCGCGTCATGGAGCACATGCACACCGAGGACGGAAAACTGACCGAACCCATCCGCGTCATCTGCCCGGGACGAGTCTATCGCAACGAGGCCATCACCGCCCGCGCCCACTGTTTCTTCCACCAAGTGGAGGGACTCTACATCGACAAGGACGTCAGCTTCACCGACCTCAAGCAGGTGCTGCTCTCGTTTGCCCGCGAAATGTTTGGTGCCGACACCAAGATCCGCCTGCGCCCCAGCTACTTCCCCTTCACCGAGCCATCGGCCGAAATGGACATCTCGTGCTTCATCTGCGGCGGCGATGGCTGCGGTTTCTGCAAGCACACCGGCTGGGTGGAAATCCTGGGCTGCGGCATGGTCGATCCCAACGTGCTCGAACTGTGCGGCATCGACAGCAAGATTTACAGTGGCTACGCCTTCGGCATGGGTGTTGAGCGCATCGCCAACCTGAAATATCGCGTCAGCGACCTGCGTCTGTTCTCTGAGAACGACACCCGTTTCTTGCGTGAGTTCGAGGCCGCCAACTAACTCTTTTTTTTGAAAAACACCACTAAAAACATAAAAATGAACAATGATGAATGAAGAATGAAGAATCGGTTGCCGCATGGATTTTTCCAATAAAGGGCAAATGAGTGATTCTTCCTTCTTCATTCTTCATTTCAATCATGGAAAAACTTTGGAACAGCAACTACATCAAGGTTATGACAGCCAACTTCACGCTGTTTTTCGCCTTCTACCTGCTTACGCCGTTGCTGCCACTCTACCTTAGCGAGCATTTCAATGCCACCAAAGATGTCATAGGGCTGGTGCTGTCGGGCTACAGCGTCACGGCACTGCTGTTCCGCCCCTTCAGCGGCTATTTCGTAGATAGTTTTCCGCGCAAAAAGGTGCTCATGATTTGCTTCGCCTTGTTTGCAGTCCTCTTTGCCGGCTATCTTGCAGCCTCCACCTTATTATTATTCACCATCGTGCGAACCCTCCACGGCGGTCCCTTCGGAGCCGTCACCGTGGCCAACTCTACTGTGGCCATCGATGTGCTGCCGTCGTCGCGCCGTAACGAGGGCATCGGCTATTACGGCCTTGGCAACAACCTCGGCATGGCCCTGGGGCCCATTGTGGGCATTGCGCTCTACCGATGGACCAACAATTTCCAATTGTTGTTTTGGCTCGGGTTGGCTGTGGCCTGCTTCGGCATGACCGTAGCTGCAACGGTGAAGTTAAATGGAGGCGGCGACGCCACTCGCAGCACTGACAAAGTTGCCGTAAGCTCCGAACTCCCGAAAAAAACGACAAGGAAAATTTCCTTCGACCGCTTTTTCTTGGTCAAAGGTTGGCTTATCGGAGCCAACATGGTGTTTTTCGGATTCTGCTTTGGCGTACTCAGCAACTATCTGGCCATCTATAGCAAAGAAGCAATGGGCATCACCGGCGGCACCGGCACTTACTTCCTGCTCTGCGCCGCAGGTCTCATCCTTTCGAGGCTGCAAGGCAGCAGAGCACTGCGCCAGGGCCGCCTCACCCACAATGCCGCCACGGGCATCGTCACCTCGCTCGTGGGCTACACGCTCTTCATCGCCTGCCCCAATGCCGTGGGCTACTATGGCTCAGCCCTGCTCATCGGCCTCGGCAACGGTCACCTGTGGCCCGCTTTCCAGAACATGACCATCAGCGTGGCCAATAACAACGAACGCGGAACGGCCAACAGCACCATTCTCGTTTCGTGGGACATCGGCATGGGACTCGGCGTACTTGTGGGCGGCGTCATCGCCGAGCTCACGGGCTACGCCGCCGCCTTCTGGACCGTCGCCGTTGCCAATGCCGTGGGAACGCTGCTCTTCTTCGTGCGCACCCGCCAGTTCTTCCTAGTCCGCAGAACCAATTCAAATGTCAGATAAGCCCTTATGATTTCTCAGAAAAAAGCCATCATTGTGGGAGCCTCGTCGGGCATCGGCCGCGAAGTGGCGCAACTGCTCATCGACCGTGGTTGGCGCGTGGGCATCGCCGCCCGCCGCGAAGCGAAACTCCTCGAATTGCAAAAACAGCATCCCCAACAAGTAGTGGTGCAGACCATCGACGTCAACGCCGACGACGCGGCCCAACGACTCTTGCAGCTCATCGAACGCCTGGGCGGCATGTCGCTCTACTTCCACGCCTCGGGCATCGGCAAGCAAAACCGAACTCTGGAACCGGCCATCGAACTGAACACCGTCCAAACCAACGCCCTGGGGTTCACCCGACTCATCGACACCGCCTTCAACTATTTTGCAGATCATGGCGGAGGCCACATTGCCGCCATCACCAGCATCGCCGGCACCAAAGGACTAGGCCCAGCCCCCTCCTACTCTGCCACCAAGGCTTTCCAGAACGTCTATCTACAGTCGCTCGAACAGCTCGCCAACGCCCGCCGACTGAACATCCGATTCACCGACCTGCGCCCAGGGTTCGTGGACACCGATCTCTTGAACGACAACAACCACTATCCCCTCATGCTGCGCCCCGAACGGGTGGCACGTGAAATGGTTGCGTCCATCAAGAAACGCCGCCACGTGCGCGTCATCGACTGGCGCTGGCGCATCATCACCGCCTGTTGGCGCCGCATCCCCCGCAGTCTGTGGCGCCACTTCAGGCTTTAGAGTAAGACGTACTGACCTGTTTTTTCACCAACAGACTATCTGCCGGCGGTTTCTTAAGGAAAAACAAAGAAAGACAAGAAAAACAGCGAAAAACAATTACGTCTTTTGTGACACTGATGACACTGATACTACAGATACTACTGACGCTCCGTGTTCAGCAGAACCAACGCAACCGATGTCTTAAACATTATGCAAAGAATAAGTTGGTACAATGTAGGAGGTCACGTGTCCTCACGTGACACCTGCGCCAACTGCGACGTGAGGACACGTCGCCTCCTACTGAACCATGTGCGAACCGTACCAACTTATTTTTTACGATTACTAAACAACATGCTGAATGAGGAAACCGCCATCCGCCGCTCTCTCAACACCACAAAGCTTTTGACCAGCGAACGGCAAAAGCCGCCATTCACAAACCAAGCCCTGCCTCTTTCTAATAAATAAGAAAAAGGCAGGGCTTATTCTATTATTTGGAATGCAAATCCGAAAATCTCTATGCGGCGGATTGCACGAGTTGTTGAACGATAGTGAAAAAATCCGCCGAACACCAGGCGCAACGGGGTGCGCAGTACCCTCGGAGAGAGCCGATGGGAATCACGCCCCTGACGGGGTCGCCGCAGCAGTTGCTGACAGGGCACCCCTTTAGGGTGCATTATTTGCTACAGGCTCCGTCCGTGGGTACTCACTACGTTCGCACCCGCGGTTATTGAGCGTGGACGCTTTCAGCGTCCTGCTGGTGGTATCTTTGCGGATAATCATTAAAAAACAAGACTCAACTTTCGCATGTCAGGAGTTATCAGGAGTTAGCCCCCTCCGACTCCCCCTGGGGGGAGAGATTGTCTGTGCGTTGGGTCTATTCCCGAGCAAGCTCGCCTACCCGTAGCCTTTCCCCCTCAGGGGGGATGAGAGGGGGGCTTCTCGTTAACTACAGCTAACTCCCGCTAACTCCTAGAAAGCGGAGCTATCGAAACTTGAAAAACAAGAAAATAAAACGACGCCCGGCGCAACATTTTGTTCGTTCCGTGCGTCTGAAAAATAGAAACCCGTCCGCGGAAAGGGTGAAAGAAACAGAATTGTTGAACATTTATTTATAAAGGAAAAACCCATGAAGAAATTCTTATTTACGCTTGCGCTGATGTTGGCAGCCGCAACAAGTCTCTCGGCACAGAGTGTTGACGACATTTTCAAGGAGTTCAGAGACATGCCCAACGTACAGTTCGTGAACCTTCCGAAGGCAATGATTGGCATTTTTGCCAACAAGGCAAGCTCGGAAACAGTCAAGGACAGGCTGCAGAACATCGAGTTGGTCCGTGTGTTGCAAATAGAAAACGACCAGAATCTGCGCGACACGTTTGCCAAAAAGGTGAAAAAGATAGCGAAGAAAGGCTATGAGCAGATGGTGAACAGCAACGAGGAAGGCCAGAAAGATCAGATTCTGGTGAAGACCGACGGAGATGTTTTGAAAGAAGTGCTCATCATCAGCATCGAACAAGATGAGTGCGCACTGGTGCAGATTTGCGGACAGCTGCGCCCTGAGGACCTTAAAGACATGGGCGATTTCATCAAGTAAAAAGGATGAAACGATGAAAAAGCTTATTCTCTCTCTCATGATTATGGTTGCCTGCGCGTCGGCTCAGGCGCAGACGCCGGGCAACCTCTTTCGCCAATTCAAGGGCGCCAAGAATGCCGAGTACGTGCATTTGGGCAAATTGGCGTTGGCACTCATGCGCCCCTTCATCAAAGACGATGAAGACGAAGACGCGCGGACGGCCCTGCGCTGCATCCGCTCAATGAAGGTGCTGGACCTTGACGACTGCACCGCCGAAGTGAAACACAGTTTCGCACAAAAGGCCAAGAACCTGAAGACAAGTGGCTATGAGGTGCTTGTGCGCTCGAACGAAAAAGACGAGAGCGCACTGATACTCTTCAGACAAAAGAAGAACGTCATTCGCGAACTGCTCATTCTGAGTGCTGACGACGACAGTTGCTCGTTGTTGCAGTTCAAAGGAAGAATCAAGCCCGGCGACGTGGAAAAACTAATGAAAGACAACCAGTAATCTCCACAAAGGACTGTCATGGAAGCCTCTGCATTCAAACAACGGTTCATGCCCCATTGGCGCCACCTGTTCTGGACGGCGTGGCGGCTGACGGGCAATTCGCAAGATGCGGAGGACCTGGTGCAGGAGGCTTTTCTGAAACTCTGGACTAAACGCGACGCACTCGGCAACATCGAGAACGACGAGGCCTACCTGACAACCTTCGTCACCAACCTGTTTCGCGACCAGCGCCGACGCAGACGCCTGGCAATGGCCGACAGTACGGAAGAGACACTGGCCGTGGCCGACGAGAGCAATCTGGTAAAAAGAATAGAGGAACGCGAAGAAACAGAGCAAGTGGTGAAGCTGATAGGCCAACTGCCACAACAACAGAGGCGTGTGCTAACCTTGCATGCAGTGGAAGAACTCTCGCCCAAGGAAATAGAAACCCAAACGGGCCTCACAGCCGTCAACATCAGGTCGCTGCTCAGCAGGGCCAGAAAGAACATCAAACAGAAACTCAAAAACACGTGAAGACAATGGACAACAACTTAGACTTACTGCTCCAGCAAATCAGCCACGGAAAAGCCACCGACGAGCAAATGGTTCAGGCCGAAGCCCAACTGGAGCAGATGGAGAAACGCATGGAGCGCATGATTGACGGTTGGAACACCGTTGAGCGCACCAACAGCAAACACGCCAGAAACATCACGCTCAGATGGATTGCCGGCGTGGCGGCATCTTTGCTGCTCATTGTCTCATTGACCCTGTTGGCTGCCCACCGCAACGAGCAGCAGGAGTTTGCCCGCCAACAGTCGGAAGACACTTTCGACAATCCGGAGGACGCTGCCGCCGAAACCCAACGTGCCCTTCTGAAATTCTCTCAGTGCATCAACAAAGCCATAGAATAACCACCCCCCTAGAACAACCATCCCTCGACAAAAAAATGAAACATACAAACATTGCCGCACGGCTCATTCTGGTGATAATGCTCATGCTGCCAGCCAAGCTCGTGGCCCAAGAAGCCATTTTTGAAAGATTCAGCGATACTAACGGCATCACCACCGTCTATATATCGAAAACCATGTTGCAGATGGTGCCCAACGTGAAGGCCGGAAAACATGCGGTGGACGATGTGGCGGCGAAGCTCGACCAGCTGCGTGTGCTCAATTGTGAACGGCCCTCGATGATTGCCAACATCAAAAAACAATTTACCGATTACTACAAGAAAAACAAGTATGAAGTGGTGATGGAGGCCCACGAAGACGGCGAGCACGTCACCATCTACCATCATCCGCTCAAAGCGGGAAAGTCGGAATTCGCCCTCGTGGCACAGGAAGAAAACAGCCTGAGCATCATCTACGTCAGCGGGAACGTCACATTGAAAGACATCCAGCAAATTGCCAGAAACTAGATTTTTAGCGCCATTCTAACCAACAACGAAAAACGCTCCGCACTTTGACTTGACTGTGGTTTGTCAAAGTGCGGAGCGTTTTCACGTCCACGGGAATGAGGAGGAGGAGGAGCGCATCAGAAGAACTGGCTGATGAGGTCGATGATGTCCTTCACCATGCTGAGTCCCGAGTCCTGATTGTTCTCGAAGGCCTCTTTCTGTTCGCGGGCAGCGGTTTCGGCCTGGTCGAGCACCCGCACGATGTCTTCGTTGTTGACCGTGAACACATGGTTGAGCAGCCCAATGCTGGCCACATGGTCCTTGCCGTCGTAATCAACCCTGCCAACCGAACAGAGGAAATAGTTGTCCACCTTCAGCAGCTGGTCGAGCGCGCTCTCGGCGGCTGCCCCCATGAAATATTTGCTCACCATCTGGATGCCGGTTTCGATGATGCCGTTGCTGGCCCCCATCTTTTTGCTCATGGCCGTGTTGAACTCCTGGCGGATGATTTCCTGATGGGCTTTCTTCTGCGGACAGGTGAACACCAGCACACCGCCCACCACGGCCACGATGAGCGCAGTGAGCAGCCACGGATAATGGCTGTGGCGCTTCACTTTCTGAGCGGCAGGCTGGGCATGCAGCGACGAGCTTTGCCCTTGAGCGTTTTCCTCGTGTGCCGTCTGCTCGCCTGTGCCGGGGCCGTTGGGTTCGTATTTCGGTGGTTCACGGCGCACGATGCTGCTGTCAATCACCGGATGCAGTTCGGGCACCTTCCATGCGGGAGTCCAGTTTTCCAACGCCTCGCACCACACCAGCGTGTCGGGACGGATGCCTCGGTTATACAATTCGCTGACCTGGAAAGGGCCAACCTGAGTGCCATTCTCAATCAAGTAATAGTTCATTTCTCCCAATTTTTAATGTTAATAATCTGACAAAAATGCCGTTGTCAGTCAAAAAGACGTTGCTTGTTGCCATATTGTTACAAAAAAAGTTGTACTTTTGTAACCCAAACGCCCCCTCCAGCTCCCCCCAGTTGGGGAAAAAGAAGAGAGGTGGGCTTTCATTTCACTCCGAACAGAAACCTTCCCAAAAACCAACATGCTTAAAACCCTTTACCAGCAAATAGGCGAATACAAAAAAGCGGCACTGCTGACACCCATCTTCACAGCCTGCGAAGTGGTGCTCGATGTGCTCATTCCCTACGTCACGGCCTCGCTCATCGACAAGGGCATCTCCGCCGGCAACATTCAGAACGTCTATCTCTACGGAGCCATCATGCTGGGCATGGCTTTCCTGAGCCTTGCGTTCGGCATTCTCTCGGCCCGCTTTGCCTCGTATGCCTCTACAGGATTCGCGCGCAATGTGCGGTCGGCCATGTATCGCAACATCCAGCGGTTCTCGTTCTCCGACATCGACAAATACTCCACTGCCGGACTGGTTACGCGCATGACCACCGATGTGAGCAACCTGCAGAACGCTTTCCAGCAAATACTCCGCATCACCGTCCGCGCCCCGTTCAGGCTGGTGCTGAGCATCATCATGTGTCTGGTGATTGATGCCCGGCTGAGCGTCATCTTCATTGTGGCGCTGCTCATTCTGTCGTTCTCGCTGGGCTACATCATCAGCCACGTTTCGCGGCTGTTCACCCAGGTGTATAAGCAGTACGACCAACTGAACCAGAGCGTACAGGAGAACATTTCGGCCATCAGGGTGGTGAAGGCCTTCGTGCGCGAAGACCACGAGAACAGCAAGTTCGCCAGCGCAGCCGAGGGGCTCTACCGTCTGTTCACCCGTGCCGAAACACTCATGGCCTACAACCATCCCGTCATGAACATGGTGGTCTATGGCTGCATCATCGCCCTCTCGTGGTTTGGCGCCCACTACATTGTTGGCGGCACACTCTCCACGGGCGAACTCACTTCGCTCTTCACCTACGTCATGGCCATCCTGCAGTCGCTCATGATGCTCAGCATGATCTTCGTCATGCTCACCCAGAGTGCGGCCAGCGGCCAGCGTGTGGCCGAAATCATCAACGAGGAACCCGACATACAGAATCCTCCGTCAGCAGTCATCAAAGTGCCCGACGGAAGCATCGAACTGGACCATGTTTGGTTTGCCTACGGCAGTTCGGAGAAACAAGAGCAAGAGAAAGCCCAACAACCGAGCGACCAGCGGCTCACGGCACTGCTCAGCTCTCTGCAGAGCGAGCCCGACTACGCTCTGAAAGACATCACGCTCAGCATCCACGCGGGCGAAACCATCGGTGTGATTGGCGGAACAGGCAGCGGAAAGTCGTCGATGGTGACACTCATCAGCCGCCTCTACGACGTAACACGCGGCACCCTGAAGGTGGGAGGCATCGACGTGCGCGACTACGACCTGACCACGCTGCGCAACGCCGTGAGCGTGGTGCTTCAGCAGAACATGCTCTTCTCGGGAACCATTCTCGACAACCTGCGATGGGGCAATGCCGACGCAACGCTGGAACAGTGTCGGCAGGCCTGCCACTGGGCACAAGCCGACGAGTTCATCGATCAGATGCCCGATGGCTACAAAACCCACATCGAACAGGGCGGCACCAACGTCAGCGGAGGCCAGAAACAGCGTCTGTGCATAGCCCGCGCACTGCTGAAAAAGCCCAAGATTCTGGTGCTCGACGACTCCACCAGTGCCTGCGACACGGCCACCGACGCCAAGATACGCCAGGCTTTCAAGACCGAGCTCACAGGCATGACCAAACTCATCATTGCACAGCGCATTTCGAGCGTGAAGGATTGCGACCGCATTCTGGTGCTCGACAACGGACGCATGACAGGTTTCGACACCCACGAAAACCTGCTCCACAACAATCCGCTCTATCAGGAAATCTACAAGATACAGACCGAGGACGGCGGCGACTTTGACGAAGCCAAAAACAAATCATAAGACCTCATAAGTCCAATAGGGCCTATAAGTCCCATAAGACCCATAAGACCCATAAGCCCCAATAATACAAGATAATGAGACAAATGCAAAACAGTTTTGGCCCGCGAGGCGGAGGCCCCCGCGGTGCTGCCGGATTCCAGAAAATGGAAGGCCGCAAGAAGGAAGTGCTCTGGCGACTCATCAAATATGTGGTGAAAAACTACAAGTTCTCCTATTTGGCCGTGATGGTGTGCATCATCATTTCGAGCGTCACCACACTGGCCTCGACACTGTTCACCCGCACCCTCATCGACGACTACATCGTGCCGCTCACTCAGGCCGACAACCCCGAGTATGCCTCGCTGGCACAGGCGCTGTTCAGGCTGGGGCTGGTGTTGCTGTTCGGTGTCATCTGCTCGTTCACCTACAACAGGCTGATGATTTTTGTCAGCCAAGGCACACTGCTCAGGCTGCGCAAAAGCATGTTCGAACACATGCAACGGCTGCCCATCAGCTATTTCGACTCCCACTCGCACGGAAACGTCATGTCCACCTACACCAACGACGTTGACACCCTGCGCCAAATGGTGGGCAACAGTCTGCCGCAAGTGTTCAACACGCTCATCACCCTCTGCGTGACGTTCGTCTCCATGGTGGTGCTCAGTGTGCCGCTCACGTGCGTGAGCATCTTGCTGGCCGCCCTCATGGTGTTCACCACCACCAAGTTGGGGGCCCGCTCGCGCTCGTTCTTCAAGGTGCAGCAGCAGAGCCTGGCCCAGGTGAACGGTTTCATCGAGGAAATGATGACGGGCCAGAAGGTGGTCAAGGTGTTCTGCCACGAAGAAGAAACCATCCGCCAGTTTGAAACCATCAACGAACAGCTGCGCAGCAGCTCGTACAACGCCAACCGCATAGCCAACATCGTGATGCCCGTCAATGGCAACCTGGGCAACCTGGGCTATGTGCTCATAGCCGTCGTGGGTGCCACCATTGCATTGGCATCGGCTCCTGCCACGGCCCATTTCTTCGCCGCAGAAGCCTTCCAACCGTTCAGCCTCTCGCTGGGTACCATCGTGGCGTTCCTCACGCTCAACAAGAGTTTCACTCAGCCCATCGCCCACGTGAGCCAGCAAATCAACAGTGTGCTCAACGCGTCGGTGGGAGCCGAACGCGTGTTCGACCTGCTCGACGAGAAGCCCGAACGCGACGAAGGCACTTGGACGGCCAAAGACGGACAATGGGTAAGCGAGGAGAGAGGAGAGAAACGCCCCATTCAGGGAGACGTCGATTTCAAGGATGTTGACTTCAGCTACGTGCCCGAGAAACAGGTGCTCTTCGACATCGACATCAACACCAACCCTGGCCAGAAAATAGCCTTCGTGGGCGGAACGGGAGCAGGAAAGACCACCATCATCAACCTCATCAACCGCTTCTACGACGTGCAGGCCGGCCACATCCTGTTCGACGGAATACCCATTGCCGACATTCAGAAAAGCAGCCTGCGCCGCAGTCTCGGCATGGTGCTGCAAGAGACCCACCTGTTCACCGGTACCGTCATCGACAACATACGCTACGGCCGGCTGGAAGCCACCGACCGCGAATGTGTGGAGGCAGCCAAACTAGTGGGGGCCGACGACTTCATCCGCCGCCTGGCCAACGGCTACCAGACCATGCTCACCGGCGACGGGTCGAACCTGAGCCAGGGCGAGCGTCAGCTGCTGGCCATTGCACGTGCCGCTGTAGCCAACCCGCCCGTACTGATTCTCGACGAGGCTACCAGCAGCATCGACACCCGCACCGAGTCGCTCGTGCAGCGCGGCATGGACTCGCTCATGCACGGACGCACCACCTTTGTCATTGCCCACCGACTCTCCACAGTGCGCAACAGCGACATCATCAACGTGATGGACCACGGCCGAATCATCGAGCAAGGCAACCACGAGCAGTTGCTCGCCCTGCGCGGCAAATACTATCAGCTCTACACGGGCGACAACTCTTTGCTGAGTTAAAGGTGGAGCGTCAAGAGACTCTTGACCACATAAAACAAACTACGGGGACGAGCCGCACGGCTCATCCCCGTTTTGACTTCACACGCTGTGAAGGTATATAATCAGAATCATGGAACAACAATCTACTACTTACCATTAGAGGGCGCATTCAGATTGTTTTTTGCCATCCAGTCACGCTTACCAGCGGGCGGCAACGCGATGGTGACGAGCCGGAGCCACCCTGTGGGCATGATGGCGGACCTTGGGAGCATGCACCCCGTGGCGCACAGCAACCGGAGCTACGTGTGCGTGGCGCTTCATGGCCATGTACTTGTCAAACTGACGGGGAGAAAGCACTCGCGCCATGGCATGGGTCTTGTGGGCAGTGCCCGGTGCATAGTGGAGGTTGATGTGATACACTTCACTGTACTGACGCTTGTCGAGTCGCAGCTCGTAAGCCATGCGGTCGGTCATCAGACGTGCTTCGTTTCTTGTTATGGCGCTTGCCGAGATGGCTATCGTCATCATCATGGCAACAATCAGCATTTTCTTCATAATCTTTTCGGTTTTTAAGGGTTATACATTTTTTATGAAAGTCTTTATTGTTTCTTCCTTTTTTCATCGGCAAAGATACAGCGTTTTTTGTAGCCCCGAAAAGGATTATGCCTAAACTGAAGGAGGATTTTCCCTAAACAATTGGGGGAAATCCTCCTTCGGCTCTTTTACTTGGATGATATATACCTATTTAACAGGAATGGGGGTATTCAATAAAACAGGGAAAAACAAGAAAAACAGAGAAAAACAATTATGTTGATTCGGTTTTTCTCTGTTTTTCTTGTTTTTCCCTGTTTTCTATTTAAAAGCCGACAGCAAACGACCAAAACGATACTGAGTAGGCTGATTATTTCTCGAAAGTCACCAGATTGACATTCGTGAGTTTTATGTCGCAGTCTGGGCCAATGTCCGAGGCTTTTTGCGTGTAAAAAATGGTGGTGTTGCTGATGTCGATGCCGTGAATCATGCCCTTGGCACCCTGGGCCTTGATGCCCGTCTTTGCGCCTCGGCACACCACGTTGCTGATGTGTATGTCGGTGAAGTTGGGCACAAACTCCTGCTTCACGGGTTTGCCGTCGGGTTGCTTCGCCCCTACATGGTTGTCGAAGTAAGTGGTTTCAAACACGATGGCCTCGTCCTTGATGTCGTTCATCACGATGTTGGAGATGAATATTTTCTCGGTAGTGCCACCGCGCCCCACAGCACTCTTGAATCGCAGCCCGGTGTCAGTGCCGCTGAAGGTATTGTTGCGCACCACGATGTTCTTCATGCCGCCCGAGAACTCTGAGCCGATGACGAATCCGCCGTGGGCATGGAAAACAATGTTGTTCTCGATGAGAATGTCCTCACAGGGACCGTCGGCCACGGCTTTTGCTCCGGCTCCGCCTTTCATGCAGATGCCGTCGTCGCCGCAGTCGATGGTGTTGTTCACAATCAGCACGCTCTTGCACTGACCAATGTCGATGGCGTCACCGTTCTGGGCGTTCCACGGACAGCGCACCGTCACACCGTCGATGATCACGTTGCGGCAGCGCTGGGGTACGAAATGGAAACGGGGCGAATTCTGCAGAGTAACACCGCTCACCAGCACATTCTCGCAGTCGGTGAAGCGCACCATGTGCATACGCAGATTCTCTTCTTTTTCCATGTTCTGCGTGATGTTGGGGAAGTTTTTCAGCCCGAACGGATACCACAAATCGCCTTTCTCGCTCACCGTGCCGCCCATGCTGCGAAACTGGTTCCACTCCGTGTCGCTCACCTTGCCGCGTTTCACGGGCCGCCACCACTTGCCATTGCCGTCGATGATGCCTTCGCCAGTGATGCTGATGTTCTTGCGCTTGCTGGCATTGATGAGAGGTGTGGCGCGGCTGTCGCGCTCGCCTGTCTGTTTGTCTGTCTTCAGATGCTTCAGCTTGTCGGGCGTGGCCATGATGAGGGCGTTGCGCTCCAAGTGCAGGTCGATGTTGTCCTTCAGCGAGATGAGTCCCGTGAGCCACACGCCGGCAGGCACCACCAGGTGTCCACCGCCCTGTTTGCTGAGCTGGCTGATGGCTTTTCTGAAGGCCTCCGTATTGTCTGTCACGCCGTCGCCTTTAGCGCCGAAGTCTGTCAGTCTGACGGTCAGCTCAGGAATCTGAGGAGCCGACACCTGCTGCATCTGAACGGGAAGGTTCTGGTAATAGTCGGCATAGTTGGTCGCATTTGCCGTGAGGGTTGCCAGCATCAAGAGGCTGGCCATTAACATTTTCTTCATGATTCGTCTATTTGTTGTTTTATGTGATTAGTTCCATTTGTGCTCCGAGCCACATTCAGTTTACGTCCTGCATGAAAAATACCTCCTTCAACACATCTGCATGGTGGCCCGGCAGAACGATGTGGTGATTGCCAATGGGCTCGGTGAGGAAATAGTTTGTCTGCGTCGCATCAGCCAAACGCACCACCTGCTGTGTGCGGCAGAGGTTGGGCTCAGCCTGGTTTCTTGTCAGTTCGCCCTCGGCCACGAAGCAACGCTTCAAGTCGCCCGCCACCTTGAAGACGGTCACCGGTCCGGGCTTCATGTATCCGCGAATGCCCACGCCGATGCCCGATTCGAAATGGGTGTCCAGCTCGTAGCTTTCCACCATGTTGAGCGGTATGGTGCAGTGGGCGAAAACCATCTCCCCCTTGACGGGATCGATGGAGGCCGGATTGGCCTGAAACCCCGAGACGCCCGTCAGCGCATTCCCAATGGCCATGGAGAGCAAGGCGGGCACATCACCTTCGCAACCGGCCACGATGCCCTCGCTGTTGAGTTTCGCCAACGCCCAGCAGCCGGTGTTGCGGACAGCCGTAAGCAGGTCGAAACAACGAAGGGTGAACCCCTGCAGCTGATGGCGATCCACCACCATGCGCAGCGCACGGTAGATGGCCTTTGCCCCCTCCAGAGCCCCCTCCGACTCCCCCTGGGGGGAGAGACTTTCCGCAAGTTGGGACTTCCCCCCCAGGGGGGATGAGAAGGGGGCCTGAGATAAGAGGGGGGCTGTCACCTCCTCCATCGGAACGTCCACCAGCTCTATGCCCAGTCTGTCGCCTACGGCAGCACGGTCGGCACTGCTGGCAATGAGCCAGTCCGAAGGCAGGCCCACCACGCCTAGACGGCTACCGCGCAGCTTCGTCAGCGTTTCGCCCGCAAGGGCGAGCACCCCTATGCGGCGGCGGATATACTCGGCATCGCCGTGGATGATTTCACCGCGAAGTCCCTGCTGGCGCAGGTAGGACAGAATCTCCATCGAGGCCGCCAGCGAATTGCTTTTGCCCGACGTGAGCAGATAGAACGGACGGCGGGTCTGCTCGTGCAACTGGGGCAGCAGCCGCTTGAAGATGCCCTCCGTGCCTCCCGTCCGAACGTAGATAAGGTCGAGTGCATGCTGTCCGAAGGAGGAATAGTCGGTCGAGAGCAGCGTATAGTCCGTTCGCAGACTTTCCAGAAACTCGTGCGTGGCTGCTCCTACAGCCTGCGCGTCGTGAAGTTCCGATGTGAGTGTATAGATGGCAATCATTGCTTTTGGCTAGTCGATGGGGTTGTTTTGGTTATTCGCTGCAAAAATACGAAAAAGATTTGTGCGGCCAATGATTATTGTGTATTTTTGCAACGTAAACGTAAACGTAAACAGTAAACCATAAACTGTAAACCATAAACCATAAACTGTAAACTGTAAACACTACCCCCATGTCGTGGAAGAAGAAATACCGATGCAGCGCATGTGGCTACACGTCCGAGGTCTATGAAGGCCGCGGGCTTTTCCGCCAGCAAATAACGGCCGTTAGCTGTCCCGACTGCCACACCATTCAGCAGTTGGTGGTCGGCGGCATCATTGGCGATGTGGCCCCGTCGTTCAACAGCGAAGTGGGGCGCCTGTGCCTGCACTGCGGCAGCGACCGCATCAGAATCTGGGACAAAAAGACATGCCCCAAGTGCGGCGGAAGGATGGAGCCCACGGGCGAAAAGGAATTCTGGACTTAGCCCCCAGTCATCCCCTCGTAGGGGCTGGTTTATAGTTTACAGTTTACGGTTGACAGTTTACAGAAGAATTGTAAATCGAAACTCTAAACTGTAAACCGTAAACCGTAACCCCTCAGGGGCCTTTTGATTACCTGATGAACAGCAGTTCGCGGTACTTGGGCAGAGGCCAGAGCGAGTCATCGACAATCAGCTCCAGTTTGTCAATCTGGTAGCGAATGCTGTCGAGTTTGGGTTCAACCGTGTCGTGATAGGCAATGGCCTTCGGGTGTTCATCGTCTATTTTATTGGCCAGTTTTCGGGCATTGACCAAGTCTTCAACGCCCTTCTCGATGGCAATGGTGCGCTCCGCTATCTCTTCAATGAGTTTGACGTTGCGGGCCTCCAGTTCTTTCTTCGTCATCACACCCAGGCCCAGCATGTGGGAAACAAAAGCGACGCAAATACTTTCCATATAGACAACCACGTTTTCAAACGCTGGAAATTGTAAATAAAAATTGAAGTTTTTAACGCGCGAGAAGGCTCGTGAAAGCCAGCTAAACTTTTTCGTGGGCAAATATGCGAGTTTTCGCAAATTACACTAAATGTTGTTTTTCAGCACTTTACGACAATCACGTCCGACGCTGCAAAATTATCTCCCGACATTATTTTCATAACGTCGGGAGATATTATTTTTCCCCGTGAGAAAAAACGAGGCCCGAAGGGCTGAAAAACGCTCAAACTTGACTAAATCTTGACAGTTTTTGCAATTCAAAACAAATTTCTGGCACCTCGTGACTCTAAATTCGACTCCAAAAGCCCAATTTCCACGCTAGAATCAATCAACGGACGAGCAGCAGTTTGTAAAATGCTTTTACGACGATTTAACATTTCTGAAATTTTGTTTAACCAACAACGTCCCAAAGGCAAGTGTTGACGGGCCAGAACGGCAGATGCACTTGTTGCTGACATCCGAAACCAACCACAGTGCATAGTAGAATGTCAGACGCAAGTAATTTGCCGACAAAAAGAAAAAAGAAAAAAACATCCTGTGAATGAAAGTTTAACAGGCAAACATTGTGGTATTCGAAAAATATGACTACTTTTGCAAGCAAAAAAACAATGAAATACATACTGGTTACAGGTGGTTCGCGAGGCATTGGGAGGGCCGTCTGTTTGCGTTTAGCGCAAACGGGGCTCCCCGTGATTGTGAACTACCGCGCAAACAAGGAGGCTGCCGAACAGACGCAAAGGCTGATAGAGGAGCAGGGCGGCAGGGCCGAACTGCTGCGGTTCGACGTTTCCAACAAGCAGGAAGTCGATGCGGCCATCGACGGTTGGGAAGACTCCCACTCGGCGGATGACTATGTGGCGGTGCTGGTGAACAATGCCGGCGTGAGGCACGACAACGTGATGTTCATGATGAGCGACGACGACTGGCAGAGCGTCATCGACACCACGCTCAACGGGTTCTTCTACCTGACGCGCCGACTACTGAAACACATGATGCCCCGCCGTCGCGGCGGCCGCATCGTCAACATCTCGTCGCTGTCAGGCCTGAAAGGGATGCCCGGACAGGCCAACTACAGTGCGGCCAAGGCGGGACTGATAGGGGCCACCAAGGCGTTGGCGCAAGAGGTGGCTCCGCGCAACGTGACGGTGAATGCCGTTGCACCGGGTTTCGTCGAGACCGACATGACCAGCAGCCTGCCGCAGGACGAACTGAAAAGGCTCGTGCCCATGGGGCGCTTCGGCAAGCCCGAAGAGGTGGCGGCCGCAGTGGCCTTCCTGGCCTCGGAAGAGGCTTCGTACATCACGGGCGAAGTGATCAACATCAACGGAGGACTGTATTAGGAGAGTTAGGAGTTAGGAGTTGGGAGTTGGGATTTGTGTCATATAGAAGAAGAAAACGAACGAACAAAGAGAAATGAGAAGAGTGGTCATAACGGGCATCGGCATTTGGTCGTGCCTGGGAAACGATATAGAAACAGTTAGAACGTCGCTGTTCAACGGGACATCGGGCATCGGGTTGCAGCCCGAGCGGTTGCAGTATGGCTACCGCTCGGCATTGACGGGTATTGTTGAAACGCCCATTATTACCAAGCAGATGCTCGACCGCCACACACGCGCCGGCATGTCGGAAGAGGCGCAATACGCTTACATGGCCTCGCGACAAGCTTTCGAGCAGGCAGGCGTGAGCGACCAGTACTTGCGCCAAAACGAAGTGGGCTGCATTTTCGGTAACGATTCGTCGGCAAAACCCGTCATTGAAGCAGCTAAGATTATGGACGAGAAGCACGACACCGCCATGCTGGGCTACGGCATCATCTTCCAGTCGATGAACTCGACGGTGAACATGAACCTGAGCACCATTTTCCATCTGCGCGGCATCAACTTCACACTGAGCGCGGCCTGTGCTAGCGGCAGTCACGCCATTGGCATCGGCTCCATGCTCATCCGCCAAGGGCTGCAGGACATGGTGCTGTGCGGTGGAGCACAGGAGGTGAACTACTACGCCATGGCTTCGTTCGACGCTCTGAATGCGTTCTCCGTAAGGATGGACGAGCCGACTAAGGCCAGCCGGCCTTTCGACCGCGACCGCGACGGACTGATTCCGAGCGGCGGTGCGGCAGCACTGGTATTGGAGGACTACGACCACGCCGTGGCGCGCGGAGCCACCATCCTGGCCGAAGTGGCAGGCTACGGTTTCTCGAGCAACGGCGGCGGCATATCGGAACCGAGCGACGAAGGTTGCGTCATTGCCATGACTAGAGCCATACAGGATGCGGGCATCCGGCTCGACGACATCGACTACATCAACGCCCACGCCACCTCTACGCGTCAGGGCGACATGTACGAGGCCATTGCCTACGACCGTCTGTTCCATGGGCAGCGTGCGCTCATCAGCTCCACCAAGTCGATGACGGGCCATGAGTGCTGGATGGCCGGAGCCAGTGAGATTGTCTATAGCGTCATTATGATGCAGAACAACTTCGTGGCACCGAACATTAACCTGGAGAATCCCGACGAGTATGCTGAGAAACTCAACCTGACCAGCAAAACCGTAGAGACCGAAGTGAACACCGTGCTAAGCAATTCGTTTGGATTTGGAGGAACCAACTCGGCACTGGTTATCAGGAAGACAAGATAATTCATAATGCATAATTAATATTTTGTGACCAATGAAAAGAATAGCCTTAACCCTGTTTGCAGCACTGATGATGGTGGCTGTGTATGCCGATAACCCCATAGAAATTAAACTCGGCTCTAGGAACTTTCTGAAAGACAATGCCTCGGCCAACGTGAGTTTTGACTTCAGCAAGACACTCTACAAAGAGGATGGACTGCTGGAAACAAGTCTTACTGCCGAAGAATATGATCGTTACACCTCGAAGGCAATAATGGCTTTTGCAGAGGCATTCAACCATGCCAGCAGGCGCCTGAGAATTGACAATTCAGAAGATGCCCGCTATGCCATCGACATCGTGGTGGACAAGATTGACTATTTCTTCAGTGTGATGAGCTTGGTGCCCGGCCATAAGCACACATTCTTTGGCACCATCACCGTGACCAACCTCGACACGGCAGAAATTGTCTGCGAACTGAACGTCACAAGACTGAAGGGCGGACGCGATTTCTCGCTCGAAGACAGTTTCTATAAGTGCTTTGCCGAATTGGGAAAAGAACTGGCTAAACTGTAAACCGTAAACAATAAACAGTAAACCGTCAATGGAACTGTCACCCGAACTGAAAAAGAAATACACCAAAGAAACCCTGTCGGCACGCGAGGCACAGCGGCTGGCAGAGTTCATTGCTTGGGGTCCGGTGGTGTTTCAGGCTTCGCGGCTCATGGTGAAGCTGGGCATTCTCGACCTTCTGCGCGAATCTGATAACGGAATGACTCGCGAGGAAATCTGCCAAAAGACGGGACTGTCGGACTATGCCGTGAAATGTCTCACTGAGGCCTCACTCTGCATCGGCACCATTTTGGTGGATGATGACACCGACCGCTTCACCCTGTCGAAAACGGGATGGTTCCTGCTCAACGACCCTGCCACCCGCGTGAACATTGACTTCAACCACGATGTGAACTACGAAGGGTGGTTTTGTCTGGAAGAATCGCTGTTGAACGGAAAGCCCGAAGGACTGAAACATTTCGGCCCGTGGCCAACGGTGTATGAGGGGCTTTCGTGTCTGCCCGAGCAGGTGCAGCAGAGCTGGTTCGGATTCGACCACTTCTACAGCGACTCGTCGTTTCCCGAGGCGTTGGAAATCGTGTTCCGCCACCACCATGTGCGCTCGCTCTACGATGTGGGCGGCAACACGGGCAGATGGGCCCTGCAGTGCGTCGCCTACGACGACGACGTGGAAGTGACCGTGCTCGACCTGCCCGGCCAGATTGGCATGATGGAACAGAACATACGCGGACAAAAGGGAGCCGAGCGAATCGGCGGCCACGCCATCGACCTGCTCGACCCCGAGGCCAAACTCCCCCGCCGCGAGCAGGCACCTGACGCCATCTGGATGAGCCAATTCCTGGACTGCTTCAGCATGGACGAGATAGTGAGCATACTCAAGCGCGCCCGCGAAGCCATGGACGAGAACACCCGCCTGTTCATCATGGAAACGCTGTGGGACCGACAGCGCTACGAGCCAGCGGCCTTCTGCCTCACCATGACCAGCCTCTACTTCGCCGCCATAGCCAACGGCAACTCGAAGATGTACTGCACCGAGGACATGGAGCAGTGCATCAACCAGGCTGGCTTGCAGACCGAACACATCTATGACCACCTGGGCCAAGGACACTCAATCATGGTGTGCAAAAGGAAAGATTGAAACGCAAAACAACAAAATATTCAACAAAAACAATGACAAGAACAGAAATTGAAGAAAAAGTAAGAGCATTCCTCATCGACGACCTCGAAATAGACGAGGAGAAGATTGCCGACGAGGCCACCCTGAAAGACGACATGGGCATAGACAGCCTCGACTTTGTTGACATCGTGGTGATTGTAGAAAAGAATTTCGGATTCAAGATCAAGCCCGAAGAAATGGCCGACGTGAAGACATTGCGCCAGTTCTGCGACTACATCGAGAGAAAAGTGAACGCTTAGCCGATGGCAGAGAAGCAGTGGGCTGGCACGACATGGGGCGGCGGCAAGATGCACTTGTGGCTCATCCGCCTGCTCCGGCTGACGGACGTAAGGCTGATTTACGCCTTCGCTTCGGCATTTGTGGTGCCCGTCTGCCTGTGCATACGGGCCGAGGGCCGACGCGCCATCTACCACTATTTCAGGGAGCGCTTGGGGTACACGCCGCTGAAGGCGGCATGGAAGACCTACATCAACCACTGCATGTTCGGGCAGGCCGTCGTCGATAAATTTGCCATGTATGCAGGCAAGCGGTTCAACATCGACATCGAAGGCTACGACCACTTCCAGAAGCTGGCCAAGCAACGCGACAGTTTCGTGCAGCTCAGCTCGCACGTGGGCAACTACGAGATAGCCGGCTACACGCTGAAAGCCGAGGACAAACCCTTCAACGCGCTGGTGTTTTCGGGCGAGAAGGCCTCGGTGATGGACAACCGCAACCGAATGTTTGCCGACAAGAACATCCGCATGATAGCCGTGAAGAGCGACATGAGCCACTTGTTCGACATCAACCGCGCCCTGCAAGACGGCGAGACCGTCAGCATGCCCGCCGACAGGATATGGGGCTCGCAGAAGTTTGTGGAGATGGAGTTTCTGGGCCGCAAAGCCCACTTCCCCATGGGTCCCTTCAGCGTGGCCACCATGAGAGCCCGGCAGGTGCTGGCCGTCAACGTGATGAAGACATCGGCCAAAAGCTACAAGATATACGTCGCACCACTCCACTACGACAACCAGGCGCCCAGGCGCGAACAGATTCGGCAGCTGGCGCGGAGCTATGCAGACGAACTGGAACGAGTCGTCAGGCTCCACCCCACCCAATGGTACAACTACTACGATTTCTGGAAGCCAAGCCCCCCTCTTATCCCCCCCGCAGGGGGAAAGGCTACGGGTAGGCGAGCTTGCTCGGGAATAGACCCCAACGCACAGGAAGCCTCCCCTACGGGGGGAGGTTTGGTGGGGGCACCAACTGAAGCCTATCTGCGCACCATAGACATACACGAACTGCTGCCCCAGCAAGAGCCCTTCGTCATGGTGGGCAGTATGACCCACTTCGACCGTGCGCGAACCGTCACCGAAACAACCATCGGCAACGGCAACATGTTTGTGGAGAATGGACACATGAGCCCGTCGGGGCTGATAGAGAACATCGCCCAGACCTGCGCGGCCCGCATCGGATATGTCAACAAGTACATTCTCAAAAAAGGCATACAAATAGGATTCATCGGCGCCATCAGGAATATGGAGATCAAGGCGCTCCCCGCCGTAGGAGAAACCATCCAGACCACCATCGACGTGGTGGAGGAAGTGTTCGGAATGACGCTTGTCCATGCCACCGTAGGCTGCGACACACAAACTCTGG
This sequence comes from Prevotella sp. UBA3776, assembly GCA_002369515.1. Lineage (GTDB taxonomy): Bacteria > Bacteroidota > Bacteroidia > Bacteroidales > Bacteroidaceae > Prevotella. The sequence goes on along the minus strand of DFFM01000015.1, from coordinate 74,773 downwards.
TAACAGCTGAAATGAAAATTGCAGTAAAAAGCCCCCAAGCCCCCCTCTCATCTCAGGCCCCCCTCTCATCCCCCCTGGGGGGGAAGTCCCAACTTGCTGAAAGTCTCTCCCCCCAGGGGGAGTCGGAGGGGGCTTTTCTCTCCCCCCAGGGGGAGTCGGAGGGGGCCTTAATAAAAGATGAACCATGCAACTGAAAGCATCAAAAATACTGGAAATACGATTCAGCGAAGTCGATTCGATGAATGTGGTGTGGCACGGGTCCTATCCGCTCTACTTCGAGGACGCCCGCGAATGCTTTGGCGCCAAATACGGACTTGAGTACATGAGTTTCTTCAACCATGGCTATTTCGCACCGCTGGTGGAACTGACCTTCCACTACAAGAAGCCCATCCGCTACGGCATGCACCCCAGAATAGACATCATCTACTGCCCCACCGAGGCAGCCAAGATAGAGTTCGACTACGAGATTCACGACCCCGACGACGAAAGCATCATTGCCACCGGCCACTCCGTCCAGGTGTTCATGGACACCAACTACCAACTGGTTTGGGAAAACCCAGAGTTCTACCTGCATTGGAAAAGGCACTGGGGAGTGGAGGAGTGAAGGAGATTGGAGTTAGGAGTTAGGAGTTAGGAGTTAGGGCATTGGCTTGCTGCGCCGAGGGTGTTCAGCTTGTCAAATGTCAAAATGCAAATTGTCAATTATGGTTTTCAATATAGCAGACAACATATTGTCGCCCTTGGGCGCCACCACCGAACAGAACTATCAGGCCGTCATGGCGGGTCGTTCTGCTCTCTGCCATTATGCGAACCATCCTTACCTGCCTGCGCCCTTCACCGCCTCGATGTTCAGCGAAGAGCAAAGCCGCCAAATGCTCATCGGCGGACTATCGCGATTTGAGAGCATGGTGGCGACTTCTGCCAAAGAAGCACTGAGCAAGACGAACATCAACCCGTCGAGCCCAAAAGTTCTGTTCGTATTGAGCACAACAAAAGCCGACATAGAGAGTTCTCCCTCGGGAGCCTCTCCCTCGGACAGCGCGCTCCGCATCTGTCAGCATCTGGGCATCGCCACCCAGCCATTGGTGGTTTGCAACGCCTGCATCTCTGGGCTGTCAGCCATCATTCTGGCCAAGCGGCTGCTTGAAACCCATGCTTACGATTTTGCCATCGTCAGCGGAGCCGACACACTCAACCCCTTCATTCTGTCGGGATTCCAATCGCTCAGAGCCCTTGCCGAGAACGAATGCAGGCCTTTCGACATGGAACGTATCGGCATGAATCTCGGCGAAGCTGCCGCCACAATGGTGCTTTCGACCACCCAAAGCGGCAAGTGGAGCGTGGGGAGCGGAGCCATACGCAACGATGCCTACCACATCAGTACACCAACAAAACAAGCCGACGGCGCCTACCTCTCCTTGCGCGCAGCGATGCAGGGAAACAGTGCCGACGATTTGGCCTTCATCAACGCCCACGGCACTGCCACCCTGTTCAACGACCAAATGGAGTCGGTGGCCATTGAGCGCGCGCTGGGAACCAACCACCCTCTTCCCGTGAACGCCCTGAAAGGATACTTCGGCCATACACTCGGCGCAGCAGGCATACTCGAAACGGTCATCTCCATGCGAGCCCTCGACGACGGAATCATCTTGGGAACGCGCGGCTTTGAAGAACGAGGTGTATCGGGCAATATCCATTTGAGCGCATCACATCTGCACACCGAGAAAAAGAACTTCCTGAAAATGATATCCGGCTTTGGAGGCTGCAATGCCGCACTCTGGGTTGGAGGAGAGCACCAGGCCCCCCTCTCATCCAGCCCCCCTGTCCCCCCTAAAGGGGGCGAGGGAAGCTCCAACGCGAAGGAAGCCTCCCCTACGGGGGGAGGTTTGGTGGGGGCAAGTCTCTCCCCCCAGGGGGAGTCGGAGGGGGCCTTAGGGGCCTCAATTGTCGTGACACCCGAAGGAATAACGCTCAACGGAAAAAACGTGGAAGTCAGCGGCAGAGGAAAGGACATGCTGACCGACGCCTACAAGCGATACATCGGCGACTATCCCAAGTTCTACAAGATGGATATGCTGAGCCGACTGGGCTTTGTGGCCGCCGAGCTCCTTGTTGGTGTCCCCCTCTCATCCCAGCCCCCCTTCTCATCCAGCCCCCCTGTCCCCCCTAAAGGGGGCGAGGGAAGCCCCAACGCGAAGGAAGCCTCCCCTACGGGGGGAGGTTTGGTGGGGGCAAGTCTCTCCCCCCAGGGGGAGTCGGAGGGGGCTTCGGAGGAGGTTTCAATCATTCTCTTCAACCATTCCTCGTCTGTTGTCACTGACAGAGCGTACTATGAAACCATCCGAGACAAGGACAACTATTTTCCCAGTCCTTCGCTGTTCGTCTATACGCTCCCAAACATCGTAACTGCCGAAATAGCCATACGCCATCATTGCCGGGGAGAAACCACATTCTGCATTCTGCCCAAAAAAGACAGTCTGCTCATGCGGCAAATACAACGGGCTGCCATGCAGGACACCAACACCCGAAGACTGCTGACTGGATGGATTGACTGCGAAGATGAGAACCATTTCGAGGCCCAACTGGAAATAATCGAATCAAAAAAAGAAGAATCGTAAAACAATTTTCATATAAACCTATGGAAGAATTGACAAAACAACTAAAAGAGCAAATCATCGAGGCTCTCAACCTGGAGGAAATGACTCCCGACGACATCGACAACGACGACGCCCTCTTCGGAGAAGGACTGGGGCTTGACTCCATCGACGCACTCGAACTGATTGTGCTTCTGGAAAAAAGCTATGGCATCAAACTGGGCAATCCCGCTGAGGGAAAAGCCATTTTCAAGAGCGTCAACACCATTGCTGACTACGTAAGCAAAAACCGAAAGAAATAACGATAACCACAACGCCAGTTGCCGAATGTCAATAGACTATCGCCAATGGAAAAAATCGTCATAACCGGAGAAGGCATTGTCTGTGCCATAGGCACCGACAAGCAGTCTGTCCTACACGCGCTTCTGAAGGGTGAAAGCGGTGTCGGCACCATGTGCCACCTGCACTCCGTCCGCAAGGAGCTGCCCGTTGGCGAAGTGAAGCTGTCGAACGACGAGATGAAAGCGCAGCTGTCCATTGCTCTTCCCATCGGCCAGCGAGCGTTGGATTCCGCTGACCGGGAACTGAGCCGCACGTCGCTCATGGGCATGCTCGCCATAAAACAAGCTCTGGAAGACTCGAAACTCATGGTTCAGAGCTCAGAGCTCAAAGCTCAAGGCTACAGGACGGTGCTCGTTTCGGGCACAACCGTTGGCGGAATGGACGTTACCGAAAACCTCTTTGCCAGTCTGAAGGAAAGCGACGCTTGCTTGCCGTGGCTCAACAACCACGACCCAGGCAGTTCTACCCGGCAGATGGCCAATCACTTCGGCGTATTCGACGAATACACCACAATCTCCACTGCCTGTTCGTCGGCTGCCAACGCCATCATTGCAGGAGCCGAGATGATACGCAGCGGCGAAGCCGACATCGTAGTCGCCGGAGGTGCCGAGGCCCTCACCCGATTCCATCTCAACGGGTTCAACTCGCTCATGATTATCGACCGCGAGCGTTGCCGTCCTTTCGACCGCGACCGAGCAGGACTCAATTTGGGCGAGGGGGCGGCCTATGTGGTACTCGAGTCGGAGGCCAGCGCGCGCAAACGAAGCGCCCCCATCCACGCCGAGTTGGCCGGATGGAGCAATGCCTGCGACGCGTTCCACCAGACAGCCACTTCACCCGAGGGCGAAGGCCCCTATCTGGCCATGACCCAAGCCATCGCCATGGCAGGACTGCAACCAGCCGACATACAGTATGTCAATGCCCACGGCACAGGCACCCCCGACAATGACCGAAGCGAAAGTGTGGCGCTCCGCCGGGTTTTCGGCAGCGATGTGCCGCCTGTTTCAAGCACCAAGCCCTTCACAGGGCACACCACCAGCGCGTCGGGCAGCATAGAGACCGTCATCAGCCTGCTGGCCATTCAAAACGGATTCATCCCCGCCAACTTGGGCTGGAAGCACCCCATGGACGAAGGCGTCAAGCCATCGCTTGGTGTGAGGGAGGCCCATCTGGACGCCGTACTCTGCAACGCCTTCGGTTTCGGAGGCAACGACTCGGCACTCGTGCTGCGAGCCCCCCAAGCCCCCCTCTCATCCAAGCCCCCCTCTTATCCCCCCTGGGGGGGAAGTCCCAATCCGCGGCAAGTCTCTCCCCCCAAGGGGAGTTGGAGGGGGTCTCTCTCCGTTGATGCGGATTTGAAATCCGCATCTCATGAGTCGGGGATTTTAAATCCCCTCAAACACGGGGCTTTTGGAAGGCTCAAAGTTCTGAGCCGTGTAGAAATCAACGACGAAGAGGAACTGAAAGAAATCCGCAACTACGTCAGTCCCATGGAGTCGCGGCGTATGGGCAAACTGCTCAAGAGTTCGTTGCTCGCATCGCTGAAAGCTCTCAGCCAAGCAGGCATAGAGACACCCGACGCCATCGTGACCGCCACCTCACAGGGATGTCTGGAAAATAGCGAACGCCTGTTGGAGCAGCTCGAAAGCGAGGGGGAAACTGCCACGCTCAGCCCCACCCTATTCATGCAGAGCACTCACAACACGCTCGGCTGCAACATTGCCATTCGCACCGGCTGTCACGGTTACAATGTCACCTACACCCAAGGAGCCGAATCGCTAGAATGGGCGCTGCGCGACGCCCGCAGGCTGCTGCGCTCGGGCAAATGCAACAATGTGCTGGTGGGCTGCCACGACGAAATGACGCCCCTCTTTGCCAGTTTTGTGGAGCGGCTGCAATGCCACATTCAAGACGGAAGACTTGAAGAAGGCTTTTTGAGGAGAGGCCCTGGCATCCGCTCGGTGGCAATGGTATTGGCCATTGACAACGACAACAATAACGAAAACGAAGAATAAGAGCATGTGGAAAATCATTCCTTACGCCATCGTTCAGAGTCTGTTGCTCGCCGGAGGACAGGTGTTTCTGAAGTTTGCCCTTGCCCGCATGGCTGCTTTCGGATGGTCGAAAGAGTTTTGGGTGAGCCTGCTGCTCAACTGGCAGTTTGCCGCCTGCGGCATCTGCTTTGGCGCGGGTTCGCTGCTGTGGATGTACATAGTGAAAAACTTTCCGCTGAGTGTGGCCTACCCCATGGTGAGTCTCAGCTATGTTTTCGGTATGCTGGCTGCCATCGTCTTTTTCCACGAGAGGGTGGCTCCCACTCAATGGCTGGGCGTTTTCCTCATCATGGCCGGATGTTGCCTGGTGGGGGTGAAGAGTTAGGAGTTAAGAGTTAAGAGTTAAGAGTTAGGAGTTAGGAGTTCAAAATAATCAAAATGCAATGAAGAGAAATATCATTTTCTGGCTGTTCTGCCTTTTGGCTCTGCCGCTCATGGCCCAACAGGTGGATGAGGGCCAGGTGAAAAAGCAAATCAGCCAAGCTGCAGCCAAGATAAAGTCCATGCAATGTGACTTTGTGCAGACCAAGCACTTGAAAATGCTCAACGACAAAATGGTTGCGAAGGGCAGAATGTACTACCAGCAAAGCGATCGGCTGCGATGGGAGTACACTGCACCCTATACCTACACGTTCGTTATCAACGGGCAGAAGGTAATGCTAAAGAACAACCACCGCAACGACGTGATGGACACTGGCAGGAACAAAGTGTTCAAAGAGATTGCCCGCCTGATGATGGGCAGCGTCACGGCTGGCAGTCTGACCGACTCTCGTGACTTCAAGGCCAGTTTTTCTGCGGCTAAGGGGCAATGGGTGGCAACACTGCTGCCACGGCGAAAAGACCTGAAAGCCATGTTCCAGAAGATCACGCTCTATTTCGACCGTGAGAAACAGATGGTCGGACGAGTGGAAATGACTGAAAAGAATGGCGACCGCACAATCATCGAACTCATCAACGCTAAGACCAACATTCCCATCAATGCCAGCATATTTGCCATCAACAAGTAGAGCCCCCCTCTCATCCCCCCGGGGGGGGAAGTCCCAACGCACAGGAAGCCTCCCCTACGGGGGGAGGTTTGGTGGGGGCCTCGTTTGTCTGTTGGTGTGTTTGCTGTGGTGCCAGAGTCTCTGCGCTCAGCAGGCGCTGCCCACGGCGGAAGGCGAGAAGGCGCGTTATCGCGTCTTCGTAGAAATGCCTCGGGGCTATGTGAGCGGCATTTGCATCCTGATGCGCGAGGGCGAATCGCTGAAGGGCTCCATCTTCAACGAGTTTGGCATCTCTGCAATGGATTTCACCTACTCTCTGAAAAGCGACAAGGTGAAACTGCACAACCTGATGAAGATGCGGGGCCGTTGGTATGTAAGGAGGGTGCTGCGCAAAGACTTAAGCCATCTGATTCATCAGCTACAACAAGGCTGCTACGATTATACAGACCAGAAACACCACATCAGTTTCAAACTGACGCCATTGGAAAATTGACAATTGATGATTATGACCATTAAAGTGAAACAATGATATTGCGAGACAGTCTATACACCATCAGACAAAGAACCACCGACGGCAAGGCCGTGCGCTTCGACATTGTGCTCAATGCTGAGCATGCCATCTTCAGGGCGCATTTCCCAGGCGAGCCCGTTACGCCGGGCGTGTGCATCTTGCAGATGGCGAAAGAGCTGTTGGAGGAGGAACTGCACGGGTGCTACGAGATTCAATCGGTGAAGAACGTGAAGTTTTTGGCTGTCATCTCGCCTGTAGAAACACCCTTGGTGACTTTTACAATCGGGAAAATGGCCCACGACGAGTCAGACCAAACCGTAAAAGCCCAGTTGACCGTGGAGGGAGACGGAAAGCCCATGGCCAAGATTTCCTTCACACTGAAAAAAAAGGATTGACAGTTAAACCTTGAATAGTGCATATATGAACACTTCGACCGACGACATCAAAAAAACGCTCTGCGAGAGAGGCATCTGCGTACTGATTCCGACATACAACAATGGTGGAACCATCGGCCGTGTGGTGCGCGAAGTGCAAGCCTATTGCAAGGACGTCATCGTGGTAAACGACGGCAGCACCGACGACACATCGGCCATTCTGCACGGCATTGGCGGCATTTCGCTGGTGGAATATCGGGAGAACATAGGCAAGGGCTACGCACTCAAGCAAGGATTCAAGAAAGCGCTCGCCATGGGTTTTTCCTTCGCCATCACCCTGGACGGCGATGGCCAGCACTACGCGGCAAGCATTTCCGATCTGCTGCGCGCCAACCAGGAGCACCCGAAAGCGCTCATCGTGGGCAGCCGACGGTTGGATGGCGTTGACAGGTCGGGGGGCAGCAACTTTGCCAACAAATTCTCCAATTTCTGGTTTTGGGTGCAGACAGGCCGCCGACTGCCCGACACGCAGACGGGCTGCCGGCTCTATCCGCTGAAGAGATTGCCCGGTTGGCGGTTGCTCACCTCGCGCTACGAGGCCGAGCTCGAATTGCTGGTGTTTGCCTCATGGCACGGTGTGGAGCTGGTGTCGGTACCCATCGACGTCTATTATCCACCGCGCGAGGAGCGTGTCAGCCATTTCCGACCCGTCAGAGACTTCGCCCGCATCAGTGTGCTCAACACGGTGCTTTGCCTGCTGGCCGTCATCTACGGTCTGCCCCTGCGTCTGCTGCGCTGGCTGGAGAAATGTGTGCGGACGCTCTACACGCTGCTGATGTTCATTCTCATCATGATGGGCATCATCACTCCCTCCGTTTGGGTTTATCTCAAGATAGCCCAATGGCGCATCCGCCGCGAAGAGAAGAGGGGAAGGAAAAAGGAGAGCGAGCGAATGAAAGAGGACGTGAGGCGCAACATGCGCAGGGTCATCCATCGCTTCGCCCGCTTCGTGATGCTGGGCCATGGCATACCCGGCACGCGCTTCAGCTACAAGGTGGCTTCGGCCAACTGTTTCGACAAGCCCCACGTGGTGGTTTGCAACCACCAGTCGCACCTGGACCTGATGTGCATGCTCATTTTCACGCCCAACATCGTTTTCCTCACCAACGACTGGGTGTGGCGCAATCCCTTCTACGGCCTTGTCATCCGCAACGCCGGTTATTGTCCCGTGGCCAACGGCATGGAGGAAATGATGCCCCGTCTGCGCCAGTTGGCCGAGCAGGGATGCAGCATAGCCGTCTTTCCGGAGGGCACACGCTCGAAGACATGCAGGATAGGGCGGTTCCACCAGGGCGCCTTCTACCTGGCGCAGCAACTGAATCTCGACGTTCTTCCCATGTGCCTCTACGGACCGGGGAAGGTGCTCCCGAAAGGCAAACACAGCCTCAACCGCGGCCCCATCTATATAGAGGTGGGCGAGCCCATACCCCAGCAGCGTCTGGCAAACATCGGCGGCACACGCGAGCAGGCTTCCTACATGCGAAAACTATACATCAACAAATATGAGGCAATGGCCAACCGATTTGAAAAAAGATGAAAAAGGTAGTCATCATAGGCAGCGGACTGGGAGGGCTCTCGTGTGGAGTCATTCTGGCAAAGAACGGTTACGATGTGACCGTTCTGGAGCAGGCTGCCCAAATAGGCGGATGCTTGCAGTGCTTCTCGCGCAAGGGCGCCCGCTTCGAAACGGGCATGCACTTCATTGGCAGCGCTGCCAAGGGGCAGACGCTCCACAGGCTGATGAACTATCTGGAAATGGCGGACGATGTGCAACTCATGCAACTCGACCCCAACGGCTACGACGTGGTGAGTCTGCAGGGGCAGCAGTTTCGTTTTGCCAACGGACGAGAAGCCTTCATCGAACAGATGGTCGGCTATTTTCCCCGCCAGCGCGACAATCTGGAGCGTTACTTCGACCTTGTTGAGCGCGTGGCCAACGCATCGTCGCTCCACTCGCTGAAATATGCTGAAACGGACTCCATGATGGACACCGAGTTTCAGCTGCGAACCGTCAACGAGGTCATCGAGACAATCGTGGACGACCCGCTGCTGGCCAAAGTGCTGGTGGGCAATCTGCCCCTCTACGCCGCCAGGCGCGACAAGACTCCGTTCTCCACCCACGCTTTCATCATGGACTTCTACAACCAGAGTGCCTTCCGCATTGTGGGCGGCAGCGACCGCATGGCACTCTCCATGCGCCAAACCATCGAACGCTACGGGGGGCGCGTCTATACTGGATGCAAGGCTACGCGCATTGTCTGCGACGACACCCACGCCACGGGGGTGGAGGTCAACGGCGAGCAACTACTGCAGGCCGACATCGTCATCAGCGACGCCCACCCCGTGAGAACGCTGGAACTGCTCAGCGAAACGCACCTCATAAGGCCTGCCTTCCGCCAGCGAGTCAACAACATGCCGCAGAGCATTGGCGGCTTTTCGGTGTATCTGAAGTTCAAGCCGAACCGCGTACGCTACATCAACAACAACTTCTATGCCTACGCGGGCGACACTCCTTGGGGATGCGAAGACTACGACGAGACTTCATGGCCCAAGGGGTTCCTCTATATGCACTTTTGCCCTGAGGGGGCTCTTTCCAAGGGAGCTGACGAGGGGCTTTATGCCAGCACGGGAGTGGTGCTTTCGTACATGCACATGGAAGATGTGGAGCGATGGGAAGGAACACGTGTGGGGCACCGTGGAACCGACTACGAGGCTTTCAAGCGGCTCAAGGCCGAACGGTTGATTGACGCTCTGGAGCAGCACTTCCCCTGCATCAGAAACGACATTGAAAACTACTACACCTCCACCCCACTGACCTACCTCGACTACACGGGCACGGCTCGTGGCTCAATGTACGGCGTCGCCAAAGATGTGGCCCTGGGGGCTGCCGGGCGCATCTCCCACCGCACCAGGGTTCCCAACGTGCTGCTCACGGGGCAGAACATCAATTCACATGGCATGCTGGGGGTGATGGTGGGCACCATCGTAACATGCAGCGAGTTGCTGACGGCCAAAACCATCTATGAACAAATAATGAAGAACAAATAATGAAAGATGTGGTCATCATAGGCGCTGGTCTGGGCGGACTGTTCACGGCAGCCCTGCTGGCTAAGGAGGGCTTCCGGGTGACGGTTCTCGAGAAGAACGCCACCATTGGGGGAGGCCTGCAGAATTTCAACCGTTTCGGCGTTTCGTTCGACACGGGCATGCACGTCGTGGGCGGCATGCAACCAGGGGGCAGCATACGCCGCATCTGCGAATACCTGGGCATTGCCGACAAGATTAGGCTGCGCGACGTTGACGACGACTGCACCGACAGCATCTTCTTTGCCGAAGACCATGCCACCTACCGCATTGCCAAGGGGCGCGACGGTTTCGTGGACTCGTTGGCCGCGTATTTTCCACATCAGCGCGAACAGCTGCAACGCTATGTCGCCGCGCTCTATGAGATGGTGGAACAGATAGACTTGTTCAACCTGCGCCCTTCAACGGGTGGCGCGACGCTTTTTGCCCACTCTGAGGACTTCATGCTTTCCGCCGACCGATTCATCGGCAAGTATATCGACGACGGGCGGCTGGCCAACATCCTGGCTTACCTCAGCCCGCTCTATGGCGGACGGCGCGGGCGGACACCAGCCTTCGTCCACGCCATCGTCAACGTGCTCTACATCGACGGCCCAAGCCGCTTCGAAGGGGGGAGCGCCCACATGGCCCACCTGTTGGCCGACGTGGTGGAACAGCATGGAGGCCGTATATACACACGCCATGCCGTGGAATGGGTGGAAGTGCAAAACCGGCGGGTGGAGTATCTGCGGACGGAGGGCGGCGAAAGGTTCTGTGCCGACTGCTACATCTCCGACATCCACCCCTGCAGCCTGTTCGGGCTCATGCCCACCGACGCGCTGCCCAAGGCCTACACCAACAGGCTCAACAGCATCCCCAACGCCCACTCGGCCTTCTCGCTGTTCGTCAAACTCAAGCCCGGCACCTTCCCCTACATCAACCATACGGAGTACTACATGTCGCGTTACGACGAGATATGGAGTTTCGACGCGCCCCGCACGTTTCCCTTGGGGTTTCTCTTCATGACTCCGCCCGAGGTGGACCAAGGCCCCTGGGCCAACAAGGCCATCATCACCGCACCCATGCAGTTCAGCGAGGTGGAACGCTGGGCAGACACACGTGTGGGCCATCGTGGGAAAGAATACGAAATGTGGAAGCAGCAGAAGGCGGAAGTCATCCTGAAGATAGTGGAAGAAATGCTCCATCCAGGATTCATGCGCTGCATTGAGGGCGTGAACACGGCTTCGCCCCTCACCATCCGCGACTTTTTCGGCGCCAAGGAGGGCACCATCTGCGGCTTCAGCAAGGACGTGGACAACATTGCCCTCTCGCAAGTGCCCGTGGTGACAAAAATCAAAAACCTGCTGCTCACCGGTCAGAACAACAACCTCCACGGCTTTTGCGGTGTGCCGCTGACCGCCATCAACACCTGCGAGGCCATTCTGGGCACCAACCACATCATCCGGAAAATAAACAATGGCAAAGGATAAAAGACAACAACAATGACAACGACAACGAAAAAAAGAACGACAACAAAGGCCAATCGTCGATGGTCTATGGTCGATGGTCGATGGTCGATTGCCATTGCCCTTCTGCTCTGCACATGGCTGTCCGTGGGCACAATGGCAGCGCAGCGTCCTGTCAACATCTGGCAGGGAACGGATTGCCGCCATCGCGTGGAACTCACGCCCTATCTGGTTGGAGGAGCGGCCTCGAGAGCCGTTGTGGTGTGCCCCGGAGGCAGTTACTTTTGGCACGACATGAAGCACGAAGGCCACATGGTTGCCCAGTGGTTACAGTCGGAGGGTATTGCGGCCTTCGTTCTGCGCTACCGCACAGCCTATGTGCCGGCTTTCCTCTTCAGATACCGCTATCTGCTGCGCGGCAACCGCCACCCCGACGCCCTCGACGACCTGCGCCAAACGCTGCGCTATCTCAAGAGCCATGCCGACGAACTCCACATCGACACAACAGCCATTACCGTGATGGGCTTTTCGGCCGGTGGTCACCTGGCCATGATGGCTGCCGAACTGTTGCCAGCCGCCGAGCGCCCACATGACGTGGCGGCCATCTACCCCGTGGTGACCATGGATGGCCCTTACGCTCACAAGCGCTCACGTCGGGCGTTGCTGGGCGAAAACCGAATGAACGACCCAAGCCTGAGAGACTCGCTGTCGGTGGAGCGCCATGTGGGGCCCGACTGTCCTCCGGTGTTTTTGGTCAACTGCAAGGACGACCCCGTGGTGGACTATCACAATGCCGTGATGCTCGACTCGGCCCTCACCGCCCGAGGCATACGCCACCACTATCTGCAATACTCCACAGGCGGTCACGGCTTCGGTGCCGACCCCACGCGGGGCTCCCCCGAGTGCCGCCAATGGAAGGAGGCTTTCCTAAAATGGATAAGAGAATGAAATCAATTAAGAAATGATGGAAAAGAACCCACAATTCGACGACATACGTCCTTACTACCAGGAAGAGATTCCTGCCGCCATGCAACGCATAGCCCACAGCGAGGTGTTTCCGCTGCTGGCCTCGTTTGTCTATCCCGACACGCCCATCGAGGAGGTGCGCCAACGAGTGAAATCGTTCCAAAACACGCACGACTTTCAGCACGACACCATGCGCCAAGTGAACGAGCAGATCATCCGCCGCAGCATCAGCGAGTTCACCTGCACGGGCATCGAGCGGCTGGACCCCAAACGCAACTACCTGTTCGTCAGCAACCACCGCGACATCATGCTCGACTCCAGCCTGCTGCAGTATTCCTTTGTCCTCAACGGGTTCGACACCACAGAAATAACCTTTGGCGCCAACCTGATGACCCACCCTGTGGTCATTGATGTGGGCAAGGCCAACAAGATGTTCCGCGTAGAGCGGCCGGGAGGCAATCTGAAAGACTTCTACAAGAGCTCGCTCCATCTCTCGGAGTACATCCGCTACACCATTCTCCAGAAAAAACAGTCCGTATGGATTGCCCAGCGCAACGGACGAACCAAGAATGGCATCGACATGACCGACCAGGGCATCATCAAAATGTTCTGTCTGAGCGAACCACGCGACAAAATCAAGGCCCTGGCTTCGCTCCACATCGTGCCAGTGTCGGTAAGCTACGAGTGGGAGTCATGCGACGTGTTGAAAGCCCTTGAGCTCTACGAGTCGCAATACACGCGTTACACCAAGAAGCCCGGCGAAGACCTCAACAGCATCCTCACCGGCATCCTGCAATACAAGGGGCGCGTACACTTCGAGTTGTGCCCACCCATCTCGGTGGCGGAACTTTCGGCCTTCGAGAGCCAAACCAACAACGAATACCACAAGTCGGTGGCGCGGCTCATCGACGACCGCATCAATACGGCCTATCGCCTCTACCCCAACAACTACATCGCCCATGACCTGCTCTACGGCAACACCAAATACAGCGGCATGTACACCGAGCAGCAGTACAACGCTTTTGTCAGACACATGCAGCGGCTCGACCGCTACGACACTTGCGACCTCGACCGACTGCGCGAACTGTTCATCGGCATCTATTCAAACCCCATCGACAACAAGCTGAGAATTAGGAGTTAAGAGTTAAGAGTTAAGAGTTAGGAGTTAAGAGTTAGGAGTTATAGTCATGAGAATTTCTTCACAGATACTTCGCATCTACGACTACATGGCAACGCACCGCAGGGTGCGCCACGCATTGCTCATGGTCTTCACCTTGGCGCTGATGATTCTGCTCGTAGGACAAACCTACAAGGAGGACATTTCCGACTTCCTGCCCTTGGGCGACAAGTACCAGAAAGCCATGCAGGTGTATCAGCAGATTTCGGGGGCCAACCGTCTGCTGGTCACTTTTCAGCGGAAACAGGGAGCTCAGCAGGGGGAGTCGGAAGAAGAGGCCGACTCCATGGTCCAAGCCATCGCTGACTTTGAAGACTGTCTGCGCACCAACGACACCGACAGCATGGTGCGCCATCTAGTCACACAGATTGACTACGAGCAGCTTGCCGCTCTCTCCGACTTCACCTACACCAACATACCCTATTTCCTCACCGACACCGACTATCAGCGCATGGACAGCCTGCTCAGCCAGCCCGGCTACATCGCACGGCAAATGGCCGCCAACAAGCAGATGCTCATGTTTCCCGTCTCAACGCTCCTCGCCGACAACATGGGGCGCGACCCGCTCAACCTCTTCACGCCCGTGGTGGCCAAGCTGCAGAAGTCGGCCTCGCCCTTCAGCTACGAACTCTACGACGGCCATATCTTCACCCCCGACATGCAGCGCGCCATCGTCACGCTGGAGTCGCCCTACGGATCCAGCGAGACCGAAAACAACGCCCGTCTGCTACGGCTCTTGCAGCAGACGGCCGACAGCGTCACCAGCCACCATCCGCAATTCGACATCCACTTCGTGGGCGGACCAGCCATTGCCGTGGGCAACGCCCAACAAATCAAGCGCGACAGCATGCTGGCCGTCACACTGGCCGTGGTGCTCATCGTCGCCCTGCTCTACTACGCCTTCCGCAGCTGGCGCCGCCTGCTGCTCATCGTCGTCTCCATCGCCTGGGGATGGCTGTTCGCCATGGCAGCATTGTCGCTTGTCCACAACGACGTGTCGGTCATCGTCGTCGGCATTTCATCCATCATCCTCGGCATAGCCGTCAACTATCCGCTACACCTCATCGACCACCTGCGCCACACGCCCCACGTGCGCCAGGCCCTCCGCGAGATTGTCATGCCCCTGCTCGTGGGCAACATCACCACCGTAGGAGCCTTTCTCGCCCTCGTGCCACTCAGGTCGGTGGCCCTGCGCGACCTTGGGCTGTTCAGCTCGTTCCTTCTCATCGGCACCATTCTCTTCGTACTCATCATCCTGCCACACTGGGTGGCCCCGCAAGTCCCCCTCTCATCCCCCCTAAAGGGGGGAAGCCCGGCGCGGAAACCCCTTTCGTCTGATTCGCCCCCTTTAGGGGGGACAGAGGGGCTAGAGGGGGCTTTCCTCGCCAAAAACAAGCGAGAGGCTTTTGGAGTTGCGGTTCTCCTGCTGCTCACCTGTGTGTTTGGCTACTTCAGTCTGCGCACCTCGTTCGACGCCGACATCAGCCACATCAACTACATCAACGAAAAGCAAAAAGCAGACATGGCCGCCCTGCAAGGCCTCACGCAGACCGACTCCCTACAGCAAACACTCTACGTGGTGTCCGAAGGAGCCACGCCCGGCCAAGCCCTCGATGCCAGTTTGCAGCGGCAGCCCTTCTACCGACAACTGCAACGCGAAGGGCTCACTGCCGCCACCACCACCTGCACCGACTTCCTCTGTTCGGAAACCGAACAGAAACGCCGTCTGCACAAATGGCAACAGTTCACCCAAACCCACGCCGCCCGCATAGAGCAGGCTCTGCTGTCCGCGGCCAAGGCCGAAGGGTTTGCCGACGACTCGTTCGGCGAGTTCCTGCAAATGCTGCATGCCTCCTATCAGCCGCAACCCGCCCCCTACTTCGAACGTCTGGCCAGCACGGCTTTTGCTGCCAACATCTGCGCCAACCATGCCACTGGCGGATACAATGTGATCGACCAGCTTGTCGTCAACCGTGCCGACTTGGAGCAAGTGCGCCAGCGCGTAGAAGCCGAGCTCTCGCCCTCGCAATATGCCTTCGACATCGCCAACATGAACTCAGCCATTGCCAACAGTCTTTCCGACGACTTCAACTACATCGGTTGGGCCTGCGGACTCATTGTGTTCTTTTTCCTTTGTTTCTCCCTGGGCAGCATCGAACTGGCCATGCTCTCGTTCCTCCCCATGGCCGTCAGCTGGGTGTGGATACTTGGCCTCATGTCGCTGTTCGGCATCCAGTTCAACGTGGTCAACGTCATTCTGGCCACCTTCATCTTCGGTCAGGGCGACGACTACACCATATTCATCACCGAGGGCTGCCAATACGAATATGCCTACCGTCGCAAGATGCTCTCCTCCTACAAGCACAGCATCGTTCTCTCCGCCCTCATCATGTTCATAGGCATCGGAGCCCTTATCTTCGCCCGCCATCCAGCACTCCGTTCGCTCGCCCAGGTAACCATCGTGGGCATGTTCTCCGTGGTGCTCATGGCCTGGCTCATCCCACCCTTCATCTTCCGTTGGCTCGTCAGCAAGAACGGCCGTTTCCGCCGCCGCCCCATCACCCTGCGCAATTTGGTGGCTCCCCTCATGCCCACTTCCAAGGGCGCTTCCTCACTCGTTCTCGACCGCTACCGCTACAAAGGCAGCGAAATTCTCTCCACCGTACGTCGCCGGTTGCGCCGCCACGACGGATATGCCCAGTGGACAGGCGTGGCCATCAGCCAGCCCACCATCGTCATCCTCAATGCCCATTACGGCGAGTTTGCCCTACTCATGGCCCTCACCCACCCCGAAAAACAAGTCATCGCCTACGAGAGCGACCCGCTCAATCTGCGACTGGCCGCTTTCAGTGCCGAAGGCATAGCACCCAACCTCACATATAGAGCCCCCCTCTCACCCCCCCTGGGGGGGAAGACCCAACGCACAGAAAAGCTCTCCCCCCAGGGGGAGTCGGAGGGGGCCTTCTCCCCCCAGGGGGAGCCGGAGGGGGCCTTCTCCCCCCAGGGGGAGCCGGAGGGGGCTTTCTCCCCCCAGGGGGAGCCGGAGGGGGCCTTCACCATCGATTTCAAATCCATCATTAACAATTCATAATCTGCAACAATATGAAAGAAGAAATAAGGGCCCTGCTCGAAGAAGTCGTTCCATTGGCCGACCTTGACTCCGACTTCTTGTTTGCCGAACTCGACTCGCTCGGTGTCACCGCCATCCTGATGACCCTCTCCGAGCACTACGGAATCACGCTCGAAGCCACGGATGCCACTCCCAAAAACCTGAAGAACCTAGACAGCATCGCCGCCATGGTGGAGAGGAAAAGGAGTGTTCATTAAAAACCAACTTGGCATGAAAAGAAACAGACCCCACCCCCATCCCCTCCCCTTGAGGGGCGGGGACACCGTGCTGAGTCTATATCCCACTGGCACTCTGCGCGAGATCTCCCCGCCCCTCAAGGGGAGGGGTTGGGGGTGGGGTCTGTAACTTCATCCATTTCAACCAAGTTGTTTTTTATCATTACTAAATCATGACCAAACTCGAATACTTCCTGCGCCATCACGCAGCGACACAACCCGATACGGTAGCGATTGAAGCCCCCTTGGAGGGGATGACCCAACTCGCTGAAAAGCTCTCCCCCCAGGGGGAGTCGGAGGGGGCTTTTCTCTCCCCCCAGGGGGAGTCGGAGGGGGCCCTTCCGCCCAGGGGGGATGAAATGGGGGCCCTCACCTACTCCGCCTTATGGCAGCAGGTTGAGCAACGCGCCGACGCGCTTCAACAGCAGGGTGTGAAGCCCCGCCAAGTGGTCTGCCTGCGCACTACGCAGACCACCGACTTCCTGGTCACCTACTTCGCCCTCCATCTCCTTGGAGCCGTGGCCATGCCATTGGAGAACGACCTGCCACAGGACCGCTTCGACGAGATTGCCCGCCGCTATGCCACGTTCGCGCCCCCTGCCGAGGTGGCCGACATTCTCTACACCACCGGCACCACCGGGCAACCCAAGGGAGTCATGATCAGCCACGACGCCATACTGGCCGATGCCGAAAACCTCATTGCCGCACAGGGCTTCGCCCCCAGACTCACCTTCATTGTCTGCGGTCCACTCTGCCACATCGGCAGCCTCTCCAAGGTGTGGCCCGTCATCCACCAGGGAGCCACCCTCTGCATCCTTCCCGGACTGAAGGATCTCAACCTGTTCTTCAGTGCGATGGCCGACGGGAGCCGCCGCTATGCCACCTTCCTTGTGCCCGCCAGTGTGCGCATGCTCCTGCAGCTCGCCCCGCACCAGCTTGGCGAGTGCGCCGATCGCCTGGAGTTCATCGAGAACGGAGCCGCCGCCATGCCCCATGCCGACATGCAGGCCCTCTGCCGACTGCTGCCCAACACCCGCCTCTACAACACATACGCCTCCACCGAGACGGGCATCATCAGCACCTACAACTACAACGACGGCCGCTGCCAACCTCAGTGCCTCGGCCCCACCATGCCCAACGCCGCCATCACCATCAACGCCGACGGGCGCATTGTCTGCCACGGGCGAACCCTCATGACTGGCTACGCCCTCGATCCCGACCTAACAGCCACCGTGCTGCGCCCCGACGGCACCCTGCTCACCGCCGATCTGGGACATATCGACGCCGAAGGCATGCTCCACCTCACCGGTCGCACAGGCGACGTCATCAACGTGGGCGGTTTCAAGGTGGCCCCCACCGAAGTGGAGAGCGCCGCCCTCGCCCACCCCGACGTGGCCGACTGCGTGTGCGTCGCCCAGCCCTCGCCCCTCACGGGCCAGGCACTGCGTCTGCTCGTGGTTCTTCGCGAGGGCTGCACCCTCGACCGCCGCGCCCTGGCTCTATTCCTCAGCCAGAGGCTCGAACGCCACAAAGTGCCCCTACTCTATCAACAAATTGAACACGTGGAGCGCACCTACAACGGAAAAATCAACCGGAAGTATTATAATAGGAGATAGGGGTTCAAGGAGTTCAAGGAGTTGCAAGAAGTTCAAGGAGTTGCAAGGAGTTCAAGGAGTTGCAAGACAATAGCTTGTATTCTCCCCCCACGTGCTACGTCCTAATAAATTGCCTGTCGCCCCGCCTTCCAATGAATTGCCTGTCGCCCCGCCTTTCAATAAATTGCCTGCGCCACCGCCTTCCAATGAATTGCCTGCCGCCCCGCCTTCCAATGAATTGCCTGTCGCCCCGCCTTTCTGCACATTGTAGGGAATTTAGCTTGTCTAATTCCCATGGCACGCCAGTGCCAATCTCATCGCGGCATGCATTCGGTGCTTCGCACCGACGGAATTAGACGAGCTAAATTCCCTACAATGACAATGCGCAGGAGTTAGACGAGCTAAATTCCCTACAATGCGCAGGAGTTAGACGAGCTAAATTCCCTACAATGCGCTGGATATGGCAAGACGCGCATTGTATTACCATCATTTTCATCATGTGAATACTTTTTAAAGCGAACCCAATGAAAAAGAAGAGGTCGTGTCTGTAACTTTCCACCCCAATAGCCTTTTGTTAAATGGAAATTAATGTCCAATTCATGTGAATTAACGTTTGTTTTCCTCACACAGATTCCTCAGATTTCTCAGATTTCATAAATTGTAAAAAACCGTTCAAGCAAGTCATCCGTGTTCGTTTATCTTCATTCTGATTCCACAGACAATTCTGATTCCACAGACAATTTTGATTCCACAGATTATACATCCATGGATTCCACACACAGGGATTCCTGTGTAGAGTTTCATTGCCAGGCTGTGCGGAATCTCCCCGCCCCTCAAGGGGAAAGGCTACGGGTAGGCGAGCTTTGCTCGGGAACCAACGGTCGCTGGCCGAAGGGAAAAGCAATGGGGATGGGGGTGGGGTCTGTATCTTTCCACGCCAAATTACTCTTTACGATGGCCTAAAAAAACCTTTTTATTTCCCAATGGAAAAAGGAGAATGAAAAAACAGGGCAGCACGCAATGGTGCTGCCCTGTTTTTCATTTTATCTCTGTCACTCCTCCCACAGATCCTTGTGGTGGAAGTAGTCCTCAGTTTCGGTGTCGTCAAATTGCCCTTCCTTGCCCAGAATCGGGTCTTCTTCGTACGTTTTACTGTCCTTGGGCATGGTGTCAAGAAGTTTCACGTTCGTGGCAACAATCTCGAGCTCAGGCTTTACATATATATACTTTTTCATTTTTCTGTTCTCCTTTCCTTTTGATTATTTAACCACAAATTTCTTTCCTTTCACCACATAGATTCCCTTGGGAAGATGGCCATTCGACGTGTTCACCTTACGGCCCATCAGATCGTAAATGCCATCATTGTAAATAACAGAAGAAGCAGGCACGTCCAACTGCTGAATGTTTAATGGCAACACATCCTCTTCCTCGCCGAACAAGAACACGCCCTTTGCAGAATTAGTCTGTGTAGTCAGTGTCTCCACTTCGTCAACTCCGTTCAGATAAGCCCTGCGGCCATCGACGGTTTTTCCTGTACCAAGCAGATGGAAACCGTAGGCACCAACAGCCTTCGGATATTGCAGCACAAAGAAATGGTCGTTTTCTGTGGCTGTCACGCCCTCAACTGCGCTGCGCAACAGGTTGCCGCGGAGCTTAGGAATCACTTCGGAACTGTTAACCAGCACCAGCTCGCGATCACCGAATTCGCCCTTCACCAATACCGGTGAGCCTGCTGGAACCATGGTTTCAGAGTAGGTGTTTTCACCTATAGCACCTTCTCCCTCGTCACCCAGTCCGAGTTGCACCAATACTACATTACGCTTGTCGAACTCCACAACTTTGTAGAGCTTCACGCCCTTTTCCGTGAGCGTTGTTGCTGCGTCGATATCGTTCTTCGTTACATATGTGGTAAACCCTTCTGTTTCTGTTTCAGGTGAGGTGGATGGCTTGGTTATCTTCACTTTCTCCACCAACTCCCCACGGATAGAAATCTGGTCAACATTCCAGTTACCCTTGTTATCTGTGTCAGTTGCATCGAAAAGGAAGCAAATTCTCACTTTATTACCAACATAATCATCAAGGCTGATATCACCAGAGTTCTTTCGTGTAAACTGGGAATCATTATATGTAAACCAGCCGTCATCGGGAATGGTCACATCAGTCCAGTAGGCATCAACAGCGAGCACACTTTCGTCGGAGATGTCTTTGTCATTATCATCAGTAATCACCTGTACCTTGCACATGGTTTTCATCATGTTGCTGTTTGAGAAGTAGGCACCTGCATGGATAAAATTAAACATCACGTTGGAAAGTCCCTCCTCTGTAAGGTCAATAATAGGAGAAATGAACCGCGCTTTGCCTGTTTTATCATGGTCATATCCTGTGTTGCTGCAATAAGCATACTTGCGCACTTCTCCGTATTTGTTGATAAAAGCTTGATCTGTATGCTGCCTGTAAGTCCATTTCACGGTTCCAGTAGTGGTCGTGATAAAGTTGCCCAGGCCCGCATCAAAGCGTTCGTAATATGGCAATACAGTTGTTCCGTTATATTTATAGGTAGCCGAAGCGATGATGCTAAAGTTGCCCTCTGCATCCCTGGCCACCGCTTTCACTGTGCCAGCCTTGGAAAGAGTGAAAGCGCCCGTGTATGCCTTGGCTGTACCGGTGAGTGCGCCGTCCTTCACGGGATCACTGCCATCGGTGGTGTAATAGATGGTGGTTCCCTCTTCGCTTGTTATTTTAATCTGTGTTTTTTCATCAATCTGTGTACCACTTAATGGAGAAATACTCGGACGCTGCACTGCTGTTCCCGATTCCGATAATGTTATAGCAACCGTTGACAACTGCAAGTTGCCAGAACCTCCTCTTGTAATAGTTACAGAATTGACATTCTCCCCGTCACCAGGCAACCATGTATTTCCACTAATAGTTCCCTTGTCAGAACTACAATCAGTAAGATCTGTATTAAATGTCAATGAAAGAATATATACCCCATCAGGTGCAGTGAATGTCAGTTTGCTGCCATTATACATTCTGATTTGACTGTCGTTGATATAAGCATATTCAGCTGCACCTTTGGCATAAGTAACAACAACAGAACCAATATTTCCTGAGACAGAACTAAATTCGCCAATAGGCGTTATCGAACCATTATAATTCGTTCCGAAAGTTTCATTATTCAGATTCCCCTCGATGGCATTGGGATTGATAACATTCAGCACATACGATGTTGTTCCAGCACTAAAGTTATCTGTTTCCGATGCTGTAGCGGTGATGGTTGTCGTTTTACCTGCAGCCGAGGCATCAAACGAGACTTCGCCTGTTTCAGCATTAACAGTTATTGCGGAGTTAGAACTCGAATAAGTGATAGTGCCGTCATAACCCTCAGCATAAGACAATGTTGGAGGAGTAAAACTTTCTCCAATGTTTGCAGTCACATTCGTTTCTGAGAAAGCGAGGTTGGGATTGTTTTTTGCAATAGTATAGGTTGCCGTAGCTACCTCACTATTTTCCATTCCCGATTTAACGGCAATTACTTTCAGCGTAACGCTGCTGTTAACAGTATATGAAGAACCCGAAGCACTACTTGTAGTAGGCTCAGTACCATCGGTAGTATAATAATAGGTAACTCCCTCAGTACTGCAATTGAATGTCACTTCAGTTCCCATTTCTACTTCTCCAGCAACTGGGTCGAAAGTCGGAGTGGCTACCTGATTGTCATTTTTCTGAACATAAAGGTAAGCTGCTTTTAGATCACTAGAATAACATGCAAATCTAGCAACAGTAGTACCACCTCCACTATTATATTGAATAGACCTACTTGTATCATAATTACTTTTTACTTGAAAGCCACTGGTTATCGTCCACTTTTGACTATTGCTAGTGACAGATTCAGATGATTGTAAGTAATTGCTTTTTGAATTCAACGACAAATACTTATTATTATCAGAAGCTAAGAATGTCCACGCACCAGTTTCTCCTCCTAGAGTAAGGACTACGGCATCCTTGGCTTGTGGATTCGACAAGTCAATCTCGGTATTGTTCTGAATAGTTGCAACGCCTACTTTATCTCGGTAATTGTCATTTGTCTGTTTTCCTAAGATTTGAACGGAATAAGGAGTACCTTCCTGTATTTTTGTTGCAATAATATATTTTTTACCTGCAACCAATTGCGAAGCATCCGTAACACGAACATAAATAGAACTATTGCTGGCAGAACCACTTTCTGTGACGATTGCATCAAAAGTTGTACTGCCATTCACATAGTGTGTGCCGCCAACCTCCTGTGTATTCCAGCTGACAGTAATGGTGGCCGTTCCTTGGCTAACTCCTGTTAAAGTACCATCACTGCTAACAGTGGCAATGCTTTCATCACTACTGCTATAGCTCAATGACAATCCGCTGGGAATAGCTGTGACGCCGCTACTCACGGAAGCGCCCTCGTCCACATTAACATTATTAGCCGTTACCTCTGCAAATTCTACAATCTTTGCATAGCTGTTGCTGGTGCCATCTGTTTCAGAATTATAAACAAGATAGACTTTATCCTTATCTTGAATATGGATACCACCTGTGGAAGGATACTTGCCATATCCATCGCTGAGAACAATGTTAAAGTCCGTAGAAGGAACAACGATTTTATGCCATTTCACACCATTAACTGTTTCAAGTGTAGTAGCAGGTGTGCCAGGCCAATCTCCGGTAAAGTGATTATCACCATAGAAAGTATAAACATTGGGATTCCAATCATCATTACCTGTCTTAATATATAATTTGGTTCTACTATCTGTCACCGTCAATGTATAAGAAGCATCGGCAGGCTTGTTATAAACATCTGTAGCAGTTCCACTTGCTGTCACCGTCACCGATCCTGCTTGAGAAACTTTTACTGTAGAGCCAGAAATTGTAGCCCCAGCGGTGTTGTCTGAAAGTGAATAGGTAATATCTCCGTCATAGTCTAATGGTGCAACAGTAACATCCTGACTATATGTAGTTTCATTCAGCAAGTTTATAGTCGGGGAGGCATCGGCAAACTCAAAGGCGGAAAGGTCTTTGAGAGTGCTTGAAGTTTTTTCGTAGGTTACAGTTACAGACTTAATATATAAAGCCTTTTTTGCACTTGACTGGGATACTTTAATTACGATTTCCCCCGATGCAGAACCAGTGAATGTATATCTTGTTGCAGTGCCGGTTAATGAAACTTCGCTTCCAAAAGCACTTCCGCCAACAGTTACAGCCAATTCAGCTGTCGTACTGCTTGCCCCACTAGCATTTACAACAATTTTTGAAACAGTTCCACTTATATCATTGGTGGTTAGAGTTAAATATGAAACAGCTACTTTGCCAGTTCCATAATGGATACCCTTTGTACTATCAAAAGTTGACTCTGGTGCGTCAGATGTAACTGTCCATACAGTGCCATCATCAGCAGTACCATATCCTCCGCAAGCAGAGGTAAAAGATAATGTAGATGTTTTTTCCTCTCCCCACGCTGCCACATTGCTGACGATGGCCAGCATAAGCATTAAGAAAAATTGTTTGGTGTGTTTCATTTCAATATTATGGTTTTTATTATTCTGCAAATAAGGATTAAAGCGTACAAAAATACGAAGTTTTTAGAATACAGCCAAAGAAAAAAGGAGTTTTTAGAAAAATTATATGATTGAAGTTTCGAAAGCTCCGCTTTCCAGGAATCTGTGGAATCAGAATTGTCTGTGGAATCAGAATGACGAGAAACGAACACGGATGACTTGCTTGAACGGTTTTTACAGTATATGAAATCTGAGAAATCTGAGGAATCTGTGTGAGAAAAAAAACAGTAATTCACATGAATTGAACATTTATTTCCATTTAACAAAAGGCTATTGGGGTGGAAAGTTTGAGACCCCACCCCCATCCCCTCCCCTTGAGGGGCGGGGAGATTCCGCACAGCCGAGCAATGAGACTTTACACAGGAATCTTCCATCCCTAGAAAGTCGCGGTTACTACCTTGATGGCAATGAGACTCAGCACGGTCTCCCCGCCCCTCAAGGGGAGGGGATGGGGAGTGGGGTCTCAAACTTCATCTCCATTTGTACCAATGTTTAAGGGAATCCATCCGTGGCTATCTGAGGAATCTGTGTGAGGAAAACAAACATTAATGCTCATGAATTGGACGTTAATTTCCATTAAAAGATGGTCATTGCGGTGGAAAGTTACAGACCCCACCCCCATCCCCTCCCCTTGAGGGGCGGGGAGATTCCGCACAGCCGAGCAATGAGACTCTACACAGGAATCCACGTATATGGAATCCATGGATGTATAATCTGTGGAATCAAAATTGTCTGTGGAATCCCAATGACGAGAAACAAACACGGATGACTCGTTGGAATGGTTTTTACAGTATATGAAATCTGAGGAATCTGAGAAATCTGTGTGAGGAAAACAAACATTAATGCTCATGAATTGGACATTAATTTCCATTAAAAGATGGTCATTGCGGTGGAAAGTTACAGACCCCACCCCCATCCCCATTGCTTTTCCCTTCGGCCAGCGACCGTTGGTTCCCGAGCAAAGCTCGCCTACCCGTAGCCTTTCCTCTTGAGGGGCGGGGAGATTCCGCACAGCCGAGCAATGAGACTCTACACAGGAATCCCAGTGTGTGGAATCCTTGGATGTATAATCTGTGGAATCAAAATTGTCTGTGGAATCAGAATGACGAGAAACGAACACGGATGACTCGTTGGAACGGTTTTTACAGTATATGAAATCTGAGAAATCTGAGGAATCTGTGTGAGGAAAACATTAATTCACATGAATTGGACATTAATTTCCATTTAACAAAAGGTCATTGGGGTGGAAAGTTACAGACCCCACCCCCATCCCCTCCCCTTGAGGGGCGGGGAGAAACGTGCTGAGTCTGTATATTCGCTGACTTTTCAGTCTTCGGAAAGAGTAACTTGGTGTTAAAAAAGATGCAGTTCCAACCCTCTTTAAGTGGGGCGGAGAGAACCTTTGGCACGACGTTGTTTTGGGCATGGCTCTTGCTAGAAAAATATCTCCCGACGACACTCTGAAATTTTCTAGAGAATTTCTTCGCATCGTCGGGAGATAATTTTCAATCGCCGGGAGATAATTTTCTATCGTCGGGAGAGATTTTTCTATCGCCGGGAGAGATTTTTCTATCGCCGGGAGAGATTATCCGATTGTCGGGAGATGTTCGTGTGTTTCCGCGGAATGTTTATTTCACGAGAATTTTCTTTCCGCCCTGTATGTAGAGGCCGCGGGGCAGTTGCGTTCCTTGGGTTGCATAGCGCGAGCCGTCGATGCGCTGGCCCTGCAGATTGTAGAGGGGGGAGCCGGAGGATGGTGCGCCGTCGGCGTTTTCGAGAAGCTGAATGCCGCTGGGTGTGGTGCAGTTGAAGGTCACCCGGTCGATGTTGCTGTAGGGTGCGTCGATGGTGAGGCGGATGATTTGTCGCCCAGCCTCGAGGGGCACGGCGCACTTGCCGGTGAGGGCGCGATAGGTGCCCCAGTCGTTGTCGGCAGTCTTGGGCACACTGACGCGGGCGAGCTGCTGCGTTTCGCCGTTGCGGATGACGGAGAGGGTGAAGGCTGCACCTGTTGTTCCCGACGAGGCGAAGGCCTCGTAGCTGTATTCGCCTGCCTGGGCTACGTTGACGGAGTATTCGAGCCATTCGCCGGTGGCGGTATAGCCAATGGCGCATCCGCCGTTGCCCCTGACGATATCTACTCCTCCGTTGTCGGAGCGGTAGTGGGCGTCGCCCTCGTCTTTCTGGTCAGAGTCGTGGAAGGTGAAGCCGTCGTATCCCTGGTCGAAGTTCTCGGCCTCGATGGTGCCGGGCAGGCTGACCACGTTGTCGTTGTAGGCACGGCGCGGCTCGTGGGCGGTGAAGCCTCCCATGCGCTCGTATTGAGTGCCGTCGGTGGCAGTGACCACGGCCTTGAGCGTGTGGTAGCCCAGCTGGTCGGTGGTGTATTCGGTTTCGTAGGGGGCGCTGGTGAGTGTGGCGATGAGTTGGCCGTCGGCATAGACCTCCACCTGCTGTATGGTCTTGGTGCGGAGGCGGGCATCGACGGTGATGGGCAGCACGTCGCCTGCCGTGGTGTGGATGGTCTTGGGTCGCACATAGACGGAGGCCTCCTTCTTCATGCCGGGGAAGGGGCTCTTGGCCTGCTTGGCGGCGTCGCTCTTCATGTAGTCGCGCAGCCAGGTCATGGCAAGCCGCTCGGTGCCGTCTTCGCGGACGATGCCCGAATACTGGGCCTGGTTCCAGGTGTGGCCATAGACGTAGCCCCAGAGGGTGAGTCCGGCGCAGTAGGGAGCCTCCCAGATGACGGGAATCTGCTCTTTGTAGCGCTGCAGCTGTTCGTCGTCGTTCTGCTTGCTGATGTCATATTCGGTGCTGTACATGGGGAGCTGCAACTTGTCGTGCAGGTCTTTCATGGCCGCGCGGAACTGGCTGGCTCCCATGTCGTTGAGGTCGTGCGACTGGCAACCGTAGGCATCGATGGGCGCTCCGGCGTCGCGCACGGCGCGCACCAGTTCGATGAACTCTTTCTTCTGCCACTCGAAGGTGTTGTAGTCGTTGTAGATGAGGATGGCGTTGGGCCAGCGCTCGTGGGCCATTTGGAAAGCCTTCACAATCCAGTCGTAGCCCGTCACGCCATCGCCGCCGAGTGCATTCTTGTAGGGGGCGGGTGCATGGCCGACAATGGCTTCGTTCACCACGTCGATCATCTGCAGGTCGGGATAGCGCTGCTTGACGGCATCCATCCACTCGACAATGGCCTTGTACTGCTCGGCGGTGGAGAGGTTGTCCATCCATCTGGGGTATTGGGAGCCCCAAACGAGTGTGTGGAACTTGAAGGGGATGCCGTGTTTCTTGGCGTAGTCGTAGGCATTGTCGCATCCCCACCAGTTGAACTGTCCGCGGCTGTTGCCCTCGATGGACTGCCACTTCGACTCGTTCTCGGGTGTGATTTGGTTCCACAGGTCGGCATACTCGATGTCGGCGTAGTTGACTTCACCGCTGGTGGTGATGTTGCCCAGGAACTTGTCGGCGTTCGACGACAGCTGCGCGCTGGCATTGATAGAGAAAAGACTGGCTGCCACGGGCAGCAGAATGGTTTTCAGTAAAGATGCTTTCATATTTGGGATTGTATAGTTATTTATTTTCTCGGAGTTTTCGGATTTTTCAGGACTTTTCGGAATTACTGGAATTACCGGTTTTTCCGAAGTTTCTGGAGTTTCTGGAATTTCCAGATTTTTCGGAATTTTCCGGATGCAAAATTACTACAAAACGTCGGGATATGCTTTTCCAAATATGCTTTTTTTATTATGTTTTGTTTCATTTCGTGCAAAAAAGAGGGTTGCAAGGGTGTTTTTGGCAAAAGAAACCGTAAAAATGGTTACTGTTTTATGGTTTTTTTCCGTATTTTTGCAGTCGGGTTACAAAACAGAAACAATTAAGCACTCAACAAACATGAAACGTACTGCATTTCTGGCCTTTGCCCTCATTGTGGCAACGGCATCGGCTTTCGCTCAGTCGAAAGTTTATTTTACCAAGGACATCACGCCCGAAGGGCTGGTGAAAATCTACAAAGCGCTGGGCCGCGAAGCCAAGGGGCGCGTGGCCGTGAAAATTTCCACGGGCGAAGGGGGCAACACGCACTATCTGAAACCGACGCTCATCCGAAACCTGGTGGATGAGGTGAACGGCACCATCGTGGAGTGCTGCACAGCCTACGGCGGCTCGCGCCAGGACCCGAAACGCCACTGGCAGACCATCGAGGAGCATGGTTTCGACTCGATCTTCGCCGTTGACCTGATGGACGAATTCGGCGAGATGCGCATACCCGTGAAGGACAGGAAACACCTGAAGTATGACCTTGTGGGCGAACATCTGGCCAACTACACATTCATGATCAACCTGGCCCACTTCAAGGGCCATGCCATGGGCGGTTTCGGCGGTGTGCTGAAGAATGCCTCCATCGGTGTGGCTTCGTCGGCGGGCAAGGCCTACATCCACTCGGCGGGCAAGACCACCGACACGCAGAAAGCCTGGACACCGGAGTATCTGGCCGCCGGGCCGACGCAGGACATGTTCCTGGAGTCGATGGCCGCTGCCGCACAGGCCGTCCACAACTACTTCGGCGAGAACATTCTCTACATCAACGTGATGAACAACATGTCGGTGGATTGCGACTGCGACGGCCACCCCGCCAAGCCTGAGCTGCAGGACATGGGCATCATGGCCAGTCTGGACCCCGTGGCCGTGGACCAGGCCTGTCTGGACAAGGTGTTCAGCTATAAGGGAAAACCGGGCGACGACAACAAACCGCTCATCGAGCGCATCAACCGCCAGCACGGCACCTACATCACCGACTATGCCGAAAAGATTGGGCTGGGCTCGAAGAAATATACACTGGTGAACATCGACAAATAAGGAAATTCAACTTTCGTAGGTAAAAGAAAACAAGGAGTTCAAGGAGTTGCAAGGAGTTACAAGACATCAGTCTTTGCTCAGAAGCATCTTTCAAAAGTAGAAAACAAGAATAAAGCTATTGTCTTGAACTCCTTGCAACTACTTGAACTTCTTGAACTACAAAAAGTTGAGAGCTTGCGAAACTTAAGTAAGAAAAAAACAGGAAATGGAGAAGAAACACTATGACGTGGTGGCAGCCGTCGTCGTGAAGGACGGAAAGTATCTGTGCATGCAGCGCTGCCGCTCGAAGTACATGTACATCTCGGAGCACTGGGAGTTTCCCGGCGGACAGGTGGAACCGGGCGAAAGCCACCACGAGACGCTTGTGCGCGAGATAAAGGAGGAAATGGACTGGGACCTCTTTGTGGGCCGACGCATCGGCACTGTGGACTATGACTACGAGGACTTCAGCATCACGCTCACGGCCTACCGCTGCATGGGTGGCGACGAGAAGTTCAAGCTGTTGGAGCACCTGGACTACCAGTGGCTCCCTGCCGACGAGTTGCTGACGCTACGCTGGACTGCCGCCGACGAGAAACTCATCAGGGAGTTCATCATTTAATAGTTTACGGTTGACAGTTTACAGTTGACAGTTGACGGTTGACAGTTGACAGTTGACAGTTTACGGTTGACGGTTGACAGTTTACGGTTGACGGTTGACGGTTTACGGTTGACAGTACATAAATGAACAATTCACCCTCAGTCTCTTTACGCAGGGATTGAGGGTGAATTGTAAACTGTAAACTGTCAACCGTAAACCATCTATTTATACACCGTGCAGACGCCTCCGTCGCTGTCGCAGTATTGGCGGAGCAGCTGCTGGATGAAGGCGGCGTTGGCCATGACCTGCTCTTCGTTGCCGTCGTAGCCATTGACGAGCGTGAGCAGATGGGTGGTGGCGAGGGTGATTTTGGTGCGTTCGTTGTCGCTGGTGGGTGTGCCTACCCCACCCTGTTCGTCGCGATAGACGGGCATGCCCTCGATGTTGATGATGCCGCGGCCAATGCCCTCGTAGGGTTCGCCCTCGCGTCCGATGCCCAGGGTGAGGGTGCCGCCAACGAACTTGTCGGCATCGAAACCGCCGATGCTGTAGCCGAAACGCATGCTGGCCAAATTGATGAGATCGACGAGCGTGTCGATCTGATAGAGGTCTTTGCCTTGCAGCACACGGCGGATGAGCGCCTCGGCCGACGGACGGTAGCGGCTGGGGTCTTTGCCACAGGCTTTATAGACTCGCCGCGTGGCGGCGATGCCGGGAATCTGCTCTTTGATGCTGGTGGGCGTCAGGGAGTTTCTGTATTCAGCAACCAGGGCGTTGATGTCCTGCCACAATTCAGGGCAGAACGGTGTGTTGCGCACTTGTGCCTCGACGGCCACCCCGACAAATCCGGGGCAAACGGTTTCTATCTCTTGGGATACGATGATGTTCATGGGGATTTCTTTAGATTTTTATGGGGCTTATGGGACTTATGGGACCAATGGGGCCAATGGGACTAATGGGTGTACTGAAAGCTACAATCCATATTTCTCGAGGAATTCGTCTTCGGAGAGGATGGGTATGCCCAGTTTCTGGGCCTTCTGGAGCTTCGACGGCCCCATGTTGTCGCCAGCGAGAATGAAAGAGGTCTTTCCGCTGATGCTGCCCACGTTTTTGCCGCCGTGCTGCTCGATGAGCAACTTGTACTCGTCGCGGCTGTGACGGGCGAAAACGCCGCTGATGACAATGCTCAGCCCGCTGAGCCGGTCGCTCTGCGCCTCCATCTGCTCGCTGCTGAGCTGCATCTGCAAGCCTTCGTCGCGCAGCCGCTGGAGGATGGCCTGGTTTTGGGGCGACTGGAAATAATCGACCACACTCTGGGCGATGACCGCCCCAATGCCTTCGACGGCTTGCAGCTGATCTACGGTGGCGGTGGCCAGCGCGTCCATGCTCTTGAAGTGGCGGGCGAGCAACCGCGCCGACGTCTCGCCGACGAAACGGATGCCCAGGGCGAACACCACCCGTTCGAAGGGCACCTGGCGCGAACGGTCGATGGCGTTGACGATGTTGCGGGCCGACCGCTCGCGGCTTCCGTCGCCGTTGATGTCCTGCACCTGTATGCGGTAGAGGTCGGCCACGTTGTGGATGAGTCCGCGGCGATAGTACTCGCTGATGGTTTCGGGACCGAGCGAGTCGATGTTCATGGCCTTTCGCGAGATGAAATGCTCTATGCGCCCCTTGATTTGTGGGGGGCACCCAGCGTCGTTGGGACAATACCAGGCGGCCGTGGCTGTGCCCTTGCTGTCGGCACTGTCGTAGCGCACCAGACGGGCGCCGCACTCCGGGCAGTGTGTGATGAACTGTACGGGCTGGGCGATGATGGGGCGCTGGTCGAGATCGACGCCCACAATCTTGGGAATGATTTCGCCGCCTTTCTCCACATAGACAAAGTCGCCGATGTGCAGGTCGAAGGAACGGATGAAGTCTTCGTTGTTGAGCGTGGCACGTCTGACGGTGGTGCCGGCCAGCTGCACGGGCTCCATGTTGGCCACGGGGGTGACGGCTCCTGTGCGCCCCACCTGATAGGTGACGCCCAGCAGACGTGTGCAGGCGCGCTCGGCCTTGAACTTATAGGCGATGGCCCAGCGCGGGCTCTTGGCGGTGAAGCCAAGGTGGCGCTGCTGGCGCAGCGAGTTGACCTTGAGCACGATGCCGTCGGTGGCCACAGGCAGGTTCTTGCGCTCGGTGTCCCAATGGTTGATGAAGTCGTAGATTTGCTGCAGCGAGCTCACTTTCTTCATTCCCTCGGAAATCTTGAATCCCCACCGCCGGGCAGCCTCCAGATTTTCGTAGTGGCCGTCGCCGGGGATGTTGTCGCCCAGCAGGTAGTAGAGATAGGCATCGAGACGGCGGCTGGCCACCACACGCGAATCGAGGCTCTTCAACGTGCCGCTGGCCGCATTGCGCGGGTTGGCGAAGAGCGGTTCGCCGGCTTCTTCGCGCTCGCGGTTGATGCGGTCGAACTCGCGCCAGGGCAGCAGGATTTCGCCGCGAATCTCGAACGAGTCGGGAAAAGGCGTCGGCTCCGTCCCTCCGTTGGCACGGGTTGGGTCGGCTTCGGGCCCTTGGCCATTGCGCTTCAGCACCAACGGAATGCTGCGGATGGTCTTGACGTTCTGCGTCACGTCGTCGCCGCGCACACCGTCGCCACGGGTGACGGCGCGCACCAGTTGTCCGTGTTCGTAGGTGAGCGAAATGGAGAGACCGTCGTACTTCATCTCGCAGCACACTTCGAAGGGCTCGCCCTCAAGGCCGCGGCTGACGCTGTCGTACCACTCGGCCACATCCTGCTCGTTGTAGGTGTTGGAAAGCGAGAGCATGGGATACTTGTGCTCCACCTGCCGGAACTCGGCCTGCAAATCGCTGCCCACGCGCTGCGTGGGCGAGTTGGGGTCGTAGAGCTCGGGGTGGCGCGCCTCCAAATCCTGCAGCTCGTGCATGAGGAAGTCGAAGTCCTGGTCGCTGATGGTGGGTTGGTTCAACACGTAGTATCGGTGGTTGTGCTCGTGGAGTTCACGGCGCAGCTCGAGAATGCGTTCTTGCTCGTTCATGTTTAAATATAGACGAATGGATTGGGTTTTCATGCAAAGGTAAGTCTTTTTTTCTTTTCCGAGCCGATTTTTACAAACATTATCACAATGCCCGAGGCTTCCTTTGCGTTTTGCGGCCGCGAAGAAAGCAAATCGGGCTCACGCTGCGACGCGTGAGCCCGATGGGTTGAATCAAGAGGTGAGTGCCAGAGCGCTGCTACTTCTTCACCACCTTCTTGCCGTTGATGATGTAGATGCCCTTCTGCGTGGTGTCGGTGGTGCGTACGCCCTGCAGGGTGTAGGTGCGCATTGATGTGGGCACGGTGTGGGTGATTTCGGCAATGCCGTTGGTGGCATGCATGGTGAAGGCAGGTTCGCCGCTCTCATCGACCAGTGCCTTGACCTTGGTGTCGTAGGTGTATTGGACGGGGAGCACGGTGCCGTCGGAGGGGGTCATTTCAGCGAAGTCGCAGATGGCGGCAGCGGGAATGCCCGTCGAAGACGTCTCGGGCGACAGTTTGCCCACGGGCAGCTGAGGTTCGCGCATGGCGTTTTCACCATTCTCGAAGTTGCGAGCCTTGAACACTTTCGGCGCATAGCGAGCGCCCTTTGCGCCCATGAAGTCGGTACACTGTGCCGAGATGTTGGAACCCTCGACGAACAGTTTCACGTAGCCGAAGCCATAGAGCCCGTACTGTTTGCCGGTGGCATCGAGCGTGATGTCCTTGACGGTGAGCGTCGATCCCCATGTCCACACGGCGAAGTCCTCGTTGGAAACCAC
Organism: Prevotella sp. UBA3776; assembly: GCA_002369515.1. GTDB lineage: Bacteria > Bacteroidota > Bacteroidia > Bacteroidales > Bacteroidaceae > Prevotella. The sequence goes on along the minus strand of DFFM01000015.1, from coordinate 41,405 downwards.
GGTGAGCGAACTCTTGTCGGCCCCGTCGCCCACGATGGTGAAGTCGGAGCATGCACCCACGGCTGCCGAGTTGGCGGTGACGGAGCAGTTGCCCACCACCTTGAGGGTGAACGGCTTTGTTGACCACGAGTAGATGCCGCCAAAGTCGGTAACGATATCTGCATCGGTAATGGTCAGCGTGTTGGTGTTGCCGTCATACTCCATGTCGCCGTTGAGCAGATAGCCTTCTTCACGTGCGGCTTCAACAAAGTCCCAAGTATAATCGGTGACAGGCCATGGCACGCCTACGCCGGCGGCCATCAACGAAAGGAGGAATTCGTCTTGCTGGTTTTCCTTCTTGTCTATCATGCAGTAGATTCTCACGGGATTTCCCTGACCATCGACAATGGTTTTCTTGGTACTGTTGAACTTGGCACCGCTGGGATCGGCGATGACGACACCATCGAGCGTCAGCTTGGTGATGTTATGCAGAATGACGTCGTTGGAGCTCAACTGCACGGAGCAGTTCTTGAACGCCAGCTGGTGGGTGGTGGTGTTGGGGTTGCCCGAGATGGCAGCCTCGGCTCCACTGAGATAGACATAGGGCAAGTCCTCGATGACTAGGTTGACGTTGTCTAAGGAGATGGCGGGCTGGATAAAGCGCCGCGAACCTTCGCCATACATGATGTAAAGGCTGGATTCACCCACGCCCTGGATGGTGACAGTGGGCAGACTCGTGGTGGTGTTGCCGCCAGTGATGTAGAGTGAAACATAATCGCCTGACGAGATGGTGCAAGCGCCATAAATCTTGATGGTTCTAACGTCCAAAGGATTGACCATCAAGGCTGTTTTCTGATGCCAGTTTTCCTCGCTGTACTCGGTTTGCAGCCAAATGTCGCGCAGACAGAGCGTCTTGGCATTGGCATCATACCAGATAGTGCCTTCGGTCAGGTAAGGACTCTCCACATTCGCAGCATTGAGGGTGGTCACCTGTGTGCCGGCCACCCAGATGTCGTACTCTTTATAGTTGCTGATGACCACCTTGCCCGTGGTGCTCATGGCCTTCTTGCTTTCAACGTAGGTGGCCCCGCTGGGCTGCTGAATCACGCAGTCGGTGAGTTTGAACGACTCGAAGCCGCTGAGCGAGCCAGCCTCAACGTTCGCCCTGATGATTTCCAGACCGGGGTAGTGATAGCCGTTGCCCTGCAGGTTGCCTTCAACGGTGAGCGTGGTCTCAGAGATGCGCAGGTCCTTGTTGGTGTTGAAGTTGCCTCGGGTGATGCTGAGCGAGCCCGAGCCGCTGAAAAGGGTGAGACTCTGGTCGTTGAGCGAGCGGGTGCGCTTCGGGCCAGCGGCACTGGCGTCGTCGAACGAGCCCTGCTTGCTGTTCGCTTGGTTCCTAGAGTCCCAAAGAAAGAGGGCGTTGGCTCCACTCACGGTTCTCAAGGTGTTCTTGCCCGAAAGCGAGATGTTGAGCGCAGAGCCACTGTAAGAGCTGATGGGGATAATGTTCTTGTCGGTTGACTCGATGACGACATTGTAGAGATAGAGTGTGTGGCTGTTGGCATCGTAACTGACCTTGCCGCTCTTGAGGACATCGCTCTTCACGTCGGTAGCATTGTACTCGGTGATGGGCGTTTCGCCAATCGAGATGTCGTACGACTGGCCCAGCAGGGTGCCAACCTGATAGTAAGTGACGCTGCCCGACTTCCAGCTGTAGTCGTCGTATAGGCTGGCGTTCTCAACATTCACGGCCACATTGCTTACGCCCTTGGTCGTTCCGTTGAACAACACCTTGGAGTAAACGATGTTCACCTTGTTGTCTTCCATTCCACTGATGCCATAGCCCATCGTGGTGGAAGTGTTGGAATAGCCGCCCTGGGTGTAAAAGAAGCAATCGTCGCCGTCGCCGGGATCACTGTCGAAACACACTCCGTTGAAGCCCTTGATGTTGAGCGTACAGTGTAAATAAGTATAAATGCCCGTGTTCTGGCCGATGACACGCGCCTGAGAATATTCTCCAACGATGTTGATGTCAGGATCGGAGGCATACATGCCATTGAAATACATGCCGTGCATCAATTGGGTGCCAAGAATCTTGCAATTGCCTTTGAACTTTACGGTCAGTCCTTTGGCAATGGCGTTGCGTTCGAAGTACACTGCGGCATCCCTGTAACCTTTTTTGGGCTCCACGACAACGCTGTTGAACGTCAGCGTATTGGTAGTTGCATTGTAGCTCACCTCGCCGTAATCGTTTGTAACGATGGCGGGATGGGTGCTACTGGTCATTTTCGTCAGGCTCGACGTCAGCTGAACGCCGCCTATGTAAATGCCATAGTCGGTGGCCTGGGCTTGCGCTGCCGTCAGCAACATGCTGACAAGAAGTAGCATTGTGGTAGTAATCTTCTTCATTGTTTTGTAATTTTTATTAGGGTTATTTCTATTTGTACTGTGTTTCATCGGCAAAGATAAAGAAATAAACACTACCTTTATAGGATATTTCTACCAAAAAACAGGATATTTCTTTCAAAAACAGCTTAATTGCAATTCTCCACCCCTAACGCAAACTTTTTTCCACAGGCCGACAACCATCGGCGGAACTACGAGAAAAGAACAAATTGCAACAAGAATCGAGAAAAAACGGAAAAAAACACTACAGAATGAAAAAATTTTTATATCTTTGCCCATATTTACAGCAAAAAACATCCTTTCGGGGAAAACCTCACTGCCAAAATAATTGCATCAAATGGTTTCAAAAAGGCACTACTACGGTAACACGGCACGGACGCTGACACTCGCCATTCTGTTCCTGATGGCGACGGCACTCAGTGCGGCCAACAGCCCCACCGACTTCGACCGGCTGCTCGACCGCTACGAGAAAGCACAGCCCGGCCAGCGCACCGAAGCAGCCAACGCCCTGTTCCGATTCTTGGACAAGGCAGAATTCACCGACCACCCCATACAGTTCAAACACGGCACCCCCACCGACACCGTCAGCATGCAGACCGACTACTGGGCAGCGGAATATCTCTACAACGAACAGCAACAGCCCGAACGCGCCATCACACTGGCCCGACGTGCGTTGCCCCTCTGCCGCCAGAGCCGCGACCCCATGATTGGGGGCGACTGCTTGGCACTGCTCTCGGCCTGCCACTTCCGCAAGGGAGAGTGGAAGGCCGCCGCCAACTATGCCAAGGAACTCTACCAAATCGACAAACGCAGCGGCGACGCCGACCGCATGAGTTCGTCGCTCAACACGCTGGCCGCCATTTTTCTGGGAGCCAAACAGCCCAAGGAGGCCGAAAAATACATCGTGCGCGCACTGGAAACCAGCCAACAGACCGACAACCGCCAACGGCAAGCCGTCATTATGGGCATGGCGGCCGAAATCTACCATGCCCTGGGCAACGAACAGAAGGCGCTCGAACACGCCCGCCGAGCCTACGAGCTGGAACAGCAACTGCAACGACCCTCGAAAGCGGCCATCAGACTCTCGCAGATGGCTTCGGCCTACATCGCGATGGGCAAGAACCCTGAGGCGAAAGACGCACTGGAGAAAGCCATTCCGCAGCTGCGCGCCGACGGCAACAACCATTCGCTGGCCATCTGCCTGAACCAAAGGGGCGACCTGCTGATGAAAGAGAAAAACACCACGGCTTCGGCCAAAAGCTACCAAGAAGCTCTGGAACTGCTGCTGGCACAGGGCGACCTCTACAACGAAAGCCACTCAAGGTTGGGGTTGTACAACGCACTGAAAGACACCAACCCGCAGGAGGCCATGAAGCACATTGAGCGCTACAACGAACTGAAAGACTCGCTCTACGACCACGAAACGGGCGAACTGCTCTCGAAATACAACGCACAATACGGCAACGAGCAGCTGAAGCTGGCCAATGAGGAACAGCAGCGCCAGAAACGTAACATCTTCATCACGGCACTGGCCGTGACTGCCGCCCTTATTATTATAATAGGTGTACTGTGGCTCGTCTTCAGGCGCAGACAAAAAGGCAACCGACGCGAAAACGACCAGTTGAGCCAGCAAATAGACCAGCTCAACACGCAACACCGTCAGCTGAAGGAGAAATATGCCAACATCTTGTTCAGCAACCGCAACGACAAGAACGAACTGTCGGCCGAAGACCGCCAGCTCATCGACCGCATCATCAAGTTCACCCACGACAACATGGAACAGGGCAAGGCCGACCTCGAACACTTGGCACAGGAACTCTGCATGAGCAGCTCCAACCTGCGCCGCCGACTCACCAGCATCACTGGCGAAACACCCGCCAACTATCTGCTGAAACTACGTCTCGAAGAAGCCCGCCACCTGATGGACACCCGCCGCGACCTGAGCATCAGCGACGTGGCGCTGAAATGCGGATTCGACGACAAGTCGAACTTTGCGCGAACCTTCCGGCGGGTCTTCGGCATCAGCCCGTCGGAATACCAACGAGGGGAACAAAAAGACTGAAAGAGCGAAAAAGCCCCGAAAATCGCGTTTTCGGGGCTTTTTTGATTAAAAATGAATACTTTTTGGTCAGAATTGACAACCGAAAAACCATTTTCGAGTCGTAACTTTGCAAACAGAAACATAACGAAAACAATCATTAATCATATCATTAAAAACTCAACATTATGGCTTATCAAGAAACTACGACAACCGGCTACGGCACAAGGTTGAAAAATTCGTTAGGAGGCATCGGTACAGGTTTTCTTCTTTTTCTGGCAGGCACAGCGTTGCTCTGGTGGAACGAAGGACGCGCAGTGAAAACCGACAAGATGCTCAACGAGGCCGAAGGCGTAACCGTCGAGATGGAAGACGTCTCGAAAATCGACCCCGAGTTTGAGGGCAAACTCATCCATGCTACTGCCTTCGCCAACACCAAAGACTCGCTGAGCGACCCATTGTTCAACATCGGAGCCACGGCCATCGGCATACAGCGCCAAGTGGAATACTACCAGTGGGTGGAGCATGCCAGCAGCCAGTCGAAGGACAAGTTCGGCGGCAAACAGGAAACTGTCACCACCTATACATACAGCAGGGAATGGACCAACAAGCCCCAGCGTTCGGAAACCTTCCACGACCCTGCCTACCAGAACAAGAACTACACCCTCTATCAGGCGGAGAACTTCGATCAGCTGGCCGAAACGGTCATGTTCGGAGCCTACAAACTGAACGACTACATGAAGAATGCCATCAGTAACACCCAGCCCATCGACCTGGTGTTCGACCAGAAACAGCTGGAAACATGGAACCGCGACTGCGAGCGCATCTTCGTGCGCAACACCGGCCAGAGAGCCATCGGCGACATCGTCTCTGAAAGAGTGAAACAGGCTGTAAGCAACGCTACAAAAACTACTACAACAACCACCAACGACACACTCAAGAAAGACTCGCTCCAGAAAGACACCGTCATCGCACCGGCTCCCAACAAGAAAGACCTGGACTACATCCACGTGAACGCCAACGTACTCTACTTCGGCGAGAGTCCCAATTCGCCGCAGGTGGGCGACGTGCGCATCACCTTCACCAAGACCATGCCCGCCAACGTGTCGATCATCGCCAAGGTGGCCGGAGAAACCTTTGCACAGTTCAAGGCCAAGAACGGCAAGACCTTCCAGGCCCTCTCCATGGGCAGCAAGACCGCCGAGGAAATGTATGCCAGCGGACACGCCTCGAACAACATGTGGCTCTGGATACTCCGCATCCTGGGCATCCTGATGATTTGCGGCGGTCTGCGGGGCATCTTCGGCATACTCGTCACCGTGCTCAAAGTCATTCCGTTCCTGGCCAACATCGTGGGATGGGGCGTCAGCCTGGTTTGCAACGTCATCGGCGTGGCTTGGTCGCTCATCATCATTGCCATCGCGTGGATTTTCTACCGTCCGCTGCTCGGCATCCTGCTGCTGGCCATCGCTGGATTCCTGGTCTGGGTGTTTGCCTTCAAGGGAAAGGACAAACTGAAAGACCTGGCCAACCGCAACAAAAACACCCAAGTATAATACACCCAAAGGACCCGCCACCTGCGCCTGTCCGCCACCACAACGGACAGGTGCTACAGGTGGCAACCCCTAAGAACTGAACGTCAGATGAAAAAACTCAGCAAGACACTCCTGACAGTCCTCTTGCTCGCCATGGCAGCCCTGCCGTGGGGAAAGGTCTGTGCGCAGACCGACCCCACCGTGAGAAAGCAGGTGGAGGCCATTCGCAAAGCCTACGCACAGGCCAAGAAAGACATTGAGCAGAACGACAGCGAGGATTTCTATGACAAGAACGACATGCTGCTTACGTCCAACTATGAAGCCTTGGAGAGCAACAGACGCGAAACCATTCACTACTACTTCAAGAAGCGAGTGGACGAGCACACCTCAGCCTTCTACTATCAGCCCTACTTCATCGTTCGACAGTTCAATTTGCGCGACAGGATGTTCTACGAGGAGTATCTCTTCGAGGGTGAAGGGCCAACGCTCACCTTTGTGTTCAACCAATGGACCGACTTGAGGGGGAACAAAATTGAAGAACGCTATTATTACAACTTCCACGGCCCCATCTGGAAAATGCTCAAGGGAACCAACAAGAGCGACGAGCTGCGATTCGAGAAAAAGTCGCAGGAGCTGATTTCGGCCTTCAACTCCGTCATGAACATGGACTATTAAGACCGAAACACTCAGGCCGAACCATGGCTCACTTGGCCCAATGGCCGACAGGCCGGCAAAAACCACAACGAAACAGAAAACCAACCAACGCCCATGGACGAAAAATCACCCATCCCCCCCACCCCGGCGGAGCAAAGACGACACGAAGCCGCCCTGCGCTACACTGCAGAGCGTCAGGAGCTGTTCCTGATGCTCCACGACATGGTGGTGGAGGAGGTTTCGCGCCAGATGGCTTTGAAAGAACAGAAAGAGGGCGGACTCTGGCAGAAGCTGGCCAATGCCTTCTCGTAACAAGAATGGGAAAGGGGCGCTCTGCATGCGCTTCCACCCTACCGAGAACAAAAAGAAACAACATTAATAAAAAAACAAAAGAAACGACATGAAAAAACTTCAGAACCTTTTCCGGACACTGGCCACAGTGGCACTGGTGTTCAGTCTGTCAACCGCAGCCCACGCACAGTTTGGCAACATTCTGAAAACGGCCAAGCAAAGCGTGAAGATGAAAGCCCAACGGGCCAAGGCCACCGCCCGCGACAAGAAGAACTCCATCGTCTTCGAGCACACCACGGGGGCAGTGTTGGGAGCCACCAACGATGCCGGCGACAAAGTGTATGGCGCCATCAACGGCATCATGAACAAAGGCAACGACGCCATCCGCAAGGCCAAGCAGGGGGCCATAGACGCCATAACAGGCAAGAAAAACGGCAGCGGCGTGAACTTCTCGAAAGGTTTCAAATACAAGGACCTCGACGAGAACATCTTCCCCTACCGGCCGGCTGAGAACTATCCCGACTTCTTCTCTTCGGCCGCCAACAACGAACAACTCGACCAGACTTGCACCGCCGTGGTGACGGCTGTGCTCGAAGGCAAAACCATCGACCAGTTTGTCAACGTCACCCTGAAGGACGGCCGCCAGGGCGTGGTGCCCATCGACGAAACGTTCCGCCATGCCTACTGCGCCGAGTTTCTGAACTCGCCCACCGACTTCGAGAAGTTCAAGAAGGTGGTGCCCGTGCTCATGTTCTGCAACCGCGGATTCTACGAGCGGGTGAAATATGCCATCGACAACCCCCAGAAGGGCATCGTCAGCGTCAGCAAGGGCCAACTGCTGCTCTGGCCGTCGAAAGACGAAATGGACGATGCGCGCTACAAGCGCGAGACGGCTGTGCTCGAAGTGGCCTGCAACGCGGTTGACTACAACAAGCTCTACGAGTTTCTGCGCGAAACCTACGACCTGGCCATCTCCACCCCCGACCCGAGCGACAAGGCCATGGTCTATATGATGGCCGAAACCGTCTATAACCAGGTGTTCACCCAGCATGCCGACTACGACGCCGCAGGCCAGCCTGCCCGCCAGATTGACTTGGTCCGCGCACGTTTCGCCCAGCAGTAAGTGGTGCCAGACGGTTTCTCGACAGGCCGAAACAGCAGAAAAACGTGCGTGAAATATCTTTTCACAATTTATTTTTGCACGGTTCAATTTTATTGCCTACTTTTGCCGACTGTAAAGCAAAAGTAGGCTTTTTGCATGTTGTCACCCTTTAGCACACAACAGAGAAAACAGAGAAATAAAACATATTTAAGACCCTTGAACAAAGAAAGATGAAAAGAAAAGTATTTTACACTTTGTTACTATGCACACTCCTTTCAGCCCTGCCCGCCGTGGCCGAAGACATCCACTGCACCGGCATTTGGGTGGGAGGCGTAGAACTCACTTCGCAAAACAATTACTCAATAGCCACCGGAGAAATGGGTGTGCTCAAAACGGGGTATGCCATCTATAACCCGGAAACCAAAAACCTCTACCTCAACCAGCTGCTCATCAACAACGACGGCGTGTATAACGGCATCGAGCTGCTCAACGACGACGACATCACCATCACCATCTTCGGCGACTGCATGTTCGACACCCGCCGCGCCATCTACAAACCGCGCGGATACAAAGGCAACATCACCCTGCGCCCTGCCGAAAACTACAGGGACCTGACCACCCGACTGGTTTGCACCAGCACATGCACCTGCATCGAAACCTACAACGACCTGTACATCTACAAACTGCCCGTGGAGCTGTCGGTCAACACCCGATACGCCGAGTCGCCCTACGATGTGGCAGCCATCGTGGCCCACAACGTCACCGTTGACAATGCCACCTTCAGGCTGAAGGCCAACACGCAGAAAGCCCTGAAACTGATAGACGACGGCCAACTCAACCTTATTGGCAACCACATCGTCATGCCCACCGGCACACAGACCGACGCCGACGGCAACGTGACCATACCCGGCACACCGCTGCAAATACAAAACGAGCTTTCCACGGCCCGCATCAACCTCTTTGTAGGCGAAACGCAGGTTTCGGCCGACAATCAGGGCGACATTCGCAGCCGACTCATCAAGAGCGGAAAAATGAGATTCGAACGCGGCGCCAACACACTGGTGCTCGACAACGTGGTGCTCAGCGACGATGCAGAGACCTTCGACCCCTACACCAGCATCATCGACATTACCGACCGCTCCAACTTCAAGATTCAGCTCATTGGCGACAACGTCATCCGTTCGGCCAGCCACAAGGGCATCACACTCTATCAGACCAACAACGAAACCTCATCGACAACACCCAACACCACCAAGAAAACCCGCAGCACCAACCTCACCAACCGCGCCACCATCTTTGGCTCGGGCACACTCACCCTGGAAGGCCAGGCCGACATCACCACGTGGCAAGACCTCTACATCAACCAAGCCACCATCACCATGGCCGACTCCATCCACGGCAAGGGCAAGAAGGCTCCCGCCATCGAGATAAAGGCTTCGGAGATACGCACGGCCGGCATCGACGGTTTCGACTCGTTCAAACTGACCGACTGCGCCATTGCCGCCCCTGCCAACGCCACCTACGACGAGAAGGCCTGCGCCATGACTGCCAAGGGCGACGTGGTGATTACCGCCAACCCCACCGGCATACAGAACGCCCCCACGGCCAGCCAGGCAAAAGCCAAAAAGACCTATACGCTCGACGGACGCCGCGTGGACAATGCTGCCAGAGTCAAGGGCGTTTTCATTGAGAACGGAAAGAAAGTGGCCCGGAAATAGCCACCCAGATAATATACACAGTCACGAAAACAACGACAAAGAACATGAAATTAAAGAAAATCACCTTCATTGCAGTTGCCTTGATGGCAGTCTGCCTCGTGGGATGCAAAGACAAAAACACCAATCCCACGCCGCAAGCCGGTGGAAACAACGAACCGACCCAAGCCGCTGAGCGACAGGAAGCCAACTCAGACACCCACGTGTTCACCACATCGGGCGTAACCATCCACAAGCAGTGGGTCAGCAACAACGACGACGGCACCATACACTTGATAGACCTCACCGACAAGAACAACTACGCTGAGGCACTGACATTCCCCGAGGCCCTGTGCCGCTCGAAGGCTAAATACGGTGTCAAGAAAGACCAGTTCTACTACATCAAGCAGTCTCCCAAATACAAAGTGCTGCTCTTCAAGGACAACGACGAAACCAGCGGCGACGTGAAGTGCCTCATCATGGAAGGCGCCGACAACAGCAACTATCAGTTCAGGTTCTCGTTCTCCAACCTCACCGCCGACAAGGTGACCATCACCTACGAGGACGGCAGTTCGTACGTCTATAATGCTCTCGACAAGAAAGCCAACATCGAACTGGCCCCCAAATTCCAGGACGACCAGCCGGGAATGGAAGGTGCCCCAAGCTTGTAGTCCAGAGCCTAGCCACAGAAAACAAACCGACTGAAACCGGCAGTCCTGATGCCCATCCTGCAACGATGGACATCAGGACTGCCGGTTTTTGCACCCTGACTGCCGGTTTTGCATCGGGGCTGACGGTTTTGCGCCCGGACTGTCAGCTTTTGGCCTGCGGGCAGTGCCGCCGGATGAAGTCATAGACAAAGTCGAAGTCGGCATCGGCCACGAAGACGCGGTTGCGGCCAAAGCGCTCGTTCACCTTGATGAGGTTTCTGCGCCGCACAGCCTTCACACGGCGCACACGGCCAAATTCGGAACTCATTTCGGTGCGCGCGGCACTGAGCATTCCGGCACCCATGACCGAGGGCTTGCGCGCCAACAGCCCCACCAGAGCGGTGAGCATCCCCATTTTCTGAGCCCGCTCGACGTGACGCGGATGCTGGCTGTGGGTGATGCCCGCATCGTCCATGGTGAACAGAGCCAAATAGCGGCCGCCGTTGACCAGAGCCCAAAGATAGTAGCCCAGCAGACTCACCACGAGAACGACACCTGCGGTAATGAGCAGTGCCTTTCCGAAGCCCAACATGGCATCGGCCGAGGCATCGCCTTCGAATAGCATGAGAAGAAAGATGAAACCAAACACCACGCCTGTTGAAATGCCCATCACCCAAAGAACTTCGGATAGCACAGACGGGTTGGTGTAGAGATTCACTTCGTAGGCCCAGCGATATTTGCCGTCAACGCCTTGCTGCACACGGGTGCTGCCCACCGTTTCTAGGTCCTCCACCTTGGCCCCGCAATGGGGACAAAAGCGCGAGCGGTTGGCCACCTTCTTTCCACAATTCAGACAATGCTTCATAATGTCGTATCATTTGATGTTGTTTTCCTCTTCCTCGACACTCCATGAACAACTCACGGTGACAAGCCGAAATTTTCTAGAAAATCTGAACCTATCGTCGGGAGATATTTTTCTGTTGTCGGGAGATAATTTTCTGTTGTCGGGAGATATTTTTATGATCATCCGCAAAGATACCACCATCAGGACGCTGAAAGCGTTCGCGCCCAGTAACCGTGGGTTCGAGCGCAGCGTTTACCCACGGCCGGGAGGCATGCCTGCAAAAAAGACGGTCGCTGACGGGGTGACAAAAAGGAAAAGACGCTAGAAACTCCACTTGGCGGCCACCGTGGGGATGGCATAGAAACGGTTGTTCTGCCCGTGGTCGTTCCAAACGAAATTGTTGCTCAACTCAATCTCGGTGCCCAGGCTCAGATTCACGCCCTCCATTCCCTTCAGACGGTTGAGGTTCACCCAAAACTGCGGCTCGGAGAGGAAAATCCACTTGCCCTGCACATCGGGATTGTACCAGCAGTCGGCAAAACCCGAAAACGTGCAAAGCCCCTTGGCCAACTGGACGCCCCAAACGGCGGTTGCCTGAAAACTGTTGAAAGCGTGGTTCCAGGGGTTCTGACCCTTGAAGTAGTATTTCCATAGGGCCTGCACGGAAAATGTGCGGCTGAAGTCGGCGCTGTGCCAGTTCCAGGCCTGGCCGGCGAGGAAGGCATGCTGAAAGCGAGTACTCATGTTGTCGTACTGGCTCGATGTCGCTCCACCGTTGTACTCCACGTGGACAGCCCACTGTTTGTTGGGGCTGACGTTGAATTCGCGCGACACCTCCCAGTAGGCTCCCGCCGCACCGTCGTGATAGTAGTCGATGTCGGCAAAGAAATAGGTGCTGCCCCATTTGTCGGGCTTGAACATTTCGATGGTGGTGGTCACGCTGGGACGCCCCGTGAGATTGGCGTTGAGGGTATGGCCCAGGTCGTAGTGCAACTGCAGGTTCTGCCCTGCGGCGGAGACGCCTGTGAGCAGCAAAGTTGCCAGCATAAAACAGTTCTTCATTCGCTTAAAATTCATTTTCCAAATTCTATTCTTTTTCATTTCGGCTGCAAAGTTACGACTAAGCAGGCAAAACACAAAGAGAAAACAGGGGTTTTCTTTGGACGCAGCCCCCTCGAAATGAATAAAATTGCAAAACATACGCATAGCTGGCCGCACAAAGCAGGCAATCATACAAAAAAAACAAAAATTATTTGCTCGTTACAGCGAGATTTCGTAATTTTGCAGTCCAATAGGATTTATATTTTTTTATAAAACAGATTGGATTATGAAAAAGTTTTTTGCTCTGTGCCTCACAGCCTTTGCATTTGTAATGAGCGCAAATGCCCAAAACAACGATTCTCTCTATGTAGTGAAACACAACGACAGCAAATGTTGCGAAAAGAAGGAACAATGCTGCGAAAAGAAAGAGCAGTGCTGCGAAAAGAAGGAACAGTGCTGCGAAAAGAAGGAACAGTGCGACAAGCCCTGCTGCCAACAGCAAACAGCCAAGAACGCCGTTGTAGATAAAGTGCCCTACACCATTGCCCGCAACTATTTTGTGCGCAATGACTCAAAGTTCCGCGGCAACAAGCTCATAAAGAATCAGGACGACTTCGACGCCATCTTCGGAAAAGCCGCCACCATGGGCGAAGGCGGAACACCCACACCCATCGACTTCGGCAAACAGTTTGTGCTGGCCATCGTGCGCCCACAAACCAACATCAACACCGACATTACACCCAACACGCTCAGCGCCGATGAAGGCGAGCTGAAGTTCAACTACAACATCATGCAGGGCCGCTCGATGAGCAGCGTCATGACGCCCTTGCTCATACTGGTCATCGACCGCGACTATCTGCGCCAGAACATCAACGTGAGCTCGCGCGTGAAACACATGACCATCGAGGACGACCCCGACGCCGTGCTCCAGGGAGTCTATGACTAACGTCAACGCTAACGTCAACGCTAACAGCCTTCCGGATGGCCGTTGACGTTAGCGTTAAGGTTAAGGTTGACGTTGACGTTAACGTTGACGTTAAGAATCAGGAAACAAAGTTACGACACATTATTATATTATACATGGACAAAAAATTAAAGAAGGTGCTCGTGCTTGGCAGCGGCGCACTCAAAATCGGACAGGCCGGAGAATTCGACTACTCTGGCTCGCAGGCACTCAAGGCCCTGCGCGAAGAAGGTATTAGCAGCGTTTTGGTAAACCCCAACATCGCCACCATCCAGACGAGCGAAGGAATAGCCGACAAGGTGTACTTCCAGCCCGTAACCACCCATTTCGTTACGGAAATCATCAAGAAAGAGCGCCCCGACGGCATATTGCTGGCCTTCGGCGGACAGACAGCCCTCAACTGCGGCACCGAGCTCTACCTGAACGGCACACTGAAGGAGTATGGCGTCGAGGTGTTGGGCACCAGTGTCGAAGCCATCATGAACACCGAGGACCGCGACCTTTTTGTGAAGAAGCTGGCCGAGGTAGAGCTGAAGGTGCCCGTGAGCCACGCCGTAGAGAACATGGACGACGCGCTGATGGCTGCCCGCAGCATCGGTTTCCCCATCATGATTCGTTCGGCCTACGCATTGGGCGGACTGGGCAGCGGCATCTGCCCCGACGAGAAAGCCTTCGTCGAACTGGCCGAGAGCGCCTTCACCTTTGCCCCGCAGATTCTGGTGGAAGAGTCGCTCAAGGGATGGAAGGAGATTGAGTTCGAGTGCATCCGCGATGCCAACGACCGCTGCTTCACCGTTGCTTCCATGGAGAATTTCGACCCACTGGGCATTCACACCGGCGAATCGATTGTGGTGGCTCCCACCTGCTCGCTCACCGAGAGCCAAGTGAAGATGCTGCAGGACATCACCATCCGCTGCGTAAAGCATTTGGGCATTGTGGGCGAGTGCAACATCCAGTTCGCCTTCAACGCCGTGACCAACGACTACCGCATCATAGAAATCAACGCCCGCCTGTCGCGCTCCAGCGCGCTGGCCTCAAAGGCCACGGGCTATCCGCTGGCCTTCGTAGCCGCCAAGATTGCCTTGGGCTACACGCTCGACCAGATTGGCGAAATGGGTACCACGAGCTCGGCCTACGTGGCTCCGCAACTGGACTACATGATTTGCAAGATTCCCCGCTGGGACCTCACCAAGTTCGCCGGCGTGAGCCGTCTCATCGGCTCGTCGATGAAGTCGGTGGGCGAAATCATGTCCATCGGCCGCTCGTTCGAGGAAATGATTCAGAAAGGCCTCCGCATGATTGGCCAAGGCATGCACGGATTCGTGGGCAACGACCACACCCGATTCGACAATCTCGACACCGAGCTGGCCAACCCCACCGACCTGCGCATCTTCGCCATCGCCCAGGCCCTTGAAGAGGGCTACAGCGTGGAGCGAATTGAGGAGCTGACCAAGATTGACGTTTGGTTCCTCGAGCGGCTCAAGCATATCGTTGACCTGAAGCACGAACTGCAGCAGTACAACAGGTTGGAGGACATTCCCGACGCTTTCCTGCTCGAAGTGAAACAGTGCGGATTCAGCGACTTCCAGATTGCCCGCTTCGTGCTGAAACCCGGCAGCGGAAACATGGAGAAGGAAAACCTCGCCGTCAGGCAGTATCGCAAGGAGCGCAACATCCTGCCTTCTGTCAAGCGCATTCCCACAGTGGCCAGCGAGCATCCCGAACTGACAAACTATCTCTACTTCACCTACACCCACATACCCGCCTTCCAGGACAAGTTCACCGCAGGCAACGGCTCCGCAGCCGCCTTGGAGAACTACAAGCCGCGCCACGATGTCAACTACTACCAGAACGACAAGTCGGTGGTGGTGCTCGGCTCTGGCGCCTATCGCATCGGCTCGTCTGTGGAGTTCGACTGGTGCTCGGTCAACGCCATCAACACAGCCCGCCGCCTGGGCTACAAGAGCATCATGATCAACTACAACCCTGAGACCGTCTCCACCGACTACGACATGTGCGACCGTCTCTACTTCGACGAACTCTCGCTCGAGCGTGTGCTCGACGTCATCGACCTCGAGTCGCCACGAGGCGTCATCGTCAGCGTGGGCGGACAGATACCCAACAACCTGGCCATGAAACTCCATCGCCAAGGAGTTCCCGTGCTGGGCACCAGCCCCGTCAACATCGACCGCGCCGAAAACCGCGACAAGTTCTCCGCCATGCTCGACAAGCTGGGCATCGACCAGCCCGCATGGCGCGCACTCACCTCGTTCGACGACGTGAAGGAGTTTGTCGATGAAGTGGGCTACCCTGTGCTCGTACGCCCCAGCTACGTGCTCTCGGGCGCCGCCATGAACGTTTGCTACGACGACGAGGAGCTGCACCGTTTCCTCAACATGGCCACCGAAGTGAGCAAGGAATTCCCCGTTGTGGTGAGCCAGTTCATGCAGGACACCAAAGAGATAGAGTTCGACGCTGTGGCCGACAAGGGCGAGGTGGTTGAATATGCCATCAGCGAACACGTTGAGTACGCCGGCGTACACTCGGGCGACGCCACCATGGTGTTCCCCGCCCAGCACATCTACTTCAGCACCATACGCCAAATCAAGAAGATTTCGCGCAAGATAGCCAAGGAACTCAACATCAGCGGCCCGTTCAACATTCAGTTCCTGGCCAAGAACCGCGA
>DFFM01000015.1:4946-25392 GCA_002369515.1 Prevotella sp. UBA3776 | reverse complement strand
AAGCGCAACTTCATCGAGACAGCCACCAAGATCATGCTCGACGCCCCCTACTCGCGCCCCGACAAGAGCGAGTTCGACATCGACCGCATCGGCGTGAAGGCCAGCCAGTTCTCTTTCGCCCGACTGCAGAACGCCGACCCCGTGCTGGGTGTCGATATGTCGTCAACGGGCGAGGTGGGCTGCCTTGGCGACGACCTCAACGAGGCGCTGCTCAACGCCCTCATCGCCACCGGCTACAGGGTGCCCGAGGCTCCGGCCAACATCCTCATCTCGTCAGGCGGCGTGAAAGGCAAGCTCGACCTGCTTGAGCCCGCCCGCCAGCTCACCAAGAAGGGATTCAACATCTACGCCACAGAAGGCACGGCCCGCTTCTTCTGCGAAAACGGCGTGGATGCCAAGACCGTAAGCTGGCCCGACGAACCCGGCGAAAACAACGTGATGAACATGATTGCCGACCACAAGTTCGCACTCATCATCAACGTGCCGAAGAACCACACCAAGCGCGAGCTGACCAACGGATACAAGATTCGCCGCGGTGCCATCGACCACAACACGCCCCTCATGACCAACACGCGACTGGCCAAGGCCTTCATACAAGCCTTCTGCGCGCTCGGCCAGAACGACATCAAAATAAAGAGCTGGCAAGAGTACAACGCGTAAACGAAAAAGCATGGGTTAAGACTCTGTGCATATTGAAGAAACTCCCTCTCTGTTCGCAGGCAGAGGGGGATTTTTTTGTTCTCTGACGAAAGTTTTCCAAGATGTTCTACCGTTTTTAATGGAGTTTTTGTAAATTTGCAGCATCATGTGCCATCAAAAAAAGAAAACAACAACGAAATGAGAATAGACATCATCACAGTGCTGCCGGAAATGATTGAGGGATTCGTTCACGAATCGATTCTGGCCAGGGCGCAGAAGAAAGGACTGGCCGAGATCCACCTGCACAACCTGCGCGACTACACGGACGACAAGTGGCGACGCGTGGACGACTATCCTTACGGCGGGTTTGCGGGCATGGTGATGAAGTGCCAGCCCATTGACGCCTGCATATCGAAACTGAAGAGCGAGCGCAACTACGACGAGGTGATTTTCACTTCGCCCGACGGCGAGCAGTTTACGCAGCATGTGGCCAACGACCTGTCGCTCAAGGAGAACATCATCATTCTGTGCGGCCACTACAAAGGCATCGACCAGCGCATTCGCGACCATCTGATCACGCGCGAAATCAGCATTGGCGACTATGTGCTCACGGGCGGCGAACTGGCTGCTGCAGTCATGGCCGACGCCATCGTGCGCGT
The DNA here is from genome assembly GCA_002369515.1 of Prevotella sp. UBA3776. Lineage (GTDB taxonomy): Bacteria > Bacteroidota > Bacteroidia > Bacteroidales > Bacteroidaceae > Prevotella. Next base: position 24,094 of record DFFM01000015.1, on the reverse strand, counting down.
GGTGCCTGGCGTGATAGGCGACGAGCAGAGTGCGCTCTCGGACTGTTTTCAGGACGACCTTCTGGCGGCTCCCATCTACACGCGGCCAGCCGACTACAAGGGGTGGAAGGTGCCCGACGTGCTGCTGAGCGGGCATGAGGCCAACATCAAGAACTGGGAGCTGGAACAGGCCATGGAACGCACCAAGCGCCTAAGGCCCGACTTGCTGAAATGAAGAACGGCCAAGAACAAGCTCCCCTGGGGGATGGTTGACAGTTGACAGTTTACAGAAGGGTCGAAAACCATAAACTATAAACTGTAAACCATAAACCATAAACTGTAAACCATAAACTATAAACTGTAAACTGTAAACTATAAACCATAAACCTACATAAAAACAAAAAAACAATTGCTATGGAGAAAATGAAAGCTAAACCCCAATTGACATTGACTGAGGCTCTGAAAGAAGCCATGGGCAAGTTGACCGTAATGGGAGGACGTTCGCGCCGCTCGGAATACTGGTGGTGTGCGTTGGTTTTAGGCTTGGGCAGTTATTTCCTGGGATTCATCCCTATCCTGGGAGCCATCATCAGCCTGGCTGTGTTACTTGTCATGATTCCGCTGAGTGTGCGCCGCCTGCACGACACCGGACACAGTGGCTGGTGGTATGGAGCGGCCATGCTTTTGGGCTGTGCTTTTACGGGCGCATTGACCATAAAGATACTGCCCATCATTGAAAAATACGGCGAGAGCAACGCCGAGAAATTGGGCAAGAAACTGGTTGAAGCCTACAGCGACCCGCTGGTGTTGGGCCTCATGCTGGCCAGCATGGTCATGGGCCTCGTCCTGCTGGTGTTCTTCTGCAAGGACAGCAAGCCCGAACCCAACAAATGGGGCGCTTCGCCCAAATATGGCACTGACGAAGAGGAGATTGAGGTGATAGGATAGCCTCGAAGCCGCCGTGAACGTTCGGTGAGATGCAAGCAAGCGGGCACCAAGCCTACTTCGCGCCACAGAAAAAGGAGCGAAGGGCTGGCGCCCGCTTTCAGTATGTCAGCCAAAAAGCGAAAAACCTGCACTCTTAACATAAAATAAGAGTAAAAGCACGGCTAATCTGCATGGAATGTTGTATTTTTGCAGAACTGTTCGGCCTATTCCGACAGCAAACCTGAAATAATACTCAAGAAACAACAAAACACCAGAAGAAACAAACATGTTCAGCAGAGAAACATACGTCGGCCGACGCGCCGAACTCAAACGCCTTGTAGGCAGTGGAGTGATTCTGCTCTTCGGCAACAACGAGGCTCCCAAGAACTATCCTGCCAACGCCTATTTCCCATTCCGCCAGGACTCGTCGTTCGTCTATTACTTCGGACAGCACCGCGACGGTTTGGTGGGCGTCATCGACATTGACAACGACCGCGAAACCCTCATTGGCGACGACATAGACATAGAGGACATCGTGTGGTACGGATCGGTGGATTGCGTTGCCGACTTGGCCGCCCAGGTGGGCGTGGGCAACAGCGCCCCCATGTCGCAGCTGCGCCAGATTTGCCAGGACGCCATTGCAGCGCACCGCACCGTCCACTTCCTGCCGCCCTACCGCCACGACACGAAGATACAAATCATGGACCTGCTCGCCATCCATCCCGCCGAGCAAAAGCAGCGCGCCTCGATGCCGCTCATCCGGGCCGTGGTGAAGATGCGCTCCACCAAGGAGCCCCAAGAGATTGAGGCCATCGAGCGGGCCTGCGACGTGGGCTATCAGATGCACACCACCGCCCAGCGACTCATCCGTCCCGGCGTCACCGAGCGATACGTCGGCGGCCAGGTGGACGGCATAGCCAACTCGCTGGCCAACGGCAACTCCTTTGCCACCATCTTCAGCCAGCACGGCGAAATCATGCACGGCTGCCCCTCCGACGCACCGCTGGAGGAAGGCCGCCTGGCACTGTGCGATGCAGGCTGTGAGCTCGACGACTACTGCTCCGACCACACGCGCACCATGCCCGTCGGAGGCAAGTTCACACAGCGGCAGCTGGAAATCTACAGCATCGTGGAGGAATGCCATGACTACGTGCTCGACGTGGCCCGTCCCGGCGTGAAATACATGGACGTACACTTTGCCGTGTGCCGCCGCATGACCGAAAGGCTGAAAGAACTGGGACTCATGCGCGGCGACGTTGACGAAGCTGTGCGCGCCGGAGCCCACGCCATGTTCCTGCCTCACGGACTGGGACACATGATGGGCATGGACGTTCACGACATGGAGGGGCTCGACCAGACGAACGTTGGGTTCGACGAGGAGACTCGCCCCAACTTGGAGCAGTTTGGCACCAACTGCCTGCGCATGGGGCGCCGACTGCAGGAAGGATTCGTCGTCACCGACGAACCGGGCATCTACTTCATTCCCGCACTCATCGACGACTGGCGCGCCAGCGGCCATTGCAAGGATTTCCTCAACTTCGAGCGGCTGGAAACCTACAAGGACTTCGGCGGCATACGCATAGAGGACGACCTGCTCATCACCAGCGACGGATGCCGATTCCTCGGCCACGAGCGCATTCCCTACCACCCGAAAGACATAGAGAGAAACTGATGTGAGGGTGAAACGACCAGGTTGGAAAACAATTTGTAACCACACAAGAAGCCAGCAACTTACAAACTCAAAAAACAAATAAAAAAAAACATGAAGAAACTATTGACACTGGCGCTCGCCACCATGATTGCCATGGGAGCTAACGCACAAGAGGGCAAGAAGGACGAAAAGAAAGACAATCCCAACAAGCCCGTATTCACCACCATCAAAGAGCACAAAATCACCAGCATCAAAGACCAGAACCGCAGCGGCACCTGCTGGGCCTACTCCACACTCTCGTTCTTCGAGAGCGAAATCCTGAAGAAAACCGGCAAGGAATACAACCTCTGCGAAATGTTCATCGCCAACAAGGACTACATGGAGCGCGCCGTGCTCACCGTACGCATGCACGGTGACAGCCAGTTCTCGCAGGGCGGCAGCGCCGAGGACGTGCTCGACATCATCAAGCGCCACGGCATCTGCCCCGAAACCGCCATGCCGCTGCCCGGCACCATGCAGGGCGACTCGCTGGCCAACTTCAACGAGTTCTTCTCGGTGATGGAACCCTACGTGGACGCCATCGCCAAGAACAAGGCCAAGAAAATCTCCAACCAGTGGAAGCCCGGACTGCAGGGCATTCTGGACGCCTATCTGGGCAAATGCCCCGAAGAGTTCACCTACGAAGGCAAGAAATACACCCCGAAGACGTTTGCATCGTCGCTTGGACTCGACTGGAACGACTATGTGAGCATCACCAGCTACACCCATCACCCCTTCTACACCAAGTTTGCCGTCGAAGTGCAGGACAACTGGCGCTGGGGGCTGAGCTACAACGTGCCCATGGATGAGATGATGCGCATCATCGACAACGCACTGGCCGAGGGCTACACCGTGGCCTGGGGCGGCGACGTAAGCGAGGAGGGATTCACCCGCAAGGGCCTCGGCATTCTCTACGACACCAAGAAGGCACAGAGCCTCAGCGGCAGCGACGCAGCCCGCTGGCTCAAGCTCACCCAGACCGAGAAGAAGAGCAAGCTGGACAGCCTGGGCGTGAACGCTCCCGAAATGGTGCCCACACAAGAGATGCGCCAGGAAGGCTTCGACAACTGGGAACTCACCGACGACCACGGCATGCACATCTATGGTGTGGCCAAGGACCAGAACGGCAAGGAATACTACATGGTGAAGAACTCTTGGGGCGAATACGGCGACTACAAGGGCACTTGGTACATGACCAAGGCTTTCGTTGCCGCCAAGACCATGGACTTCCTCATCAACAAGAACGCCATCCCCAAGGACATCCGCAAGAAACTGGGCATCTGAGCCTCGGAGTGGCACTGTGAAACATGAGTTTTCACGTGCAGGACCGAGAGAAAAACCGATGTTTCCCCTCACCCCGAAAACAACGTCGTGAAATACATCAAAATTCTCTAGAGAATTCCAACGCAACGTCGTGAGATAATTTTGCAACGTCGTGAGATATTTTTTGCAGCGCCGTGAGTTATTTTCGTAACTCGCGGCGCTGTTGTTTTCATTTCACGACCATTCACTGCCGATTCGCCACGATGCGGTCGAACACGCTGGCAGGGCACCCGCTGCAGCAAAACCGGCTGATGCGGCAGAAAAACATGGATTTTTGACGGCAAAAAAAAACAGACGGCAATTGTATTTTTTTCAGAAAACAAGTGAAATTTTGCTTCTTTTTTGTATTTTTGCCAACAAATAGGGCAAACAAAAGATTGCTCTGCTGAAAAAGCGAACCAACAATACCAAAACAAGCCTGCCTCTTTGCAGGAAAATCAAAAAAACACTGAACGACGATGAAAAGATTATCTTTTTTGTTGCTGGCAGCCTTGCTGATGCCGGCTTTGGCCATAGCCGACAACTATCTGACAGAGCCACTGAAGCTGCAGACACCCGAAATGAAGTTCGACGCCAGCTCGAAGACTGAGGAAGCGCCCGAGCTTCCCACCATGACACTGAACAAAGGCATGGACTTCGACTTCTTCAAGACGAAGACCAACCCCGGCGTAAAGCCATACAAGTTTATGGACGACATGACCTTTGTGGGCGTCCCCCTGTTTGTTGCCGGATGGGCCATCAAGAGCGACAAGGCCATGTTCCGCGTGAACGACAAGAACAACAAGAAAAACACGCAGCTGCTGACCGACTTCAAGACCAGCATTGACGATTACACCCAGTTTTTCGGCCCGGTGATGACCGTGGGCCTGAAACTCGGCGGACTGGAAGGCCGCAGCGACTGGCCCCGTCTGCTGGCCAGCGCGGGACTGTCGTATGCCATCATGGCCGGATTCGTGAACGGCATCAAATACACGGCCAAGGAGATGCGCCCCGACGGTTCGACGGCCAACTCGTGGCCTTCGGGCCACACGGCCACGTCGTTTGTCGGCGCCACGCTGCTGCACAAGGAGTACGGACTGACGCGCTCGCCCTGGTTCTCGGTGGCAGGCTACGGTGTGGCCACAGCCACGGGCGTAATGCGTGTGCTTAACAACCGCCACTGGGTGAGCGACGTGATGTCGGGTGCCGGCATCGGCATTCTTTCCACCGAACTGGGCTATGCCATTGGCGACCTGCTTTTCAAAGGCCGTGGACTGCTGCGCAACGACATGGTCATCGACTCTGAGAACCCGTCGTTCTTCGGCATATCGATGGGTGTGGGCATTGGCGGCAAGAGCATCGGTTTCCGCACTTCCGACCTGCAGAACAAACAGAAGTTCTCGCCCGAATTGTGGGAAGAGGACGACGAGGTGGACCAGATTGAGTTCCGCTCGGCCACAGTGGTCGATGCCGAAGGAGCCTATTTCTTCAACAAGTACGTGGGCGTGGGCGGCCGCCTGCGCGTACGCGCCATGTCGGCCAAGTCGTTCGGCATATACTCTGACATTGCCGACTATTTGGGCGTGGCAGCCTGGAATGAGATATCCGACATGTACTCAATAGCTCCCAATAGGAATGAAGAGGATTACTACAAAAGCATTGGCATGGATTTCGACACATTCAACTTTGCCAATCCGTCCATAGCCCCCGTCACCGAGATTGGCGGCATCGTGAAGAGCGACCATCTGGCCGAGTTCACGGGCAGTGTGGGCCTTTACTTCAACCTGCCGCTGGGCAAGCACTGGGCACTGGGCACCAAGGCGCTCATTGGCCGCTCCATAACGCAGGAACTCGACATCGACGCCTTTGCCAAGGGCAACAAGAAAGACATTTACAGCCTGATGACCATCGAAAACGGCGAAATAGCATTCGACGACGACTTCAACCCCCTGCTCACCATTGACTATCCCACCAACACAGGCGAGACATACGCCAGCGAGTGGGACTATGTGACACTGGGCGCCAACAACTCCACTTCGTGGGGCACCGGTCTGTCGCTCACCTACCGCTACAAGTCGAATTTCTCTTGGCGGCTGTTCTGCGACTACGACTTCACCGAGAAAACCTACACGTTTAAGTATTCACCCTACCAATTCCTGTACGACGGACTTACCGAAAATGGATATGGAGTGGTTGGAATTTTGTCCTCTGCAAGCGACAACATGGAGACGCAAGAATACAGCAAGAAGAAGAAAATGGACTTCTTCACCCTGGGACTCTCCTTCCTTGTGAATCTGTAGGATTGCCTGAGGGGGAAGAATCCACTGGTTTGCCCGAGTGGAAGAATTCGCAGGTTTACATGAGTGGAAGTTAGCGGGCGTTAATTTCCACTCGCCACAAAATGCTTGAAGAAAGAAGAAAGAAAGAAAAAACGTGCCGGAAAAGCGATTTTTCGACAAAAAGTTTATGATATTTCGTTTTTTATTCTTATCTTTGGGCGCTAATTTGGGGTAATAGGCCCTTTTTTAGCCACCCAAGCGACAAAGGAATAAAAAAACAATCATAAATGCATTTTAAATGGAATTACGAAGCACCTACATCAGACCAACAGAAAGCAGCTGACGAACTTGGCGCGAAACTCGGCATCAGCCCCATCCTGGGAAATCTGCTCTTACGCCGGGGAATCACCACCGAATCGGCTGCCAAACGGTTCTTCCGACCCCAGCTCAACGACCTGCTCAACCCCTTCCTGATGAAGGACATGGACGTGGCCGTTGACCGTCTGAACGACGCCATGGGGCGCAAGGAGCGCATCATGGTCTATGGCGACTACGATGTTGACGGGTGTACCGCTGTTGCTTTGGTGTATAAGTTTCTGCAGCAATTCTATTCCAACATTGACTACTACATCCCCGACCGCTACGACGAGGGCTACGGGGTGAGCAAGAAAGGAATAGACTATGCCAAGGAAACGGGTGTTAAACTCATCATCATTCTCGATTGCGGCATCAAGGCAATCGACGAAATTGACTATGCCCGCAGCTTGGGCATTGACTTCATCATCTGTGACCACCACGTGCCCGACGAGGTGATGCCCCCCGCCGTGGCCATTCTCAATCCCAAGCGTCCCGACGACCCCTACCCCTTCAAGCACTTGTGCGGCTGCGGAGTGGGCTTCAAGCTGATGCAGGCTTTCGCCAAGAACAACGGAATCCCCTTCTCGCGGCTCATTCCGCTGCTCGACTTCTGCGCCGTGAGCATAGCCGCCGACATCGTGCCCGTGGAGGAAGAGAACCGCATACTGGCCTTCCACGGACTCAAGCAGCTCAACCAGAACCCCAACATCGGGCTCAAGGCCATCATCGACATCTGCGGGCTGAACGGGCGCGACATCTCGATGAGCGACATCGTGTTCAAGATTGGGCCGCGCATCAACGCCAGCGGCCGCATGGAGAACGGCAAGGAGTCGGTGGACCTGCTGGTGGAGAAAGACTTCGGCGAGGCTCTGCTCAAGGCCAAACACATCAACGAGTACAACGAACAGCGCAAGGACATCGACAAGCAGATGACCGAGGAGGCCAACCAGATCGTAGCCCGACTGGAAAGCCAAAAGCACCAGTCGAGCATCGTGCTCTACGACGAAGGGTGGAAAAAGGGCGTCATCGGCATCGTCGCCTCCCGACTCACCGAAATCTACTTCCGCCCCACGGTGGTGCTCACGCGCGACGGCGACTTTGCCACAGGCTCGGCGCGCAGCGTGACGGGTTTCGACATCTACTCGGCCATCAAGAGCTGCCGCGACCTGCTGGTCAACTTCGGCGGCCACACCTACGCCGCCGGACTGACCCTGCGCTGGAACGACATCACCGAGTTCCGCCGCCGGTTCCAAAAGTACGTTGACCTGCACATTCAGCCCGAACAAACCGAGGCCACCCTCAACATCGACGCACAGATAGACTTCAAGGACATCACCCGAAAGCTGCACAACGACCTGAAGAAGTTCGCTCCCTTCGGGCCGGGCAACCCGAAGCCCCTCTTCTCTACGCTCGACGTCTATGACTTCGGCACGAGCAAGGTGGTGGGGCGCGAGCAAGAGCACGTCAAGCTGGAGCTGGTCGATTCGAAGTCGAACAACGTGATGAACGGCATCGCCTTCGGACAGAGCGGGTCGGCACGTTACATCAAGTCCAAACGCTCGTTCGACATTGCCTACACCATCGAGGACAACGTGTTCAAGAAAGGCGACGTGCAACTGCAGATAGAAGCCATCCGGCCCACCGAGACCGACGGCTGAACAAAGCCAATGCACTGACCGAAGCTTGAAGACCGATGGCCGACTCTTTTCAATCCATCCTAAAAAAGTACTGGGGCTACGACGATTTCCGCGGCATACAGCGCGAAATCATCGAGAGCATAACGAGTGGGCACGACACACTGGGGCTCATGCCAACAGGCGGTGGCAAGAGCATCACATTCCAGGTGTCGGCACTCGCTCAGGAGGGCGTGTGCATTGTCATCACCCCGCTCATCGCCCTGATGAAAGACCAGGTGCAGAACCTGCGCCGCCACGGCATACGCGCCGCCGCCATCCATACCGGCCTCACCCGCCCCGAAATCATCCAGACACTCGAAAACTGCATCTTCGGAGGCGTCAAGCTGCTCTACATCTCGCCCGAACGCATCGCATCGCAACTGTTCCAGACCAAGCTGCGCCACATGCGCGTGAGTTTCATCACCGTTGACGAAGCCCACTGCATCAGCCAGTGGGGCTACGACTTCCGGCCCTCCTACCTGCACATCACCGACCTGCGCCGCATCAAGCCCGACGCACCCGTGCTGGCGCTCACCGCCACAGCCACACCGCTCGTCATCAAGGACATACAAGACAAGCTGACCCTGGAGCCCACAGCCAACGTCACGGAAAAGACAACGGCCGAATCAAGCCCCAGAGCCTTCCAAGTGTTCCGAATGAGCTACGAGCGGAAAAACCTGGCCTACCAAGTGCTCTTTTCCACCGACAAGTTCACCGACCTGCTGCAGCTGCTCGACACCCATCCGGGCAGCGCCATCGTCTATGTGCGCAGCCGACGACGCTCCAAGGAGATTGCCGACATGCTCAACGAGCACAACCAGAACGCCACCTTCTATCACGCCGGACTCGAACACACCATCAAAGACCAACGCCAAAAAGACTGGCAGACCGACAACATACGCGTGATGGTGGCCACCAACGCCTTTGGCATGGGCATCGACAAACCCGACGTGCGCATGGTGGTACACATCGACTGCCCCGACTCGCTCGAGGCCTATTTCCAAGAAGCGGGACGCGCAGGACGCGACGGAAAACCGTCGCTCAGCGCAATGCTCTACAACAGCAGCGACGAAAGCAAGCTGAACAAACGCATTGCCGACACCTTCCCCGACAAAGACTACGTGAGGCAGGTCTATGACCATTTGGCCTATTTCTACCAGATAGGCGTGGGCAGCGCCATGGGACGCACCTTCGAATTCGACATCGACAAGTTCTGCCACAACTTCAAGCACTTCCCCATCCAGGTACACAGCGCGCTGCAGATTCTCACCCGCGCCGGCTACATCGACTATGCCGAGGAAACGGAAAACAGCGCGCGTGTGCATTTCCTCATCGACCGCGAAGAACTCTACCGGCTCGACAGCCTCACACAGATAGAGAACGAACTCATCATCGTGCTGCTGCGCAACTATGGCGGCATGTTCACCGACTACGTGTTCGTTGACGAAACGCTCCTCGCCCAGCAGATAGGACTCTCCCTGCCACAGACCTACTTCGTGTTTACGGCTCTGAACAAACGGCACATCCTGCACTTCATTCCACGCAAGAAAACGCCCTACATCACCTACACGCAGCCCCGCGACGACGGTTGCCAGCTGCTCATTCCGCCATCGGTCTATGAAGAGCGCAAAGAGCAGTACGCCAACCGCATCAATGCCGTCATCCACTACGCCAAGAACCACGAGGAGTGCCGCAGCCGCCAGTTGCTGCGCTACTTCGGCGAGCTGAGCCGCCACGACTGCGGACAGTGTGACGTATGTCTGGCCAACAGCGACGACTTTCTGAGCGAAGACCGCTTGAGCTTCGCCAAAGAGAAAATCCTCAGCCTGCTCAGCGACCGGCAGCCCCACCACCTCACCCAGCTCGTCAGCCTCCATCTGGACACCGACGAACTGGACGCCGCCCTCTCCTACCTCGTGGCCGAGGAAATGGTGACGCTCAAAGGCAGCATGATTGAAATTGCGGAATAAGAGGCTTTCGTGTACCCACGTCACAAAACACAGGAAAAGCCACGCGCCGCCCACTTCGCAGAAACGAAAAAACGAGATACGAGTTATGACTACCTTCTCTTTTTGAGATGCAGTCATAACTCGTATCTCGTATCTATGAACTCGCAACCGACCAAGCCCCCCTTTCATTCCCTCTGGGAGAGGTTTACAGTTGACAATTTACGCCCTTTCTGTTAACCGTAAACTGTAAACTGTAAACTATCTCTCCCCCCAGGGGGGAGTCGGAGGGGGCCTTTAGTTGTTCTCCGGGCGCAGCTTCCGCACGACGGCGCCAGCCTGCCACATTTCCTGATTGCGCATGGCTTCAAGTTCCTTCTCCAATCCCTCGCGGTAGTCAGGCTTCGAGTTCGAATCGATGCTGATCTGAGCCTCCGTACCGTTCTTCACACTCTCGTAGAGCTGTTGCATGACGGGTTTGATGGCGTCGTGGAAACGCGGAGCCCAGTCGAGCGCACCGCGCTGTGCTGTGGTCGAACAGTTGGCATACATCCAGTCCATGCCCTTGGCGCCGAAGAGCGGCCCCAGGCTCTGGGTGAGCTCCTCCACGGTTTCGTTGAAAGCCTCGCTCGGCGAGTGGCCGTTCTCGCGCAGCACCTCGTACTGTGCCAGCAGCAGTCCCTGGATGGCACCCATCAGCGAGCCGCGCTCGCCCGTCAGGTCGCTCGTGGCCTCGCGCTCGAAGGTGGTCTTGAACAGATAGCCCGCACCGATGCCAATGCCAAAGGCGATGGTCTTTTCCTCGGCCTTGCCGCTGGCGTCCTGATAGACGGCATACGAACAGTTCAGTCCGCGACCCTCGCAGAACATGGTGCGCAGCGAAGTGCCCGAACCCTTGGGAGCCACCAAAATCACGTCAACATCCTTGGGAGGAACCACACCCGTGCGGTCGCTCCAGTTGATGGCAAAACCGTGGCTGTAGTAGAGCGTCTTGCCCGGCGTGAGATATTTCTTGATGGTGGGCCACACCTGAATCTGACCAGCATCGCTCAGCAACATGCAGAGGATTGTGCCCTTCTGGGCTGCTTCTTCGATAGAGAACAGCGTCTTGCCCGGCACCCAACCGTCGGCCACTGCCTTGTCGAAAGTGCGACCGGCGCGCTGACCCACAATCACGTTGAATCCGTTGTCGCGCAGGTTGCATGCCTGTCCGGGGCCCTGGATGCCATAGCCTATGACGGCGATGACTTCGTCCTTCAATACTTCACGTGCTTTCTCCAATGAGAACTCCTTGCTGGTAACGACAGTTTCGATGACGCCACCAAAATTCATTTCTGCCATAATTGTAATTTGTTTTTAAATGTGTTATACTTATCCCTATGAACCATGCCCACCCTAACCCGAGAGTGGTCGTCTTGTTGGTCCATTCGCTCACTTTGCCCGAAAGTATCGACTGGGGACTAACCTTTTTGCAGCTTTTCGAGTTGCAAAGGTAATGATTTGCAACGAAACTGCAAAACTTTCTTTCTGTTTTATACCAAATTAACCCTTACAGAGCACATTTTGAACTACAAACGGGCATTTTTCTTTTTTCAATACGCATGTCTCCGTGTCGCGGTGGTTCATGGTGCGGTTCAGGTCGCGATACTTTCGGCCGCGGGGCAGATTCCATAGGAGCGTGAGCGTCAGTCGGTTGTTCTGTGTGCTGTCGGTGGCAACAATTTCCTTTTGCACATTGCGGTTCAGCTGCAGCGCAAAGGAGTGAACAAATTGTTCACAACAAAAAGCACCGTGAGAAAAAGGATTCTCACGGTGCTGATGGGGTATTCACGATTTGAACGGGCAAGCAAGGATTTCAGGGCTCGAACACCACCTTGCTGCGCACCACCTCGGTGCCGTCGTCCTTGGCTATGCGTACACAATGCTCACCGGCAGCGGTCTGCTCGCAGTAGAGCGAGAGCCGGTCGCCCTGATGGCTTTCGGCCACGTAGGCCACTTCAAAACGGCGTATCTGATGGTTGCGATACCAGTCAAGGGGCCAAAGGTCGAGCACGTGCTCGATGTACTTCACCGAGTTGATGTGGCCGTTCATATCGACATCGTTGTAGAAGGTGTCGATGGTGCGCACCAACGGAGCGTCGGGCGACATCTGCACCCGCGAGCTTTTGGCGATGGGGCATGGTTTGTCGCGCTCCACGAAGTCGTTGATGGATCCGTCGCGCACTTCGAGAATGTTCTGCGGCTGGCGCGTGGTGGTGTCGATCATGGCCCACACGCTGCGCCCGTAACCATACACCCGTCCGTCCAGACCGGTGATGGCGAAATTGCGGTTGGTGAAGTAACGCATGGCGCTCTCCACCCATGTCTCCACCCAGAAGCGGTCGTAGGCCATGGGCATGCGCTCCATTTCGATGGCCAGACGCGAGAGCACCCACGCCTTGTTGATGGTTTTCAGATAAATCATGCCGAAACCGCGGTCGTTGCTGTGGAAGTCGGCTGCATTGAGCAAGTGGTTTCCCAAATGGCCCATGAACAGCCGCGTGTCAAAATCGCAGTGGAACGGCTCGGCCATGAACTGATATTTTCCTACTTTTTCCATGTTTTGGTTTTCATTCTTTTTTCCGGCTTTGCTCCTGTGTCTCCAAGAAGTCGCTCACCTGCTCGACGGTGCTGCGCGTCAGGGCGATGCGCCCGCTGCGCGTGTATTGCAACACGCACCCGAACTTGTCCAGTGCGTAGAACAGATTTTGTATTTCTTCGGTGACGCTGCTCAGCATCACGGTGCAGTAAGTGGGGTTGACCTCGATGATTTGGGCGTCGTGACGGCGTATGATGCGCGAAATGTCGGCGTTCTCGAGCACCACGGGCGTGGCGAGCTTATACATGCCCACCTCGCGGATGAAGAGTTGGTCGTCAGTGTAGTAGCTGGCTTTCACCACGTCGATTTTCTTCTCTATCTGCTTGGTGATTTTCACAATCTGGTCTTCGTCGCTCCAGGCGGTGATGGTGTATTTGTGTACACCGGGAATGCTGCTGGCCGACACGTTGAGGCTTTCGATGTTCACCTGACGGCGGGTGAACACTGCAGTAATCTGGTTGAGGATGCCGGCCACGTTCTCCGAATAGACCAGCAGGGTGTATAGGGTGTTCTTTCCTTCCATTTTCTGTTTATGTCATTTCAATTATGCATTATGAATTATGCATTATGCATTAATCTCCAGCATCATGTCATCGACGTTCATGCCCGGCGGTGTCATGGGCAGCACGTCGTCGTCCTCCTTGATGGCACATTCAAGGATGAAGGGGCCGTCGGCACTCAGCATACGCTCGATGGCGGCACCGAGTGTGGCACGGTCGGTCACGGCCTCGTAGCTGATGCCGTAGCCACGGGCAATGAGCTCGTAGCAGGGATTCATCATCTTGGTGAACGACTTGCGGCGCATCCAGAACATGTCCTGCCACTGGCGCACGTTGCCCAGATAGTTGTTGTTCAGCAGGATCATCTTCACGGGTGCCTGCTGCTCCATGATGGTGCCCAGTTCCTCGATGCACATCTGAAAACCGCCGTCGCCCATGAAACAGCACACGGTGCGGTCGGTGGCAAAGGTGGCTCCGATGGCGGCGGGCATGCCGTAGCCCATGGTGCCCAGTCCGCCGCTGGTGCAGATGCTGCGTTGGCGGTGGAACTTGAAGTAGCGGGTGGCGAAGAGTTGGTTCTGCCCCACGTCGGTGACGAGCACGGCTTCGCCCTTGGTGGCCTCGGCCACGGCATTCACCACCTCGCCCATGAGCAGTGGGCCGTCGGAGGGATGGATGGCGGGAAGGATGACCTTCTGGCGCTCTTTCTCGTCGAGCGGACGGAACGACTCGCGCCACTCGTGGTGGTTGTTCTCGTCGATGAGGGCGGTGATGGCGGGCAGCGACTCTTTGCAGTCGGCCACCACGGCCACGTCGGTTTTCACGTTTTTGTCTATCTCGCTCTTGTCGATGTCCAAATGGATGATCTTGGCCTGCCGGGCGTAGGTTTTGAGATTGCCCGTCACGCGGTCGCTGAAGCGCATGCCGATGGCTATGAGCACGTCGCACTCCTGCTCTTTCAGATTGACGGCGTAGTTGCCGTGCATACCGAGCATGCCCACGTTGAGCGGATGGTTGCTGGGCAGTGCCGACAGTCCGAGCATGGTGCGCCCCGCAGGGATGTCGGCCTTCTCGAGGAATGCCTTCAGCTCTTCCTGGGCGTTGCCCAGCTCTACGCCCTGTCCCACAAGTGCCAACGGACGCTTGGCGCTGTTGATGAGTGCGGCAGCCTGCCGTACCATGGCGTCGTCGAGCTGCGGATAGGGCACCCACGAGCGCACAAAGTCAACGCGCTGTGGCTCCCACTCCACTTCCTCCACCTGAGCATTGCGCGGGAAGTCGAGCACCACTGGGCCGGGACGGCCACTGCGGGCAATGTAGAAGGCCCGGCTCACGGCCCAGGCGATGTCCTTGGCATGGCGTATTTGATAGCTCCACTTCGAGATGGGCTGGGCCACACCCACGAGGTCAACCTCCTGGAAGGCGTCGGTTCCCAGTGCATTGATGGCCACCTGGCCTGCAATGACCACCATGGGCGTGGAGTCCATCATGGCATCGGCCACGCCCGTGAGGGTGTTGGTGGCTCCGGGACCGCTGGTGACTAGAGCCACACCCACCTCGCCACTGACGCGGGCATAGCCCTCGGCGGCGTGTGTGGCCGCCTGCTCATGGCGCACCAGAATATGGTCGAAACATTTTTTATCACCACGCGTGTAGTCGAACAGCGCATCATATACGGGCATGATGGCTCCCCCAGGGTAGCCGAAGATGGTTTTCACCCCCTCGGCCTGCAGTGCCCGCATGAGAGCCTTGGATCCTGTCATTACTTCTTTCATAACTATTCAATGATTCTGATTCCGCCCTTGTCGGCCGAGCTGACGCTCTGCGCGTAAGCGCGCAAAGCCTTGCTCACCACGCGATTTCGTTTCAATGGTTGCTGCGGCCGCGAGGCCAGTTCGTCGTCAGTGAGTTTCACGTTGATGCTGCGCGATGGGATGTCGATGACAATGATGTCGCCATCCTTTATCTTGCCAATGTTGCCACCGCTGGCAGCCTCGGGCGAGATGTGGCCGATGCTCAGGCCGCTGGTACCACCCGAGAAGCGTCCGTCGGTAATCAGCGCGCACTGCTTGCCCAGGTGCATAGACTTTATATAAGAGGTGGGATAGAGCATTTCCTGCATTCCGGGTCCCCCCTTGGGGCCTTCGTGGGTGATGACCACGCAGTCGCCACTCTTCACGCGTCCGCTCAGAATGCCGTCGCAGGCGTCTTCCTGCGAATCGAACACCACGGCAGGGCCTTCGAAGTGCCACAGACTCTCATCCACGCCCGCCGTCTTCACCACACACCCATCTTGAGCAATGTTGCCGAAGAGCACGGCTAGGCCGCCATCCTTGGTGTAGGCATGCTCGATGTCGCGTATGCAGCCGTTCTCCCTGTCGGTGTCGAGCGTGTCGTACAGTTCAGACTGCGACCCCATCTTCGTAGAGAACCGGTTGCCGGGGGCAGAGAAATAGATGTGTCGGGGATCATTTGCATCTCCCCTTCCCTTGGCGGGATCGGTGGAGGCGGCATATTGTTCCATGGCTTCGCCCAGCGTCATGCCATCCACGCGCTTGGCAGAGCCGTCAATCAGTCCGCCCTTGTTCAGTTCGCCCAGTATGCCGATTATGCCGCCGGCGCGGTTACACTCCTGAACGCTGTACTTCTGGGTGTTTGGAGCCAGCTTGCATAGGCAGGGCACACGGCGCGAAAGGCTGTCGATGTCGCTCATCGTGAAATCTACACCCGCTTCCTGCGCAACGGCCAAGAGATGGAGCACGGTGTTGGTGCTGCCGCCCATCGCGATGTCGAGCGTCATGGCATTGAGAAAAGCCTTGCGGGTGGCGATTGAGCGGGGCAGTACGCTCTCGTCACCGTCCTCATAGTAGGCCAGCGCGTTCTTCACGACCTGCCGTGCTGCATTTTTGAACAGCTCCACACGGTTGGTGTGCGTGGCCAGGATGGTTCCGTTGCCGGGCAGGCTGAGTCCGATGGCCTCGGTGAGCGAGTTCATCGAGTTGGCCGTAAACATGCCGCTGCACGAGCCGCAGCCCGGACAGGCACACTGCTCAATCTGCTTGATTTCCTCATCCGAAACGCTGGGGTCGGCTCCCTTCACCATGGCGGTGATGAGGTCGGCATTCTCGCCGCGCCAGCGTCCGGCCTCCATGGGGCCTCCCGAGCAGAACACCGCGGGGATGTTCAGTCGCATGGCGGCCATCAGCATGCCCGGTGTCACCTTGTCGCAGTTTGATATGCAAATCATGGCATCGGCCTTGTGGGCGTTGACCATGTATTCCACCGAGTCGGCAATGATGTCGCGCGAAGGCAGCGAATAGAGCATGCCGTCGTGACCCATGGCAATGCCGTCGTCGATGGCAATGGTGTTGAACTCAGCAGCATAGCAGCCCATTTTCTCTATTTCCTCGCGGACAATTTGCCCTATCTCGTGCAGATGGGTATGTCCGGGCACAAACTGGGTGAACGAATTGACGATGGCAATGATGGGTTTGCCAAACTGCTCATGCTTCATGCCAGTGGCCACCCACAGCGCGCGTGCCCCGGCCATGCGGCGGCCTTCGGTGCAAACGCTGCTTCTCAACGGATGTTTCATATCTTCTGTTTTTTTGTTTTTTTACTCTTTTAATAGCTTGCAAAGTTACGCCTTTTTATTAGAAACACCAACAAAAAGGGTATTTAATTTTCTCTTTCGCTTTCATTTGATAACAGTTTCAAACAAAACCGCCACCTCCAGCACCGAAAGTGAAAGCAAAAACCGAGAAAAGACCACAAAACAAAAGAAAAAGAAAACGGTTTTTCTCGGTTTTTGTGGTCTTTTCTCGGTTTTGGCCTACTATGTCATGAAGCCTCAGCAATGGCGTAAGACAAGCCCACCAAGGCTTCGCAGAGACAGCTACTTCGTGTTGTCGTTGAAGGTGGCGACGCGGTTGAACTCAACCTGCTCGAAGAGGGTGGCGGTGGGACCGCAACCAACGGTGTTGAGGCGGTTGGCTGCAATGTGATAGCGGTTGACGAGCACATCCTTGACCGACTGGGCACGAGCCTCAGACAGACGTTGGTTCAGTTCGGGATCGCCCTCGGGCGAAGCATAGCCCTTGATTTCCACGCGGGCATCGGGATGGTTGCGCATGTAGATGGCAATCAGCTCTATCTGAGCCATCTGGGCGGGATCAACGTTCGACTTGCCCTGGCGGAAGATGACTGTGGGCAGCAAGTTTGTGGCAGTGGTGTTCTGCTGAACGATGACGGGTTTCTTCTCGTTCTTGCAGTCGCGCAGCTGGCGGGCCAGCTCGGCAATCTCGCGGTCTTTGGAAGCCAAGTCGGCGTCGCGGCCTACAATCTCGTTGCGCAGACTGTTGATGCGGGCGTTGAGGGCATCGATTTCACTGAGGTCCTTCACCTGTGCGGTGGTGAAATAGTGCTCGCCGTTGCTGTTGCGGAAGCGGTAGATGATGCCGGCGTTGAGCTGGAACATCGAGTTGTTGATGTTGTACGAGGGCTGGTATTTGTTGACACCGGCCTGATAGGTTTCGGCCACATGGTTCGACACGCCGCCCAGGAAGCACCATGTCATCGAGGGCTCCACGTAAATCTGCCAAGCCTTGCTCTCGCCGAGGTTCAGGGCGAAGTCGATGCCGACTTTGGAAGTGGCGTGGTTGGCCTTGTTATAGACATTGTGCGAAAAGAGGTGCGCCCATCCGAAACCGCCGACGGCCGACACTTCAAAAGCGCGGGGCTGACCCTGATAGCCACCGAACCAGTTGCTCAGGTTGACCGTACCCAACAGCGACACGTTGGTGAAGCGGATGGCCGTTCCGGACGACTTGTAAGGTTTGTTGGAGAAATAGGCGTTGCCCTCCAAGGCGAGGCCGAAAACAGGCGTGAAATAGCGTCCCACACGCAGGCCGGCGTTGGGATTGAGGTTCTTCAGCCAGTTGCTGCCCACCGTCTTGGCAGCCACGCCTCCGTTCAGGCCAATGTAGAAGTTGTCTGTGGTCTTGCTTTCTGTCAGTGCCTGTGCCGACACCGTTGCTGCCGTGGCAAGGGCGGCAAACATCATAAAAATTTTCTTCATAATGATGGAATAATTATCAAAAAACTTTTCTGTTATCGTTAACGTAAGCGAGTGCAAAATAACTGAAAAAGAATGGAACAGCCAAAAAAAAACGACAAATTGTGACGAAAACAAGCCCGATTGGCAGCGACAATGGCAGAAAAAGGCCAAAATCACCTTTTTTAACCCTAAAAATAGTGTGCAAACAGGCTTTTTGTAGTAACTTCGCACGTATGAAACGAATCATTCTCATCACAGGCGGCCAACGGTCGGGCAAAAGCCAGCATGCCGAGCAATTGGCACTCAGCCTGAGCGAGCATCCCGTCTATCTGGCCACCGCACACGTTTGGGACGACGAGTTCAGACAGCGCATTGTCCGCCATCAGCAGCGACGCGGCTCACAGTGGACCAACATCGAGGAAGAAAAGTGGCTCAGCCGAAACGATGTGACAGGGCGCGTGGTGGTCATCGACTGCATCACCTTGTGGTGCACCAACTTCTTCTACGACGGAGCGGCCGAAAAAAGCCAGCCACCCTCCGTTGACGACACGCTGGAAGCCTTGAAAGCCGAGTTCGACCGATTCACCCAACAGGAAGCCACCTTCATTTTCGTCACCAACGAGATAGGAAGCGGAGGCGTGAGCACAAACGCCCTCCAACGGAGCTTCACCGACCTGCAAGGCTGGACAAACCAATACGTGGCCAGCCGCGCCGACGAAGTGATTCTGATGGTGAGCGGAATCCCAGTGAAAATAAAGTAAGAAACAGCCCCTCCAAGAGCCCCCTCCGGCTCCCCCT
>DFFM01000015.1:0-4803 GCA_002369515.1 Prevotella sp. UBA3776 | reverse complement strand
CCGCGGATTGGGACTTCCCCCCCAGGGGGGATGTGAGGGGGGCCAACCGTAAACTGTAAACTGTCAACCGTAAACTGTAACCCCATGAGAACATTCCAAATAGACCGTCCCGACGAACAGTTGCTCAAGGCAATTCAAGACAAGATAGACAACCTGAACAAGCCAAAGGGTTCGCTTGGCACACTCGAAGAACTGGCCCGCCAGATATGCCTCGTGCAGCAGACGCTCACACCCACGCTCAACCATCCCTGCCACCTGCTCATGGGCGGCGACCATGGCATCGAACGCGAAGGCGTGAGCGTGAGTCCGCGCGATGTCACGTGGCAGCAGATGGTGAACTTCACCCGTGGAGGCGGTGGCGTCAACATGTTCTGCCGCCAGCACGGCTTCGAGTTGCGCATCATCGACGTGGGCGTTGACCACGACCTGAGCCATGTCAGCGGCATCATCGACCGTAAGATAGCCCGAGGCACCAAAAATTTCCTCTACGAACCCGCCATGAGCCAAGAACAGTTCGACCGCGCCATCGGCGTGGGCTGCGAAATGGTGGATGCTTGTGCCGCCGAGGGGTGCAACATTCTCTGCATCGGCGAAATGGGCATTGCCAACACGTCGCCCAGCAGCATTTGGATGCACTTGCTGGGCAACATCCCTCTTGACGACTGCATCGGCGCAGGTGCCGGTCTCGACAATTCCGGGCTGCAGCACAAACGCGAGGTGCTCCGTCAAGCGGTGGCCCGCTTCCGAGCGAACGAAGGCACACAAAGGGACGGGGCTGCCTGTGTGCCCCTGGTTCTGCGCCATTTCGGTGGCTTTGAGATGGTGGCCGCCATCGGAGCCATGCTTCGTGCGGCGGAATGCAAAATGCTGGTCATGGTGGATGGGTTCATCATGTCGGCCTGCATGCTGGCAGCTTCGCGCCTATGCCCCAATGTGCTCAGCTATGCCATTTTCGGCCACTGCGGAGATGAGAGCGGACACAGACGCATGCTGCAGCTGATGAACGCCCGTGCGCTGCTGCAGCTGGGCCTGCGGCTGGGCGAAGGAACGGGCGCACTCTGTGCCTACCCCATCGTTGAGAGTGCCGTGCGCATGGTGAACGAAATGAACAACTTCGACAACGCCAACATCACAAAATACTTTTAACTTCCAACTCCCAATAACTCCCGTTAACTCCCAATAACTCCCGATAACTCCCGATAAAAATGAAATACGTAAACATCGACAACACAAAATGGTACGACCGCGTCTGGGCAGCATTCATCTTCTTCACCCGTCTGCCCCTGTGGCGCATGCACCAGCCCCCCGAGCAGTGCTTCAAGACAGTGGTGGAGCATTGGCCGCTGGTGGGGTGGCTCACGGGCAGCTGCATGGCAGCCATCATCTACTTCGGAAGCATGGTTTTCCCCTACTCCATTGCCCTGTTGCTAGCCCTCGTGGCGCGCGTACTGCTCACTGGAGCCCTCCACGAAGACGGGCTGGCCGACTTCTGCGACGGTTTCGGCGGAGGCGGCACCGACCGAGAACGCATCCTAGCCATCATGAAAGATTCCCATATCGGCACCTACGGTGTGCTGGGCCTCATTCTCTATTTCGCCCTGCTGTTTTTCGCACTCTCGTCGATGCAACCGTTCTACGCCGCGCTAGCCGTGCTGGCCGGCGACGCCTACAGCAAAATGGTGGCCGGACAAATCATCATGTTCCTGCCCTACGCCCGCACCGAGCAGACGGCCAAGAATCACACCGTCTATCGCAAGTTCAGCCCCAAGGCGGGCTTCAGCCTCTTTGTCCAGGGCATGCTGCCCATGACACCTTTATTATATATAGGCATCACCGAAGGATGGCTGCGCTGGGACCTCATCATCTTTGTGCCCTGTCTGGTAATGTACTTTCTCTATCTGTTCGTCAACAGGCGGCTGCACGGCTACACGGGCGACTGCTGCGGAGCCATGTTCCTGCTCATCGAACTGAGCTTCTATCTCACCCTCGCTTCCAACTCCTAACTCTTAACTCCTAACTCCTAACTCTTAACTCCCATGGATCTCATCATGATTCGCCACACCTCGGTAGGTGTTCCCCGTGGCACTTGTTACGGATGGACCGACGTGCCCGTAGCCGACACTTTTCTTCAGGAAGCTGCCGAGACCCTGCGCAATCTGCACCCGTTCATGCCCTTCGACCGCGTCTATAGCTCCCCACTCACCCGAGCCCGCATGCTGGCCGAATACTGCATGGAGCAACTCCCTCCCACCAACCCACCAAGCCGCCAACCCACAGAAATCATCCTCGACCCGCGCCTCAAGGAAATGAACATGGGCGACTGGGAGATGCAGCTCTTCGACGAAATCGGCGACCCGCACCTGCAGGAATGGTACGACGACTTCATGCACCAGCCCACCACCAACGGCGAAAGTTTTCCACAGTTCTACCACCGCGTGGCCTCGTTCCTCGACGACCTGCGCCAACAACCCTGCCATCGCGCAGCCATCTTCGCCCATGGCGGCGTACTGATTGCCGCCGCCATCTATGCCGGTCTCTTTCCCGCCGACGAACACGCATTCTCCCACCTCGTACCCTACGGCGGCATTCAGCAGTTCAGCATCTGAGGCATCAGGCGTTACGTTCAGATTTACTAGCCAGAATTATTCATTAGTTTCTTTTTTTACGCTACGCGCCTTTCAAAAACCAAGAAAAACAAAAGCAAACAAGGAAAAACATGTTTTTATTTGTACCCACCCGGTTTTTATTAGTTTTTCTTGGTTTTTCTTGGTTTTTGAAAGGCGCGTAGCGTAAATCTTCATTCTTTGTGAACAATTCAAGCTAGAGATTTTTTTTTTTATTACCGCGAGATAATTTTTTATTTCACGGTAATAAAAAAATAACTCGCGACGTTAGCATGAAATTTTCTAGAGAATTTTGAGCTGTCGTCGGGAGATATTTTTGTCGCGTCCGATCCACTTTTTCTGTCTCTCGGCGACAAATTCATTTTCGTGTCGCCTAACAACGCCAAAAAGGGTGCGTTTTTTTGAAGAAAAAGCACTGAAAGTATGGCTGTTTGCTTTTTTTTCTTTACCTTTGCACAGTTTTAAACCAAGTGTTTGCATAAAAACAAAATAAATATAGAAATTCAATAAAGATTCAGGTTAAATAATTATGTTTGAGAACCTTAGTGACAGACTGGAACGGTCGTTCAAGATACTGAAAGGCGAAGGCAAGATTACCGAAATCAATGTGGCCGAAACGCTGAAGGACGTGCGCCGCGCGCTATTGGATGCCGACGTGAACTACAAAGTGGCCAAGACGTTCACCGACACGGTGAAGCAGAAGGCACTGGGCATGAACGTGATCAATGCCGTGAAGCCCGGTCAGCTGATGGTGAAACTGGTTCACGACGAGCTGGCCGAACTCATGGGCGGCGAAGCCGTGCAGCTGCAGTTGCAGCAGAAACCAGCCATCGTGCTGATGTCGGGCTTGCAGGGTTCAGGTAAGACTACGTTCAGCGGCAAGTTGGCCAACATGCTCAAGACCAAGCAGCGCAAGAAACCGTTGCTGGTGGCCTGCGACGTCTATCGCCCGGCAGCCATCCAGCAGCTCAAGGTGGTGGCCGAGCAGATAGGCGTTCCCGTATATAGCGAGGACGGCAACAAGAATGTGGTGGAGATAGCCAACCATGCCATCCAGCAGGCCAAGGCCCAAGGCAACGACGTGGTGATCATCGATACGGCAGGCCGACTGGCTGTCGATGAAGAGATGATGCAGGAGATTGAGACCCTGAAGCGCGCCGTGGAGCCCGACGAGACGCTGTTCGTGGTGGACTCGATGACGGGTCAGGACGCCGTGAACACGGCCAAGGAGTTCAACGACCGTCTGGACTTTGACGGCGTGGTGCTGACCAAGTTGGACGGCGACACCCGTGGTGGTGCCGCTCTGAGCATCCGCACGGTGGTGACGAAGCCCATCAAGTTTGTGGGTACGGGCGAGAAGATGGAGGCCATCGACGTGTTCCATCCCTCGCGCATGGCCGACCGTATTTTGGGCATGGGCGACATCGTCAGCTTGGTGGAGCGCGCCCAGGAGCAGTATGACGAGGAGGAGGCCCGCCGTCTGCAGAAGAAGATTCAGAAGAACCAGTTCGACTTCAACGACTTTCTGAACCAGATTCACCAAATCAAGAAGATGGGCAACCTGAAGGACCTTGCAGCCATGATTCCCGGTGTGGGCAAGGCCATCAAGGATGTCGATATCGACGACGATGCGTTCAAGGGCATTGAAGCCATCATTCTGAGCATGACTCCCAAGGAGCGCAGCCATCCCGAACTGCTCAACACCAGCCGCCGCCAACGCATTGCCAAGGGCAGCGGCACCAACATTCAGGAGGTGAACCGATTGATCAAGCAGTTCGACCAGACGCGCAAGATGATGCGCATGGTGACTGGCAGCGGAATGGGTGGCATGCGCGGCATGATGAAGGGTATGCCCAAGATGCCGAAAATGTAAAAACGCCAGGCCATTGGATTTCTCCATTATGGCCGGAAAGTCCAGACAATCGGGCAATTCCGTGAAGGATTGCGAACATGGACGGTTTGGAAGGAAACAAGAACATAACAATACAACATGCAACTGATAGACGGAAAAGCTACCGCAGCGGCCATCAAGGCCGAGATTGCCGAAGAGGTGAAGCAGATAGTGGCCGCCGGAGGCAAACGCCCCCATCTGGCCGCAGTGTTGGTGGGCCACGACGGAGGTTCGGAAACCTACGTGAAGAACAAGGTGCTGGCCTGCGAGGCCTGCGGCTTCAAGTCG
>DFFM01000019.1:30568-32160 GCA_002369515.1 Prevotella sp. UBA3776 | reverse complement strand
GAAAGAATTAAACGACAGTCCCTAGATATAGACATAGGTGTCCTCGCTCACGCTGTAGGGGAACGAAAGAATCTGCCTGCCCTCCACCGTCCTTGCAATTGGATCGCTGCTGCCGATCTTCACTTTCAGCGTCATGCTGCCCGTAGTTGCAGCATCCACCTTGACCGTTCCTTCACCCGAAGGCACCTTGAACACAATGCCCGTGTAACCATCCTTGAAGTCCTCGCCGAAGATGTCCTTGCCGTCAATGGCGAAGTCGTCGGTAGCTTTCGTCACAACAACACAGCCATCACCTGCATTGTACGAACCGTTACTATTGCTTACACAGATGTAAATATGGTCAACAAGATAGCCATTGATATCAACACCCTCGTTAATCACCGTGCCGAAGTCGATAGTTTGTCCTTCTTCAACGACACCTAACCCTGTCTCCACGATTTTATCAAACAGATTCCATCCTTGGGCTGATTCGTATTTCTCTTTACTTCCCTCTGGAACATAGAGAGTGGCCTCTGTATAGATAGGAGTGTTTGTAAAAGTCCAGGTGTCATAGTCGTAACCTTGGAAGACACTAACAGCAATATCAAAAGGGGCTACGATTTCAGAATAAATACTTCTAAGATTATTGCATTCACAGAAGGCCGTACTTCCTATATTCTCAACAGAACTTGGAATTATTATTGACTCAAGTGAGTAACATTGACGGAAGGCGTTTATCCCGATGCTCACCACACTATTTGGCATAGTGATATTCTTCAATTTCTCACAATTAGAAAAAGCATCTTCCCCTATAGCTGTCACCTTATAGCCATTCACTTCCTCTGGGATTTCCAAAGTAGTAGTTTGCGGTTCTACAGCAAAATAAACAAGATTGTTAGTTCTTTCCACGCCCACCTGGCATAATTTCTCAGCAGCATCAGTCACTTGGTATATTACATCCACACCTTCCTTTGTCTTAGCAGTGAACAACAAACCCGTCAAGTCCTCGCTACCCTCATATTCTTTATAATTTTTGTAAGTTTTCCATCCCTTCTTCTTTGCAGCTGCAACTTGCTCTTTCGTTAGAAAGTTCATTTCTGGTATATAAGATAAATCACCATAACAATTTGCATTATAAGAATCTAAGGCGTAGAAAGAGCCACCACTTTCATTTGCATTCTTTTTCGGCAAACTCTCAATTAGTGCATCCATTGCTTCCATGCTAATTCGATTTAGCTCAACATAAAGATAATTCAGTTTTTTGCAATCAGACACATCAAGCGATGTGAGTTTGTTCCCACTACAAGTCAACAATGTCAGTGCGGTACAACCGGACACATTTAGTGAAGTCAATTGGCAATCTGAACAATTCAATTCTGTCAACTCGGTGTTTTGTGATACATCAAGCGTTGTTAGCTGATTACCTTTGCAGGCCAACTTTGTGAGTAATTTGTTTTTTGAAACATCCAAAGCTGTCAGTAGATTAGAGAAGCAGTCCAACTTTGTCAATGCCGTGTTATGCGTCACGTCGAGAGAGGTCAGCTGGTTGTAGTAGCAATTAAGCGTCGTCAATGCAGCATTCTGCGATACGTCAAGAGAGGTCAGTTGGTTGT
>DFFM01000019.1:28967-30416 GCA_002369515.1 Prevotella sp. UBA3776 | reverse complement strand
CGACACGTCAAGAGAGGTCAGCTGGTTTTTATCGCAATATAGAGTTTCCAGAGCCGTATTCTTTGACACGTCAAGATAAGACAAAGGATTGTCACCACAAGACAGCCTTGTCAAAGCCGTATTGTTAGACACGTCAAGCGAGGTCAGTTGGTTATTATAGCAACTAATGTCTGTCAACGCGGTACATCCTGACACATCAAGCGAGGTCAATTGGTTATTACCACACCAAAGCTCCGTCAATGCTGTACATTCTGAAACATCAAGCGAGGCCAGTTGATTATTATCGCATCTAAACTCTGTCAACGCGGTACATCCTGAAACATCGAGCGAGGTCAGTTGGTTCTTTTCACACTCTAAACTACAAAGAGCAGAACATCCAGAAACATCAAGTGTGGTAAGTTGGCTATTATTGCAATAGAGTACAGAAAGTGATGTACATCCAGAAGCATTGATAGACGATAGACCTTGGTGGCTCCCAACATTTATTTTTTTCAGCGAAGTACATCCAGAAACATCAATTGAAGACAATTGAGTACTAAGCCCTATATACAATTCTTCTAAAGAAATGAAGTTCTTTATTCCGTATAATGATTTTATGGATGCCCATTTCGAATCGCTGTTGCCAGAAATAGATATTGTCTTTACGGCTAACAATTCTTCATCTGCAAGAACATAATCATGGTTTTTGTCACAACGCAGCCATACATAATCACGGAAGTTCTCATCGGGGAAAGTGAATTCATTGATTTCGATATCAGCCATCATTCGCTGCGGCATAACCAGCATCATGGCCATTGCACAAAATAGAAAAAATTGTTTTTTCATAATAGTTGTAAGTTTTAATAATTTGTGATACTCTTTCAGTCCTCAATGCTCGTGGGAAAAGACAGAAAAAGAAAACGTGGACTGATTACTTCGCCTACGCTATCTTGGTATCGCCAAACACCATGCTGTCATATACGAGTAAAAGCCCACGCCAAATTGACGTGAGCATTAACTTCTACTCTTGACAGCTACTGTAATTGGCGATTTCAGATAGCAAGAATACAAAGCTAACGCTTCAATTTCCTTATGTCTAAAAGTTTGTTTTTATTTCATGGGCAAATGGTTTTTATGTTGTTTGAAAAACGTGATTGTTTTAACTGGTTTTATAAAAATGTCGCTTTGCGGTAGGAGGCGACGTGTCTCACGTCGCAAGCGGAGCAGTTGCTAAGACGCTGGCTGTGCTGTTGTCATGTGGGACAAGTGACTATCCGTGCTGTTGTCACGTGGGACACGTGACCTCCTACTTGGATGCTGCAAAGATACGAAAAGTTTCCGAAAGTTGGTGCAACGGGAGGGATTTTTTTGATTATCCGCAATCGTACCAGCAAATACGTTGTTTTAGGGGTAATATACAAAAAGAGACTGTTGGTTGAACGCTACGCGTCTTTTCAAAAACCAATAAAA
>DFFM01000019.1:0-28837 GCA_002369515.1 Prevotella sp. UBA3776 | reverse complement strand
CTTGCTCGGGAATGAGACGCGGAGCACGACAAAAGAAAAACGAACTCGAAACTACAGAAAATATCTCCCGACGTTGCGGTGAAATTTTCTAGAGAATTTGAGCGCAACGTCGGGAGATAAAAAAAGGATGTCGGAGACGGGGAAGACAAAGTAAGGAAATGGAATGATTTTTTGCGGCGATTTTTTCGGCATCTCGAAAGAATACATTATCTTTGTGCGGGAAGGGAGGAACGGAAGCCGTCTTGAAGCGGAGCGAAGCAGACCTGAAGCAGGGCGAGGCTGACTTGAAGCAGGATGAGGCTGACTTGAAGCAGGACAACGCTGACTTGAAGCAGGACGAGGCTGACTTGAAAACAGAAAAAAAGAGCGATGAAGAGAACGTGTCTGGTTTCGGCACTGGTGTTTGTGGGCAGTCTGTTGGCAATGGCTCAGATGCACCGTTACTCGGTCAACTTCGGGTTGTCTGAGCGCGACTTCGTGGACACCATCCCCATCCGGTTTGTGGACAACCAGCTGTATGTGGAGGTGGCGATGGAGGACGGCAGTACGCGACTGCTGAACTTCGACACGGGTTCGAGCCAGGGAATGGTTTACTACGGCGGTCCTCTGGACACGGGCGAGGAGCTGGGCAACATCGTTTCGCGCGACGCCAACGGGCGCAAGGACACGGTGAAGGTGGTTCGGTTGCCAGCGTTCAGGCTGGGGCGTGTGTGGGTGAGCAACTACGTGGTGTCGGTGATTCCTCGTCCCCCCGGGCTCAGGAAGTTCGACGGCATTCTGGGGTTCGACCTTGTGAACAAGGGGTTGCTGTGCAAGATAGACGTGAGGAACGAACGGATGATTTTGACCGACCGCCGCAAGTTTTTCGACGGCGAGGAGGGTTTCGACGTGAAGTACAAGCTGCGCTGGTTTGTGCCCCACGTGTGGGTGAGTCCGTTCATGCGCCATGTAGATGAGGCGTTGTTCGACACGGGGTCGCCCCCACTCTACTCGATGAACAAGCAGAGTTTCGACCGCCACGCCTACAAGAGCAAGAACGTGGAGAGCCAGGTGGAGAGCCGCAGCCGCGGCCATCTGGCCATTGGCAACTACGGTGCGGAACAGGTGGACGAGGTGGCATTCCTGAAGCTGGACCGGCTGAAGTGGGGCGATTTTTCGTTTCTGCACGTAAACAGCCTGACCACTCAGGGCGGTTCGCGCGTGGGAGCCGCGCTGCTGAACTACGGGAGCCTGATCATCAATCCGCTGAAGAAGCGCATGACGTTTCAGCCCTACAACGGCACGGACACGTGCTTGGTGGAGAACCGCCAGTTCAACATGGCTTTTGTGCCCGTCGGCGGGCGGGCCGTCATCGGGCTTATTCGCGAAACGTGCGACGAGTACCGTCAGGGGTTGCGTCAGGGTGACGTCATAGAGAGCATCAACGGTGAGGAGATTGCCGATTTCCAGCAGTTTGTGAACTATCGTTTCGTCAAGGGCGAAACCTACACGCTGCAGGTGGTTGGCCCGGAGGGGGTGAGGAAAGAGATAAAATCGGTGAGGAGGTAACGCTTCATGTCGCAATAAAGACTTTCTGCAAAAAAGACAGGAAAGAAATGATAAAATAATAACTTGGTACAAATATTAAGAAACGAATGAAAATAATGAGAATAATTTTTTTCCACGAATTAAAATAAAAATTATTCTCATTCGTGAGTTAATTATTCTCATTATTCTCATTCGTTTCCGAAAAATCTTACCTGCTTATTTTTTTACTGTTACTAAACTATCGTTCTTGGTTTACTCAGCCGGTGCGTGGTCGATGAGCTCCATGAACTCGTCGAGTTTGGGCGTGATGATGATCTGGGTGCGGCGGTTGCGCTGACGTCCCAAGTCGGTGTCGTTGGTGGCCAGGGGGTTGTACTCTCCGCGTCCGCCGGCAGTGAGTCGCTTGGGATCGACCCCGTAGCGGTTTTGCAGGAACTGCACCACGCTGGATGCGCGCAGACACGAGAGGTCCCAGTTGTTGCGAATGTTCTCGCGGTTGATGGGCACGTTGTCGGTGTTGCCCTCAACGAGCACGTCGTAGTCCTTGTAGTCGGTGATGATTTTAGCAATCTTCGAGAGCGTCTCGGCAGCCCGGTCGTTGATTTCATAGGATCCGCTCTTGTAGAGCATGTTGTCGGCGAGCGAAATATAGACCACGCCTTTGAGCACCTGAATATCGACCTCCTTGAGGTCCTCTTTCGAGAGCGAGCGCGTCAGGTTGTTGGTGAGCACCAGGTTGAGCGAGTCGCTTTTGCTTTTCAGCTCGGTGAGATGGCGTATGTATTGGTTGGACTCGTTGATCTGATCGACCAGTTTCTCGATGGAGATGTTGTTCTGGTTGGCGTTTGAGAGACTCTTGTCGAGCGACTTCTGCAGCTGGGCGTAGGCCCGTTTCTGCTGTTTGAGTTGCTCTTCGAGGCTGGCGGCTCGTGCGTTGGCGGCAGCCAGCTGTTCTTTGGTCACCTGGTAGGTGGTGTTGAGTTCGATGTTTTCGTTTTGGCAGTTTCTCAGGTCGTTTTGTGCGGCTAGCAGCTGTTTTTTGCTGGCGCAGCTGGTCATGAGCATCCCCCCTGCCAGAATGAGGATGGCGAAAAGTGACTTTTTCATTTTTTCTGTTCCTTTCTTGCTTTTGAGTTGTTTGAATCGTTCGGGTATTTTCTATAAGACGCAGCTCGGACGTGGTTTGTTATGGCGGGTTAGACTATTTTAACCCTTCGGGGCTCATCTTAACATTCTTCTACCCGCGGCGGTTCAGCGTTTGTTGTTGATATGGCAGAGGGCCGCGCCGATGGCCGTGCAGAACTCCGAGTACTTGGGCGTGAAGAAGTGGACGTTGTAGAGTTTCTCCAGCTGCGGGAAGATGTATTTGCACTCGGGCAGCAGTGTGAGGTTGCCAATCATGACGAAGTCGCGTATGCCCGAACTGATGGATGCGATGACGGCAGTGCTGCCGATGGTCTGCAGCACCATGCAAATGATGCCGATGGCGAGGTCTTCGCGCGAGGCGTTGTACTGGGCCTTGGCAAAGAGCGACGCCGTGGCGTCCATGGGCAGCCCAGGGAGCGGGTGTGTGCAGATGTCGCCGATGAGCAGGTTGATGTTCGAGATGTTTCCCGCCTTGGCCAGTTCCTGAATCTCGCGTATGTTGCTGGTTTGCAGCAGTACGCGCGAGAGCCCGGTGAGCGTACCGCCGCCGATGCCCAGTCCGCCGATGTGCCGGATGTCGTCGCCGTCGCAGCGCACGAGCGAGGTGCCCGTTCCCATGCTCACCACGATGACGTGGTCCTTGCCCGACTCGTACATGGCCCCCAGGCCGTCGGCCATGAACTCGTCGGCCTTGCCGGTGGGCAGTCCATAGACGGGGTTGTCGATGTAGGCGCTGCCCACCCCTGTCATCATGACCTGCTCCACATCGTTGAGTTCGATGTGGTTGTCGTAAAGATACTTGCCAAAGGCTCCGTAGAGCGAAGTCACTGGGTCGGCGGCCGTTATGCGGATGGGCGAAACCACCACACCGTTGCGAATTCCCACGATTTTGGTGGTGCTGATGCCGACGTCTATTCCTATTACAATACCCATAAAAAAAGGAGTTTTTTGGTGTTTTTAATGGCCATTTGCCAATTATCGGGGGCAAAGGTAGCGGTTTTTTCAGAGAACAGCACATTATTTGGCAGAAATTTCGTAACTTCGCCGCCAAAAATTGCAAACAAACGATGAAACTGAACACATTCAGCACCTTATTCATACTCACCTGCTTATGCCTGCTGTGCCCGCAGCCAACCTCTGCGGCCGAGGCCGGCGTTTCGCGGCAACTGGCCGAATACCGCGCAGCCCACATCAAGGACGTGCAATACACGCTCATCTTCGACATTCCCGACGATGCGGCCAAGCCCGTGAAAGGCTACGAAGTGATGGAGTTCATCTGGGAGAGCGACAGCGACCTGGTGCTCGACTTTCAGGGCGATGCGAGCCAATTCAACGGCATCTGCCTGATCAACGGCAAAAGCAAGGAGCACCACGTGGAGTTTGCCGACGAGCACATCACCATTCCGCGCAAACTGCTGAAGAAAGGCTACAACAGCCTTTACCTGACCTTCACGTGCGGCAACAAGTCGCTCAACCGCACGGACGACTATCTCTACACGCTCTTCGTGCCCGACCATGCGCGCTCGGTGTTTCCCTGCATCGACCAGCCCGACGTGAAGGCTCTCTACAACCTCACCCTTGAGATGCCCACCGACTGGCGCGCCATGAGCAACGGCGCACTGGCAAAGAGCGCCATCGAGGGCAGAAGAAAAAAGGTGGAGTTTGCCACCACCAACCTGCTGCCCACCTATCTGTTCTCGTTCACCGCCGGACGCTTCAACCAGGAAGTGGCCACGCGCGACGGACGCACCATCCAGGCCCTGCACCGCGAAACCGACCCTGCCAAGATAGCCCAGCTGCAGACTGTGTTCGACCAGATAGCCGCCTCGCTGCGCTGGTTGGAAGAGTACACCGACATGAAGTATCCGTTCCAGAAATTCGGCTTTGTGGTACTGCCGGGCTACCAGTTTGGCGGCATGGAGCACCCTGGAGCCATCCAGTTCAGCGACCGCAGCATCTTCCTGAGCGCCAACCCCACGCAGGACGAGGTGCTCAACCGCCTGGAGCTGGTGGCCCACGAGACGGCCCACATCTGGTTTGGCGACCTGGTGACCATGCGCTGGTTCGACGACGTGTGGACCAAGGAAGTGTTTGCCAACTTCATGGCGTCGAAGATTGCGCGCCAGCAGTTTCCCGCCATCGACCACGACCTGAACTTCCTGAAGACCTACCAGGTGAAGGCCATGCACACCGACCGCACCGACGGGTCGCACCCCATACAGCAGCCGCTCGACAATCTGGAAAGCGCCAGCCTGCTCTACGGCAACATCATCTACGACAAAGCGCCCGTCATGATGCGCATGCTCGAGGAGGTGATGGGCGAGCGGTGGTTTCGCAACGGCATCAGGAAATACCTGAAGCGCTACGCCTTCGGCAATGCCACGTGGGACGACCTGGTGGACATCCTCTCGCGCGAAGACCCCACCGCCCACATCAAGGAGTTCAGCGACGTGTGGGTGAAACAGAAGGGCATGCCCATCATCGAGACCACCGTTGAGGGCAACCGTCTGGTGGTGCGCCAGACCGACCCGCTGGGGCGCGGACTGGTGTGGAACCAGAAGTTCGACATCATGCTGGGCAACGACTTCGGCCCCAGCCAAACCGTCACCGTGAACAGCCACGAGCCCGTGACCTATCTGCCGCTGACGCGGCGGCCCGATTTCATCATCCCCAACTACTCGGGCAAGGGCTACGGACGCTTCACGCTGTCGCCTGAATACAGCAAACTGCTCATCAAACGGCTCATCTGCACCACCGAAGACCTGAACCGCTACGCGCTGGCCCTGACCCTCTACGACAACTACCTGATGGGGCGGTTGGACAACACCTACTTCAGCGAAGTGTATCGCACACTGGAGAAGGAACAGAACCCGCTAGTCATCAGCACCCTGTGCAACCACCTGACCAAGGTGGCATTCGACCAACCCAAGAACGAGCGCACCACCATGGAGCTGTTCTTCATGGACCTGCTGAAAAACACCACCCAGCCTGCCACCCGCCAGCACCTGCTGCGCGCACTGACGGCCACGGCGCAGTCGCAAATGGTGAACGACTTTCTCTTCGACATCTGGGAGAAGCAGAGCGAGCCGCTGCTCAGCGAGCGCGACTACATGGACATGGCCTACCACCTGGCCATCGTGAAGCCGCTGCGCTGGGGCGAAATCATCAACCGCCAGCGCATGCGGCTGAAGAACCCCGACCTCATTCGCGAGTTCGACTTCGTGAGCCGCGCCTGCACCGACGACCCCGACGTGCAACGATTGTTCTTCCATGCGCTGCTGCGCAAGGAGAACCGCACCGTGGAGCCCTGGGCCGAGCGAGCCCTGGCCTTGCTCTCGTGCAACGCCCGCGAGCCTCAAAACAACGAGTTCATCACCCCCGGCCTGAACGCACTGGAGGACATTCAGCGCACGAGCGACATATTCTTCCCCGCCAACTGGGTGGCGGCCCTGCTCTCGCAACACAAGAGCAACGAAGCCCGCCGCATGGTGGAGGACTGGATACAACTGCACCCCTACTACACGCCGTCGCTCATGAACAAAGTGAAGGAAAACGCCTACTACCTGCTGTTGCGCAAACAATAAGCGACGAGGAAGCACAAAGCAGCGAGTTGTTTTTGCAACCCGCTGCTTTGTTTTTTTATCTCACGGCATTATTTTCGCAACGCACGGAAATAAATTCTGGTTTTCGGGGCGATATTTGCCCAAAGATTCGTAACTTTGCAAGCAAATTGCAAATAGCGCACAGAAAACAAGAAACAACAATAATATTTTTCCACGTATGATTCTTTTCTTTAGAACTCCGCAGCAGAGTCTGATTGCCACACAGGCAGACCATCAGCTCTCAACAGACGAAATCAGTGAACTTTGTTGGCTTTACGGTGGCGCCACGCTCGTAGAGGCAGAGAAACTGGACGGTTTCTTTGTGGGGCCGCGCCGCGAAATGATTACCCCCTGGAGCACGAATGCCGTTGAGATTACGCAAAACATGGGCCTCAGCGGCATTCAGCGCATTGAGGAATACTTCCCCGTGAGCAGCCGCGACGCCGAGCACGACGAGATGCTGCAGCGAATGTACGACGGGCTGAACCAGGACATCTTCACGGTGAACATACAGCCCGAACCCATCAAGCATGTGGAGAACCTGGAGGAATACAACGAGCAGGAAGGTCTGGCACTCTCGCCCGAGGAAATAGACTACCTGCACACCATAGAGAAACAAAACGGCCGCCCACTGACCGACAGCGAGATTTTCGGCTTTGCTCAAATCAACTCGGAGCACTGCCGCCACAAGATTTTCGGCGGCACCTTCATCATTGACGGGCAGGAGATGGAAAGCTCCTTGTTCCAAATGATCAAAAAGACCACACAGGAGAATCCCAACACAATTCTTTCGGCCTACAAGGACAACGTGGCCTTTGCCCAAGGGCCGGTGGTGGAGCAGTTCGCCCCGAAAGACCAATCGACGGCCGACTGGTTCCGCGTGAAGGACATTGAGAGCGTCATCTCGCTGAAGGCCGAAACCCACAACTTCCCCACCACGGTGGAGCCTTTCAACGGAGCCGCCACCGGCACAGGCGGAGAGATTCGCGACCGCATGGGCGGTGGCACTGGCTCGTGGCCCATCGCCGGAACAGCGGTCTATATGACAGCCTACCCGCGGCTGAAAGAAGATACTGACCCCACCCCCAACCCCTCCCCTACAAGGGAGGGGAGTCTGCGCGACTGGGAGAACATTCTGCCCGTGCGCGAATGGCTCTACCAGACACCTGAGCAGATACTCATCAAGGCGTCGAACGGTGCCAGCGACTTCGGCAACAAGTTCGGACAGCCGCTCATCTGCGGTTCTGTGCTGACGTTTGAGCACCAGGAGGGCGCCTGCCCCGCTGACGGCGCCAACAGCACCGCTTGTCCGACGGACGGGGCTGCCCCCACGAAGTATGCCTACGACAAGGTCATCATGCTGGCCGGAGGCGTGGGCTACGGCACCAAGCGCGACTGTCTGAAGAAAGAGCCGCAGAAGGGCAACAAGGTGGTGGTGGTAGGTGGCGACAACTACCGCATCGGCTTGGGCGGCGGCTCGGTTTCGTCGGTCGATACGGGCCGCTACTCGAACGGCATCGAACTGAACGCCGTGCAGCGCGCCAACCCCGAAATGCAGAAGCGCGCCTACAATCTGGTGCGCGCCCTCTGCGAGGAGGACAACAACCCCGTGGTGTCCATCCACGACCACGGCTCGGCCGGCCACCTGAACTGTCTGTCGGAGTTGGTGGAAGAGTGCGGCGGCGAGATTGACATGACGCAGCTGCCCATCGGCGACAAGACGCTCTCGGCCAAGGAAATCATTGCCAACGAGAGCCAGGAGCGCATGGGACTGCTCATCGACGAGAAGCACATCGACCACGTGCGACGCATTGCCGAGCGCGAACGCGCCCCGCTCTATGTGGTGGGCGAAACCACGGGCGACGCCCACTTCTCGTTCCGCCAGGGCGACGGTGTGAAGCCCTTCGACCTGGACGTGGCGCAGATGTTCGGCCACTCGCCCAAGACCATCATGCGCGACGAAACCGTTGTACGCCATTACCAAGACGTCAGCTACACCCTAGGCTCATTGGAACAATATCTGGAGCGTGTGCTCCAGCTCGAGGCCGTGGCCTGCAAAGACTGGCTCACCAACAAGGTGGACCGCTCGGTGACGGGCAAGATTGCCCGCCAGCAGTGTCAGGGCGAGATACAGCTGCCGCTGAGCGACTGCGGCGTGGTGGCGCTCGACTACCGCGGAAAGAAAGGCATTGCCACCGCCCTGGGCCATGCGCCGCAGGCAGGACTGGCTTCGCCCGAGGCGGGCAGTGTGCTCTCGGTGGCCGAAGCACTCACCAACATAGTCTGGGCGCCGCTGGCCGAAGGACTCTCAAGCGTGAGCCTGTCGGCCAACTGGATGTGGCCCTGCCGCTCGCAGAAAGGCGAGGATGCGCGTCTGTATGCCGGGGTGAAGGCCCTGAGCGACTTCTGCTGCCAACTGCACATCAACGTGCCCACTGGCAAAGACTCGCTCTCGCTCACCCAGCAGTACCCCAACGGCGAGAAGATCATTTCGCCGGGAACTGTCATCGTTTCGGCCGGCGGCGAGGTGAAGGACATCCGCAAGGTGGTGAGTCCCGTGCTGGTGAACGACAAGAACAGCAGTCTCTACCACATCGACTTCTCGTTCGATGAGCTGCGCCTGGGCGGTTCGGCCTTTGCGCAGAGTTTGGGCAAGGTGGGCGACGACGTACCCACGGTGAAGAACGCCGACTACTTTGCCGACTGCTTCAATGCCATCCAAGAACTCATCGACAAGGGCTGGATCATGGCTGGCCACGACATTTCGGCGGGTGGACTCATCACCACACTGCTCGAAATGTGTTTCGCCAACACCCACGGAGGACTGCACATCAACCTGCACAACCTGAACAGCGACGACATCGTGAAGACGCTCATGGCCGAGAATCCGGGAGTCATCATTCAGGTGAGCGACGAACACAAGTTCGAACTGCGCAAGTTCTTCGAGAGCCACGGCGTGGGATTCGCCAAGATTGGCTACCCCACTCCCAACCAGCGCACCCTCGTAGTGAAAAAGGATGATTGGGAACAAACATTCGACATTGACCATCTGCGCGACGTGTGGTATAAGACCAGCTATCTGCTCGACCGCCGCCAGAGTTTCAACGGCAAGGCCCGCGAACGCTACAACAACTACAAGAACCAACCCCTGGAGATGAAATTCCCCAAAGGTTTCGCCGGCACATTGGCCCACTACGGGCTGAACCCCGACCGCTGGAAGAATGGCCAATCTGAAATCAGCAATGGACAGTCGCCCAAGGCTGCCATCATCCGCGAAAAAGGCACCAACGGCGAGCGCGAAATGGCCTACTCGCTCTATCTGGCCGGATTCGACGTGAAGGACGTGATGATGACCGACCTCATCAGCGGACGCGAAACGCTGGAGGAAGTGAACATGATTGTGTTCTGCGGCGGATTCTCCAACAGCGACGTGCTCGGCTCTGCCAAGGGCTGGGCGGGCGCCTTCCTCTACAATCCCAAGGCCAAGGAAGCGCTCGACCGCTTCTACGCCCGCGAGGACACCCTCTCGCTGGGCATCTGCAACGGATGCCAGCTGATGGTGGAACTGGGACTCGTCGGAGCTCCGGGTGCCAAGATGCTGCACAACGACTCGCACAAGTTCGAGAGCGAGTTCATCGCGCTGCAAATTCCGCAGAACCAAAGCGTCATGTTTGGTTCGCTGAGTGGCACGAAACTGGGTCTGTGGGTGGCCCATGGCGAAGGAAAGTTCCGTCTGCCGGAGTCTGAAGACCAATACAACGTGATTGCCAAATACAACTACGGTGGCTATCCCGCCAATCCCAACGGCTCCGACTACAACGTGGCCGGCATCTGTTCGGCCGACGGCCGCCACCTGTGCATGATGCCCCACCTGGAGCGCGCCATCTTCCCCTGGCAGTGCGCTTGGTATCCCCAACAGCACCGCATGGACGAGGTGACTCCGTGGATAGAGGCGTTTGTCAACGCCCGCAAGTGGGTGGAAACCCATCGTAAAGGATAAGAAGCCCCCATTAGCCGCATTAGTCCCATTAGCCATGAACATCTATTGGACATCCTTCAAGACTTTCTTCCGCATAGGGTTGTTCACCCTGGGCGGCGGTTATGCCATGATTCCCATGATTGAGGCCGAAGTGGTGGACAAGTCCAAATGGCTCAGCAAGGAAGAGTTTCTCGACATCATTGCCATTGCGCAGAGTTGCCCGGGCGTGTTTGCCATCAACATGGCCACGTTCATCGGCTACAAGCTGCGCAAGACGCGGGGCGCCATCAGTTGCACCGTCGGAACGGCATTGCCCTCGTTTCTCATCATTCTGCTCATTGCCATGTTTTTCCACCAGTTTCAGGACAACCACGTGGTGGCAGCCATCTTCCGCGGCATACGTCCGGCAGTGGTGGCGCTCATAGCCGTCCCCACCTTCAATCTGGCCAAAAGCGCCCACATCACCCTGGCCAACTGCTGGATACCCATAGCCTGCGCGCTGGCCATCTGGGCTTTGGGGGTCTCGCCCATCATCATCATTCTGGCAGCGGGCATCGGCGGCTGGCTCTACGGCACCTTCGTGAAGCCCACGGAATGAGGAATTGGGAATTAGGAGTTAGGAGTTAGGAATTAGGAGTTAGGAGTTAGGAGTTAATGTCATGATTTTCTTATATCTCTTTTATACGTTTTTCATCATTGGCCTGTTCGGTTTCGGTGGCGGCTATGGCATGCTTTCGCTCATTCAGGGCGAAGTGGTTCACCACTGGCACTGGATGACTACGAGCGAATTCACCGACATCGTGGCCATCAGCCAGATGACCCCCGGCCCCATCGGCATCAATTCGGCCACCTACTGTGGCTACACGGCCATTCACAACGCTGGCTACGGCATGCCCATGTCCGTTTTGGGCAGCCTGACGGCCACGTTCGCCCTGGTGCTGCCCTCGCTCATCCTGATGATTCTCATCAGCAAGATGTTCATGCGCTACATGAACCATCCCACGGTGCAGTCGGTGTTTACAGGCCTGCGCCCCGCTGTGGTGGGTCTGTTGGCCGCTGCGACACTGCTGCTCATGACTCCCGAGAACTTCTCGACACCTACGCAGAATCCGTGGCAGTTTTGGATTAGCTGTTTTCTGTTCGTCGCCACCTTCGTAGGCACGAAAGTCATGAAGATCAACCCCATCCGCATGATTTGCTACGCTGGTTTTGCAGGCCTTCTGCTGCTGTGGTGACCCATACCGACGACATCAAGCATCAAGAAACAAGGGGAACACCCATTAAGGCAGAATCCATAGAAGCAACAACAAACAAAACGAAAGACGGAAGAAACGAGGATGAAAAATCCCGGTTCTTCCGTCTTTCGTTTGTCAACAGTTGGGGCCGTCAGCCTTCAGGAGCAGCCCCCCTGACGTTACTCAAACAGGGAGCGATTAGAAGCTGTCGTCGCGCTGATCCTTGCCTTTCTGGAAATAGATTTTCTCGCCGTCCATGAAGAACCAACCGTTGTTCTTGGTGGAGCGCAGCTTGACGATATGGGCCGTGGGGTCTTCGAACGAGATTTCCGACTTCTCCGTGGCGTCGGGGTTGGGCATGAGCAGCAGTCGGGCCACAGTGGCATCCTTCTGTGCCGAATACTCAGTGGGAGTGTTGGCGTCCCAAGCCACTCGCACCTTGTACGGGCCTTTCCAGTAGTCCTTGCCGTTGGGTTTGTACTGGTTGCCCGGCGTTGCTCCAGCAAAGTGCTGGAAAAGCTGGTTGTGCTGGCGGAATCCGCCTGCGTCGTTGCCCTTGTTGTCGGTGAAATGGCCGATGCAGAGGTTCTGGAAACTCTGGTTGGAAATGCCCACCGTCTGGAGCTGCGAGTGCTGTGTGCCATAGAGATAATCAATCATGTCGCGGCAGTCTTGGCTGCAGTCGAGCAGTCGGGGGAACACCAGATACATGACGGCAGCCACGAAGAGCGGATTTTTGGCGGCGGCCACCCTGTTGCCGTTGGCATCCTCCATGAGTGTCTTGAGTTCGGCCACATTGCGCGGCAGCCGGTTGAAGGTGAACTCGCTGACGCGATACTTCTTTTTGTTGCCGATGAAGGTGATTTCGTGTGTACGGGTGGAATCCACCAGCGACACTTTTTCAACGGGGATGCTGTAGGCCGTAATGTTCTTTATCTTATCCACGTCGTAGGGGAACTTGGCGGCAGCCGTGCTGCCCGGAGTGGTCCATGTGGTGCGTCCGTTTTCCAAATAGAACGTTGAATTTTCGTTTACCGAGCCCGTGGTGGTGCGGAACCACATCTTGTCGCCCTGGAAATCCAGGTATTCATGGTCGGGATTGCAATAGGTGTAGTCGTCCTTCATGGTGGCAGCCACACTGTTGTTGCTCTGGCCCGACGGGATGTTGTAGCCGGTGATGGGCACGGTGAACGTTACGCGGAAATACTGCTTGGTTGATTGTGCGAAAGCCGTCATGGCAACCATGGCCATCAAGGCGAATGTAAAAAATATCTTTTTCATTGCTGTTCGGTGTTTTTTGTTTTTTTCAATTTGAAACTCTGTTTTAGTTGTAATACTTTCTTCTCAGTTGCGCAGTCGCGAAACATCACTTTTTCAAGAACTTCAACGACTTGTTGCCCACTTTCACGATATAGACCCCAGAAGGGAGATGAGCCACCTGGACGGTAGAACATCCGTTGGCCACCGGAGCATGGGCCACTTGCTGTCCGTTGGCCGAATAGACCACAGCGCGCGGGGCTTTGCCGCATCCGTAGATCGTAAGGCTGGAACTGACCTCGGTGCTCAGCCTGAGCTTCTCCTCGGCGCCCGCCATTGCAGCAGGTTGCTGGATGCCCGTCTTCAGGTCGGCTTCTGTTCCGCGGAAGAATTTGACGGCTTTCACCTTCTCCTCGCCCGCACTGGTTTTCAGGAAAAACTGATTGGTTCCCTCGATGGCGGTGAACTCTTTCACATCCTTCATCTTGTAGTATTTCCCGTTGTCGGCAATCAGCCAAATGGGCTTGGTAAGGTCGATGGAGGGTGTGCCGTCGCTCGACATCTGATACTTGCTCAGGTCGATGTCTGAGGCATGCTTCTCGAAACTGACGCTTTTCACGCCCGCAGCACCGGCGCCGTCGCGCACCACCACTTCGAAAGTTTCTTTGCCATCAGCGATGACAATCATACTCACACGCGCCAACTCGATGTATTGGCCGCTGTTGGTTTTCAGACACATCACATTCTTCGATGCCGCACTGGCCGCAGAGGGTACAGCGACGCATGCTGCCGTCAAGAGCAGTGTGCTGAAGACCGTCGTTTTGAAATGACTTAATCTCATGTTTACATGCTTGGTTTTTTAAATTGTTAGTAATAATGTTGAATGTTCACGGGTTGCAACCGCCCGGGGTTGCTGCACGATGGCAATAATGCACAAAAAAAACGTCTTTTCTTCTGTCCAATAGCAATAATGCGATGCAAAAATAGCACTTCTTTTGCAAAAAAGCAAGTTTTTCGGCAGTTTTTTTCTTTATGAGTCGAGTTAACGAATTGAGGAGAGAAGAAACCTCTTCCCTCCTCAATTCAAAAAATGGGTCATTTCAGTTCGGGCCAACCGTCGGGAGTCCAGCTTATGGTGCGTTTCACCAAGATGGACGCTCCCTCAAGAGGAATGTTATAGCCATGGCAGATGAAGATGTCTTCTCCGCCGGGAGCCATGCCAGGGCCTTCGAAATGGTAGGCGGCGCAATGGCCCAAAGCCTCAAACTCTTTCTTGTCTCCCTCGATGAGCAAGGTGCCGCCACCTTCGAGCATTGGCTTGCCGTTGCGGTCGAGATAAGGCCCCTCAACCGAGCGGCTGCGCCCAACGGCCACACGATAGTTGCTCTTGATGCCCCGGCAGCAGTAGTCCCACGCCACAAACAGATAGAACCATCCGCCGTGGGGGAAGATGAACGGCGCCTCGATGGCGTTGGTGCCGGCGAATTTCGACGTGGGGTTGGGTTCGGCCGTCAGGTCGCCCGGCGCATGGCGGCGGGCAATGGTGACAGGACGACAACCGGCGGCCATGTGCATGGTGGTGTCGAGTTTGACGAGCTGTATGCCGTCCCAGAACGAGCCGAAGGTCATCCACGGCTGGTCGTTGGCGTCGATGACGAAGTTGGGGTCGATGGCGTTCCAGTTGTCGCGCTGCTCGCGCGAAGTGACGATGCAGCCTTCGTCCTTCCAGGGCGACATGCTGCTGAGCGAGCGGTTGCTGAGCAAACCGATGGCCGAGCCATTGCGTCCGAAGGTGGAGCACGAGTAGGCCATCCACCAGCGCCCGTGCCACTTGATGATGTCGGGTGCCCAGACATGGGCTTCGAAACCGGGCACCGAGTCGCGCGTCCACTGGGGAACGACCGTCATGGCGGGCACATCGGCCACGCGCCATGTGCGGCAGTCGCGCGATGTGGCATGCTGGATGCCCCAGCCCGTGGAAAAGAGATGGTAGAGGCTGTCCTCGTAGGCCATCACGGGGTCGTGAACCATGGGAGTGGTGGTTTCCAAATTCCTGCGGTGAGTGCGGTGAGGTGGTTGCGCCACGACGGCTGTACACATTGTGACCCAAAGCAACGTCAAAAGAAGTCTGTTCATAAAACGGGGTGGTTAGGAGTTTAGAGTTTAGAGTTGGGAATTAGGAGTTGGGAGTTAGGAGTTAGCGGACACTTCTGCTAGCTTTCGCTAACTCCCGCTAACTCCTTTCAACTTCAGTTAACTTATGACTTGTCTTACTTCACGACGAACTTCTTTCCGTCCTGAACGTAAACGCCCTTCACAGCCTTATTGATGCGCTGACCAGCCAGGTTAAAGACGGGAGCGGCAGCCGAACGCTCAGCAGAAACTCTGCTAATGGCTGTAGGAGTATCAATTATTTCAGCACCTTCAACAACAAAGTGGCTATGGTCGGCCACCAAGAACAAGCGCACGTCAGAAGCGTCGGCGTATTCTTGTGTGTATTGTTCTGTATAGACCTTTCCGCTTGTTGAGGTTGTAACAGCCTTGAAATTGATGATGTTATCGTTACGCTCAAGGGTGATTTCAGTCGTAGCACCATTGAATTCGGAGGGCATTGTTGTTCCATCCCAAATGTCAGCGTTTGTTTCTGCATAATCATTGGTAATATTCTCTGCATTGTAAGAGTCGTTGCCCCATCCATATGCATCCGAACGCAGTGCAAAAATTTCGCTGTAAGTAGCTTCGCCACGTTCTGCATCGTTGGTAACAACGGCCACCCAGTTGTTCCAATTAGCTGCTCCAGTATAGGTAGTGAGCTGCAACTTCAACGTCTTATTCTGAGCTACATAATAATCATCGGAGAAAGCATTCCACCAAAGACTGTTGTTGTCAACAAATCCAACGGAATTTTCCACATTGTCAGCAACAGCACTGCTGCGTACAATAAGATGACTGTGGTCAACAGAAAGGAAAGCGCGCATTACCTGGCTACCGTCGCCACAATCGAGGACGAAACGCTCCCAATAAGTTATATCATCTTTAGTATAATAGGCTTGCATTGTTACCTCAGCGCCCTTACGTTCTATGGTCATTATGACATGGGCACCATCGATGTTGGAGTTGAAATGATCCCAATCGTAGTAGTTGTCTAACGATTTATACCATGATTTGTCGTTCGTATCAGCAGTAGCATTCCATCCCCAGTTGTCAGGTCGTACCACCGCATACTCACTATAGCCTTCGCCACCCCGGTCAGCATCAGTAGTCAGTGCAACAAGCCAATTGTACCAAGTATATCCACCATCTTCGGCACCTGCATAGTTGTCAAATTCGATTGTCAGTGTCTGATTGGGGTTAATGGTGAAGTAATCAGAAAATTCGCCAAAGAAACCTGTGGTGTTGTCGGTCTTTCCTACCTGGCCTTCAACGGGAAGATCGGTGTTCTTGATGGTGGTCTTGCTGTTGTCGATAACCAAGTGGCCTCCATCGGTTAAGAGGAAAGCACGAATGTTTTGTTCTCCGTCGCCACAGTTGATGACGAAATCCTCAAAATAAGACTTACCTCCAGCAGTGGTGATGTCGGCATGAATGGTCACCTTCTCGTATGCACGGGTGATGGTCATCACAACATCCGAACCGTCCATGTCGTCAAGGAATGTTTCCCAGACATAATTGCTAGAAATTGAAGTAAACCAGTCGTGAGAGCTGTCGGGACCCGTGTTAAGGCCATATTGCCAAGCCCAGTTGTCAGCACGCAGGACTACATATTCCGAATAGTTTTCTGCCCCGCGCTCGGCATCGGTGGTAACTGCGACCACCCAGTTTTGCCAATTGGCCACTTTGGCAGAGAAGTTTTTGAACTCGAGGGTGAGTGTCTCATTAGGCTTAATGGTGTAATAGTCAGAGAAAACCGACCAGAAAGCGGTAGAATTGTCCTCGGCACCTACCACAGTGGTGTCTGCCTTTGCGAAGGTGCTGCACAAGAGAGCTACAGCAACCATAGTCAAACGTAAGATTTGTTTCATAATTGTTTTTTGGTTTTTAGAATGTTTTATTTTTCTGTTGTAAATTGTTTGAAATCTGTTTTTGTTGGAGAAAACGGGAAGCAGCAAGCCCACCGGAGCAGAACCAGTGCTCCCCGTAATCACATCAAGAAAAAAACTAAAATTATCAACCTAGTAAATTGTGAATTATCAATTGTCAATTATCAATTGTCAATTAACTTCTTGCCCCAGTAGGACTTCTTGTTGCCGTGGGCCGAATAGACGATAGTGGCCTTGCGGGGCGACGACTCCCAGTCGCACTCGCGCTGCAGGTAGCACTTCACGCCGTTGGCCGTCAGCACATTGGTTTCGGGGTCGAAGCTCCAGGTGCCGCCCTTCCAGATGCCGGCGGTGATTTTGTGGTTGGCATCGAACGTCATTTCCGACGAGCCCTTCTGTTTGCCGTAGCTGTAGCCCAAGTCGATGTGCTGCCACGTGCCCACGATGTCGGCTTCGGTGATGGGAGCCTGCGGCACGGCACCATAGCGTTCGGGCATCACCACGGGCCAGCCGTCGTCCGTCCAGCGGATGCTGCGCACACCGCCCATCATGATGGCGTTGGGCACCCAACTGTCGAAATCGGTGGGATAGCGCTGCTGCGACACGTAGAACCAGTTGTCCTGGCCGTCGTCGAACACGGCGCAGTGCGAAATGCCCACCCAGCCGTGGTCATTGCCGAACTTGTAGGGATGGGTGAGGATGGGGAACGATTCGCCACCGTTTGCAGCCTGCGTTCCGTACATATCGACGTAGGGGCCGTCAATGTGCTCGGAGCGCACCACGCGCGTATTGTAGGGCACATCGAGCGCATCGTAGGCCATGAACAGATAGTAGTAGCCATTGCGATAGACAACCTCGGGACCCTCGCTGGCCTGCCAGCGGTTGCCGGCCTTGCGGGTGTAGATGAGTTTGCCGTAGTTGGCCGCCTGGTCGGCTCCCCAGGGATTGCCCAGCTCGTTGAGCGGCTTGCCCGTTTCGGGATTCAGCTGCACGGCAGCAAAACCGCTGTGCCACGAGCCATAGATGAGCCAGTGCTCGCCCTCGGGGGTGATGAT
Source organism: Prevotella sp. UBA3776 (assembly GCA_002369515.1). Taxonomy (GTDB): domain Bacteria; phylum Bacteroidota; class Bacteroidia; order Bacteroidales; family Bacteroidaceae; genus Prevotella. The sequence goes on along the minus strand of DFFM01000019.1, from coordinate 10,996 downwards.
GAAGGTGGGATCGATGGCGTTGAACTTGTAGTAGCAGTTGTTCCAGTCGTTGGGCTTCACGTTGAAGTTGAGCTCGCGGTCGGAGTAGTTGGTGATGACGAAGCCCTTGTCCTGCCAGCTGCTCACGTCGGCGGGGTCGCTGGTTTCCATCATTCCGATGAAGGCGCGCTCGCTCCACGTGTTGCCGCCATTGATGGTGCCGGGCACCACGATGCTGTAGTACATGCGGTACAGGCCGTCGCTCACTCGGCGGGCGCAGGGTGCCCAGTAGCCGTATTCATTGGCGTTGGCCGTGCTGGCGGACAGCCCCATGGCGGCGCGAATCTCGTTGAGTTTGGGCTTTACCCACGACGGAGCAGAGGGCATGGTGGCTCCCAGATACTCCCAATCGACGAGGTTCTGCGAGCGGCGGCAGTGGAAGTGTCCGTGGCCTGCCTGCGGGTCGCCGAATCCGGCATCGGTGCAATACATATAATAATAGCCGTCGTCGGCCAGCATGACCGAGGGGTCGTGAACATTGGCCAGGTTCCACTGCGAGCGCAGGTTCCACTGGCTCTTGTTGCGATAGTCATCGGCGTAGGCGGGTGCCTCGTAGTTAGCCAAGGCCGCTTCCAGGTCGTCGGTGTTCTCAAGCGCCCGCTGCGTGGTGATGTAAGCTATGTTGCTGATGTCCCACGCCGACTGATAGGCGGCATTCTCGGTGGTGGTGAGGCTCCAATTGTCCTTCGAGCCCTTTTGCGAGAAGTAAATCTGCCCGGCAGTCTGCGTCTCTGACGTGCCGTTGCGGCGCACCACAAATTGGGCATGCAGGCCCGTTGCCAGCAACACCGTTGCCAGCAACACAAAAACGGAAGTGAGTATTCGTTGTTTCATAGGGCCTTACTGTTTTAGGAATTTCAGATTGGTTTCGCCCACACGCAGCACATAGACGCCACTGGCGAGAGCAGAAATATCGATAGTAGTCTGTCGGCTCTGGGCTGCGGTCTGCAGGGCCGTCTTGCCCGAGAGGTCAACGATGCTGATGGCGGCGCCTGCATCGCAGCCCAAGAGCACGAGCGAGCCTCCGACAACGCGCGAGAGCAAGGCCGTCTCGTGGGTGACAGGGGCGGAGATGGCGGTGGGAATGGTTTGGCTGAACGTCACGCGGGTGACGTTCTCAACGGTGCTACCGTCGCGGCAGACGATGGTGAACACCTCGCTGTCATCGCCAAGCGACAGCAGATAGTGTACTTGGCTCATGGCTATGGCTTGGTCGCTCTGTGTAACCATACACCACACTTCGCCCGCAGCACGGGCCGACAAGGCCGAAACTAAGAGTACCAAACTCAGTAAAAAGTGTTTCATTCTGTTTCTTTTTGATTTGTTTTATTGTTTGCAGATGTACTAATGAGACAACTGTCTCGCGACGATGGAAAATTATCTCGCGACGATGGAAAAATATCTCACGACGTTACGTTCAAATTCTCTAGAAATTTTTACGGCAACGCCGTGAGATAATTTTTTAGTGGTTTGAACCCTCATGACAACTCACGAGGCGGACAGGCTCCTCCCGCGAGTTGCTCCCTCGTTTTGGGGGAGGGACAGGGGCGGGCTGCTTATTCGCCGTACTTGTAGCCCCAGATGGTGACTCCCGTTTCGCTTCTCAGAGCTGTGAAACAGGGTGCCTTCTCGTTCTTGGGCTCCAAGGTCTGCTCCACCATCACGCCCTTGTACTCGTCACCGATGTTGATGGTGATGTAGGAGGTGTTGGGAGTGGTTTTCCAAGTTCCGTTGTACTCGGCTCCCGAAATGGTGCCGTCGGCCTTCAGGACGATGTCCACGGGCTTGGCGTAGGCTTTGCGGGTGTGGTCGAGCTTGTATTCGTGTACCAGCAGTTTGTATTTGCCGGGAATCTTGTCGTTGGCCACCTTCTGCTTTCTGGCAATGGTGGTGCTCTTCACCGTCTCGCCAGTATATTCGAACGGAGCAGCCACCAACCATCCGTCCTCGTTCTGGAACACCTGATGGACACGCACCTGGTGACCCTCGCCCCAGTTCTGGAAGCGGGTGTGATAAACCAGATAGGTGCGGCCGTCCTCGGCGGCAATGATGCTGTTGTGGCCCTGCGAGCGTTCGCCCGAAGCCTCGTTGGCGCCTCCTGTGAGCAGGTTGCCCCAATTGGAGTAGGCTCCGAAGATGTTCACGCCGCGGTTGCCGTCGTTCTCATTGGGACCGAAGTTGAGCAGGTAGCTGCTGAACACAGCGCTCTTGTTCTTGCTGTCAACATACGGGCCGTCAGGATTCTGAGAGCGGAACACGCGCATCTGATAGCCGCCGTTGTTGTAGTCGGCGGGGTTGCCGCCGGCTGCCAGTCCGCCGTAGGTCATGAACAGATAGTAATAGCCGCCAATGTACTCGATGTAGGAGGCTTCGCCCGAGACATAGTAGCCACCGGCAATCTTCTTGCCGAAGTAGGGATCGACGGTGATGCCGTCGCCGCTGCCCGTGAGTTTGTACTCCACGTCGTAGTCGCGCAAGCCTGTCTCCTCATCCAGTTCGAGCATCCAGATGCCACCGCTCCACGAGCCATAGGACATCCAGAGCTTGCCCTGCTCGTCGTAGAACACGCAAGGGTCGATGCAGTTGGGATAGCGGTTGCCCCAACCGTTGCCAACGTTGTAGCGGGCGGGCAGCGAGGCCTGAGCACCCAAGACAATCTCAAGGTCGGTGGCCTTATAAGAGTCGCCCGAACGGAAACCGCTGATGACCACAGGAGCCTGATAGCGGTAGGGGCCGGCAATCTTGTCGGCGGTCAGCATGATGATGCTCGAATACCAGAAGTCGCCATTGACGCTCAGGTACATGCACCACTTTTGCAGTTTCTTGTTGTAGATGACGTCGGGAGCCCACATCATGCCATCGACATTGTAGTTGGTGCTGCCGCGCTTCGACCATGCGTAAGCGTCGAAGTTGAAGTCAACGTCGGCTCCACCCTTCTTCACCTTGGTCACCTGCGGGGTGGTGAAAGCCACGTTGTTGGCCGCATTGGTGCTGTTGGCGGTGGCCCAGGGGGCGGTAAAGCTGACCCACGACATCATGTTGGTGGAGCGGGCGGCGGCCCGGTGCGAACCAAAGATGTAGTAGGTGCTGGTTGACGGATCCCATACGACGCTCGGGTCGTGAACGCTGACGCGCCTGAGGGCCTCGGGGCCTTCCTTCTGTTCTTCATCGTCATCGACAGTCGATTCAGCGAGCGTGGTGAAAGTAACGTCCTGCGAATACTTCACCTCCGCGCTGGTTTGCACGTAGGCTCTGATGTGATAGTCTGTGCTGGGCTTGAGCCCTGTCAGCGTGACGTTCATGTTGGCCGACATTCCTTCCAACTTGGTGTCTTTGATGGTTGGATTGGCCGACGTGCCGTAGCAGAAACCACGGCTGATGATGGCCGAGCCTGTGGCCGAAGCCGTAGCGACGGCCGAAGTGGCGGTGATGGATGAAACCGTAGGATTGGTGACCGACAACGACGAAGAGCCGCCGCCGTCAGAATCGTCACTGTCGCTGCCGCAGGCTACCATCAGCAGGGCCATACCGAGTACGCCGAAAATTCTGGAAAGATATTTCATTTCTTTGTAGTTGTTTTTTTTCTTGATGTAATAGTGTTTTCTTGATGTGTACAAGCAGCCGAGGCTGCCGGAAAAGGTAATAAAAATTGCCCGCGGACTAGTTTTCAGTCCGCAGGCAATATGTCAGACAAAAACGTTTATTCGAATACCAAGTGACAGCCGTCAATGGTGAAGTGCATAAAGAAGTTGTCAGGATCGGTGACGGTGTTCAGCCCGATGTAGTCCTGCGTGTAGGTCTTGCCGTCGCTACCCAGCATGACGCAGCGCACATCGGCTGTGCCATTGCCGTTGTTGGTAACAGAAACGGTGACGATCGACTCGTCCATGGCTGCGAGCCATGCACCCCAATCGGCCTGGCCGCCACTCGGCGTACACTTGCTGGCCAGCTCTTCGCCGGCCCAGCCGGTACCCCAGCCCCAGTTGTCGGCACGAAGCACACCATACTCGGTAGAGCCGTCGGCATTGGTCAGCACCAGAACGAAGTTGTTCCAGTTGGAAGCGCCACCATAGTTTCTGAAGCGGCGAGTGTAGGTCTGACCCTTAGGCACCTTGATGTAAGGCGAGTGAGCATTCCAGAAGGCTGTAGAGTTGTCCTCAGCACCCAGCACGTCGTCGAACTCCAGATGACAGTGGTCGATGGTCAAGTGGAAGTAGAAGTCGTTCGGGTTGGTGACCGTATTCAGACCAATATAGTTCTGCGTGTAGGTCTGGCCGTCGGTGCCCAGCATTTCGCAGCGCACATCGGCTGTGCCGTCGCCATTGTTGGTGACATAGACGGTAACCTTGGCTCCGTCCATGGCTGCGAGCCATGCACCCCAATCGGCCTGGGCGCCACTCGGCGTACACTTGCTGGCCAGTTCCTCGCCAGCCCAGCCGGTACCCCAGCCCCAGTTGTCGGCACGAAGCACACCGTACTCGGTAGAGCCGTCCTGAGAAGCCAGCACGATGACGAAGTTGTTCCAGTTGGCACCACCGGCATAGTTGGTGAAGGTTGAAACGAACGTCTCCTTCGGAGCCACCTTGATGGCCTCAGAGTGAGCGCTCCAGAAATCGGACGAGTTGTCGGTTGCGCCAAGCGTGGTGAACATCTTGTCAACCACCTGGAACTCGGCAGTGCCGATGACGGGCTGTGCAGCACCTTCGCCCTTGTAGGTCTTGTTATAGACAGCCACCAGCGTCTTGGTGCCCAGCGTACCCAAGCCAGGAACAGCCTGGAAGGTCAGGTCGGCAGCGGGAACAATGGCAACAACCTCCTGCTCGAACTGAACAGTAGCGGTAACGTTGGCAAAGGCCTCTTCGAGCGTAGTGCCCTGGAGCACCTTCTTGGGCACACCATTCAGAACCATAGAAAGGGGCTGCTTGTCCTCCTTCGAGGTGAAACCACCGATAGGCTCGTGGGTAGAACCGAGGAAGTTGATGAACGAACCCTCGGGAACGAGGAACGCACGAATGGTGGTGTTAGAAGGATCGGCATTCAGATTGACCAGCGGCGTGGTTTGGTTATACACCTTGGTCACGGTGCCATTGGTCATGGTGACAATCAGGCCGCCCGAAGTGCGGTCGATGCTCAGGGTCACCGTGCCGCCCAGCTTGTCAACGCCGTTGTCGGTGTCGGTCTCGAAGGTCAGCGTACTGGCCACCAGACCGCGGTCGATGTAGTCGCCCCACTCAGAGTTGCCCGATGGCTGGTTGTCGTAACGAATGGCTCCGTACTCCTTGTAGTTGGCTGCACCGCGGTCTTCGTCGTTACAGATAATCAGTGCGAAGTTCTTATAGGTGTTGGTAGCGGCGGGATTGATGTTCAGGTTGAACTGTGCCACCCACTTTTCGCCTTCGGGAATCTGGTAGTATTTAGAGAACTGTGCCCACCATCCTGTAGAGTAATCGGTAGCACCAACGGTATAGACGTCCTCCTCCAGACCCTCTACGCCTTCGTCTGTTTTTTGGGCATTGGCAATAGAGTCAATCTTTGCAGAGAGCCAGTCGGGAGCATCAACGTTGTAAAGGTCGCCGCCCTCACAGCTCGACAAGGCAAGCATGCCCAGGGCTGCTGCGCAAAAGACGGATGCTATTTTATTTAGATGTCTCATAGTTTTATTTTACGATTTCACGATTTCACAATATGATAATTCATTATGCATGATTCATTATGCATGATTTAGAGGTTGACCACAGGGTGAACCGTCCAGCCTTTCTTCGAGAAGTAGGCCGAGTTGTCGGTGTTGTTGTTTGCCGAGTTACCCGTCAGGTTGGGGTTGTCGTTCAGCGTACCCTGATAGATGGGCAGATACTCATGGCCTGGTACGTAGGAGTCGTAAGAACTCTTGCTGCAAGAGCCATAGACCACGGGATCCTTCGGGGTGTAGGTGTAATTGCCTGCTTCGTAGTTTGCCTTGGTCCAGAAGTTGAAAGCACCGTGCTCCTTGAGCTGCTGCAAACGGTCAGAGCTGTAGAAGAAGCCCCAGCGCAGAAGGTCGAAGCCGCGACCAAACTCACAGCCGAACTCCTTTGGACGCTCTACGTTGGCAATCTGCTCGAACAGCTTGTCCTTAGAGTTGAAGTCAGCCAGCTTCAGGTTGGCCAGTCCGGCGCGTGTGCGCACCTGATTGATCCAGTCGATAGCCTGTTGTGTGGGACCATTCACCTCGTTCTCGCACTCAGCAGCGCGCAGCAGCACGTCGGAGTAACGCATCATACGCAGGTTGATACCGCAGTGCAGACCGGTGATGACCTTGTCGTAAAGGCCTGTGCGCAGGTTGGTGTTCTTGGCAATGGGCAGACCACCGTAGTTGTTGTTGGTCACGACGAAATCGCCGAGACCCATGCTCTGGGTGTAGCAGACGTTGCCATACTCGAAACCTTCCCACTCGGGCTCGTAGGTGCCAATGGTCCAGTAGAGGCGCGGGTCGAGGCTACCGTTAGTGGTGCGCTCAGCCTTGAAAAGGTTGTAGAGCCAAGGCGAAGCCGAGATGTCGGCCCAGCCGCCACAGTCGCCAGGACCGTAGTTGGACTCGATGGCGTGTCCCTGAGTGGCGTTGGCACTGGTGTTGACGGGTGTCCACTCGTCGTCGGTGCCCTGTGAACCGTAGTCCAGGAACTGAATCTCGAACAGGCTCTCGTCGTTGTTCTCATAGGCGGGACCCTCACGGAAATTGTCGCCGTAGTTGGCCATGAGCTTATAGGTGCCGTACTGGCCGTTGATGATGGCCTTGAGCACGGTGAGCGCCTCGCTGTACTTGTGGCGCTGCATGAGTGTGCGGGCGTAGTAACCGGCGGCAGCACCGCTGGTGGCACGACCCTTGGCCCATTCGCCGCCAGCATCGCGTGTAGGCAGCAGTGTCATAGCCTCGGCAAAGTCTTGCTCCACCTGGTCGAGCACACGGTCGTACTGGGCAAAAGCGTCCTCGTCGCCTTCTTCCTTGTTCGAGGCATAGAGACCGTCGAGCGTAGAGTACTGGTTGTAGTCGGTGATGAGGGCAGGATTCTGATAGTAGCCAGCGAGATTATAGTAGGCAAGGCCGCGGATAAAGAGTGCCTGGCCGCGAATGCGCTTCATGCGGTCGGTGAGACCGTCGCCGTTGGCGCGTGAAAGCACGAAGTTGCAAACGTTGATGGTGTAGTACCAGTCGCGCCACGACCACTGGCCGATTTCGTCGGTGATAGGCTCATTCAGGTCGTCGAAGGGCAGGTACCATACCTGAGAGGCGTTCCATGCCTCGTCGCCGCGCATGACGTCGATGTTGAAGCCCACGCGGGCGTAGGTGCCCTCCATGCGGATGTGGTTGTAGCAGGCAATGACGCTCTCCTCCAGTTCATCGGCGGTGTAGCCGAAGGTTCCTGATGTCTGCTGGTTGGGGTTGGTCAGGTCCAGCTTGTCGTTGCACGAGGTCAGTGCGCCGAGGCCCAGGAACAGGGCAAAAGCTAATTTATATAGTTTCATAGTTATATTTCTCAATTTGATTATTCATTATGCATTATTCATTACGCATTATTCACTATGCATTAGAACGAGAAGAGCAGACCTGCCATGAAGCTGCGGGCGCTGGGGTAAGAACACCAGTTGTAGCCCGGGGTGAACGTGCCTCCGGCATAGTCAACATTGTAGCCCTTGTACTTGGTGAAGGTGTAGAGGTTCTGAGCCGACACGTAGATGCGGGCACCACTGATGACACCGCCGAACCACTTGTCGGGGAAGTTGTAGCCCAGCTCAACGTTGGCAATCTTCCAGTAAGCGGCATTCTGTATCATGCGGTCGCTGAAGAGGTCGTTCCATGCCAGGGTGGCATTGTTGGCATAGTAGGTGCGGGGAACATCTGACAGATAGGTCAGTCCGTCCTCCGACCAGCGGTTGGCACCGAGCAGGGCGACATCCTTGTTGGCGGGACCGTAGCTGGAGTTGAGGTTGTTGTAGATACCGTCGGACACGTGATAGTTGAGTGCGCCGAAGGTAGAAATGCTCAGGTCGAAGTTCTTGTACTCCAAGTGAGCGCTCAGACCGAAGTTAATCCTGGGCAGACCGCTGCCAAGCACCACCTGGTCGTAGGCATCGATGACACCGTCGGGCTGGCCGTCGGGGCCACTCACGTCCTTGTAAAGGCAGTCACCCACGTTGGCACCGTTCTGGACGGCACGGCCTTCGAAGTCGGCCTGTGTGCGGGCAATGCCGTCATAAACCCAGCCGTAGAACTGACCCACTTCCTGACCCACGTAAGTGGCGTAGGCACCTGTGATGTAAGCATCGGTACCGAAACCGAGCGAAGTCACCTTATTCTTCAGGGTGCTCAGGTTGGCGCTGATCTGGTGCTTCAGGGCGTGGTCATTGTTGCGGTAGGTGAGCGAGAACTCAAGACCGCTGTTCTCCATCTCGGCAGCGTTCATCGTCACGCTGGTGTTGGCCACACCGGCATTGGCGGGAACAGGCACATTGTAAAGCAGGTCGGTAGAGATGTTCTTGTACCACTCAGCCGTGAACTCAATGCGGTTGTTCAGGAAGGCGATGTCGATACCGGCGTTCATGGTCTTCTTCTTCTCCCAAGCGATGTTCTCGTTGACGAAGGTAGAGATGGCCGAACCGGTGACGGGGTTGTTGCCAAACGAGTAGGTCATGTTGTTGCGGGCCATGGTAGCCTGATAGGCAAACTCGCCGATGTTCTCGTTACCCAGCTCACCGTAACTACCGCGAATCTTGAACATGTTGATGAAGTTGTGGTCGAAGGGGAAGAACTTCTCCTTATCGAAACGCCAACCGGCAGATACCGAGGGGAAGGTGCCCCAGCGGATGTCCTTGGTCAGACGCGAGCTACCGTCGCGACGTACAATGGCCGACAGGAGGTACTTGCCGTCGTAGTCGTAGGTCAGACGACCGATGAACGACGTCAGCGCATGCTTGTATTCGAACGAAGAACCGTCGCGAGTGCCTGCGTTCTGAATCTGCAGGAAGTAAGGCTCCGAGAAGTTCACGCCCCAAGTGTTCAGATGATCCCAGTTTTCCTCCTCGTAGGTGATACCACCCAGGAGGTTCACGTGATGCAGACCGAAGGTTCCGTCGTAGGTCAGCGTGTTCTCCACGAGGAAGTCAGAGTCGGTGCGCTTGTTCTTGTCGAGGCGCTCGTTGCTCTTGTCCAGATAAACACGGTTGCTCTGAATCCAGGCAGAAACCCATGTCTTGCCCTGTACAACGGTCTTGCTGTAAGAAAGGTTGATTTTGTAGTTCAGTTTGTGGTGATCGTTGCCCAATCCCACCATCTTCAGCAGATCGACGTCGGCAGAACCGGTGCCCACGATGCGGTCAACGATGGTATTGCGCTTCACCATATTATTAATAAGGAGAGGGTTCGAGGCAGAAATGTCACCATGAATGGTGTCGTAATAAACGCCATAGCCGTAGGCATCGTAGTTGTAGCTGCTGGCAGAACCTACCTTGTCGTCCAGAACCCATGTTGTGGGGTCGTAAGCCTTGATGGTGGGCTGCATCGACAGCGTACCGCCGAGGACGTTGTAACCCGTCATACCATAAAGACCCTGGATGTACTCCTGTGCGTTGGAGATACCAAGACCGTCCTGGCTTGAGTGAGAATAAACCAAACTGGTGCGGAAGCTGATGAACTTCGTCTCCATGGTATTGTTCACACGGGCAGTGAAACGCTGGTAATTGGGTCCGGCACCTTCCAGAGTACCCTTCTGGTTGTAGTAGTCGAGACCTATATTATATGTATTGTTGGCACCACCACCACTCAGGTTGACATTGTGGTTCTGGCGGATGCCCGTCTTGAACACCTCGTCAAACCAGTTGGTGTCCGTGCCGTCCATAAACTGGTATTTGCCAGTATCGGCATTCAGCTTATAGCCACCGGGAACAGGCGTACCAGAGTTGACACAAGCCTGGCCCAGATACTCGCTGTACTGAGCAGCATTCATCAGGTCGTAGGTGCTGCTGGGAATCTGGTCGATACCGAAGTAGCCCTTGTAGTCAACCTTCAGGGGCTGGTCTTTCTTACCATTCTTCGTCGTGATGATGACCACACCGTTAGCAGCACGAGAACCGTAGATGGCACCGGCAGAAGCATCCTTCAGTACCTGGATGGTCTCAATGTCGTTAGGCGAGAAGTCGCGGATGGTAGTACCCATGGGCACACCGTCAATCACATAGAGAGGAGCCGTGCTGCCGAACGAACCAATACCACGAATGCGCACCGACGGGTCGGCACCGGGTTGACCGTCAGAAGTAATCTGCACACCGGCCACCTTACCCTCGAGCATGGTAGAGATGTTCGAGTTGGAAACACGCTTCAGTTCTTCAGCGTTCACAATGGCCACCGAACCCGTCAGGTCGGCCTTCTTCTGAACACCATAACCAACGACGACCACTTGGTCGAGCGTCAGTGCGTCGGCTGTCATTTGAATCTGTTCAATCACAGCACGACCGTTGACTGCAATCTCGCGGTCGGTAAAACCAACGTAGCTTACCACGAGGGTTCCATTAGCAGGAGCCTCCAATTGGAAGTTACCGTCAATGTCGGTCACGGCTCCTGTCTGCGAGCCCTTCACCCTGACGGTAGCACCAATGAGAGGTTCGCCGTCTTGGTCAACAACCTGACCAGTGACCTTAATGGTCTGTGACTGTTCAACCGCTGCCATAGCGGGAACCGGACAGACTGCAAGGCATCCCATGACACTCAAACCTAGCATCACAGAGAATAATACTTGTTTTCTCATTAGTTAATGTTTTTTAGGTTAGAAAAAATTGTTATTAGAAATTATAATTTGCCGCAAAATTAATTAATATGTATTTACATCGGGTGGACAAAACGAAACATAAGGTGGACAAAACGCAAAACAGAGACGAAACGCCCTGTTTTAGGCGATTTTGGGCGTATAGCTCATTTTGCAGGATA
>DFFM01000056.1:17509-33137 GCA_002369515.1 Prevotella sp. UBA3776 | reverse complement strand
TTTTATTGGTTTTTGAACGACGCGGGGCGTTATTCTTCCATCTATGTGAATGTTGTTAAGCTACAAACACGTTGTTTTAGGATTATTGCTAAAAAAGATTGTTGGTGGTACGCTCCGCGTCTTTAAAAAAACCAATAAATACAAAGAAAAACCAACAAAAACATGGGGGCTTTACAAATAAAAACCTGTTTTTCCGTGTCCGTGTTGGTTTTTATTGGTTTTTGAACGACGCGGGGCGTTATAAGCCTCTCCCCCCAGGGGGAGCCGGAGGGGGCCTGAGCCGGAGGGGGCCTGAGCCTGAGTCGGTGTGGGGCTATTGCTTCACCTCGACGCAGAGTGGGCTATGGAGATCTTCGAGAAAACTGTCAATGCGCTGGTTCCACTCGCTGAAGGTGCGCACGTCGTTCTTGCTCCAGGCTGAACCAAAATAGTAGGTGTATTTCTCGCCCGGGTTGAGCGAGTGCAGTCCTACGGCATGTCCGGCATTGCCATTCTCGGGCTTTGAGTTCATGAGCTGACGCGTGGCGCTGACACCGTTGGGGAAGAGTGCGGCCACGTAGATCTGGAAGTTTTGCTTGGCGGGGTTGTCGGTGGGGTCGGCGTAGGCCACGTAGTCACGACCCAACCGTATGTCGGTCAGGTCCTCGGCATGCAGCACCACGCCGGCGGCCAGTGTTTGGGCCTTGGTGAGCCCTTCATACCACACGGTCATGCGGTTGAAGTTGGAACCCTTGTCGAGGCTCAGCTCACGGTGCTCCACCACGCCAGCCTGGCCATTGACGGTGACGGGGTTATAGGCCAGCCGCACGGTGAAGCGCAGGGGGCCGTTGTCCAAAATTTCGTAGTCCTTATAGCAGTAGGGCAGCACGAGCTGACCGTCATCGCCCATCAGGGCGGGGGCTCCGCAGCCCAGCGTGGGCCCCACCTTGTAGCAGTCCAGCCCGTAGCCATGGTCGTAGTGGTAGGTAGTGGCCTGCTCCACGGCGAGTGCTTCGGCAAGGTTGCCCTTCTCTTTGAGCTTCACGATGCGGCCGTGGTTGGCCAGCTCGGTGGAGTAGCGTTTCTCCACCTCCAGGTCGGGCGTGTTCTTCACCCACACGTCGATGCCGAAGGCGCGCTCGCCGCTCTTCTGCAGCGCTGGGCCGTAGAGGCGGTAGGCCGTGCGGTCGTTCTCCCACGCGATGTCGTCAACGCGCTCGGGGTATTGTCGTCCGCAGACGTAGGTGGTCATGGGCTGGGGAGTGCCCGTGGTGATGGTGAAAAGGGCCTCGCTCAAAGGACGCACGGCTGCTTCGATGAGCAATTTGCCGTCGTGGGTGAGTTGCCAGGCCACTTCCTGTCCGAGTGCGTTCTTCACCACCAGGCTGGAGGCTTTGTTTGCGCCGAGGCGCTCATAAACGGCGGAGGCGTCCACCTCGACGAGCTGCTGCCGCTGAGTGCGGGTGGGGTTCTTCACACTGACGGTCACATCGGTGGCGGCGGCAGCCAGGGGCACCAGCAGAGCCAGGGCAGCGATGATTTGTTTTGTCTTTGGCTTCATGATTTTTTTCTTTTTAGTATTTTAAGTTTCGCTTGTTTTCAACTTTTCGGAGTGCAAGGAGTTGTTTCAAGGAGTTGCAAGGAGTGCAAGGAGTTGCAAGGAGTTTCAAGGAGTTTCAAGGAGTTTCAAGGAGTGCAAGGAGTTGCAAGGGGTTCAAGGAGTTGCAAGGAGTTCAAGGAGTTGCAAGGAGTGCAAGGCAATCCACCCCTCTCATTCCCTCCGGGGGAAGTTCTAGGCCGCGGTTCTCTCCCTCCGGGGGGAAGTCCTAGGCCGCGAAAGGTCTCTCCCCCCAGGGGGAGCCGGAGGGGGCCCCAGAGAGTGCCCCCAAGGGCCTCACTTCATTTCGTTGGCAAAGAATTGGGCAATCTGGCGGAGCAGATGGTGGCGCGTGTTGCCTCCATAGATGCTGTGGTTGCGGTTGGTATAGACGTTCATCTTGAAGTCCTTGTCGGCCTGCACCAGCGCCTCGGCATATTCGAAGGTGTTCTGCACATGTACGTTGTCGTCTGCCAGTCCGTGGCAGAGCAGCAGCGCTCCACTGAGGTTGTTGGCGCGGCTGATGGGGTTGTCGTCGTATCCCTCGGCATTCTCCTGGGGTGTGCGCATGAACCGCTCGGTGTAGATGGTGTCGTAGAATCGGTAGTCGGTGGGTGGTGCCACGGCTACGCCAGCCCTGAACACGGTGCGCCCTTCGCTCATGCTCATGAGCGTGTTGAATCCGCCGTAGCTCCAGCCCCAGATGCCGATGCGGTCAGCATCGACGTAGCTCTGCCGGGCGAGCCAGAGGGCTGTCTCCACCTGGTCACGGGCCTCGAGGCTGCCTAGGTGCAGATAGGTGCATTTCTCAAAGTCTGCACCACGTCCGCCCGTGCCTCGGCCATCCACGCACACCACAATGAAGCCCTGTTCGGTGAGATAGCTGTCGTAGAGGGCGCCCTGCCCCATCGACCCCAGGTTCCAGGAGTTGACCACCTGCTGGCTGCCGGGGCCGCTGTACTGCCACATGATGACGGGGTACTTTCTTGAGGGGTCGAAGTTGGCGGGCTTCAGCATGACGCCGTTCAGGTGGGTGCCTTCTGAGGTGGTGAAGCTGAAGAATTCTCGGCTGGCCAAACCGTAGGCAGCAAGTTTTTGGCGCAACTCGGCATTGTCGAAAAGCGTGGCGAGCGTCTTGCCGCCATTGTCGCACGAGGCATAGACAAAGGGGGTGGAGGCATCCGACCATCCATGAATGAAATACTTGAACCCGCGACTGAAAACAGCTGTGTTCCAGCCCTCTTTCTGAGTCAGACAGGTGGTTTTTCCTTTGGCGTTCACCACATAGACTTCGCGGTTGATGGGGCTGACGGCATCGGCCTGATAGTAGGTGTTGCCCGTAGCGTCATCATATCCGTAGGCGGCGGTCACGTCGAAGTTGCCGCTGGTGAGCTGGCGGTAGAGTTGTCCGTTGAGCCCGTAGAGATAGAGGTGCATGTGTCCGTCGCGGTCGCTGGGCACGAGAATGTGCTTGTCGGAAACCTGGATGCCGCTGACCACATCGTCCTTGATGTATTTGGGCACGCTCTCCTTGATGAGCAGCTGGCATACGGTGGTGCGAGGGTTCGCCGCATAGATGTTGAGCACGTCTTGGTGGCGGTTCATGGTGTAGAGCAGTATTTTGTCGGCTTCGACGGTGGGGACGATTCGGGGTATGTATCCGTCGGCGTCGAGCGGAAGGTCGATTTTGCGCGTTTGTCGGCTCTTGATGTCGAAGCTGTAGGCGGCCACGGTGGCGTTCACCTGGCCAGCCTTAGGATATTTGTAGCTGTAGGCGCCAGGATAGAGTTTGTAGTCATTGCGGGCAGGATGTGAACCGCGGAACAGCTGCAGGGCGTAGTTGCTCACTTGCCGCTCGTCGTAGCGAATCCAGCAGAGCATGGTGCCGTCGGCATTGAAGGTGAGAGCCGTGCTGAACCCAAATTCCTCTTCGTTCACCCAGTCGGGCACACCGTTGATCACTTCGCCCTGCTTGCCGTCCTGGGTCACTTGGCTCTCGGCGTTGTCATAGAGCAGCTTCACCAGGAAAATGTTCCCGTCGCGCACAAAGGCTATCTGCATGCCGTCAGGGCTCCATACGGGCGACTGCTGGGGTCCATAGTCGGAGAGCCGTTCGAGTTTGCGGGAGGAAATGTTGTAGATGTAGTGGACGGCGCGGAACGAGCGGCGATAGATGCGCTCGGTCTGCGTCTGTATGATCATGCGTTTTCCGTCGGGGCTGATGATGTAGTTGTCAAACGAGGTGATGGTCTCACCCTGGGTGTGGCCCACGTCGAAGAGCACCCCTGTGGGTTTGCCTGTCTTGAACGAATACTGCACAATCTGTCGCCGGTCGTCGCTGATCCGGGCATAGTTTTCGCCGTCGGCCAGCGGCGTGACGGTGCTCATCGTCTCGGCGGCAAAATAGCCGCCCGTGATGTCACGGAGTTTCAGGTTTTCGGTTGCCATGGTTGTTAGGGCGGCGAGCAAAAGAGCCGCCAAGAGAGAGATTTTCCTTGATACCATTTCGAAACTTGGTTTTTATTGTTGATTTTTCGTTTTTATAGTGCAAAGTTACAAGTTTTTCCGTACTTTTGCAATCTATTCGGACATAAAGACAACAAAAAGTGCAACTTGCATTGAATATTCCATCATGACCTTCTACAACGACTACGGTTCGTGGCTCCGCCGCCAGCTGCCCTTCAAGGTGCAGAAACTCTCGCTGGATGCAGGCTTTTCGTGCCCCAACCGCGACGGAACGCTCTCAACGGGGGGCTGCACATTCTGCGACAACCGCACGTTCAACCCCGCTTTCTGCAACAGGCAACTCAGCGTCAGCGAACAGCTGGAACAAGGCAAGCGGTTCTTCGCCCGCAAGTATCCTCACATGAAATACCTGGCCTACTTTCAGGCTTTCACCAACACCCACGCACCTCTGGCCCGTCTGCGCGCCCTCTATGAAGAGGCGCTCAGCGTCAGCGATGTGGTGGGCTTGGTCATCGGCACACGCCCCGACTGCGTCAGCGACGCCCTGCTCGACTATCTCGAGGAGCTCAACCACTCCACCTTCCTCATGGTGGAATACGGTGTGGAGAGTGCCAACGACCAGACATTGCGCCGCATCAACCGCGGCCACGACTTCGCTTGCAGCCGCGACGCCATCAGCCGCACCCACCGGCGGGGCATACGCACAGCTGCCCACGTCATACTGGGACTGCCCGGCGAGGATGCCAACGAAAGTCTGCGCCAGGCACCCCTCATCTCGTCGCTCGAAATCGACGTGCTGAAAATCCATCAGCTGCAGGTCATACGCGGCACACAGCTCGCGGCGGAGTATGCCCGCGCACCTTTCCACCTCTATACGGTTGACGAATACATCGACCTGCTGGTAGGCTACATCAAACTCTTGCGCAAGGACATTGTCCTGGAACGCTTCGTCTCGCAGTCGCCTGCCGACATGGTCATCGCTCCCCGCTGGGGACTGAAAAACTATCAGTTCGCCCATCTGCTCAACCGCCGTTTCGAAGCCCTGGCCCACGAACAGCAAGACGCCGAACAATCTATGCGTCGGGCTGCTGCCCATCGTGGGCCTTCCACGCACACTCGGTGATTCTCATGTCCGAGAAGCGGGCGACGAAAGTCGATTCCTCGGGCGAGCAGGCATAGACGCCGAAACTCACTTCCTCCCCACCCTTCTGCATGTGGCAGATGCGCATCTGGCTGAAGTCCTTGCCGTCGGCCGAGCATTCTATGCAGAAGTCGTCCTCACGGCGCGAGAAACGGTACCACATGGTCTTCACGTCAGCGGGAATGGCCGTAGTCGCCCAGTCAGAATAGCCGCCGTTGGTAACCACGCTGCCCAGATGCTGAAACTGCTCGTTTTCATATTCCACCGAGGCTTTCAGCCAGTTGGCACTGTCCAAATACATCACCACGCCACACTGGTCGAACCGGTGGTGGCTCTGCGTGAAGTCGGTCTTCACCACGAAGCTGAAGAACCGCTCACGAGTTTTCATCTGAAGCACAGGGGCATTGTCGTTCTGGAAGTGGTAGTAGGTGCGTTGCCACAGGTCTGTGTGGGGCGCAGTCGTCACCTCCAACGTGTCACCCTTCACGACAAAGGCTGCCGGTTGGCGTGTCCACTGGAGCACGTTCCAGTCAACGCGTCCACTGTCGGCCAGTGCCACTTTCACGTTGTCAACGAAATCCATATTCTTTTCCTTTTCAGTTTGCGGGCCGCATGCCGTCAGCAGCATGCCAAGGCCCAACAGCACAATAATGTTTTTACGCATGGTTCAATTCAGTCTTGTTCCTAATCGTTTCTTGCAATGATGCTTCTATCTAACTAAAATTAATTCGTCTGTTTGGCAATAGGAGGTGACGTGTCCCACGTCACAATCCGTGAATTTGTGACGTGGGACACGTCACCTCCTACTTGGACACTGCAAAGTTACGGAAAGTCGAGCGCAGAACAAAATAAAATGAATTTTATTTTTTATGATTATCCGTAATCGTACCACCAAATCCTTCGTAGCTTGAAACAGCCACACAGATGGACGAATAACGCTCCGCGTCGTTCAAAAACCAATAAAAACCAACAAGGACAAGGAAACACATGTTTTTATTTGTTTTGTAAGACTCCCTGTTTTTGTTGGTTTTTCCTTGTTTTTATTGGTTTTTTAAAGACGCAGAGCGTATTCTTTTCTGATGAAGAAACGGAACTGGAAAAGACGCAGAGCGTATTCTTTTCTGCTGAAGAAACAAATGAGACTACTAATGTAGCGTGGGGAAATAAAAAAACACCTCCCAACAATAAAAACAGCGCCTCCGACTATGCGAATAGCCGGAGGTGCAAATTATGTTTCTCCTTACAGAGCCATCAGGTCCTTAGAAGTTCACACCAACATTGGCGAAGAAGGCGTTGCTGTGAACCGTATAATCATCTTCCTTGCTGATGTTGTTAAGACCAAACTGATAGCCAGCCTCAACATAAAGGTTGTTGAACTCAAGACCGCATCCCAGTTTCAAACCCATGTTGAAACGCTTTACGGCACTCCACATCTTCTCGTCGAAAGTACCGAACTTCTGGCCATCGATGGTAGTCTTGCCGCTAACGGCCTGAGCAAAATAGGGCCCCAGGAAAGGAAGGACGGCCAGGTCGCCAGCCTTGATGCCGTATTTAATCAGAAGGGGAATTTCAAGGTTGTTGTAACCCACCTTGTCCTTGCCATCCTTGCCGCCGCGCTCTGCATAGTAGAGGCCGCTCTCAAGGAAGAGAGGAGTGGTGGGAGAAAGGCGCAAACCAATGACACCACCGAGATTCAGGCCCAACTTCATGCCTGAAACTTCAGCGTCACCAGAAAAATTGCCTCCCGAAACACCAATACGCACACCGTAATAGAGGTTCTCCTTGTCGAGGTCGAAACCACCACTGCTGAACTGAGCAAACGTAGGAAGGGCAAACACCATCGCTACAATAGAAACTAAAATCTTTTTCATAATCTTTTTCCTTTTTTTTATGGTTACTGAATAATGATTTTTCGTTTGAAAACTTTTGCAAAGTAACAATTTTTTTCGCATACATCCAAACTTTTCTGACAAAAACTGTCAACACGGGCGGTTAATTGACTTAAATCATCAGCATTTCCACTCAAACGTTTACACTAAAAAAACACCCCGAAAGTGAACAACTCAACACAAAAAACCATATCTTTGCAAACGAAAACAAACTCTTCGTTCAAATTTAGTTGCAGAAACACCTCGCCGTGCCCCCTGCACAAAGAGTTCAGAAGAAGCAAACTGTCAAAAACAAAACAACATCAAAAAAACAAACAAAAAAAGTCATGAGCAAGAAATTTGTCATTGGAGACCGCGTGAAAGACGAGTGGATCTCCGTTCTCAACACCGAGAAGAAACAGCTTGAGTTCACCAACCACCTGGCCAGCGCCAAGGAGTATCTCAACGAGGACAACGCCCGCGCCGACCTCAAAGCCATTCAGGAAACAGGCTACTTCAGCGACCTGCTGGTCTATATGAAAGAGGAAGGCAAAGCCTACCGTCCCGACGAGCGCGACTCTTTCCACATCTGATTCACCATCCATGCTTCGCACCCGCGCAACTTCTGCTGTACCACAGATTACGCTGATTACGCGGATTTCTATGAGGCACATGGCTATGCCATAGATTTCGAAAAAACCTACGAAAACAAAGAAGGCTTGTTCCACCAAAACAATTATGTCCGAAGGACAGTGTTTGGTGGAACAAGCCTTATACTAAGATGCTTCCAACGAATCAGGATTTAAACCACACTATTCGTCCCACACTCTCTGTAGAGTGAAAGGCTTAGATTCAGGGTCTTTTGTTCCTTCTTCGTCAACACCACCATAGCCAATAGTACCGTCTGGGGTATCTCCTGTCACTCCGCTCGTTTGAAGCAATTCTGTTTCTGTTCCTAAGCTCATCTTTATCTGAGCCTTAACATACTTTTTCATCATATTGTTTTCTCCTGTTTTCTGTTCAGTCTGTCATTTTACTACAAATTTCTTTCCGTTTCTGATATAAACGCCTTTTTGCAGGTTTTTGTCCGATAGGTTTCTACCTACTAATTGTCCATTCAAGGTATAAACCGCACCATCCAGTCTGGCACCCTTTGTCAGCCCTTCTATTGAAGTCTCTTCGTTATCGATAAAGAAAGCTATTTTCGCACTGAAGTTGGTATTCTTATTCAGAACAGCACCCAGTTCAAACCATCCACGGAAGGCTTTTATGTTAGTCTGTCCTGTTGAGTACCAGAATTTATTGTCATTGATGAACAGCCCATTTTCGGGAACAATTGTTTTAACTAGCGAACCTGTGAATTTTCCGTTGGTACCCCATTCATCGGCTTTCGAAACATCGGTTACTGCGTTGGCCAGCGTTACCTCATCGGCTTCAAAGCTCTCCATGTCTTTGGCGGTCTTAATGAGAAACAGTTTGCCGCCAGTCATGTTTTTGCGCGCAGTCATGGTATAGGTGCTGAAATGAATCTGGATAGCATCAGGAATCACATCATTATCATCAGAATATTCAGTGGAGAACCCGCTGAACTCTGCCAGCTGCATGTCACTCCCAAACACAGTTTCCGCCTTTTCCTTAGTCAGTGTGAACGGCAGCACTATGGTGCTCCAGTTCCCTGCAGTCAGTTTGCGTTTCATTGCCACATTGGCTTTCTCGCCAACGGTGTAGTTAGGCAGGGTGGCAGAACTCTCGTCAAAATGCAACCTGCCGTCGCCCTTATCTTCGATAGTCAGAACACTTTCTATTTCGTCTGTTTTGTAATACTTACTGATATCCGTTTCAGTCAGAATGATATTCTTGAGCAGTACCGTATAATCACCGCTAACAGCATCTTCACTGACATTCACCTTCAGACTGGCTATTTCACCTTCGTTGCCTGTGAAATTCTCATCGTAGAGCGAACTGCAGAGGAACCGAATGGCACCGTCAGACTGTTCTTCTGTAATGAGTGTGTGCTCGTCGTCCACATCAAGTCGTTCTGACGATAGCGAGGCGATGATTCTTCCTTTTTCGGTTTTGGCAACAGTAACACCCTCGGGCAGATACAAGTCGAACTGGAAGCCTCTGATGGGTGCAGAGTTCTTCATGCAGATAGACAGGTCTGTTTGTGTGCCTGCAGTAATGGTAGCATCGGCTACGTATGCCACGTTGTCCAGCGAACTGAGGTCAACGGGTGCAGATGCCTTCATTTTATCCATCGACCGTTTAACAGGCGAATGGTTGCTGCCGATGGTGCTCGTCATAATGATGTTGGCGATACCCGTGTAGTCTCTAACGTCAATCTCGCCGTTCTCGTCAATGTCACCAGCCTTCATGACGAATCCTTCCGGCGTATTTCCCATGATGTGATTGGCCACACCTGTGTAGTCTCTCACATCCACTTCGTCGTCGGCATTGATGTCGCCAAGCATGTACGAAGAAACAGCCAAAGTAGATTTCACGTAATCAGTGATATAATACCTGCTGATGTCGGTCTCGGTGAGTCGGGCATTTTTGATTTCAAGGGGATAGTCACCGTCCTCCATGTCTTCGGCAACGTTCACCGTCAGCGAAACAATCTCGCCGTCGTTGCCCATGAAATTCTCATCATAGAGCGAACTGCTCAGGAATCTGATGCCTCCGTCTGCCTGCTCAGCGGTGGTCAGCGTGTGTTCATCATCGTCACCTAATCGTCCAGACGACAATGAAGCCACTATTCTTCCTTTAGAATTTTTCGCGGCAGTCACACCGTTGGGCAGATACAGATCGAATTGGAATCCCCTGATGGGTGCCGAATTCTTCATTTTTATCGACAACACTGCCTGGCCTCCTGTTTTAACTTCAGTCCGGTCTATGTAAACCACGTTGTCCATTTGCGAAATGTCTGTGTCAGCATTTTCGTCGCTTATTGAAACATTGATGGTTACATCCATCTTTCCTGCAACGCTGTTGTCTGTATCATACATGTATGTAATCACCTGTGGCTTGGCAGACGAGCTGAAACTCAGCACCCCGTTCTGAACAGAAGGAGTAACAGACACACCATCCACCTTGAACTCAGAAATCTTCGAGCCATTCACACCTGTACCCACATTGATAGAATACATATTTCCATTGGATGAAGCAAAAAGATTCAATGTCTGGGTGGAAATGTCGCAATAACCACTTTGTAATCTGGTACAGTTACTGAGATTAAGGTTTGTAAGCTGATTGGAATTACAGTTCAACCTGTTTAAATATGTATTTTGTGTGACATTGAGGTTTGTTAATTGGTTTCCAGCGCAATCTAGTACTCCTAAATATGTGTTTTGGGAAACATCAAGGCTAGTCAACATATTGTTTGCACAATACAAACCTCCCAAGTTGTTATTAGTAACATCTAACCTTGTAAGCAGATTATTTTCACAATGTAATGTCCCTAAAGCTGTGTTCATAGAAACATCAAGGGTAGTCAGTTGGTTGTCTCCACTATACAATTCTCTCAGTGCTGTGTTATTGGTTACATCAATACTCGTCAGCTGGTTGGCACCACAATACAATGAATTCAGAGCAGTGTTTTTTGAAACATTAAGGTTAGTCAATTGGTTGCCTCCACATTGCAACGTTGTCAATGCTGTATTATTTGAAACGTCAAGACTGGTCAGCTGGTTGTATCCACAATTCAATGATTGTAGTGCAGTGTTATTTGAAACATTAAGACCGGCTAACTGATTGCCTCCACATGACAAAGCTTGAAGCACCGTGTTCTTTGAGACATCAAGACTTGTCAGTTGGTTGTCTCCACATGACAACACTATCAGTGACGTGTTCTTGGAAACATTAAGGCTAGTCAGCTTATTGTGATAACACTGTAAGACCCTTAGTGCCGTATTATGTGATACATCAAGGCTAGTCAAATTGTTGTAATAACAATACAAATCTGTCAGAGCAGAGAAAAACTCTATTCCTTTTAATGATGAAACAGAATTTTCAGGTACTTGAATTGCTTCTACCTCCAGCAGTTTCTCCTCGCTGATAATATCATTCTCAGCCACGCCCGTAAGATTTGAAATATATGCACGGAACGTGGCATCTGGGAAATTGGTGGAATTCAGCACAACACCTGTGATAACGGGGGCATCTGGGGCATTCACATTGATAGTTACACCCATCTTCCCTGCAACACTGTTGTCTGTATCATACATATATGTAATCACCTGTGGCTTGGCAGACGAGATGAAACTCAGCACCCCGTTCTGAACAGAAGGAGTAACAGACACACCATCCACTTTGAACTCGGAAATCTTAGAGCCATTCACACCTGATCCAACATTTATAGAATAAAGGTTTCCATTGGAGGATGCGGAAAGAGTAGAGGACTGGTGATTTATATTTTTATACGCTAATTGAGTGTTCTTGCTCAAATATAGGCAGGTCAGATGATTATAGCTACAATACAACTCAGTCAGTGCCGTGTTCTTGGACACGTCAAGGCTAGTTAAGAGACTGTAGGAACAATCTAAATATTTCAATGCCGCGTTCTTGGACACATCAAGATTGGTTAGCTGGTCGTTACTACACCACAACGTTGTCAGTGCCGTATTCTTAGATATATCAAGGCTGGTCAGTTGGTTTCCGTAACAATACAAAGTTTTCAACGCGGTGTTCTTCGACACGTCAATGACGCTCAACTGATTGTTACTACACCACAACTTTGCCAGTGCCGTATTCTTAGATACATCAAGGCTGGTCAGTTGGTTTCCGTAACAAACCAACTCTGTCAGTGCCGTAAAGAACTCCACTCCTTTGAGAGATGTTATACCACATTGGTCAACAGAAAGAATATTCACAGACAAGAGCTTATCTTCACTAATCGTGCCATTCTCAGCCACTCCCGTAAGATTTGAGATTTTTGCCCGGAATATTGCATCGGGGAAGTTCGTTGAGTTAAGTATAACTCCTGAAGGATTGTTTGTCTCAATGGCCAATGCTTTAGCTCCAACCATGCTCATGAGCACGGCGAGCAAAATTGTAATGTGTAAGTGTTTCATATGACTTGCATTTTTATCTGTCTACGGTGAAGTATAATCATTCATAAGATTCCCCTCTTTGGTTTTCAAAAATAACACCTTCGATCTTGGTCTTTTGGTCAAAAAAGAGACTTATCAACCCTGTAAACACACAAGTTTTAATTATACCTATCATAGATAGATTCTCACTATTTGGATAATAATCTTTTATACAATAGTAATCGTTATTTTTTTCTATGTTGTAATGAAAAAAAGAATTTCTTAAATGCCTGAAAAAACAAGCAGCTTTATTTCCTTTATCTTCCTCCGAAAGTGTTAATAAAACTCTGTCGTTTTCTATTGTAGAAAGCATCTGCCCTTTTTCTACTATGCCCACTGTTGTTCCATTCTTCTTCAAATAGTTTTCAATTTCTTCATTCCACTCATAGAAAGAATGGTAAGCTGTTTCTCTGTCAAAACAGATGTCGTAATAAAATAATCGCAAATCAGTTGATGAAAGATAAGTCTTTCCATGTCCATCCAAATACTGAAAGTCAAGAAACTGTTCCATAATGTTTTTTTCTTGTGCCTACTCGCTCTCCCAGCCTTGGCTGATGAATAATAGTAAGTACTGAATGGAAACAAAAAAGACGTGGGAGAAACTTTCCATCGCTTATCCCGCCGTAGGGCTCTCGCATTGCCTTGTCCAGGATAAGCAACTCGAGATGACCCACGTCGTGATATATTGTAGCAGATTTCCCTATTTACAAAAAATAGAGAAAAGATTACAATACACACTAAGTGGACGTTCGGTTGCGTTTCTTCTGGACTTGAATTTGCGAGATTCTACGGCCGAAGATAACGTTTAGAAAACGTCCTTTTGTGCTCCTTTTTTGGCGAAGTAGGCTGCGCGAGCCTAATGTCGCGGCTGCAGAAGCACGTTCCATCGAAAATACGACTCACCCGCCACCGAATGGGCAGGCTTGTCGGTTGCAAATATATACAAAAAAATTGAAAGTTGTTGCGGTTGAGCCAAACTTTTTTAAAACAGAGGCAAAAAAAGACAACAGGGACAACAAAGACAACAGTATAAATGAAGAATAGTCAAAAAGGAGCTAACGGGAGTTAAGAGGTCTTTGACCTCTGGAGGAATGCCTTGAGCGAAACAAAAAAACGGATATAATTCTGCTAAATTCCGCTAACTAACACTAATTCCCTTCAACTTCAAATAGTGCTGTCATGGTAGTAGTTTTTTGAGGAGAGTAGTATTAGATCCTTGATAAACATTATTTCAGCATGTCGATAAACTCGTCGAGTGTAAGAATGCTGAGACGGGGGAATCGAATTTGCTTAAGGTGATTAAAATGACTATCTTCTGTAACGATATAATCTGCTCCGGCAGTAATGGCACAATCAACAAATTTGTCGTCATCCTTGTCTATATTAGATAGCAGGTGAAAACGGTAGTATGATTCACGATAGCGGGTCTGCGGGTGTCGGGCTATGGCCTCAACAACATTATGCGCCACTTCGGGAGATGTGTGCACGGCAAGAATCTCCTCGTACTCAGTCAGTATCTCATTGCTTACGCACAAATGGTACTTACCCGCGAGAAAATCAGTCCAAATCTTGTGGTACTGGCTTCGCGTGGGCAAAGATTGAATAAGAGCGTTGGTATCAAGAACAATGTATAGCATCATTAGTGACTCTTGTAAGGTGTGCGAAGATGCTGTCCGCGCAACTCGTCAAGTTTGCGCTGGTCGAAAGTCCCTTCATCCCACATTCTGTCTATCGCTTTCTGAGCCCGCTCTGCAAAGAAGAGCGAGAGTGTCAGGCGCAGAGCATCAAGGTCTTCTTTCGAGGTGATGTTAACTGCCGCATTCATCAGCTCCAATTGTGCCATTTCTGTGTAGCTCATAATCTTGTCAATTTGATTGTTATGGTGCAAATATATAGAAAAAAAATGAAAGTTGTTGCGGCTTTTCCTTTTTTTTTGCATTAGTTGCGAAAAAACGGAAAAATGAGCAGAAAAATGTGCAATAAGAAACAGGAAAGGTTCACGCCGAGGCGCGGAGGTTATAATAATAACACCGACATGGCCTGCCATTTTGGAAGAAACAACAATCGTTTGAGGTTCAAACAAACGGGACAAGAAAAACGGGAAGACGTTGCTGAAAGCTCAGCGGACGTCTTCCCGTAAATGTTATGGTACTCCTGCCTGATGCGAGGAGCCTGCCGGCAAAGACTTACTCTTTGTCGAGCAGAATGTTCATCATTTCAACGGCAGCCTTGGCCACGCTGGTGCCGGGACCGAAGATTGCGGCCACACCGGCCTTGTAGAGGAAGTCGTAGTCCTGGGCGGGAATCACACCACCGGCAATGACCATGATGTCCTCGCGACCCAGTTTCTTGAGTTCCTCAATAAGCTGCGGGATGAGGGTCTTGTGGCCAGCAGCCAGCGACGATGCACCCACAATGTGGACATCGTTCTCTACGGCTTCGCGGGCGGCCTCCTCAGGAGTCTGGAACAAGGGACCCATGTCCACGTCGAAACCACAGTCGGCATAACCTGTTGCCACCACCTTGGCTCCACGGTCGTGGCCGTCCTGACCCATTTTGGCAACGAAGATGCGCGGACGACGGCCTTCTTTCTTTGCAAACTCTTCTGTCAACTGACAAGCGAGCTCGAAGTCGCTGTCGTTCTTGCTTTCTGAACTATACACGCCTGAAATTGTTCTGATTACTGCTTTATAACGGCCTACGATTTCTTCGCAGGCATCACTGATTTCACCCAGGGTACAACGCAGCTGTGCAGCCTTGACGGCCAGGTCGAGCAGGTTGTTCTCCGACTTGCGACCCTCGTTGAAGTCGCGCACACACTCGGTGATGGCCTTCAGGGCAGCCTGACAGGCAGCCTCGTCGCGCGATGCACGAACCTGGGCAAGGCTCTCTTCCTGCTGCTTGCGCACTGCGGTGTTATCCACTTCGAGGATGTCGATGGGGTCTTCGTGCTCCAAACGGTACTTGTTGGTGCCGACGATGGTCTGGACGCCCGAGTCGATGCGGGCCTGAGTGCGGGCTGCGGCCTCCTCGATGCGCATCTTGGGAAGTCCGGTCTCAATGGCCTTGGCCATACCGCCGAGCTTCTCGATTTCCTGAATGTGCTCCCAAGCCTTGTGGACGAGCTCGTTGGTCAGGGTCTCCACATAGTAGGAACCTGCCCACGGGTCGATCTGCTTGCACACCTTGGTCTCGTTCTGGATGTAGATCTGGGTGTTGCGGGCAATACGGGCTGAGAAGTCGGTAGGAAGGGCAATGGCTTCGTCGAGGGCGTTGGTGTGGAGCGACTGGGTGTGACCCAGCACGGCAGCCATGGCCTCAATGCAGGTGCGGCCCACGTTGTTGAAGGGGTCTTGCTCGGTGAGCGACCAACCTGATGTCTGCGAGTGGGTACGCAGGGCGAGCGACTTGGGGTTCTTGGCACCGAAGGACTTCACAATCTTGGCCCAAAGCAGACGGCCTGCGCGCATCTTGGCAATCTCCATGAAGT
>DFFM01000056.1:17218-17419 GCA_002369515.1 Prevotella sp. UBA3776 | reverse complement strand
ACGACAGACGCGGTGCGAAGGCATCGACATCGATACCTGCATTGACACCGGTGCGCAGATAGTCCATACCGTCGGCCAGGGTGTAGGCCAACTCGATGTCGGCCGTAGCACCAGCCTCCTGCATGTGGTAGCCGGAGATGGAGATGGAGTTGAACTTCGGCATCTTCTGCGAAGTGTATTCGAAGATGTCGGCAATGATCT
>DFFM01000056.1:16992-17118 GCA_002369515.1 Prevotella sp. UBA3776 | reverse complement strand
TGTTGCGCACCATGAACTCCTTCAGAATGTCGTTCTGAATGGTTCCGGCCATTTCCTCGAGCTTGGCGCCCTGCTCCAGACCAGCCACGATGTAGAAGGCGAGGATGGGCAGCACGGCACCGTTCA
>DFFM01000056.1:0-16946 GCA_002369515.1 Prevotella sp. UBA3776 | reverse complement strand
AGCACGGCACCGTTCATGGTCATGGAGACCGACATCTTGTTCAAGGGAATGCCCGAGAAGAGCACCTTCATGTTCTCTTCGTTGCAGATGCTCACACCGGCCTTACCCACATCGCCCACCACGCGGGGGTTGTCGGGGTCGTAGCCACGGTGTGTAGGCAGGTCGAAGGCCACGGAAAGTCCCTTCTGGCCAGATGCCAAGTTACGGCGATAGAAGGCGTTCGACTCCTCGGCCGTAGAGAATCCGGCATACTGGCGGATGGTCCAGGGACGGAACGGATACATCATTGAATAGGGACCACGCAGATAGGGAGGAATACCGGCTGTGAAGTCGAGATGTTCCATTCCTTCCAGGTCTTCTTTAGTATAAACGGGACGCACCTCGATGTGCTCGGGG
Source organism: Prevotella sp. UBA3776 (assembly GCA_002369515.1). Taxonomy (GTDB): domain Bacteria; phylum Bacteroidota; class Bacteroidia; order Bacteroidales; family Bacteroidaceae; genus Prevotella. The sequence continues at coordinate 16,550 of DFFM01000056.1, read as the reverse complement.
GTCTTCCAGTTTTCTACAATACCATTGTCTTTTATCCACTTGGCACCGTCTTGAGCCTTGATGCCTGCATAAATGTCAATGTCTTTAAAATTTTTACGCATAATTCAAGTCCTCCTATGTTTTAGATGCCAAGTTTCTGATTGTATTCTTTCAATGTTTCGAGCACGTTGCAACGAACGTGAACGAAGTTCTCAATGCCGGCGGCCTTGAGGTCGTCCATGCAGGCGGGAGCACCAGCCACCACGAACATGGCACGACCGTCGAGATATTTGAAGGCAGGAATGGCATACTCTGCATACTCGTCGTCGCTGGAGCAGAGCACCACGATGTCGGCATTGGCCTTGAGGGCAGCATCGACGCCTTCTTCAACGGTCTTGAATCCGAGATTGTCAATCACTTTATAGCCAGCACATGCAAGGAAATTGCACGAGAACTGAGCACGAGCCTGACGCATGGCCAGATTGCCGATGGTCAGCATGAAGGCTACAGGAACCTTCGTCTCCTCGGTGTGGATGCGCAAATCCTCGAAGTCGGCGGCCAGACGAGTGCTCTTGATGGTCTTGAAGGCAGGCTCGTCGCACTGGGCGGCATTGGTGTTGCAACCGCAGGCACACTGCTTGGCGCGCTTTCCGTCGCTCTTCTCTGTGAAATTGGGGAACTGGTTGGTTCCGAGCAGGAACTCCTTGCGCTTGGCGGCGTCGCCATGACGCTTCACGTTGGTGGCGTTGATGTCGTCCTGAATAGTTCCGGCCTTTGCAGCGGCGAGGAATCCGCCCTCTTCCTCCACCTTGAGGAAAATCTTCCAGGCTTCCTGAGCCAGTGCGTCGGTGAGATGCTCAATATAGTAGGAGCCTGCACCCGGGTCAACAATCTGGCCGAAGTGGCTCTCCTCTTTCAACAGCAACTGCTGGTTGCGGGCAATACGCTCGGAGAAGTCGGATGGCGTTTCGTAGGTGACATCGAACGGTGTGACCACCATGGAGTGGACGCCGCCGAGCGAAGCACTCATGGCCTCGGTCTGCGAACGGAGCAGATTAACATAGCTGTCGAACAGCGTCTGGTTGTAGGTGGAAGTGGTGGCGTTGACAATCATCTTGCAAGCGCATTCGCACTTGGGTTCGTACTGCTTCACGATTTGAGCCCAAAGCAGACGAGCCGCACGGAACTTGGCCAGCTCCATGAAGTAGTTCTCGCTCACACCCATGTTGAACTTGATGCTCTTGGCAGCCAAGTCAACATCGACACCGGCATCCACCAGTTCCTGCAAATACTCGTTTCCCCAAGCCAGTGCGTAACCCAGCTCCTGGACGATGTAGGCTCCAGCATTGTTGAGAGCGTCGGAATTCACGTTGATGCAACGGAAGTTGGGATAGTCCTTCAGCACCTCCACAAGTTGGGGAGCCACCTCGAGAACGGGCGTCACATCCTTGCCCTTCATGAGAATCTTTTCGATGGGGTCGAAGTTGATGCTGCCCACCACCTTCTCCTTGTCGTAACCTTTCTTCTCGAAGTAGGCCACCAGTATCTGAGCCAATTCGAGAGCGTGGCGCGGACAAGTGGTGAAGTTCACTTCCACGATGTCGCAGTATATATTATTTAATAAGGTGTCAACCAGCTCAGCACTCACCTTATTGCCTGCAATCTTGAACCCCAAGGAGTCAATGCCTTTGTTGAGGATGTCAAGAGCCTTTGCATTGGCGTCTGCAGGATTATCCACCAAAATGTTCTGGCGCACATACCACGTGTTGTCACTTTTCTTGTTGCCACGGACAAACGGAAATTCGCCCGGCAAAGAATCGGGTGTTTTCAAATTAGCCAAATCTTCGCGGCGGTAGAATGGCTGAACACTAAAACCTTCGTTAGTTCTCCAAACAAGTCTCTTTTGGAAATCGGCTCCTTTCAAATCGACTTGAATCTTGTCAAGCCATTCTTGAGTGGTTGGAGCCTGAAACTCGGTGAAGAGTTTTGCTTTGTTGTTTGACATAGTGTAAATCTAAAAAATATTATTATATAAGTTGTAAATGTATGCTACACATGCTTAAAAATAACGTGCAAATATAGTGTTTTTTTTTTATTCGGTAAAATAATTATGCAGAAAATAATTTTTAAACATAAAAAATTCAAAAACTTAAGGGGGTCAGTCTTTTTTTTTGCACAAAAATTATTTTTTGCGCATAATAATTGGTACCTTTGCACTCAATTTTCAGATATGTTATGAATTGGATTGTTAGCTTATTTACAAACACAGAATCTGTAGCCCACATCGCATTGCTCTATGCCATTGTGATAGCTATTGGCGTATATTTGGGCAAAATCAAGGTGGGCGGCATTTCGCTGGGCGTCACCTTTGTTCTTTTTGCCGGCATTGTGGCTGGCCATTTGGGGTTCACCGCTCCTACAGACATTCTTACGTTTATCCAAGATTTCGGCCTCATTCTCTTTGTCTTCATGATAGGCTTGCAGGTAGGCCCTGGATTCTTTGAAAGTTTTGGCATGGCGGGCATCAAGCTCAACGGACTGGCCGCCACGGGCATTCTGCTCAACATTCTCGTCATGTTTGCCTGCTACTTCATCTTCTTCGATACGTCCGACCCCGTCAACCTGCCCATGATGGTAGGTACTCTCTACGGAGCCGTCACCAATACGCCTGGTCTCGGAGCTGCCAACGAGGCGCTGGGATCCGTCTTCGAAAAAGGCAACACACCGCAGATAGCCTCTGCCTACGCCTGCGCCTACCCGCTGGGTGTGCTTGGCATTATCGGCGGCACCATCCTCATCCGCTACCTTTGCAGCATAAAGATGGCTGACGAAGAAAAGCAGCTGGAAGAGGGCGAAGGTGTGAAAGCCAACCAGAAGCCCCACAAGATGCACATCGAGGTGACCAACTCTTATTTGGAGGGCAAGACCCTGCTGCAGGTTCACGACTTCCTGAACCGCGACTTCGTCTGCTCGCGCTACTTGCACGACGGGCACGTAAGCATCCCCAATCGCCACACGGTGTTCCACAAGGGCGACCAGCTCTACATCGTCTGTGCCGAATCAGACGCCGAGGCCATCGTGGCCTTCATAGGCCCCGTCATCCAGGTGGACTGGGCACAGCAGGACTGCCCCATGGTGTCGAAACGAATCCTCATCACCAACCCCAAAATCAACGGAAAGTCGCTGGGCAGCATGCACTTCTCCAGCGTCCACGGTGTCAACGTCACCCGCGTCACCCGCCATGGACTCGAGCTGTTTGCTTCAGCCTCGCTGCCCTTGCAAGTAGGCGACCGCATCATGGTTGTTGGCCCTGAAGATGCTGTGGACCGCGTCACCAACCTCATGGGCAACTCCATCCGTCGTCTCGATGCTCCCAACATTGCCACCATCTTCGTGGGCATCTTCCTCGGCATCATCTTCGGCTCCATGCCCTTTGCCATTCCTGGCATGCCTGTGCCCATCAAGTTGGGCATTGCCGGCGGTCCGCTCATCATAGCCATTCTCATTGGCCGCTATGGCTACCGCATCAAACTGGTTACCTATACCACGACGAGTGCCAACATGATGTTGCGCGAAATAGGGTTGGTGTTGTTCTTGGCCTCGGTGGGCATCAAGGCCGGTGCCAATTTCTACGCCACAGTGGTCGATGGTGACGGTCTGCTCTTTGTGCTCACCGGTTTCCTCATCACGGTGATACCCATTCTCATCATCGGCCCCATTGCCCGCATCAGGTTCAAGTTCAACTACTTCACCATCATGGGTATGATAGCCGGTACCTACACCGACCCCCCTGCCCTGGCCTATGCCAACTCCGTATGCTCGAAGAAAGCTCCCGCCGTGGGCTATTCTACGGTCTATCCGCTCTGTATGTTCTTGCGCATTTTCACTGCACAAATCATAGTTCTTTTCTTCTGTGGAACCTGACACCACAGAAGAAAAGAATCCACAAACGCCTCTGTAACAACACAATAAACACCTGAATGACAACAATATAATCTATTCAACCTAAATAATTAATTAATAATATACACGCATGAAAATAATCGGTATTCTGCTTGCCGTATTGCTGACAGCATCCGCCCAAATGTCTGGCCAGGGAGCCAAGAACATACGCATCAGCGAGGTGCTCGTCAACAACACGGCCAGTATGCAGGACGAGTTCGGTAGGCACGAGCCTTGGTTGGAACTGGCCAACACGGCCTTCTCCACCTACAACGTTCGTGGAATGTTCATCACAACCGACCGCAGCGTTCTCGACAAGAAGCTCACAGCGCCTGAGCGCATCAGCCGCATGAGCATTATTCCTAACGGTGATGCCCGCACCATCATGTCTGCGCGGCAACATCTGCTATTCCACCTCAACAGCAACCCAAAGCAGGGTACACTCTATCTGCCTGTACCCATTGACACAACGCGAGCCAACTGGGTGGCAATCTATGACGGCAACGGCATCGACCTGATCGACTCGGTCACTGTACCCCGCCTCCGTGCCAATGAGTCATACGCCCTGCACAAAGATGCCCAGGGGCAGTATGTCTGGCGTGTGATGGAACCTGACATGGTGACCCCCAACATCGACAACGACCAGAGCGTCACCGAGTCGAAAGCAGCCCGTCTGAAGCGCGACGACCCACATGGATTCGGCATTACGGTGCTCTCCATGGGCATTGTGTTCTTCTGCCTGTTCCTGTTGTTTGTGTTCTTCAGCCTCTTTGGTAAGTTCATGGCCAAGAAAGAGCCCAGCGAGAAGCCTCGCAAGCGTCAGCCCACACGCGTATCGCCCGAGGCCGCCAAGGCCATGGCCGAAAAGGACGCCAATCGCCACAAACCCAACAACGAGGTTTATCTGGCAGTCATCGCCATGGCCCTCAAGCAGTATCAGGACGACATCCACGACGAGGAAAGCGGCATCATCACCATCCATCCCCACCACAGCAAGTGGACGAGAGTGTGAGTAGAGATGGAATAGTATTAAAACGAAAACAATTAAAGAACAGAATAAGAATTTACTATAATGGCAAACAAATATCAATATAAAGTGAAAGGCGTCGATTACGATGTCGAGATAGAAGAAGTAGAAGGCAACGTTGCCCACGTAACAGTCAATGGCATTCCCTTCGAAGTGGAATTGAAAGAGCCCGTCAAGGCCACCCACAAAGCACCCAAGGTGCAGCGTGTGGAGCGCCCAGCCTCACCCACAGCTGCCGCTCCTGCAGCTGCCGCCCCTGCCGCAAAGGCAGCTCCACAGGCCGGTGCCGGTCGTAAGGTGCAGGCTCCGCTTCCCGGCACCATCACCGAAGTGAAGGTGAAGGTGGGCGACACCGTGAAGGAAGGCGAGACCGTCATTGTGCTCGAGGCCATGAAGATGCAGAACAACATCGAAGCCGAAGCCTCTGGCACCATCACTTCGGTGCTGGTAAACCAGGGTGAAACCGTCATGGAGGGAGCCACTCTCGTCACCATCGAATGAACTGGACACTGATGATTTGAGTTATCTTGAATGATGAAATGTCCACTATGAATCAAGCATTTAATAATATGAATTGTTCATTATGAGTTTTACAGAATTTCTTGTCAGCAACTTCAATGAGTTTCTCACCTACACTGGTTTTGCCAATGCCACGGCGGGAAACCTCATCATGATACTGGTGGGAGCGCTTTTCATCTGGCTCGCCATCAAGAAAGACTTCGAGCCCCTGTTGCTCGTCCCCATCGGATTGGGCATCATCTTGGGCAACATTCCCTTCCGCGCCGATGCTGGCTTGGAAATAGGCCTCTACGAGGACAACTCCGTGCTCAACATCTTCTATCAGGGTGTGCGGCAGGGTTGGTATCCCCCACTCGTCTTCCTCGGCATCGGAGCCATGACCGACTTTTCGGCCCTCATAGCCAACCCCAAACTGGTGCTCATCGGAGCAGCCGCCCAGTTTGGTATTTTCGGAGCCTACATGACCGCCCTTGCCCTTGGCTTTGAGCCCAACCAGGCAGCCGGTATCGCCATCATCGGTGGTGCCGACGGCCCCACAGCCATCTTCCTTTCGTCGAAGACTGCGCCCAATCTGATGGGAGCCATCGCCGTTTGTGCCTACAGCTACATGGCTCTGGTACCCGTCATCCAACCCGTGCTCATGCGCATGCTCACCACCAAGAAGGAGCGTGTCATCCGCATGAAGCCCGTGCGCCACGTCAGCCAAACCGAGCGAATCCTCTTCCCCATCATCGGACTGCTGCTCACCACGTTCATTGTTCCCTCAGGTCTGCCCCTGTTGGGCATGCTTTTCTTCGGCAACCTGCTGAAGGAGTCTGGCAAGACCACCCGCCTGGCCAAGACTGCCGGAGCGGCTCTGAACGACATCGTGGTGATGCTGCTCGGTCTCACCGTGGGCTGCTCCACTCAGGCTAGCGAGTTCCTCACCATGAACACCATCTTCATCTTCTTCATCGGAGCCTGCGCCTTCATTTTAGCCTCGGCCAGTGGCATTCTGTTTGTCAAGCTGATGAACCTGTTCCTGCCGGGCGACAAGAAGATCAACCCGCTCATCGGCAATGCCGGTGTGAGTGCCGTGCCCATGAGTGCCCGCATCTCCAACAACCTCGGTTTGGAGTACGACCGCCACAACTTCCTGCTCATGCATGCCATGGGCCCCAACGTTGCAGGTGTCATCGGTTCGGCAGTGGCAGCAGGCGCCCTGCTCGGGTTCCTCAGTTAGTCAACAACAATCCCTATTCTTCAGCTATTGAAGACATTCCCCTTGGTACTCGCCACAGAGCTACCAAGGGGATATTTTTTTATCTTATTATCCCAAGTTTCGAAAGCTCCGCTTTCTGGGAGTTAGCGGACAATACCCTTCTAATGGAGTACTAATGTCCGTTAACTTCACAGCCTGAATTGAAAATGGCATTTCAGCCTTAAGATAAGACTCGGCAAGTCAAGGAAGCCCTATGCGTATAATAATAGGGAAACATTAGCAGTTCCGCTTCAGCAAAAAGAAACACCGAAGAAAAAAAACTATATTTTGTTTATATCCACGTAACCGTGCATGACGGCATAGATGGTAAGTGCTGACACAGACTTCATGCCCAGCTTGTCCATGATGTTCTTGCGGTGGGTGATGACGGTGGACAAGCCGATGTTGAGTTTGTCGGCAATCTCCTTGTTGATGAGCCCCTGCACGATGAGAGCCATCACCTCTATTTCACGGTCGGTGAGCACCTTTTCCTGCAACACACGCGGCATTGGAGGAAGGTTTTTGCCGCCGCTGTGGGCGTGCTGCTCCATCATGAGAATGCTCCTAACAAGCGTTTCTTCAGAAACGTTGATGCAGAGGCTGTGGAACTCGCTGAGCTGCGAACCGGCATCGAGCGAGAGTGTGAGAACAATGGTCTTGTTACGATGTTCAGAAAAAAACTGCCTGTTCTCCACCACGATGTTCATGGCCACGAAATAGTGGAAATACTCGTCGAGTTCGATGGCCTGCAATTCAGCAAACGAGCCGAAAATGTCCACCGTGGCGATGGGCATCACGTTGAGCAGAATGTTCTTCATCCCCAAGGCGGCTAGCGTATTGGGGTCAACGACAGCTATTTTGGGTCTTCCTTGCATCATGATTATCCTCTTTGTCTGCAAAGGTACAAATAAGTGAGCGAAAAACAAAATGAAAAACAAAAAAATACCTATATTTTGGGATTGTTTTTTTGCTAAAAAATTCATACTTTTGCACACATAATAAATAATAGGTAGCGAAGAAGATGAAAAATCAGAAAATGTACGAAGCTGACGATAAGATGATTTCGCTTATTGCCGACAATTACAACATACTGCAAAGTTTGGGCCGCTTTGGCATCAACCTGGGGTTCGGCGACAAAACCGTGCGCGAGGTGTGCGAAGAGCAGAACGTTGACACATACACCTTTCTGGTCGTGGTGAACTTCTCCATCAACGGTCACAAAGACCTTGACGAGAACGACCGACTTTCCATCCCCACCCTCATCCACTATCTGAAGGCAAGCCACGAGTATTATTTGGACTTCCAGTTGCCATTCATACGCAAGGAGCTGGTGGAGGCACTCGACGAGAACGACAATCTGGCACGACTGATTCTGCGCCTTTACGACGAGTACGCCCACGAGATTCGCGTCCACATGAAATACGAGGAAAAGATGGTGTTCCCCTACGTGGACAGTCTGTTGAACAACCAAGTGAATGCCGACTACGACATAGAAACCTTCTCAAAACACCACAGTCAGACCGACCAGAAGGTGCGCGAGCTGAAAAACATCATCATTAAATACCTGCCAAGCGACGGTTTGCGCAACAACCAACTTACGGCCACCCTCTACGACATCTACAACAACGAAGAATGGCTTTCACACCACGCATCGGTGGAGGACGAGATCTTCATTCCGGCCATACGCCGACTGGAACGAAAAATGAAACAGAACGACGTGTCGGTGAAGATTTCGAAGATGATCAGCCAGAACACGAACAACGAAATGCTGAGCGACCGCGAAAAGGATGTCATAGTAAGCCTGGTGCAGGGCATGACCAACAAGGAGATCGCCGACCACCTGTGCATCAGCATCAACACCGTCATCACACACCGCAGAAACATAGCCCGCAAACTGCAGATACATTCGCCCGCTGGCCTCACCATCTACGCCATCGTCAACAATCTGGTGGACATCTCGAGCGTGAAGCTGTAGTCATTTGAGCGGAGCCACAACAGAACAGAAGGGTGCGGGGGTACGCCAGCATGCTTTGCCAATGGAAATTCCATTACCAAAAGCATGCGCGTACCCTCGCACCTTTTCACAAGCGTACATCCACGCCCTTACATCTTTTATATAGAAGCAATTCGTCTGCTTTGCAGCAGGAGGTGACGTGTCTCACGTCACATATTCATGGATTGTGACGTGAGACACGTCACCTCCTACGTCACCTCCTACTTGGACACTGCAAAGAAAAGTTTAAAAGCGTTTGCTACTTTGAAAAATTTTTACTACTTTTGCGCCAACAACATCCCACACCAGGCTTAGCCGCACCCTAAACACAGACTTTGCATTCTATGATTAACATCAAACATACGTTCATGTCATTCCTTTTCCTACTCTGCATGTTGAGTTCACATGCAGCAGCAGGATTGCATTTCGAACATATCGACACGCGCGGGCACACTGTCCATTGCATCTTCCGCGACGCCGACGGAGTGGTATGGGCCGGCACCTCCAACGGTCTGACCACCATAGCGCAGCTGCAAAGCAATTTCGCATTCAACTACGTGCGCAACGAGGCTCTCAACGAAACCATCGAAGACATCCGCCAGGACAATCTCAACCGCCTGTGGCTGCTCAGCAACACCGACCAATGGTTCATCTACGACCCACGCCGAAACCACACCATCAGCGACATGGCCACCTACTTCAGAACCATCGGATTGGCCCATTGCCGCGAACAACTCACCACCATCGACACCCTGGGCCGTCTGTGGACCAGCAACGGGAAGGATGTTTTTCTGTACAATTTCAAGAACAAAAAGAGCCGCATGTTCAAGCTGCCCCAAAACAGCGGCAACGTCGTGTCCTTCCACACAAACCATCGGGAAATGCTCGTGGCTACCTCCAACCACATCTACGCCTTTTCCATCGGAGCTCCTGCGCCCAAGCTCATTGCACCTACTCCACTTCCACTCCGCAACCACCACACCATCATTGTGAGCGACCAGACCGGCAACCTGTGGCTGGCGGCAGAGAACAAACTGTTCTGTCTCGATGGCAAGACGCAACAATGGAACAACATAGGCAACGTCCACCACGTGAAGGCCATCGTGGTCGCGCCTACGGGACAGACCTACATTGCCACCACCAACTATGGACTCTACGCATTCGATCAGGGCAACTACAGCGCGCCTGTCAACCTGAGGCAAGCGCCCCCCAACACCGACGGGCTGCTGAGCAACCACATAGAGAACCTCTATTTCGACCTTTCGCGACAAGCACTCGTGGTGACCTACAACAAAAGCAACCTGAGCATAGGCACCCCGCTGAGCACCAAATATGCCATCCACAGGCTCGCAACGGCTGCCAACCAGTTTCAGCCCGAGGACATCATCAGCTTTGCGGCGCCAGCCGACGGTCGCTCGTTTTGGGCCGGCTCAGAGGACGGGGGACTGTTCAGAGTGGAGGCCACCGACAACTACCCCGTAGTGGAGAACAACTACCGAGGCCACACCATCAGTTCGCTCTTCACCGACAACCGAAACCAACTGTGGACAGGCATCTATGCCGAAGGACTCCGCTCTCCCGACGGGCGGATGCTGCTGCAAGGCGAATCGCCCTACGCCATGGTGCAGCCCATCCCTGGCGGACGCATCTTCGTGACCCTGCTGGGCAAAGGCATCGTTGCCATCGACCCTCAGACAGGACGCACGGATGCCATCGAAACCGACAATCCCTGGATACAAGACATCGCAACCACCAACGGACACGTTTTCGCCGTGACCAACAGCTACATCTACAGCATTGACGCCGCCACGCTGGCCACCAAGCGCACCGCCCTCAGCGTGTTCGGCTCAGCCAACAGACTCGCCGAAGGCCACCGCGACCTCATGGCCGACCGCCGTGGATGGCTCTGGGCCGTGAGCAACGTCAACCACTCGCCCCTCTACATCTACGACACCCGCACAGGCAAGACCCACACGCTCAGCGAAATGGAGAAGTACATCATCTACTCCATCTGCAACGACCACAGCGACAACATCTGGTGTACCACCAACCAGGGGCTGGTGCGCATCACCACCGACGGAAAGAAGTTCGCCTACAGCCGCTACATGTTCAACATTCGGCGCGACTTCAACTACAATGCCCGAGCGCTCTTCGCCCTGCCCGACGGTCGTCTGGTGGCCGGCACCAACCGCGGATTCATCAGCTTCAACCCCAGCCAGCTGACCGAGAGCACACAGACAACACCGCCCAAACCACCCATCATCACTCTGCTGCGCATCAACTCCGAACTGCAGGTTCCGCCGCAGCAAGGCCTGGAGAACAGCCACAAAGGCATCAGCGGCATAGACGGCGACATCATCTACACGCGCCAGCTGGACCTCAGCTACGACGAAAACAATTTCCTGGTGGAATGCCGTCCACGCGGATTCATGACCGAAATGGCCTACCAGTACTATTACCAACTGAAAGGCTTCTCCGACGCATGGACACCTCTCAACAACTACATGCTGACGCTCTCCAACCTGCCGCCAGGCAAGTACGACCTCTACTTGCGCACGTCGCCCGTTTCTGACGAGACGGCATCGGTGTTCCACATGCTCCACATCAACATCCGTCCACCCTTCTGGCTCTCTCCATGGGGCATTGCTCTGTGGACATTCCTGGCTGCCATCGCCCTGCTGGGACTTTATCTCTATGCCAGAAACCGCCAGAAATTCCTGCGACAGATTCTCGAAATCGAACAGCAAAAGAAACAGGAGGAGAAGCTCAACGAAATGAAGACACGCTTCTTCACCAATGTCAGCCACGACCTGCGCACACCGCTCACCCTCGTCATTGCCCCCACCGACGAACTCATCAAGCGCTTCAGCAAAGAGCCGCCGACCGACAACACGCTCTTCATGCTCAATACGGTCAAGCGCAATGCCGACCGGCTGCTCACGCTGGTCAACCAGATTCTGGACGTGCGCAAACGCAGCTGGGGGAAGGAAACGCTCTACATGCAGCCCACCAACGTCTCACAGTTGCTCAACGAACAGGCCACCCAGTTCTCGTCGGTGGCTCAGCAACGCGCCATCAGGCTGAACATCAGTTTGCCCGAGCAGCCCATCACCATAGTCACCGACAAGGAGAAACTGACAAAAATTGTCAACAACCTGGTTTCCAACTCATTCAAGTTCACTCCCGACGGGGGAACCATCGACATCATCGGCGACATCTGCCCAAGCGAAGAAGGCAGCAAATTCACCCTGACCATCGCCGACACGGGAAAAGGCATATCCGCAAAGGATCTACCCCACATCTTCGAACGTTACTATTATTCACGCCAACTCCACAGCAGCCACGAAAGCAGCGGCATCGGCCTCAACATCGTGAAGGAATACACCGAACTGATGGGGGGCACCATCAGTGTGGGCAACAACCGTCCCAGCGGCACACGCTTCACCATCGAGCTGCCTTGCAACGAAGCAGCGGCCATGCCCGAAACAAGCGCCCCCACCAGCACAACCCAAGCCACCGCAACGGCAGCCACCACAGCAGCCGACTCTGCACCCTCCGAACGGCCCACCGTACTGTTGGCAGACGACAACGCCGACCTGCTCAACTTCATGGTGACCTCGCTGGCCAACGACTTCAACCTGCGCACCGCCACCAACGGCGAAGAGGCACTGCAACAGCTCAACAACGAAAACGCCAACATCGACGTGGTGGTGAGCGACATCATGATGCCCGGCACCGACGGGCTGGAATTGACTCGGCGCATCAAGCAAAACGTGAACCTCAGCCACATTCCCGTCATTCTGCTCACGGCCAAGGCACTCGAAGACGACCAGTTGGAAGGACTGCAAATGGGAGCCAACGACTACATCACCAAACCTTTCAACGTGGAGATTCTGCGCCTGCGCATCAAGGCTTGGATGCAACGCCGCCAGGTGGCCCGCGACCAATTCAGCAAGCAACCCGCAATAGAACCCGAAAAGCTCACCATCACCACACTCGACCAACAACTGCTCGAGCAAGCCGTCAGCACGGTGAGCCAACACATGAGCGATCCCGACTTCAACGTCGATCAGCTGGCCTCGCTCCTCGGCATCCACCGAACAGGCCTCAACCGCAAGCTGCAATTCATCACCGGGCTGACACCGTTGCTTTTCATCCGCTCGCTGAGGATGAAGCGCGCCCGCCAAATCATGGAGGACGACCCTGTGCTGCCGGTATCGCAGGTGGCCTACCAGGTGGGCATCAACAACCCCAAGACTTTTGCCCGTTATTTTCAGGAAGAATTTGGCATGAAACCCAGCACCTTCATCCGCGAATTGCAGGACGGCAAACAGCCCACTCCATGAACAAGGGCAGCGTCAGAAGGGGCAGGTTTGAAGAAAAAGAGGGTATCATTTGAAGAATACCCTCTTTTTTTGCGCCCTATTGCTTGGAAGCCTGAAAGGAATGAATTATATTTGCAAAAACAAAAAAGGTAAAAAAAAATTCCTAACAAAATCCATATCTGAAAGCGCAATGCTAAAGTAAGCCAATGAACATCGTTAGAAAGTAAAAAAGAGTACTGTTTGTAAGCCATAACAAAAAACTACATGAGAACACGTTCCTCAACCAACAAAAAATAAACTTCGAGATATGGAAAATGGCAATGAGGGAATACCCAAAAATAGACTTTACAAAAGTCATACCCAATAAGTTTTAGTTTTTTGCAAAATCGCATTTATTTTTGGTTTGAAGGTCATCCCTAAGTAGTGATACTGGCAGGGATGACATTTTTTTTGCCAGAAGGTGGTCTGCGCAAGGTCAGTTTTCCGGGAGGAGGCCTCCAGCCGGCTTTTTGCGGAAGGCACCAAAAAAAGGAGTTTATCTATCACAGACAAACTCCTCAGGAAAATGATAAATATAGATTAAAATTACTAGTTTGCTATTGCTCGCTGCAATAACAGTGGCAAAATTACAAACTTTTATTGATAAACGGCTCATAAAAGCCGACAATTTTCTTAAAAAAACAAAAAAAGGCACAATTGTCAGCGTTTCATCGACAATTCGCACTTAAAAATCCTGCAATTCGGCATAAATGCGCTGCACGGGCAGTCCCATCACGTTGAAATAACTGCCCTTGAGAGCCGTCACGCCAATGTATCCAATCCACTCCTGTATGCCATAGGCTCCCGCCTTGTCCATGGGGTGGTAGCGGTCAACGTAGTAGCTGATTTCCTCTTGGGTGAATTTCTTGAAAGTTACGTCGGTGGTAACGCCAAAGACATGCTGCTTTTGGCGTGTGGTGAAGCACACGCCCGTAATCACCTGATGCGTTTTGCCGCTCAGCTCGTTGAGCATGCGGATGGCGTCGGCCCTGTCAACAGGTTTGCCCAACACCTCCTTGCCTAGCACCACCACGGTGTCGGCTGTTATCACCAGTTCGTCGTCGGCCATGGTGGGCAGGTAGGCAGCGGCCTTGACCTTGGCAATGTACTGTGGAATCTCCTGCACGGGGAGCGTTGGCGGGTAGCTCTCGTCAATACAGTCAATCACCCTCACTTCAAAAGGAATGTCGAGTCCGGCCAGCAGTTCTTTTCTGCGTGGCGAATTGCTCGACAGCACAATCTTGTATTTCATGTTCGTTCACTTTTTTGCAACTTTGGCCTTTGGGCATATCTTCGCCCAGGCCTCCGCTCTTCATTCTTCTCACCACCCGAAGGCTTCGGCGTCGCTGAGCCACATGCCCTGAGCGCGCATCACCTGTTCGAGCACGTCGCGGGCGCATCCCATGCCACCGTTGCGGTGGCTCACGTAGCGCGAGATGGCTTTAATCTCCGGGCATGCGTCGGCAGGACAACAGGGGCAGCCACACCGTTGCATCACTTCGTAGTCGGGGATGTCGTCACCCATATAGAGCACTTCGTCGTCGGTCAGCCCATACTTTGCCAGAAAAGCGTCGTAGGTCTTTATTTTCACGGCCGAGCGCATATACACGTCTTCCAGCCCCAACCGCTCGTAGCGCATGCGCACACTGTCGGTGTAGCCTCCCGTGATGATGGCCACTCGCAGCCCTTTCTTTTTGGCCAGCTGCAGTGCATAGCCGTCCTTGATGTTCACGGTGCGCATGGGGTCGCCGTCGGGATGCAGCGGGATGGTCTCCATGCTCAGCACACCATCGACATCGAACACCACCGCACGTATTTTCTTCAAATCGTAGTCTATCATTTTTCTCCGTGTTGAGTTGTATAGTATTACGGTCCGTCATTGCTGAGTCATTTGGTGGATGCTCCGGCTCATCAGCTCGTACATCTGCTGCCATTGGCCATGCTCAGCCAACAGCTGTTCATGGCGCTGGATGACGTTCTCGTCGAATCGCACTGCAGGCCCCGTCTGCGCCTTGGCTGGCGACATCTGGTGAACTTTGCCCACGGTTTCGTCGATGAGCGGCAGCATCACGTCGAAGGCCAATCCGTGCTCCTTCAGCAGCTGTTCGCTCACGGCAAAACAATGGTTGGCAAAGTTGCAGGCAAAGACGGCCGCCAAATGAAGGTATTTCCTGTCGGCGGAACTGAGCCAGCTGACGCGGCGCGAGACACTCTCGGCCAGTGCTCCCACCACCTCGCGTGTACGTTCGTCGGAGGCTTCCACGAAAACGGGTATTTCGCTGAAATCCACAGTCTTCTGCTTAGAGAACGTCTGCATGGGATAGAACACGCCGTAGTGGCGCGCACTGTCGGCAAACACATCCATGGGCATGCTGCCGGCCGTATGGAAGAAAACGCCGTCGGTACGCAACGGGCACACTTGGCGGATGACGCTTTCCAGGGCGGAGTCTTTCAGCGCGAACACGTAGGCGTCGGCCTCCATGCTGATGGCACCGACATCGGTCAACGCTTCGGCACCCAACTGAGCGGCCAAAGCCGAAGCCGAGGCTTGTGTGCGCGACCATACCTGCGGCACGTCGTGGCCGGCTTCAACGAGTGCGCGCCCCAAATGGGTGGCCAGATTGCCGGCACCTATCAATACTACTCTCATGCCTACTCTCCTACCACTTGCCTACGTGTACGTTCTCCCACTTCAGCCGGTCCTCGTTCTGAGGCTTGCGTTCGTCGGCCTTATGGCCGAAGCCGATGACACAGAGCACACTGTAATTCTCGGGAATGTCCAGAATGCCACGTATCACGGTGTCGGCACTCGTGCCGTCGCTCAGTCCGCGGCCCCTCATCTGGGCCCAACACGAACCCAGCCCCAGGTCCTCGGCCTGCAACTGCATGCTGATGGCCGCAATCGAGCCGTCCTCCACCCAGCAGTCGTTCTGCATGGGGTCGCCCAGCACCACAACCACCAAGGGTGCTCCCTTGAGGAACTGGGCACCCATATCCTTCGCATCGCTCAGCTTCTCTATGTCCGTGGGATCGTCAACCACCACGAACTGCCATGCACGCTGGCTTTTCGATGTGGGCGACATGAGGGCGGCGCGCAGTATCAGCCGCACGTCCTCGGCACTAATCTCCTCGTCGGTGAACTTGCGGTGGCTGCGGCGCAGCTGCACCAAATCTTTGAATGCTGTCATTTTTCTTGTCTTTCTGTTTGAGTATTCAATGGTTTCAACTTTGCAAAGTTAATGCAAAAAAACGAGAATGCGCAACAAGAACAATAATTTTCTAGAAAATTTCGTAGTAAAGCACGACAATAAAAAATTATCTCACGGCAATAAAAAAACAATGATTATCCGCAATCGTACCACCCAATACGTTGTTTTAGGGAATATACCGAAAGAGATAGTTAGTTGAACGCTCCGCGTCTTCCAAAAAACAATAAAAACAAAGAAAAACCAACAAAAACAAGGAGTCTTACAAAACAAATAAAAA
>DFFM01000016.1:90339-96299 GCA_002369515.1 Prevotella sp. UBA3776 | reverse complement strand
TTTTCCTTGTCCGTGTTGGTTTTTACTGGTTTTTGAATTGAAAATCGGCGGCCGATGGGAAAGCCAAAGGCGCGGAGCGCTATTCTGCCATTTGTATGAATAAAACAGGCAGGAAAAGACAATCGCAGTGCCGCGAGATAATTTCTGCGCACCGGGAACAACAAAAAAAACGTCGGGAGATACGTTCAAATTCTCTAGAAAATCCAATCGCAGCGTCGGGAGATAATTTCCCGTTGCCACGAGTGGCCAAGATGTCGTCGGGAGATACGTTCAAATTCTCTAGAAAATCCTATCGCAACGTCGGGAGATATTTTTCCGTTGCCACGAGTTGCCAAAATACTGTCGAGAGACAGGGTGACGGTGGCTGGACCAGCGACAGCTGAACTGGCGGACTCGGCGGCAACGAGAGTCCACAAAAAAAAAGCAACGGGGCCGACATCGCGTCGGCCCCGTTGCTGAAACTAAATTATAAAAAACTACTTACTACTAAACTATTTATTATGCTACTAACCTAAAAACTGCTAATTAAATTATAAGGTATTATGCGTTTGGTCTTTGTTGATTGACGGTGGAAAAGCCGCCGATTTGGCGTCGAGGCTTAATTCCACGGTGCAAAATTAATAAGGTTATAGAAAAAATATTACTTTTTCTGTTACTAAAACTTTATATTTTGTAACAAAAATTTGGAGTTTAACCCAAAATGAACTATCTTTGCGGCATATTCGATACATGAGCGAAAAAAAACTTCGACGGCAATAGCATGAAAACAATGTAAAAAAACATAACAATCCTAACCGTGAACAATAAAAAAGCAATCTTTTTAACTACCTTATTAGCATGCACTTTGTCATTACATGCACAGACCGGAAAGCTGTTTGACGCCACCCAGCAGTTGTCGAGCAGTTTCACCAGCCAGGTGTATCTAGACAACGACGGATTCATCTGGTCGGCCACCCGCAACGGACTGAACAAATACGACGGCTACCTGTTCCGCATCTTCAAGAAAGAGCAGGAGCACGACAAGGGCATGGCCAGCAACTACGTGAACTGCATCATTCAGGACCGCAAGGGACTCTTCTACCTGGGCATGTGGGCCGCACTGCAGACCTACGACGGCATCCGCTTCCGCGACGTGAAGGTGAAAGACCTTACGGGGCGCGAGGTAAGCCCCTACGTGACGTGTTTCCTGGAGCGCAAGAACGGCGAGATATGGGCGGGTACGTCGGGGCAGGGCGTACTGAAATTCGACGACAAGGGCCACGCCCATCAGGTGGGCGGAGCCTTCAAGCACATCCACACCGTGCAGGACCTCATGGAGGACAACCGCGGACAGCTGTGGGTGCTCTCGCGCAGCCGGGGCCTCATCCACGACGACGGCCGCCGTGCGCACACCCACCTGGGCACACAGCCCATGGCCAGCTATCTGCGGAAGATGAGCAAGGACGACAAGGGCAACATCTACGTGGGCACCTCACGGGCTGGACTGCTGCGCCTGGTGGGCGAAGAGTTCAAGCAGGTGGAAGGCACGGGCGACAAACCCATCTCGTCGCTCTACTTCAACCGCCAGGGCAAGCTCATGATGGGCTACGACGGCGCCGGACTGGGCATCTACGACCCGCAGACGGGCACCATCACGGACAATCCCTACTTCAGTCGCGAGGTTGATTTGGCCAAGTGCAAGGTGCAGTCCATCACCGAGGACCGCAGCGGCAACGTGTGGCTCGGACTGCTACAGAAAGGACTCTACATGCAGCCTGGCTCGCCCAGCAAGTTCAAATACATGGGCTACAAGCTGGGCGCACAGAACAAGATTGGGTCGGCCTGCGTCATCAGCACCCTCATCGACAGCAGGGGGCAGATATGGATAGGCACCGACAAGGACGGACTCTACTGTTTCGACAGCCAGCAGCAGCTCGTCAAACACTATAAAGAGGATTTCCCGGCCAGCATCATGACCATTGCAGAAGACCGCAACGGACGCATCTGGATCGGCTCCTACAACGAGGGCGGCGGATGGATAGACACGGCCAGCAAGCAGTATCACCGCCATGCTTTCACACCGCCCAACTTGAGCATCTTCGACATTGCCGTTGACAACAGCAACCGCCTGTGGATGGCCACCATGGGCTACGGCTTGATCATGCTCGACCAGCTGAGCGGACAGATGACCTCCTACGTCATGAGAAAAGGCGCGCCCGACATGCCGGGCATCAACAGCCTGACCAACGACTACATTTCGCAACTCTCCATCTCGCCCGACCAAAAGCGCGTCTATGTGGCCACCACCATGGGCGTGTGCTGTCTGGACCTGGAGAAGAACAGCTGGATCAGCCTCTTCGGAAAGAACTGTCTGAACTATGGTACGCCCGTGCGCATTGCGCGCGAGTATTCGGGCAGCCTATGGATAGGCACCAACGACGGACTCTACCGCTTCGACCTGTCGAACAAGAAACTGCAGCAATACACCACCGAGCGCGGACTGGCCGACAACGGCATCGCCTCCATCGAACAGGACAAGAAGGGTCGGCTCTGGATTTCCACCGACCACGGGCTGTGCTGCCACGACCCCAAGACCGGACTCACCCAAAACTACTTCATCGACAACGGGCTGCAATCCAACGAATTCAGCGACGGAGCCTCGTGGACCACCGACTCGGGCAACATGCTCTTTGGCGGCGTGGGCGGCGTCACATGGTTCGACCCCAACGACATCCAGCAGGCCAAATGGGAGGCTTCGGTGCAGCTCACCGCACTCACCATCAACGGCGAGCCCGTGACGCCCGAAACCGAGTCGGGGCGGTTCCACGTGACCGACACCACGGTCATCGCCAGCAACCACTTCGAGCTGGGTTACCACGACAACTCGTTCGCCATTCAGCTCTCGACGCTCACCTACGACAACCCCGAGCACATCACCTACCTCTACAGCATCAACGGCGAGCCTTTCGTGCGCCTGCAGCCGGGAGCCAACGAAATAACATTCTCACACCTTGCACCGGGCACCTACCACTTCCGCGTGAAGGCCGAGCGCAACAACATCGAGACGCCCGAACGAAAATTCACGCTCGTGGTTCACGGGCCTTGGTACCGCACCAACCTGGCCTATCTCATCTACCTGTTGCTCATCGCGCTGGCTGTCTGGCAATACCTCAGCCTGCAACGGCGCAAACAGCAGGACCGACTGCAGCTGCAAGAACATATCCACGCCGAGCAGATGGGGGAAGCCAAGCTGCAGTTCTTCATGAACATCAGCCACGAAATCCGAACGCCCATGACGCTCATCATCACGCCGCTGCTCTCGCTCATGAAGCAGGACAACGACCCGCAGCGGCGCGGCGTATATGAAACCATCAAGCGCAACGCCGAACGCATTCTGAACCTCATCAACCAGATGATGGACTTGAGGAAGATTGACAAGGGAATGATGCAGATGCGCATGCAGGAAACCGACCTCGTGGCTTTCGTGCAGGACATCTACACCCTGTTTGAGCACCAGGCCAACGCCAAGCAGATAAGCCTCAGCTACGAGCACGACACCGACAAGCTGCCCGTATGGATTGACCGTGGAAACTTCGACAAGGTGGTGGTGAACATACTCTCGAACGCCTTCAAGTTCACGCCCTCGGGGGGAAAGATAGACATACGCATCACCCACAACGACAACGACGCCACCATCGCCATCAGCGACAACGGCGAAAAAATACCCGAAGACAAAATCGACAAGATATTCGAACGGTTCTACCAGACCACATCGTCGGTGAACGACCGCAATGTGGGAACGGGCATCGGCCTCGACCTGACACGCTCGCTGGTGGAGCTGCACTACGGAGCCATCAAGGCGCACAACCTGAAGCAAGGATGCGTATTCGAGGTGACCATCCCGCTGGGCAACGCCCACCTGAAGCCCGAGGAGATGGTCAGCGAAAACGAGCAACCCACGGCTGCGCTTATTGCCGACACCTTCGACGAGCTGGAGCAGCCCGTGGCTTTGCCCGAAAGACGAAGCAACGAACGGCTGACCGTGGTCGTCGCCGAGGACGACGACGAAATCCGCAACTATGTAGCCAGCGAGCTGTCGGCCGACTATGAGGTGAAGACCTGCATCAATGGCCGCGAAGCCCTGGCTGAGATCTATCGCACCATGCCCGACATTGTGGTGAGCGACATCATGATGCCCGAGATGGACGGCAACACGCTCTGCTCGCAACTGAAGACCAACCAAAGCACCAACCACATTCCCGTCATACTGCTCACGGCCAAAAACCGCGACGAAGACCGGTTGGAAGGCCTCGAGACGGGTGCCGACGCCTACATTGTGAAGCCGTTCAACATGGACATCCTGCGCCGTACCATCATCAACCTCATCAACTCGCACCGCCTGCTCAGGCTGAAATACGG
The DNA here is from genome assembly GCA_002369515.1 of Prevotella sp. UBA3776. Classification (GTDB taxonomy): domain Bacteria; phylum Bacteroidota; class Bacteroidia; order Bacteroidales; family Bacteroidaceae; genus Prevotella. Next base: position 91,901 of record DFFM01000016.1, on the reverse strand, counting down.
ACAAAACAGCAAGTTGGAGAACAGCGTCGAGGAGGTGAAGATGAAATCGCCCGACGAAAAACTGATGGAGCGCGTGATGAACACCGTCAACAAGCACATGAACAACTCGGACCTGAGCGTGGACATGATTGCCAACGAAGTGGGCATCAGCCGCGTTCACCTGCACCGCAAAATGAAGGAACTCACCGGCCAGACTCCCCACGACTTCATCCGCAACATAAGACTGAAACAGGCCGCCAACCTGCTGGCCAACCAGAACATGAACATCACAGAGGTGGTCTATGCCTGCGGATTCTCCAACGCAGCCTCGTTCTCCACCATGTTCAAGAACGTCTATGGCATGTCGCCGCGCGAATACATGAAGGAACACCGAAATAAATGAAAAAAATAAGTTTCGGGAGTTAGCGGTGCTTTCGAAACTTTAGCGAAAAAATTCTTCATTCTTCATTAATTTAACTACCTTTGCACCCGTAAAACGAAACATTCATACGGTATGAAGATTGAAAACATGATAAGCAATGCCGTAAAGCAGGCTGTGAAGACGCTTTACGGACAGGATGTACCCGACAAGATGGTACAGGTTCAGAAAACCAGAAGCGAGTTTGAAGGCAACCTCACCCTCGTGGTCTTCCCCTTTGTGAAGATGGCGCGCAAGAGCCCCGAGCTTACCGCCCAGGAAATAGGCCAATACCTGGTGGAGAACTGCCAGGCCGTAGAGCGGTTCAACGTGGTGAAGGGGTTCCTCAACATGGTGGTGGCACCCGCTGCCTGGCTCAGCCTGTTGGCCGACATCGACTCAGACGATCACTTCGGCATGAAACAAGCCACGGACGACAGTCCGCTGGTGATGATTGAATACAGCAGCCCCAACACCAACAAACCTCTGCATCTGGGCCATGTGCGCAACAATCTGTTGGGATGGTCGCTGGCACAAATCATGCAGGCCAACGGCAACCGCGTGGTGAAAACCAACATCGTGAACGACCGAGGCATCCACATCTGCAAGTCGATGCTGGCATGGCTGAAATATGGCAACGGCGAGACACCCGAAAGCAGCGGAAAGAAAGGCGACCACTTGATTGGCGACTACTACGTGGCCTTTGACAAGCACTACCGCGAGGAAGTGAAGGAGCTGAAAGCCCAGCTCGTGGCCCAAGGCATCGACGAAGAAACAGCCGAGAAACGGGCCAAGGACGAGGCTCCGCTCATCAAGGAAGCCCACCAAATGCTGGTGAAATGGGAACAAAACGACCCCGAGGTGCGCGCACTGTGGAAGAAAATGAACGACTGGGTGTATGCCGGTTTCGACGAGACCTACAAGCGCATGGGCGTTTCGTTCGACAAGATATACTACGAGAGCCAGACCTACCTCAAGGGCAAGGCCAAGGTGGAAGAAGGACTGGCCAAGGGGCTTTTTGAACGCCACGACGACAACAGCGTCTGGGCCGACCTCACCAACGAAGGGCTCGACCAAAAACTGCTGTTGCGCTCAGACGGCACCAGCGTCTATATGACGCAGGACATCGGCACCGCCGAAATGCGCTACGAGGACTACCCCATCG
>DFFM01000016.1:42501-90251 GCA_002369515.1 Prevotella sp. UBA3776 | reverse complement strand
CAGAACTACCACTTCCAGGTGCTCAGCATACTGCTCGACCGGCTTGGCTTCAAGTGGGGCAAGGAGCTGGTCCACTTCTCCTACGGCATGGTGGAGCTGCCCAACGGCAAGATGAAAAGCCGCGAGGGCACTGTGGTCGATGCCGACGACCTGATGCAGCTCATGATCGACGACGCCTACAAAACCTCGATGGAATCGGGCAAATTTGCTGACATGTCCGAGGAGGAGCGCCGCGAGATTGCCCGCATTGTGGGCATGGGCGCCCTGAAATACTTCATTCTGAAGGTGGATGCCCGCAAGAACATGCTCTTCAACCCCGAAGAAAGCATCGATTTCAACGGCAATACAGGGCCCTTCATCCAATACACCTACGCCCGCATCCGCAGCATTCTGCGCAAAGCGGAGGCAATGAGCCCCATCAATCCTATAAGTCCTATAAGCCCCATAAGTCCTATAAGTCCTATGAGCCCCAAGGAAATCGAGCTCATCCAGAAGATGAGCGAGTTTGGAGCAGCCGTAGAGCAGGCGGGCAACGACTATTCGCCCAGCGGCATTGCCAACTACTGCTACGAGCTGACCAAGGCGTTCAACCAGTTCTACCACGACTACAGCATCCTGGGCGCCGACACCGACGAGGAGAAAGCCCTGCGACTCGTGCTGGCCAAGAACGTGGCCAAGACCATCAAGAACGGCATGAGCCTGCTCGGCATCGAAGTGCCGGAACGAATGTAGAGCGAATTGACAATTGACATTGGGCAATTGATAACTTGACTATTTGGATTGAGCCTTGGATATTGAGAATTTAAATCCTCCCACCTACCGCAACGACACCGTGCTGCCCCTACCCCCCGAGGTAAGGGCAGACGCGTGGGCGGTAGATGCTGCCTGTTCGGGCAACCCGGGGCCAATGGAGTATCAGGCCATCGACTTGCAGACGGGCTACCGCGTGTTCCATTTCGGCCCCATGCGCGGAACCAACAACATCGGCGAGTTCCTGGCCATCGTCCACGCCTTGGCTCTGGCATGGAACCAAGGGTTGCACGGAAAGACCATCTACAGCGACTCCTACAACGCCATCCTGTGGGTGAAGAAGCGCAAATGCAAAACCAAACTGGAGCGCACACCCGAAACCGAACAACTCTATCAGATCATTGAGCGCGCCGAGCGGTGGCTGCTGACCCACAACTACCGCAACCCCATCATCAAGTGGGAAACCAGCAAATGGGGCGAAGTGCCTGCCGACTTCGGCAGGAAATAAAAAGGGTCATTTCTTGAATCTTGATGTATCCACGGCCTCGCGCTGCCTTGCCTTGTAACCGCCCAGGCTGAGAGTGGCCGCGAGTCCGAAGGTGCTATAGTCTGTATAGCCCATGTTGTAGTGCTGCGTCTGATAATCCAGGCGGGGCTCAATGGCATTGGTCTTGAGGATGTTTCCGGCAAAGGCTTTCAGCAACAGCCGCTTGTCCAGCAGCTGGGCTTGCAGTTCGACGGTGAGATTGCCCGATGCGGGCAGATCGTAGAGTCCTTGGTGGGATTTTGTACGTGCAAAACCATTCACATTCATGCTGAACACGGGCGAGAATATAATGGTATTGCGCAGGTTGAACATCGTGCTGACAACATGGCGGTCGAAGGGCAAGTCGTAGTAATCGGAATCTTTCGCGCGCTCCCACAGCAGATAGGCCGAGACGGACGAGCGCAACCAACGCCCTACCGAAACGGGGGCATAGGCCATGAAGCCCGCCTGCTGACGGAAGTCAAAGTTGACGTGCCGGTATTCCATGGCCAGTCGGTCCTGCCATTGGTAGCAAGTCTGCACGAAATAGTCGTCGGTATGGTTGAACCACAAAGCCAATTGGTATTTGTTCCTTAACAGATAGACCGCCTGCAGCTGATAGTCTTTGGCGGGCCGCAGGTCAGGATTTCCCACCACTTCTCCATAACCACCATCGGTGAATCCCTTCGCGCTGGTCACCGCCCAATACTCCGGATAGTTGCGGTTGCCCGCTATTGAGAGCTGCACCACATGGTCCTGCCGGGGAGTATAGACGGCTGTAAGCGTGGGGAACAACACCCACTCGCGGAAAGTATCGTTGTGGAACCGCTCAACCGAGAGAGAGGCGTCGAGCGACAAGCGTTTTCCCCACGCCTTGCTGAAACCAGCATACAGATTGGCAATGGTTTCGTGCAGAAGGGCCGCCGAGTTCATGCCTTCAAAGCTGATGTTCTGGTGGCTGCGGTCGCTGGTGGTGGTAAAGGACGCACCATAGTTCACTCCCCAATTTCTGTTTAGCTTGTGCTCCATCGAGGCGTACAGTTTGAGCCGGTTGATGCGCTGCAGGCTCTCCGTTTCATAGTCTTTCGGCCCCGTGGGCAGGACGCTGGTCACGGTGCCCGCCGACGGAGCCTCATAGTGAGTGAAGTCGGCACCAGCCTTCAGCCCGAACGGCGAGCGATAGTCAGCGCGAATGTTGTGCAACGTGTGGCGGCTGTGGCCTTTGGCTTCCGAGGTAATGCTGCCGTCGGTCGTGCCGTTGGTGTGCAAGGACTGAAAGTTGCCCGTATAGGCAAGACTGAAAAGACTGCCGTAATCCACCTCGAAGCGGTAGTCGTAGTCGTGAGAGCGGCTGGGAGCCAGCGTGTGCGAACGAATGTCGTACACCTTTCCAGACAGTTGCGAGTGGAGCGAACGCGTTTCACCCTCGTAGAAATCGTGGCCGTGGCGATGGGTGAACATGGCATCCGCCGACCACTTCTGCCACTGGCCGAAGAAACTGGCCGCCTCGGTGAACTTTGCGTCGTGCTGCCGTTCCACTCCCAAGCGCGCCTGCCCCTGCACTACCTGCTGAGCCTCGTTGTGCAAAAGATTCAGGTTGATGACCTGCCCCCTCAGCTGATAGCGCGCCGGTGCAGCCACCATCACCTCAGCATTGCGAATGCGGCTGGCAGGCATCGACTTCAGCAGTTGCGCCACTTGTTCGGCAGCCATTGTCGAAGGTTTCCCGTCTATTATCACCGTTACATGGCGGCCAGTCAGCAGCAGGCCACCATTTTGTTCTGTCACGCCAGGCAGTTCCTTTAGCGCGTCATAGGCAGTGCTCACCCCTTTTCCTTCAATCAGGTGCGGCAGGTCGAACACCAGTTTGCCCTGCTCTGCCCGCACGATATGGCGGCTGCCCCTCACCTCCACTTCGGGCAGTGCCTGTAACAGACTGTCCATCGTGAGCGAGTCTTTCTGCGCTCCGGCCTGAAGGTCTGTCCCGGCCTGACGGATTGTCTTTGTTTCAGCTTCTTGATTTTGCACTTCTGTCTGCGCACCTGCCATCGTTGCAACGGCCAACAGTGCCAATAGCATCGTCCTTTTCATGGCAGCAAAGGTAGCCCTCCGCCCGCCAACGGCCAAAACAATCGGCTTATTTAGGCTTAAGAAAAGTGTTATTTAGGCTTAACGTTTCGGCCTTCTTCGACAAAAACAAGCTATCTTTGCTGCCATGAAAATGAAGATACAGAAAATCGCCCTGCTGGTGGGGGCTGTCCTCGTGGCCGTTTTTCTCTATCAGTCGTGGTGGCTGCTGCGGCTCTACCGAAACGAAACCAGACAGATGCGACATCAGATTCAGCAGGCCGTGGTACAGGCCGACTATCTGGAAATGGACTACCGCATACACTTACTGAGCAGTTCGAACGGCATACACGGCAACATTTCGTTCAGCGCCGGCGCACAACTCGACGACAAAGACTCCAGCTATGTGGAACAGATGACCCGCAAGGACATCGGCGACTCTACTTTCATCGAATTGGAGCGACACAAAATAAGCGTCGATGAGCGACAGGCCATGAAACAGCATCCCGTCAGACAGTATTTCCGCGACCGCCACAACGACAGCCTGCTGATGAAAGAAAACCCAATGCTGGGCATGTCGTACACCGTGCAACGCACCATGCACAAATCGTTGCGAGACTTGGCCAAACCCAACTACGAACGCTACGACAGCATACTGACCGCCCTGCTGAAAGATGCGGGAGTGAGCGGGCCACATCTGGTGGAAGTAACCGACGAGGCCGGACGGCCCACCGACACGCTGGGCACCCGCGACTATCGGCCCACCCCGCGCGCCGAGCACTTCAGCTACTACCTGACCGAGGACACCCACGAGGCCTACCGACTGACCATCGAGCCCGTCACGAGCCTGGTCTTGCAACAGATGGCGGGCATACTCGCTGCTTCCGCCGTCATTCTGCTGGTGCTAGCCTTCGCCTTCTGCTATCTCATCTGGACGCTGAACCGCATGCGCTCGCTCGACGAGATGAAGACCGACTTCACCAACAACATTACCCACGAACTGAAAACGCCCATCAGCGTGGCCTACGCGGCCAACGACGCCTTGCTCAACTTCAGCTCGCTCTCGCCCAAGGCGCAGAAGTATCTGCGCATCAGCCAGGAACAGCTCACCAAGCTGAGCGGCATGGTGGAGAAGATTCTCTCCATGAGCATGGAGCACCGAAAGACGCTGACCCTCAACGTCACCCATGTGCGACTGGAAGAATTGGTGGGCTCGCTCATAGAGATTCACCGCCTGAAAAGCCAACAGGCAGTGGACTTCCACATCGACCTGCAGCCCGACAATCTGGAAATCAAGGCCGACCGCAACCATCTGACCGCCATGTTGAGCAACCTCATCGACAACGCCATCAAATATGCGCGTGACGACCATGCCGACATCACCATTCGAGGCCGCGACAACCTGGTGGAAATTACGGACAAGGGCATCGGCATTCCACACGACAAGCTGCGCTATGTCTGCGACCGCTTCTACCGTGTGCCGCAGGGCAACCGCCACGACGTGAAGGGCTATGGGCTGGGGCTCTACTACGTCAAGAGCATGATGGAACGCCACGGCGGCAGCGTGGAGATAGAGAGCAAGGAGGGAGAAGGTACAACCGTAAGACTGAGATTCAATGGATAAGATTCATGTTCTGCTGGCCGAGGACGAAGAAACCCTGGCCATGATCATCCGCGACACGCTGGAGCCACAGGGATTCCAAGTCAGCACCGTCAAGAACGGAGAGGAAGCCCTGCGCCGCTTCTTCGACAGCAAGCCCGACGTACTAGTGGCAGATGTGATGATGCCCCGCATGGACGGTTTCGAGCTGGTGCGCCGCATCCGCCAGTCCGACACGCTCACGCCGGTGCTCTTTCTCACCGCCCGCTCGGCCATCAACGATGTGGTTCGCGGATTTGAGCTTGGTGCCAACGACTATCTGAAGAAGCCTTTCGGCATGCAGGAGCTCATTATTCGCATCAAAGCCCTGCTGGGCCGGGCCATGGCCTCTTCAAAGGCCGTCATGAAGACCTCGCGCCTGCTGGAAATAGGCTCCTACTCGTTCAATCCCAAGACGCAACAGCTGTTCTGCATGGGCGACATGCAGGAACTGTCGCACCGCGAGTCGGAACTGCTCCGCTGTCTGGCCGAAAACGCCAACCGGGTGGTCGAGACGCAAACCATCCTGCTGGAGCTTTGGGGCGACGACACCTTCTTCAACACCCGCAGCCTGCAAGTGTTCATTACCAAACTGCGCCACCGCCTAGGCAAAGACCCCAACGTGCGCATCGTGAATGTCCGCGGAATTGGCTACAAGCTGATTCTTTAGGATTGTCTGGAATGTCTAGAAACCCTAGACCATCTAGACTGCCTAGGAAACTAATAATCCTCCAAATAGCCTTTTGTGAACATGTCGTAGGCCAGCGCCTCCAACTCGGAGAGTTTCATCTGGCTGACGGCATGTTCTATTTTTTGTATCAGCACGTCGCGTTTGTAGTCGTCGTTTTCGCTCAGTCGCGAAGTGAAATAGCTGTTCATGGTTCGGTGGGCTTATAGGTAACAATGGTGTTTCCGTCGTACTCCTCGCGGCAGGCTACGCGCACATTGGCGGGCAGCGGACAGGCGCGCGTACCATCGCTGACGGTAAAGGGAGCGGTTTCCACCCGCAGCTCGTCCCACAGGCCGGCCTCGATGAACGACTGGTGGGTGCGGGCGCCGCCCTCAACGATGAGCGACTGTATGCCCTGCAGGTAAAGGTCGTCGATGAGCTGCGGCAGAAGCCGGTCGTGGGTGAGCACCACGCGCTTGGGGTCGGGGCCGTGCCAGTGGCGTACGGTCAGGTGCGGCTGCTCACGGTCGTAGGTGGTGCGTCCCACCAGGATGGCATCCTCCTGGGCTCTCAGGCGGTGGACAAGCATCTGTGTGAAGGGGGTAGAGAGGGCCAAGGGGCGAAAATGGTCGTCGATGAAACCGTTCTGCGTCTGCGCCCATTTCAGAATGATGTAGGGGCGGTGTTTGGAGTGGTAGGTGAAGAATCGGCGGTTCAGCTCGCGGCATTCCGCCACGCACACTCCCACAGTGACCTCGATGCCCGCGTTGCGCAGTTTCTGTATGCCGCGTCCCTGCACCTTGGCAAAAGGGTCGATGGTTCCCACGACCACGCGTCGGACGCGCTTGCTGACAATGAGGTCGGCGCAGGGAGGCGTCTTGCCGTAGTGGGCGCAGGGTTCCAGACTGACATAGACCGTGGCCTCACGAAGCAACGGCTCGTCGTCGGCACAGACCGAGGCAAAGGCGTTCACCTCGGCATGTCCTTCGCCGCAGCGCACATGGTAACCTTCGCCAATGATGCGTCCGTCGGATGCCACAATGACACATCCCACCATGGGGTTGGGCCGCGCGCCCATCAGCCCGTTCTGAGCCAGTTGCAGGCAACGGCGCATATACTGTTGGTCGGCGGTTGGTTGTTCTTGCTGGTTCATGCGCACAAAAATACAGAAAAAAGCGTTTCGTCCAAAAAAAATCTATAAAAAAATAAAACGGAACGTTGCAGATTCAATAAAATGGCCTATATTTGCAAAGAAAAGGGTGCAAAAAACACCCTGCCATACATTCACCCAAAAACATCTAAACAAATGAGACATTTTGCATTCACCCTGGCATTCATCATCGGACTGCTGATGTTTGCCGCGCCCACAGAGGCACAGACCCTGCGCAACGGCAGCAACTCGGTTGTAGGAAAAGTGGAGAGCGACGGCACCGTGCGCAACCGCAGCAACAGCCGGATAGGCAAATTCGAGAGCGACGGCACTGTGCGCAACGGCAGCAACAGCCGAATTGGAAAAATTGAACGCGACGGCACTGTGCGCGACGGCAGCAATCGGCAGATTGGAAAAATCGAGAGCGACGGCACCGTGCGCGATGCCAGCAACCGCAAGATTGGGAAGATTGAGAGCGACGGCACCGTGCGCAACAGCAACAACAGCAGCATGGGCAAGGCCGAGGGGGTAAACCGCCGTCAGGCTGCCGCCTGTTTCTTCTTCTTCTTCAACTGACAGGCATGACCTACCGCGACTTTTGGCAACAACTGACCACCATCTACGAAACGGGCGAGGCGAAAGCTGTCGCCCGTTATGTTTACGACCACTGCTACGGTCTCTCCACCTCAGACCTGCTTTGCGGCAAGGACCAACAACTGTCTGCCGAGCAGCAATTGTCGCTCCATGAGCAGCTGCGGCGGTTGCTCAGCGGCGAGCCCGTACAGTACGTAACGGGGATGGCGGAGTTCGGTGCGCTCACGCTCCATGTGGAGCCGGGGGTGCTCATCCCACGCCCCGAGACCTATGAGCTGTGCCAGTGGATAAGGGAAAGCCAAGAAGCCCCCGAGGGGGAGACGAAAACCCTCTCTAGCTTCCCCAGGGGGGAGAGACTTTCCGCGATAGAGCCCTCCCCCCCAGGGGGGATAAGAGGGGGGCTCTCGCTCCTAGACATTGGCACAGGTTCGGGCTGCATCGCCATCACGCTGGCCCTGAAATGTCCACAGGCCGAGGTGACAGCCTGGGACATCAGCCCCAAGGCTCTGCACGTAGCCCGGGAAAATGCTCAGGCAGCCCAAGCGCGCATTCAGACAGAACTGCAGGATGCTCTCCATCTGCCCGACGACAACCAACGCGTGTGGGACATCATTGTGAGCAACCCGCCCTACATCTGCCGTAAAGAGGCAGCTGCCATGGAGGCCAATGTGCTCAACCACGAACCCCACCTGGCGCTCTTCGTTCCCGACGACGACCCGTTGTTGTTCTATCGGGCCATTGCCCGTTACGCCGCCCGGAGTTTGAAGCCCGCAGGACAGCTCTTCTTTGAAATAAACCCACTCTACCACTCACCATTGGTGCAGCTGCTCAAAGGCGAAGGTTTCGTCCACATCGCCTCACGCTCCGACCAATTCGGCAAGACCCGTTTTGTCCGTGCCACTCGTCACCCACATCCCCAATAGCCTATCTGTCTAAATGTCTATCTGTCTGTTTGTCTAAATGTCTATCTGTCTAAATGTCAAAAAAATGAATAAGGACCAAATACTCCAGAAACTCACCGCTCTCTGTGCCCGAGGCGAGCATTGTCAGCACGAAATGCTAGAGAAAATGTCACGTTGGGAGGTTGACGAAGCCACTCAGGCCGAAGTCATGGCCTATCTCACCGCCAACCGGTATGTTGACGACGAACGCTATGCCCGAGCCTACGCGAACGACAAGATAAGATACAACCATTGGGGCCGCCGCAAGGTGGAGCAAGGCTTGTGGCAGAAACATATCGACAAAGACATTCAGCAACGTGTGCTCGCCGAAGTGGATGATGAGCTCTACGTGAGCATCCTGCGCCCACTGCTCCGCCAGAAGCGCCGCACCACTCGCGCCAACAACAGCTACGAACTCAACCAAAAACTGCTCAAGTTCGCTCTCTCGCGCGGTTTCACCTATGACATCATCCGACAGTGCATCGATGTGGATGAAGATTCTTTTGACGAAGAATGAAGAACCACGCTGTAGTCTTCATTCCTTTACTCCTTCAATCCAATACTTCTTTGATTCTTCACACCTACACTCCTTCACACCATGTCCATCAGCATATTTGTTCGTTTGGCCGACTTTCTGGCTCCCCGACGGTGTCCCGTGTGCGGAGGGCGTCTGCAGGTGCAGGAAGAAACCATCTGCGCGCAGTGCAACCTTCATCTGCCACGCACAGGGTTCAGCCGTGATGCCTTCGACAATGAGATGGCACGACTCTTCTGGGTGCAGTTGCCCATCGAACGTGCCGCCGCACTCATCTTCTACACCCCGAAGGCCGAAGCCACCCATTTCATCCACCAACTGAAATATGCCAATCAACCCGAGATTGGCGAGCAGATGGGGTGGCTCACAGCTCGCGAAATGGCTGCCGACCATTTCTTCGATGGCATTGACGTCATCGTGCCTATACCATTGGCTCCCAAGCGCGAGCGTGAGCGTGGCTACAACCAGAGCCTCATGATAGCCCGTGGCGTGAGTCGTGCCACAGGCATTCCCGTTGAGTCGCGCGCTGTGCGCCGCAAGACCTATGGCGGCAGCCAAACGCAAAAAGGCCGATGGGAGCGAAGGGAGAATGTCACGGATGCTTTCCAGCTGGTGGACGGCAGGCGCATCGCTGGCAAGCATGTGCTGCTCGTCGATGATGTGGTCACCACCGGAGCCACTGCCATTGCCTGTGGGCAGCAATTGGCCAAGGCTGGCAATGTACGCATCAGCATCCTCAGTCTTGGCTTCACCAAGGGTTGACAGTAAGTGGCAATATTAAGCCCCTTACAAATCTCTCCCTGTAGGGGAGGCTTCCTATGCGCTGGGCTCCCCCCCCGGGGGGGATGAGAGGGGGGCTTTCATGTTTAGGTGCAACTGATAGAGGGCGGGCACCAAAATGAGCAGCGAGAAGAGCACACTCATGCCTATGCGCACGAGATTGTCGCCAAACAAATCCGAAAGATGCTCAGTTCCGGGCATCAGGTTCTCCATCACGTATGCCACAGTATTGTTCACCCAGTGATAGACTATGCCTGGAATAATGCTCCCCGTGCGATAGTACATCCATCCCAGCAACAGTCCGATGAGAAAGGCATGCACCATTTGTGCAGGATTGAAATGGGCAACGGAGAAGAGCACCGCCGAGATGGCAATGGGCCACCAGTGGCTCAGATGCTTCTGCTCGCCCCAGTCGAGCAAGGAGCGCAACATGGCGCCGCGGAAAACGAACTCTTCGGCAATGGGCGCCCCCAGACCAAGGGCAAAGTAGCCCCAACGGTTGCGCATGATGCCCTCCAACTCTTCGCTGACCACATTTGGCAATTCGGGCAGCACATCGGACAGCCACATCGAGGGAACAATGGCTCCCAAAGCGGCAACAGCCGACCAAGCCAACACCGCCCACGGGCGTGACTTCATGAACGCTCTGCCCACGGGTGTCCACTTGCGCCACACAAACAGGGCGACGGCCACCACGCTCGACAGCAGCGAGGCCGCTATGAGCATGGGGGTGCTCTGCGCACTCATGTCTATCAACATGGCCACAAGGGTGAAGAGGTAAGACGCAAAAAACTGTATCATCAAGAAGATGACCAAATAGAAAAATGCTTTTTTCATGTTCTTTTCTTCCTATTCTTTAATTCAAGTTGTTCTTTTTCTGAATAGTTCCCGTGCAACCGCTTCGTCCTTGGCCAGTTGCTCGCTCAGGGCGGCGGGCGACTCGAAACGGCGCTCCGTCCTGATGCGCTGCACAAACGAAACGCCGAGTGTGCTGCCGTAGAGATTCTGCGAGAAATTCAGGATGTGGGTCTCGAGTGTCAACTCGTGGCCGCCAAAAGTGGGACGCACACCAATGTTCATCATGGCAGGCCGCTCCGCCCCACCGTCCTCCAGTTTCGCCCGTACGGCATAGACGCCCGGTGCGGGAATCAGCTTCTGCCCGTCCGTCACCTGGATGTTGGCCGTGGGAAAACCCATCTTGCGTCCCTCCTGACAGCCTCCCACCACCTTTCCATAGATTGTATAGGGATAGCCCAGGCACTGTGCGGCCAAATGGACTTCGCCCTCCTCGACGAACGAGCGTACCACCGACGAACTGACATTGATGCCGTTCAGCACAAAGGCTTCGCTGCGCACCACGTCAATGCCCAGCTCACGGCCGTAGGCCACGTAATGGTCGAAGCCCTCGCTGCGGTTGTGGCCGAAGCGGTTGTCATACCCTATCCAGAGCCGCTCGACGTTGAGCCGACGGCGCAAAATCAGTTCCATAAACTCGCGAGCCTCCATGGCGGCCATCTCGCGGCTGAAGGGCAACACCACACACTGGTCAGCACCCGTCTGGGCCAGCAGCTGCAGTTTCTCTTCGAATGTGGAAAGCAGCCGCGGCTGATAGTCGCTGCCCAGGACTTCGCGCGGATGACGGTCGAAGGTGACCACCGTTGAGGGCAGGCCCTTTTCGTGGGCAAAGCGGTTCATCTGCCCGATGAGATACTGGTGCCCCCGATGGACACCGTCGAAAAATCCCACCGTGGCTACGCAGGGAGGCAAAGCCTGTTGCAGTTGATGAAGAAATATGGTTTTCATTTTTTTGCTGTCAGTCTTCTTGTCAGTCGGTAGAGTTCGCCCACCAGCATGACGGGCGACGTAAACAGGAATATGCCGAGCCACGACTCCCAAGGCAGCGGCGTGGTGCGGAACATCTGGCCGCCAAACGTCACGATGAGCCACTGTCCCGCCAGCACGAAAGCCAGCACCAGCAGCATGCCCCGGCAGCTGAAGATATGGCGGAAGGCCGAATGGTGGGAGCCGAGCGTCTTGGCGTTGAACAGGTTCCACCATTGCAGCATGACAAACACGGTGAAGAACTCGGTCAGTTCGCGAATGTCGATGCCCTCGATGGCACCCATCGTCTCGATGAGCCAAAGCAGAACCAACAGCAGGGCTGCAAAGACGGTGCCAATCAAGCCGATGCCCCAACCCATGGAGCGGGTGATGATGAAATCCTTTTGCGAACGGGGTTTCTGGTTCATCACTTCGCGCGAAGGGGGCAACGAGGCCAGAGCCATGGCGGCGAAGGTGTCCATGATGAGGTTCACCCACAGGATTTGCGTCACCGTGAGCGGCATTTCGGTTCCTATGAACGACCCGCCCAGCACCAGCAGCAGCGCCGTGACGTTGACCACCAGCTGGAAGAACAGGAACCGCTGGATGTTCTTGTAGAGCGAGCGCCCCCACATCACGGCATTCACGATGGAGCGGAACGAGTCGTCGAGCAGGGTGATGTCGCTGGCGGCCTTGGCCACACTCGTGCCCGACCCCAACGAAAGCCCCACGTGGGCGTGGTTCAGGGCGGGAGCATCGTTGGTGCCGTCGCCCGTGACGGCCACTACGCCACCGCCCTGTTGCAGCAGCTGCACCAGCCGCTGCTTGTCGCCGGGCCGCGCACGGCTCATCACGCGCAGCTTTTTCACGCGCCGAAGCGCTTCTTCGTCTGACAGCGAGGCAAATTCCTGGCCCGTCAGATGCCACTCTGCGTAGTCGGATGCGCTGTCTTCGTTCCAGATACCTATCTGTTTGGCTATCTCTATGGCCGTAGCCGAGATGTCGCCCGTCACTATCTTCACTTCGATGCCGGCACTCTGACATTGGGCCACGGCAGCGGGAACGTCCTCGCGAATGGGGTCGCTGATGCCCACAACAGCCTGAAAGTGGTATTGCCCCTCGCTGGTTTCCCCCTCGCGGCAGGCAAAGGCCAGCGTCCGCATGGCCTGATGCTGATAGGCGAGCAGTTTCTCGGCGATTTCCTTTCGCTCCCCCTCGGTGCAGTCGCAACGACTGAGCACCACTTCGGGCGCGCCCTTCAGAAAGGTGTAACAGCCTGTGGCCGTGCGCACCGTCGTTTCCATGTATTTTTTCTCGGTGGTAAACGGCACCAGCTTCATCACGGTGGCTTCGCTCCGCAGGGTTCTGTAGTCCAGTCCTTGACCTTTCAGCCAGAGCAGCAGAGCCGCTTCAGTGGGGTTGCCAATGGGTTTCTCGCCGTCGAGTTCGGCAGTAGAATTGAGGGCTATGGCCTGTGCCAGCAACTGTTTTCCGTCTGCCGGGCCGTCGCATTCGTGAGTGAACATCTCCACCACCTTCATGCGGTTTTGCGTCAGCGTTCCTGTCTTGTCTGTACATATCACGGTCACGGCCCCCATGGTTTCGCAGGCATGCAGCCGGCGCACCAGGTTGTTGCTCTTCAGCATGCGGCGCATGTTGAGGGCAAGGCTCAGCGTAATGGCCATGGGCAATCCTTCGGGCACGGCCATCACGATCAGCGTGACGGCCATCATGAAGTAGTGGAGCACCACCTCCACCATGCCCATCACGTTGCCGCTGTGCCACAGCGGATTGTGCAGGATGTCGTTTCCCAGGAACAGCACGAACGCTAACAGGGAAATGGTGGTTCCCACCTTGCTGATGAGTTTGGCCAGACGGTTGAGCTGGGCGTTGAGCGGGGTGATTACGTCCGACGTCTCGCTCGACGACTTGGCTACACGCCCTATTTCGGTGGCATCGCCCACGGCAGTCACCTTCATCACGCCTCGCCCGTTCATCACCATGGTGGATCTGAGCACCACATCTTCGGGATAAGCATGCGATGGCTCGGCAGCCTTGCCGCTCTCGTGACCCTCGCCCACACGTTTGGTGGTCAGCGGCTCGCCGGTTAGCGTCGATTCGTCTATCTGCAGGTCGGTAGCCTCGCAGAGTTGTCCGTCAGCAGGCACCTCGTCGCCCACTTCGAGCAACACCACGTCGCCCACCACCACATCGCGGCGCGCCACTTCCACCACCTTTCCGTTTCTGCGCACTTTGACTGGCTGCTCCTCGTTCATGGCCGTGAGCACATCGAACTTACGGGCAGCGTCGCGCTCGAAATAGAATCCTACGGTGGTGGCAAAGAAAATGGCCAAGATGATGCCAATGGTTTCCAAATAGTCGTTCTCAACAAAGGCGAAAACCAACGAAACGACTGCCGCCACCAACAGTATGCGGATGATGGGGTCGCTATATTTTTCGAGATAGAGTTTCCACAACGACACCTTTTTGGGCGGGGTCAGCACATTCGGTCCGTGCTCATTCCTGCTGCCGAGCACCTGCGCGTCGGTGAGTCCGCCCAGAGGCGAATGGTTGTCAAGCATTGTGTCCATAATATAAAAAATGCGATGCAAAATTACAGAAATAACAACGATTATGCAAACTCTCTACCACTTTTTACCAGCAAAAAAGAACACTTTCAGTTCTTTTCACCAAAAAAATTTGGTTTTTTCACCAATAAGCACTACCTTTGCATTCGCAAAACTTGCCATGCAAGGATTGCTGTCGGGCTTTTAGCTCAGTTGGTTAGAGCAACAGACTCATAATCTGGAGGTCCTAGGTTCAAGCCCTAGATGGCCCACACTGAAAATCAGCAACCTAGAAGAAATTCAGGTTGCTGATTTTTCGTTTCGGGAAAACAATGGGAAAACAAGATTGAGCCTTGTGCTTGCTGCTGCCTCATTGTACAGACAGACCCAACTTGAAGCAGTAGTCAAGGAGTACTACATCATCAAGCCAGCCTTGAAGCAAGACCGCAAATATGCACCACTCATCCACGCGATGGATTCTGTCATCCTCAAAGATGGCATCGACGAAGTGTGTGAAAGAGTATATGGCGAGAAACGTTAAGCTACCTCATTCAAAAACCAGATTGGCAAGCCACCAATCTGGTTTTTAATTCTTGGGGAATATGTCTCTTTCCTGTTCAGAATCTCCAAACATTTGCTAGCGAAACTCAATTATCAGTCTATCATTTATAATCGCTCGCAAATTCGCTCGTAATTACTCACAAATTTCAAAATTTTACGAGCGATATTTCTCTTTGTATTTCAACGGCTTACACAAATTACTCATTCCGCATCGCTCGGAAAACCACACATAATCGCTCGGAATTTTCATATTTTTGCGAGCGGTCATTGAGAATTGATGCTCTTTGCTATATTCGTCAGTTGCAACTGCCGAATTACAATTGCATCATTGTTTATGCCATCTCTTTGACCGCTATCAAATGGAATTTATTTGTTGCTTAATTCACCAATTGCGATTGGCGAATTAGATTCTTCAAAAGTGGGCCATGATATTATTCGTTGTGATTGCCCCTTTATCGGCCATGAACTACACAATATTGACCATTCTCTCTGCCAAGGAAGGCTTTATCAACTACTTCATCCATTACAGTTTTAGTGTATTGGCCAATATCCGATGCTAAGTGTTGGCAATAATGTCGAACTCTTGGTATTGCTGTAAAAGTCTCAGCAGTCGGTCTTTTTTTCTTGCGTCATATTCTTATCATTCTTGATTTTTCATTTTATCAATATATCCTTCTTGGTCATATCCACGATGGTGCTTGTTGATCATATCTATGAGAGACTGCAAATAGGGAATATCACACTGAAGTGTATGATACTTGTCAAATTGTTCGTTGTAACGAGTTAATGATCCTTTGGATAACCGTTGTTCAATATCTGATGGGATAAGATATATCGAGCGGTCATCAAGATGTTTATGGAATTCCGTTAAGAAGATGTGGATTCCTGCCAAATCAAAATCACCAAAGTGAACGTATTTGTTTGGAATCGTTAGAAGCCAATTGCGCAAATCAGTTGATTGGGGATAGCGGGATGCAAAAAGTAATCGTTTATTTCCTAACATAGACTCAAACATCTTCCTTTGCTGACGAATCATACGGAAGTTCTCCATATTCTCTATTCCCACCACTACAACATCCTCTGGAATGACAAAATGTTTCCAATTGTCGATAAACACAAAACTTCCTTCAGGGGGATTAACGACAAACGGTTCGCCATTAAGCAAACACTCAACAGACTGATAACTATTGATAGGGAATCCTGGACATGAGCGAATAGTCAAAAGCTTGGAATTCCCTGTTTCTGCAGCCATTGAGGCGCGAGTATCCGCAGCGGTAACATCAAGCATCCGATAATTCTCATCTTTGTCAATGAGGTATCTTTTCAGAGCCTCAATATCTCGGGCACGATATGATTTCCGAGAGCCACGCGTCGTCACCAACAGCAACCCTTCTGCCATCAGTTCATCAAGCAACTTGCTGCTGAACTTTGAACTAGCGACCTGCTCGCCAGAAATCAATGCCTGTATGGATGCACTTATTACCATAATTATTTTGTCCGTTTCAAAAGTTTGTCCACTCTGGTCTTCACGCCATGTTTACTTAGCAGATAGGTGTATTTGTAATCGTATGGATTATAAGATGTGGGTGAACTGTTTATAAGATATATGTTACGCGAGTTTGCAAACTGCAGGATTCCCTTAATGTTGTTGGGATGCAATCGTCCAATTTCATCCATCATACAATGGATGATGAAGTCGCCACTCTTGCGTGCAGCCTTCTTCTTGAACACATTGATGAGCATGATGTTTACCATCGCCTTTACCAAGATGTCCGTACCGTCGGAGCCTACGTTGTTGATACGCTCCACCCAGTTGGTGTCATTGTCGTTTTCCTTGACGCGGAACTGCAATCGGAAGGCATCGCCAAGTGAAACTGTTGGTCGGCTTTGCTCGTCCTGTAACTGATGGGAGAGACTCTTCAGATAATCTATGACCTT
Organism: Prevotella sp. UBA3776; assembly: GCA_002369515.1. GTDB lineage: Bacteria > Bacteroidota > Bacteroidia > Bacteroidales > Bacteroidaceae > Prevotella. Next base: position 73,712 of record DFFM01000016.1, on the reverse strand, counting down.
GCGATTCACCTCGTCGCGGTTGTCGCTGGAGAAAAGGTTGAGTTCGCCAATCGACAGGGCATTTTCCACGGTATAGTCATGAATGGACATGAGCAACTGCATGAGCCGGTCAGACGACTCATTCGCCCGAAGTTCAATGCTCTTGATGACTCCTGCGAAGTTCTTTTCCACGAAATCCCTGTTGATATCCAGTATCACACTTTCCACATCAGACCTGCGTTTCATCAGTGCCCCAATCTCCGTAGAGATGCGCCCTAGGATATCCTTGTAATGCTCGCTGGTACGACGGCGGAACTCTTCTATCTTATTATTATCCATAAAGTCCTGTAGGTTGGCGGCTATCTCGAGATAGTCCTTGTCCGTCACAGGCATGGTGTTGAAGTGGAAGGTATTCTGAGGCTTGAAGTTGCGATTGAAGTTAATTACTATGTCTTTTAATCGGTCCAATGTCTCCCGCTTTAGATTCACCGTTCCACGAATCTGACTGATCAGTTGCTGACAATCCTGCCGGGACTCCATCGGCTTGTCATCAGAGAGGAAAGCGTCGGGCACCAAGTGCTCGTTCTCTACTACCTGATGATACAGATTCAATCCCTCGCGGCGATGATTCAAGTCTTTGATGACTTGTTTCTGACTCTCCTCCAGTTCTTGTCGTTTCTTTTCGATGCGTGTGCGTTTGTCCTCATATCGCTGGCGCATCATGGCGAGTTGCTGATTAATGGCGTTGATGCTCTTTTTTATCTCAGGTTCCTTTGCAAACAGGTTCTGCTCTGCATCGCGGTATCTGATGACGGTGGGGCGCTCTTCGTCTATCTGCACCAGCAATTTCCTAAGCACCTCCAATGCTTTGCGGTATTGCTCCAGTAGGTTTACATCAACGCCTTTTCCGGACAGTTCTGCTTTCTGTTGTTCGTCAAGCTGAGCTTTCTGATTGGCAAACTCCTGATTGCGATGAGAGGCCTCTGCCTTCTGAGAATCCTTGAACACCCGCAATTCCTCGTTGAGCGTTTTCGAAGATTTATTAAAGGCATTATCCAAACTGTTGAGTTCCTTTTTATTCTGGGTCTCTTTCTTTTCACGGACTTCCTTCTCTGCCTGTACTTTCAACAAGGCATCGTTAAAAGCACGTTCGCGAACCTCTTTTTCCTTTGCAACCATTTCCTGCTCTTCCATCTCCAACTGATGCTGTTGGTTCTGCAGGTTCTGTCGTTTTGTGGGAATCTGCTCCTCCTCCACTTTTAGACGAGAGTATTCCAGACGAAGCGGTTTAAGCAGATCACCATATTTCTTACCCAGTTTTGATACATCTTCCTGCAAAGTGATGGGCAATTGAGCGAGTTGTCTGTTCAACTGCTGCACTTTCTCTTCCAGTGTTTCTTTCTCGGCACGATAATCATCTGGCGTACGATGTACGGCGTCAACATTGTCCAAGTTGAGTTTGATGCCAAACAGACTGTCGGATGCTACTCCGAGTTGAGGCTCTAGCCCCCCTGCATACAGAATCCGTTCTTCGTCCACCACCTTGCCGATTGTCTCTTCCCATCCATCGGCATTCTCGGAAAGCCACTGATACAACGAGCCATCCAGATGGGACAGCAGTTCATCAATCTTGGCTATCTGTTCTTTGTGTTGAACACGGCTGGCTTCGAGCCGTTCCTGCTCACGCTGAGAGGCTCGTTTCAGCTCAGCCTCTTTCATCTCATACTCAGCAGTCAGCTGGGAAATCTGGCTCTTGACAGCGGTCTGTTGAGCGGTGTTCCCCTTTTCTGTCACCTCCAACTGCCGTAGCTGCTCCAGTACCTGCTTCGTTTTTTCAGCCTTAGGATGCCACTGTCGCAGTTCTTTCACGGCAATGTCTGCCCTATTTTGCTCTGCTAGCAGCATCTGCAAGCGGTCATCCGACTCATGACGCCAATTGTTGAACGCATTCATCACGGCATTTCTGCTCTTTGTGCGCTCATCCTCCAAATGATTCCGCTCTTTCTGCAGGGCATCCTGCTTTTGATAGTATGCCTCTTTTTGAGCATTTTCAAATGCCATACGGGCATTCTCAAGTTTGCCCCTGGCAATATTGTACTTTTCTTCTATCGATGCATGTGTTTTCAACAGGTCATCCAGCAACATCTGCTTGTCAGTAGCTTCGCTCTTAATGGCATCCTCACGGGCGCCCAAAGCTAGTTTTTCCTCAATATGCAAGGTCTCGAAATCTTTCCGTGCCTGCGCTATCTGTTTCAGTTTTTCTTTCTTGCCGCCCAACGATTGATTGAGTTTGTCTTTTTCTCCGTCATAGTCTGCCGTCAGTTCTCTCTCACGACTGCGCTCCTTTTCGATATTCATTTTCAATTCTGTTGCCTCAGCCTCCAAAAGCGGAATTTTCTGCTCGCTTTCTGCCACAGCATAGTTCAGCATGCGCCACACGTCTAATAATTGCTGGTCGAGTGCCACAATGCGTCTGCCTTGTTCAGCAATCTTCAATGCTTGCTGACGTACAGGGTAGTTACCATCACGAGTCTGCCTGAACCAGCAGTCTATTTCGTCATATTCTCGTTCAAAGTCGGTCACCAGTCTGCGGTAGGTCTGCAGGTCGATGGGTAAGTCCTCGTCTGCCATTGATTGTATGATTGTGTTCTTCACGAAGTCAGCATCCAGTTTGGTATTCAGGAAGACGTTCTGAATGCTTCGTGGAATGTTCTGATAGTGGGCACTCTGCACAAGGGCATAGCGAGAGTATTTGTGATCATGGGTGTTGCCAAAGATAATGTCCTTAAACATCACGCCGGAGTCTATCCTTGCAGATACTGACACGTTTTTATCGATACGTTCACGTATTTTCACCCAGTCACTCAGTACCTGCTTATCTTCGCCAATAATCCACTCGCGCTGATAAGGAGCATCGATAAACCGCCAAGATGCTCGTCCCTGATACCGGCTAACCAGTATGGTATAGGCCTCATTGTCGCGCATCACCTCATAAAGGATATACGAGTTTGACTGACGGAAATAGAACTCGTCAAACGACTTCTGAGCCTGCTGTATTCCTAAACGATGTTTGTCTGCGTTGTAGAAGAATAGCAGCGCTCTCAAAACCGTACTTTTACCAACACCCTGAGTACCCGTGAAATGAACATTGCCATCCACGGAAATCTCTGCATAGGGTATGTTGGCGCTATTAACAAATATGATCTTATTCAGGTATTTCATCTTCGTTGGCAATTTGAATCATATCCACCAGTTCCTCGGCGTAATGGAAAGCAGAGGTGATCTTGAAGGTTTCGTCCTGTTCGCTGATGCATTCGGCAAATCCCATGCCTTGCATTTCCTGAAGCAGTTTGTTCACAATCTCTAAATAGGAACCTGCACCATATTTTTTATAGAGGTGTCCGGCTTTCTCCTTCAGTTCAATATCCAGGCTGATCTGCTCTATCAGATGGCTCTTACGAAACTGATAGCCAGCCGTAAACGATTGGTTGTAGGTCTTCAGGAAGTCCAAATAGTCGAGCCATTTGGAAAAACTCTCCAACTTCTGTTCTATGGACTGCTTTCCCTCACCAATACGTGAGAAAAAGAAATAACCGTTGCCTGCCTCCAATTGCAGTCCTATCTCCTTAAAGAAATCAGCATAGTCGTCGAAGTTCTCCTCAATATCCTCATACAGATGACGGATTGAGGTTTCAGAACTGTCCACCGAAAGGAATTCTCCACGGTTCAGTCGCTCGTATATTCGTTGAGTATTATTTCGCATAGATAATAGGATATTCAATGTCTTGATAAGTGGCATATTTCCCTGTCATCTTACATTCGTCAGGATGTAGGATGACCAGTTGGCAAAAGAGGGCTGCGTGGTCTTCTATATCACGTTTAGCCTTATAATCGTATCTCAGAATAAAGTCAAACAGGTTGTAGCTAGATGCAGAAAAAGCATTCCATACTTCATTTGGATCGACATTCTTCAACCGTTGAACGTGTTCCTGCAAGTCTTCGTCTGTCAGCGGTTCCGCCTCTGTCCTGGCTGTTTTCCGCAGACCATTGCGCTCGGCTATCCGTCTCAGAATGCTTACTATCTGGTCATTCTCTCTAAGCATTTCCAAAGAGAGCCTTATTTTGCTGTATTGTCTGGCTTCCATCCATAGTGGATTGCTATCTTCCAACACCTGAACCAGATTTGTATCAGTCTTGATGAGTAACTGGTCTTGCAAATATTTTAGTTTGCGTATCTTCTTATAAAGCAGGTTCTGCTGTTCAATCTGGTTGATATAGACGATAATCTGTCTGTCTATTTCCATCAGCGCATGGTATGCCTCCACAAAGTCATGCTTCACATCGCTGCATGTCTTAGCCATGTGCGGGTCGTTGGCCATCAGGAAGAAGGCGTGTTCCGTATCCATTAGCTTCTCGCATTCGCGTATCATCGAGCGGATGTTATGACTCTTCTCATCTAAGTTCTGCAGCTTCTTTTTCTTGATAATATAGTTGGGTTCTTGCTTATACGCATTATCCATATTGCGCTTCAAGTCAACCACATTCTTCAGCGTTCTGAACCCCGTCTTTTTTAGCAGTTGCCGCACGCTATCCTGATATCCAGCCTTACGGTTGATATTCGTCTCTTGCAGAAAATAGCCGATGTGTTCTTTCAACGTGTTGATGCACTCCTGAACACTTAGCACACTGATTTCCTCGTTCACATTCAGCACTTCCTCGAAGAAATTGAGGTAGTCGCTTTCTATCTCTATTGTATTGCCCGTTTCCACCAGTACGCCATAATCCAGCAATTTCTTTAGTCGTGCTTCATTTCCTCCCACCAGTTCCAAAGCCAACCCTTGAGGAAACTTCATTAGTTTCCGCTTCTCAAACATCTCGCTCAGCAATCTTTGTTCACGCGAGAGTGTCTTTGTCAGTTCTTCTATGGTTCTAAAATGTGAAAGAATCTCCATAAAAACATTTTAATCTAATATTTCTGTTTACTTGGTATCACCCCACGCACACCACCTTTAGGATTGGGGACATCACCCTTATACCTAGGAATAACATGCATGTGACAATGAAAGACCGACTGGCCAGCGGCTTCGCCTATGTTAATACCGACATTATATCCATTGGGATGGAAACGCTCGTCAATCTTCTGTCTGACATATTGCAGCACGACGTTCATCGCCTCGCGCTCGTGGTTGGTAAGATCAAAATAGGAAGCGACGTGCCTCTTGGGGATGATGAGCGCATGACCGGGCGAGACGGGATAGCCGTCGTAGAAGGCCACGCAGGTAGCTGTCTCGCAGATGATTTCCACTCGGCGGGATAGACGGCAGAAAGAATAGAATTTGTAAGTTGCCGTTGTCGTGTCAAACACGCGATTCATGGCGTTGGTTGACAATATGTCCGACTGAGGAATCTGCATATCTTTTACAAATTAAAATGTATTATAATACGAACGTCAGAATTCTGGATGTTTACTGTCCACCCCTGTTTCAAGGCTGAAAAATTCCTTTCTCTTCATCTTTGTCAAGTTCTTCAAATCTAACAAGGTCTTTAAGTTCCACGTCAAGAAGTCTCGTTATCTTCATTAGCGATTCCAACGGCGGTTGTGACGAGTTGGTACACCACTTAGATACAGTAGTTGGCGCACATCCCAACTGCTTGGACAGCCAGAGATTGGACTTCTTTTTTCTCTGCCAGTATCACCTTCAGGCGATTGAGGTCTTTGTTACTTGCCATTGCAATATGTTTGTTATTCGCTCACAAAAGTACTCATTTTATCTCAGACCATAGGTCTTATAGCCAATAAAAGTTACTGAAACAAGTGTCTTTAGTGAATTTTGTTCACTTTATGGAGCGATTTGTATCGTTTTTTAGTCACACTTTCATCAACCACTTCCACACCGGCACCACGGGGATTCCCTCTTCCGTGCCCTCCTCATCGTAAGTAATCAGCAGACACTTCCAATCCTCGTGAGCCTTGGCATACTTCGCCAGTGGTGGGACCTCCCTGTTGTAAGTGGTCTCATCCTTGATGCTGTAGGACACCTGTATGGCCAGATTCTCGTCAGGCACAATGAAGTCTATCTCTTTCTCCACGTTCAAGAAAAACACATTCTTTTTGCCAAACCGTCTGCACAGTTCCACCGCCACCATGTTCTCCAGCAGCGAAGTCTCTGAGTTCATCAAGAACAGATTAAGCAGTCCGTTGTCTATGAAGTAGTATTTTTTCTGGGTTTCCTTCTCCGTCAGCTTCCCAACCTCATTCTCCATGGGCAGTATCAGCCAACTGTCAGCGGCATAACCTGCATAGTCTATCGTAGTAGGCACACTGATGGGCGACCCCGTTGCTACTATAACGTTCTTCAGCCTGTTATACGACAGCGGTTGTTTCACGCTCTCTGCCATCTTCTTGATCAGGATGTTCAGCACCCTGTCGTTCTTAATGTTGTTTCGTGCACAGATGTCACCCAGGTAGATTTTCTGGTAAAGACTTGAAAGCATAGCCCTTTTGTTCTTAAACGAAATGATTTCTGGCAGACCGCCGTAATAGAAGTATTCATTCAAATGCCGCTTCACCTCACTTCTCTGAATCGTGTCATACTCCCAATGTTCCTTCAGTTCCACCTGTTGCGCCGCCAGATACTCTTTGAATGAATATGGGTACGCATCATAGATAAAGAACCTTCCGCCCAGCGTGGTTGCCACCTCCTTGCTCAGCATCTTCGCATTGCTGCCCGTCACGTAAACACGATATTTAGCATCAGCCAGTCGGCGCACAAACTTGTCCCAGTGAGGAATGTTCTGTACCTCGTCCAGGAACACCACCGGCTTCTTACCATACAGTTCCAGATGGGCCTCCAGCAAACTGTTGAAGTCTTCTGTCTGGAATTCCGCCAGACGTTCATCCTCAAAGTCCACAAACAGAATCTCGTCCCATCCCTTTCCTGCTGCCTGTAGTTGACGCACACGCTGATACAACAGGTATGACTTACCCGCATGTCTCACGCCAACTATCAAATAGTTGCCGTTCTCTTCGAATTCAACGGGACGATTCACTATCACCGCCTCGTCCACCTCGCGTTGTTTACTAATCAGACATTGTTTGATGACATCCTTACTGACACTCATATAAATTGTATTTTATAAGAATTATGCAATTTTATAAAGTTCGGTTTACGAAGTTATGCGTTTTCTATAAAACAGAATTAATAAACTCTGATTTTTTGCAACATTTTCACCTTTTTTATCACAAAACCATTATTTTCCCTGGCTATTCTTGTACTAGGGGGTGGTTATTGTATTTGGTATTGCACTAAACACTTCTGTCAGATACGATACAATCCTTTTTCCACGTTGCCACTTTGAGTTCTTGGAAAAGTGTACAAAAAGAGGTGATTATCCGCAATCTCACCACCAAGACGCCGAGAGCGGCATGCTGGGGGCTTTGCGGATAATCATTATTTTTTCATCATTCCCGAAAAAAACAATCCCCCGCAGGATTCTTTCGTCGAAAGCACCTGCGGAGGCAATGTTGGGGAGAATGTATTGAAAGGGGAATCTTTAGTCTCTTTCCTTTTCTTTGCCGGACGAGCGAGTCGCGTTTTCCGCGCAACGCCCGGCGGCTATGAAATGCCGACTAGAAGTCAGCGTCGTGATCGAGCGAGTCGTTGAAGTCGCGCGGCTCGTGCTCGCCCATGGGGTCATGGTAGTCGTTGTGGTGCTCGCGATGCTCAAAGCGGCGGTCACCACCATTGCCACCCTGACGGCCACCGCGACGTTCGCCACGCTCGCCTCCGCCCTGACGGCCACCGCGACGTTCGTTGCGCTGGCGCGGCTGACGCTCCACGTAGCCCTCGGGCTTTGGAATGAGCACACGGTGCGAGAGTTTGTACTTGCCGGTCTTGGGGTCAATCTCGAGCAGCTTCACGGTGATCTTGTCGCCCTCTTTGATGCCAGCCTCCTCGACAGTCTCGAGGCGCTTCCAGTCAATCTCGCTGATGTGCAGCAGACCGTCCTTGCCAGGCATGATTTCGACGAAGCAGCCGTAAGGCATGATAGAACGGACGGTGCCTTCATAGACCTCGCCCACTTCGGGAATGGCCACGATGGCCTTGATCTTGCCAATGGCGGCATCGATGCTCTCCTTGTTGGGACCGCTGACCTGCACCTTGCCCACTCCGTCGATTTCGTCGATGGTGATGGTGGCGCCAGTGTCTTCCTGCATCTGCTGGATGATCTTTCCGCCCGGGCCAATGACGGCACCGATGAACTCCTTCGGAATCTCGAAGGCTACAATGCGGGGAACCCAAGGCTTCAGGTCGGGACGCGGCTCGGCGATGGTGTCGGTCAGACAGTTCAGGATGTGCTCGCGTCCGGCCTTGGCCTGCATGAGTGCTTTCTCCAGAATGTCGAACGAGAGTCCGTCGCACTTGATGTCCATCTGCGTGGCGGTCAGACCGTCGCGCGTACCAGTGGTCTTGAAGTCCATGTCGCCCAGGTGGTCCTCGTCGCCAAGGATATCGGAGAGCACAGCATACTTGTCTTCACCGGGATTCTTGATGAGACCCATGGCAATGCCGCTCACGGGCTTCTTCATGGGTACGCCGGCATCCATCAGCGCCAACGTTCCGGCGCATACGGTGGCCATCGAGCTGGAACCGTTGGACTCCAGGATCTGGCTCACCAGACGCACTGTATAAGGGAAATCTTCGGGAATCTGGTCTTTCAGTCCGCGCCATGCCAAGTGGCCGTGGCCAATCTCACGACGGCCTACACCGCGCTGTGCCTTGGCCTCGCCGGTGCAGAACGGGGGGAAGTTGTAGTGCAGCAGGAAACGCATGTAGCTCTTGTCCAGCACGTCATCCACGAGTTTCTCGTCGAGCTTGGTGCCCAGCGTACAGGTGGAGAGGCTCTGTGTCTCGCCACGGGTGAAGATGGCACTTCCGTGGGGCATGGGCAGGGGGCTCACCTCGCACCAGATGGGGCGAATCTCGTCGGTCTTGCGTCCGTCCAGACGGATGCCCTCGTCGAGGATGCAGCGGCGCATGGCGTCGCGCTCCACATCGTGGTAGTAGCGGTCCATCATGGCATACTTTTCCTCCATCTCGTCCTCGCTGAGGTCAGCGTGGGCGGCGGCATAAGCCTCCTTGAAGTCGTTGAGTATCTTCTCGAAAGCCTCGGCACGGGCCTGCTTCTCGAGCGCCTGCTTGGTAACGTCGTAGGCGGGCTGGTAGAGTTCCTTGTTCATCTGCTCGCGCAGTTCTTCGTCGTTCACCTCGTGGTCGTACTCGCGCTTCACGTCCTTGCCAAGTTCCTTGCTCAGCTCGCTCTGCAGCTCGCACATGGGTTTGATGGCTTCCATGGCAGCCTTCAGCGCGCCCAGCAGGTCCTGCTCGGACACTTCCTTCATCTCTCCCTCCACCATCATGATGTTCTCGGCCGAGGCGCCCACCATGATGTCCATGTCGGCACTCTTCATCTGCTCGAAGGTGGGGTTGATGACATACTCACCGTTCACTCGAGCCACGCGCACCTCGCTGATGGGGCACTCGAAGGGAATATCTGAACAAGCCAGTGCGGCAGAAGCGGCAAATCCGGCCAATGCGTCGGGCTGATCTACTCCATCGGCAGACAGGAGCATCACGTTCACAAACACTTCAGCATGATAGTTGCTGGGGAAGAGCGGACGCAGCACACGGTCAACCAGGCGGCTGGTCAGAATCTCGTTGTCACCTGCTTTGCCTTCACGCTTGGTGAATCCGCCGGGAAAACGGCCGGCGGCGCTGTACTGTTCTCTGTAGTCAACCTGCAAAGGCATGAAATCGGTTCCGGGAACTGCATCTTTTGCGGCACAAACAGTGGCCAGGAGCACGGTGTTGTTCATGCGGAGAACAACGCTTCCGTCGGTCTGTTTTGCCACTTTCCCGGTTTCAATGGTGATGGTTCTGCCATCAGCCAATTGAAGGGTCTTCGTAATTACGTTCATCTAAAAAAATAATATAAAAACATCTGTTAAAAAAACTTTGCAAAGTTACTATAATAATATGAAAAAACACATTAATTGCCCGAATATTCGCTTTGCGTTATCATTTTTTATGAAATCGGCCTGCCATTCTCTTCTCCTCGCTTCCAAACCGATAGTGACACGCCGAGGCGTTTCCTACGTTTTGTGAACAATGTGTTCACGGTTTTTGCCAACCACGTCCCAGAATCCAAACCTTTTGCCGCAGGCTGTTTCCGCGAGCCGTGGAAACGGGAAAATAACGTCGGGAGATAAGGTTGAATTTTCTAGAGAATTTAAGCGCATCGTCGGGAATTATGAACGGGATGTTGAGAAATATTTGCACAACGCACGAAAATAAAATTCCCACGGGCGCGTTTATTTCAATAAATTGCATTAACTTTGCACTCAGATTATCAACCGTAACATTGACATCATCAATACAAACATTGGCAATGAAGAAAACACTGTTTCATATCAGCACCGTGGCCGCCATCGTGGCTGCCATCGTGACCTTGACCTCGTGCAACAACAAGAAATTCCACATCGAAGGCACCATCGCACATGCCGCCGACTCGCTGCTCTATCTGGAGAACATGAGCCTGAGCGACGGCATCGTGGTGATCGACTCCGTGCGGCTCGACGGCGGCGGAACGTTCAGCTTCAGCCACGATGCGCCCGACGCGCCCGAGTTCTACCGCCTGCGCATAGCCAGCCAGACGGTCAACCTGAGCATCGACTCCACAGAGACCGTGCGTGTGAAAGCCGACCTGCCCACCATGAGCACTGCCTACGAGGTGGAGGGCAGCGACAACTGCGAAAAGATAAAGGAGCTGTCGCTCCAGCAGATAGACCTGCTGAGCCGCGCCCTGGCCGTGCAGCAAAACTCGGCGCTCGGCCTCGAGGCCACGGCCGACAGCATTGACCGAATGATCGACAGCTACAAGGAGCACGTGAAGCGCGACTACATCTTCAAGGAGCCGATGAAGGCCTACGCCTACTTCGCACTGTTCCAGACGCTGGGGGGACGCCTCATCTTCAACCCCCGCGAGAGCAAGGACGACGTGAAGGTCTTTGCCGCCGTGGCCACCAGCTGGGACACCTACCACCCCGAGGCGCTGCGCGGGAAGAACCTGCACAACATAGCCATCGAGGGCATGAAGAACGTGCGGCTGCTGGAAGCACAGCGGCAGGGCATGCAGATTGACGCCAGCAAGGTGAACACCGCCGGCCTCATCGACATCGCTCTGCTTGACAACAAGGGCAGCATGCGCCGCCTGAGCGATCTGAAGGGCCAAGTGGTGCTGCTGGACTTCCACTTGTTCGGTGCCAGCGAATCCACCGAGCGCATCATGACCCTGCGCGACATCTACAACAAATATCACAGCCGGGGGCTGGAAATCTACCAAGTGGCGCTCGACCCCGACGAGCACCTGTGGAAAACCAAGACTGCAGCCCTGCCCTGGATAAGCGTCAGAGACGAGAAAGGCGTCGAGTCGGTCAACCTGCTGAACTACAACGTGCAAAGCATTCCCACCTTCTTCCTCATCGACCGCAGCAACGCACTCTACAAGCGCGACGTGCAGATAAAGGACATCGACGCTGAAATACAGAGTCTGCTATAAGGAGTTAGGAGTTGAGAGTTAGGAGTTGAGAATCAGGATCTTGTTGTTTGGCGCATGGGCCCTCTGCGCGTTTCTTTGCGCAAAAGCGGACGAGCGGACTCCCCCCTATGGGGGGGATGAGAAGGGAGCTGCCTTCGCCTTCATGCAGAAGTCCGACAGTCTGAGTGTGATTACCCTGCGCACCGATTCCACCTTCGACCGCTGGAACCTGCCCTACCCCACCTACCGTTTCTGCACGGGCGACCTCAACGGCGACGGACAGCCCGAGGCCATGGTGGGAGTGGTCAAGACGACACGCTTCTACCCCGAACCGGCGCGAAGGCTCTTTATATTCAAAAATGTTCGCGGGCGCATACGCCCGTTGTGGATGGGATCCAAGCTGGGTGGCATCCTGCAGGACTTCCGCTACGTGGAGGGGAGGGTGCGCAGTTTGGAAACCGACAAAAGCGGACGCTACTATGTGGCAGAATACTCGCTGCGCACGTTTGGGCTCTCGTTCGACCGTTTTCTCGTGCAGGCAGCCAGCCGCGACGACGCCATGGACGCTTTTCTCAAAGAATAATCATACACTAAACATTTTTAAACTATGAAAAAGATTCTCACTTTGCTACTGCTCCTCGTGGCCACGACCAGCGTCATGGCACAGGACACCGACACAGACGACGGACAAACAGCGAACCAGAAACCCATCGTTCTGCCCGGTGCAGGGAAGATAAACGTTGAGGAACTCAACAAGTTCAGCAACTACAACATGGACATTTCCAAACTCTCGCTGGCCGAGTTGCGCATACTGCGCAACGCCATCCCCGCCCGCAAGGGATACATCTTCATGGCCGGCGACCTGCGCGCCATCTTCAACACCACCACATGGTACGAGAACGTCATGTGGAAACACTTCGAAAAAGACGAGGAAACCGAGGGATACGGATGGTTGGACGACGGCGGCTACAAGTCGCGCCCCATCAAATACACCCCGGCGGAAAGCAAGTTCATGGCGCGGCTGAAGGCGCGCGAGGACCAGCTGCTGAAAGAGAACTTCAAGGTCACCGACGGCAACCGCGTCAACGTGGCAAACATCATCAACCCCTGGCAACTGGAAACCATGGAGCCGCAACTCGAGAAGGCGCTGGCCAAAAACGGATTCGCCATCGTGCCGAACACCTACGACCAGCTGTTCCAAATCTATGAGAACAACGACTACCACTGTTTCCCCAACTTCGTCACCACCGACCTTTTCTTGCAGCTCTACCACATGTACTTCGACTGCATGCTGCGCGAGGTGGAGGAGCAGAAACTCTCGGTAGCCATTGAGCAGCTCTGTCAACAGATGTACGACGAGACCCGTAAGCTTTCCACTCAGGGCTCTCTGAAGAGCAAGGAACTGCAAGCCGCTGCCGAATACATACAAACTTACTACGCCGTGGCGCTGGCACTCATCAATGGCAAGGATCTGCCCGCCGTGCCCGCCGCCTATCAGCAGATGGCTGAGCAGGAAGTGAGCTACGTCATGGCCGAGGATCCCAACTTCTCCGAATATCTAGACTACCAAAACGTGATGTTTGGCTACAACCTGTTCCGCCCGCGCGGCCACTACACCCGCTCCGATGCGCTGAAACGCTACTTCCGCGCCATGATGTGGCTGCAGACCGTCCCCTTCGGCACCGACAAGGACGCACAGCTGCGCAGCGCCCTCTTCATGGCCGACATCATAGGCAAGAACCAGCAGGTGAAGGCTCTCTACAACCAAGTGGCCGACCCCATCACCTACCTCATGGGCACACCCGACAACGTCACCATACTGCAGGTCGGCGACGCCCTAGCGGCCACCGGACAACCCATCGAGAAAGTGTTTGGCAACAAGAAACTGTTCAATCAGCTCAGAAAAACCATCGAGGAAATAGGCGAGCGACAGACGCGCATTCGCCCCAAGTTTGAATACACCAGCCACTGCAAAGTCAATCTGATGCCCCAGCGCTACATGCCCGACGGCGAGGTGCTGCAGGAGATGGTTGACTACGACAGCAAGCCCACCAAGCGCGATGTGCCCCGCGGACTCGACTTCTTTGCCGCCCTGGGCAACAATGCCGCAGAGCGAATACTCTTGGGCGAGCTGAACGAGGCCACCCGCTGGGAAAAATACAAGCCCAATCTCGAACGAATGAAGCAGCGCATGGGCGAGGTCGATTGGAATGCCAATGTGGCCTCGCAGTGGATGTCGGCGCTCAACACCATGGCCACCGCCGAGAACGCAAAATTCCCTTACTTCATGAACACCCCGCAGTGGGAGAAGAAAGACCTCAACGCCGCCCTCGCCTCGTGGGCCGAACTGAAGCACGACGCCATCCTCTACGCCAAGCAACCCTCTGGAGCCGAATGTGGTGGCTACAACGCGCCGGAGCCAAACTTCCGCGGCTACGTAGAGCCCAACGTGGCCTTCTGGCAGAAAGCCATCGAGCTGATTGACGCCACCCAAGAGGTGCTCAAGCGCCACCAGCTGCTCACCGAGCGCGTGGAGGGCAACACCAAGCGCATGCGCGACGAAGCCCAATTCCTGCTCGACGTGTCGAAGAAGGAATTGGCCGGCAAACAGCTCAGCGAGTCGGAGTATCAGCAGATAAGGATCATCGGAGCCACTTACGAGAACATCACACTCGACATGCTGCGCGACTCCGAGCAGTGGCTCGACGGATGGGACAACGTCCAAGGCGCCGACAAACAGATAGCCCTCGTGGCCGATGTCTATACGGCCAACGCTGACAACAACCCATTAGAAAAGCGCTCGGTGCTCTACGAGGCCATTGGCCCGGCCCACCACATCTACGTGGTGGTGGAGCTCGAAGGCAAACTCTATCTCACCCGCGGAGCCGTGTTCTCCTACCGTGAGTTCAAGCGCGCGCTCTCCGATCCGCGCCTCACCGACGAGGAGTGGCAAGAGAGCCTCAAGAGCAATCCCAACGAAGGAATTCCGTCGTGGATGAAGGAAATCATCGTTCCCATTGACGGACAGTCGCTCGACAACGAGACCATCTTCTACAGCACTGGCTGCTAGCGGACAATAAGGCCCCCTCTCCAAAGCCAAAGCCAAGCCCCCACCAAGCCTCTCCCCGCAGGGGGAAGCCCAACGCACAGAAAGCCTCCCTTACGGGGGGAGTTTTGGTGGGAGCCATTCTCTCCCCCCAGGGGGAGTCGGAGGGGGCCACTTCCTAATAACACACTCACCATGCCCTCTCACCCACTTGACAAATTCCAGTTTTGCCCCGTATGTGGAGCAAACGACTTTCGGCCATCCTCGTTCAAGAGCAAACGTTGCGGCTGCTGCGGATTCGAATGGTTCCTCAACCCGTCGGCGGCTTGCGCTGCCTTTGTCCTCAATCCCAAAGGCGAGCTGCTGGTAGCTGTCAGAGCCTGCGAGCCCGCACGCGGAACCCTTGACCTGCCCGGCGGCTTTTCCGACATGGGCGAAACCTCCGAACAGAGCATCCGCCGCGAAATAAACGAGGAAACGGGCCTCGACATCAGCCACCCCCGGTTTCTCTTCTCGCTGCCCAACGTTTATCGCTTCAGCGGATTCGACATTCCCACACTCGACATGTTCTACCAGTGCCACGTCGAAACCACCGAACTGCCCACCGCCCACGACGACGTGGCATCGTTGCGATGGGTTCCACTGACCGACGTGCGGCCCGAACAGTTCGGCCTCGACAGCATACGGAACGCCGTCAGACGATATCTCAACCGGGAAATCCCCTCCTCGAACACAAACGAGAAAACCACTACATGAAAATCCTAGCAACAAGCGACTGGCACCTAGGCCACCTTTTCCACGGCAACGACCGGCTGCCCGAGCACAAGCACTTCCTGCAATGGATGCTACAGCAAATCGTCCGACTTCAACCCGACGCACTGCTGGTGGCGGGCGACGTGTTCGACAATGGCAACCCGTCGGCGGCCGCGCAGACTGCCTACTACGAGTTTCTGGCCGATGCCACACGACTCTGCCCAAGCATGCAAATCATCATCACGGCCGGCAACCACGACTCGGCCAGCCGGCTGGAGGCTCCCCGCCCGTTGCTCTCGCGCCACAAAGTGGAGGTCAGGGGGTCGGTAAGGCGAAGATGGCAACCCACCGACAACGGCGGTGCATGGGAAACTGACTACGACGATCTGCTCATACCCGTCAGCAACAGCCGGGGGGAAGAAATCGTCGTGCTGGCCGTCCCTTACCTGAGAAGCGACGTGGTGCAAAACGCCAATTACGCCGAGGGGGTGCGGCTCTTTCTGCAACAACTCACAGCCAGGGCGCGCGAGCAATACCCCGGCAAGAAACTGGTCATGATGGCTCACATGTACGCCAAAGGGGCAGAAATAGCCAAAAACGATGCCAGCGAAAAAATCATCATTGGCGGACTCGAGGAGGTAAGCATGGATGGATGGACGGCCCATCCCGACTACATGACCTGTGGGCACATCCACAAGCGCCAACCCGTATGGAACACCAACTGGGCGCACTATACGGGCAGTGTGCTGCCCATCTCGTTCGCCGAGAAAGACTATCAGCACGGAGTCAATCTCATCTGCTTCGACGAACAAGGACTGCCCGTTGTCAGCCTACTGGAATATGAACCCCAGCACAGGCTGCGCATTCTGCCCGAAGACGATGCCGAACTGTCGCCCGCCAAACTCAAGAAACTCATCAACAAGGAACTTCCCGAAAAAACCGACGGCGCCAAAGACGACCACTATGAGTATGTCATGCTGAAAGTAAAACTCGACCATGTCAGCAACGATGACATCAAGGAACTGGAAAAACTGGTCAACGAGAAGAACGCTGTGCTCTGCAAAATCCAGAAAATCATTCCTCAGCTCGACATCACCACCATTGCGGGCAACGAAAAGATAGCAAGCATCGACGACATCTTGAACCGCGACCCCATGGAAGCATTGAAGGAATGTTTCCTGCTGCAACACCAGAAACCCATGAGCCAGCATCAGGAAGAATTGCTGGCAGAACTGCTTAGCGCTCAGCAAACACCAACCAACACCTAACGCCACCACTCTATGAGCCACAAAGGCATTCTTTCCAACACCCACCATGAAACTACTGAAACTTGAAATACTCAATCTGGCCTCGCTCGACAAGCAAGACGGCGAGGTGGTCAACTTCGAAGAAGGCGCTCTGGGACAGAGCACCATCTTCAGCATCGTTGGCCCTACCGGCAGCGGAAAATCAACGCTGCTCGACGCCATCTGCCTGGCCCTGTACAATCGGGCGCCGCGCTATCCCAGAAAGAAGGGAGAGAAGAAGGAGCTGGAAATATTCGGAGCGGTCGAAACGAGCGAGAAAAACCGCCTTGCGCCCACCGACTGCCGCAACATTCTGACCCGAGGAAAGAAAAACGGCTACAGCAAACTCACATTCCTGGCCAACAACGGATGTGTTTATCGCGCCGAATGGCATGTCAACATCAAGCGCGTACTCTACGACAACGCCACCACACTGCTCTACAAGTTAACACCAAGCAATGGCGGACCGAACGAAGAAAAAGCCGAATGGAAGGAACTCCCCACCATCATCGGGCTCGACTACGAGCAGTTTCTGCGCACTGTGCTCATCGCTCAGGGAGCGTTCGCCAACTTCCTCAATGCCAAAGACGACGAACGGTGCGAACTGTTGGAGAAACTCATCGGATGCCAGGAAACCTACAGCGACATCATACGCGAGATTGCCGCCCGAAAAAGTGAGGCCGAAAAAGCCTACAGCGCAGTGAATGCAGAGGTCGAGGTGGTAAAGGAAAACATGCTCGGCGAAGAGGAACTGACGCGGCTGATGGACGAAATAGCCCAATTGGAAAAAGCCGAGAAGGAGCTTGACGAACTGCTGAAGAAAACCGAAACGGCGCTCAAATGGCACGACGACGAGGAACAATTGCAAAAAAGCCTCGAACAACGCCAGAACGAACTGAAAAGAGCCAACCAAGAATTGGAAAGCATCAGTGCCGACGCCAGCCGATTGCAACTTCACGATGCGGTTTTGCCGGCGCTTGACTTACTGCGCGATGTGAGGCGGCTGGAGGACGACATTGACAAACTGCAGAAAGCCATTGCTGAGAGCAACCTCGAGACAGAGAAGCAGAAGCTGCTCATCGACGAAGGCGGCAAACGACTTGGAGCACTGAGAGCGGCGGCGGAAAAGGCACAGAAAAGGATGGACCAGAGAGCGCCACACATCAGAAAGGCGCGCGAGCTGAACACCCAAATCAAGGCGGCCAACCACCAGTTGGACGAACGGAACAAGAACAAAGCAGGAGCGGAAAACGAACTGAAGAAAGCGGAAAAGGCACTGCAACAAAACTCAAAAGACATCCGCCACGCCGACGAAACCAACAAGAAAGCCTTGGCACAGCTAAAAGCCCTGCAAGAAGAAACCGACAGCAGGAAAAAAGAACTGGCCGGCAAGGTGGAAGAAGCCGAAAAGGAACTTGTGCCCGCAAAACAGAAGGTTGCCCACCTGAGTGCCGACGAACTGCAAAACGCCAAATCGATGGCGGACAAAGCTGTAAGCAACATCAGACAAGCCATAGACGCAGCCGAGAAAAAAGAAAACGCACAAACCGAAAAGCAAGCGAAACAGCACAAGGCGACCCAACTGAACCAGCAAAACTGCGCATTGGACCAAATGATGGCCCAACTGACCATAGAGAGCCTGACTGCGGAGACCGGCACTCTCCACAACACCTACACGCTGATGACCAGCGAAAACTGGAAACAACACCGCAGCAGACTGCAAGACAACAAGCCTTGCCCGCTCTGCGGATCGACACACCATCCCTACAAAACGGACGACAAGCAACTTGACGAAACAGTGGCAGACCTGCATCTGCTGATTGAAAAGAAAGAAAAAGAACTCAAAGAGCAAACCAAGAAAAAAGAAGACTGGCTAGGCAAGAAAAAAAGCAACGAGGGCGAGCTGAAAAGCATCGGCGAGAGGCTGAAGCAACTGGACGAGGACATGGCCAACTATGGCAAGAAAATCGACGAACTGCTGGCCGACCATCCTGAAGTGGTTCAGAAAGCTGACCGTACAGCGACTGGCCAACCAACATCCGCCGGGCTCTCGGCCATGCTGCCTGCCTACGTGTCCCGACAGAACGAAGCCAACAACAAGCTGGACTCCTTCAACAAAGCACATAAGGAAATAATACGGTTGACAAACGCCAAAGAAAAGGCAAACAAGGAACTGAGCATTTACGAGAAGACGGCCAGCCTGCGCATGGCCGAAATAGAGAAGCTGGCCAACGACTCGAAAACCGAGCTGGAAAAGCAGCATGTACTCACCCAAACGCTGCGCCAGCAACTACAGGAAAAACAAGACACACTGAGCGTTGCACTCAGCAAATGGCAGGAAGCGGAGCAGGAAAAGAAGCGGCTTGAGAACGACTACCGCGCAGAGCTTGTACGCTGCAGTGCCCATGAGTGCCCTGACACAACCTACGCCACAACAGCTGCGCCTTCTTCACCCAACTGTCACCGTCTGCCGGGCACCCCCGACGAAGCGGAAGCCATCCTGAAACTGGAAAAAGACAAGGCCGACAAGGATGTAGCCCAAGGGACAGAGGCAATCAACCGACTGACAACCAAACTGAGCCAACTGAACGGCATCCTGCAATCCCAACAAAGACAGCTCGAAAACAACCAAGCCAACCTTCGGGCAAAAACTGAGCAACTGACCGAATGGATGAGCAAACACAACGCTGAAGCCGACAACCAACACGTGGAGCTGTCCATGCTCAGCGACTTGCTCACAGCCAACGACAACTGGGAGGCCATTCGCACAGACATGGAAAGAAAGAAGAATGCCGTCAACGCTGCATCAACCTTATTAAATAATGTGGTCAAACTGCACACCGAGCATCTGCAGAGCGCTCCTGCCGACAACCGCGAAAAACTGCTGTCGGCCCAGCAAGAACTAAAGGCCAGCAGCCATCAGAAGGAAATCATCACACGCAAGGCCCGCAAAGAGAACCACGACCGCGCCCTGCAGACATTGGGCGGCAGAGTGGCCGAACTGCAACGCATCAAACAGGAAAAAGACGACTGGAACGAACTGGCACTTGCCTTCGGAAAGGACGGCAAGACGCTGAGAAAAATTGCACAGTGCTACACGCTGCGCTTTCTCATCGAGCATGCCAACGCCGAAATACGCAAGTTCAACACCCGCTACGAACTGCTGCAAGTAAAAAACTCGCTGGCCATTCGCGTCATCGACCACGACCGCGCCGACGACATCCGCGACACCACATCACTCTCGGGCGGAGAAACCTTCATCGTCAGCCTGGGGCTCGCCTTGGGGCTGTCTGCCCTCTCGTCGCGCAACATTTCGTTTCAGAACCTCTTCATCGACGAGGGATTCGGAACGCTCGACGCCGACACTCTGGCCGTGGTCATCGACTCGCTGGCCATGCTGCAGTCGTCGCAGGGGAAGAAGGTGGGAGTCATCAGCCACACCGACACCATGAGCGAGCGCATCACCACACAAATACGCATCGTGAAAAACGGCAATTCGGGCAGCAGCCACATCGAAATCTATCCCTAACCCAAAACAGAGCACCGAAATGCACATCACTGTCAGAACAATCCGAATGGGTCTGTTGGCCTGGCTTTCCATGCTCACGCTGACGCTCCAGGGCGCCGACACGCTGACCGTCACGTTTACGGGCGACATGCTCTTCGACCGCGGAGTGCGCCGTATTGTCGAGCATCGTGGCTACGACCATCTCTTTTCGCCATCGGTCGATTCGGTGTTTCAGGGCAGCCAACTGGTGGTGGGCAACCTGGAGTGCCCGGCCACACGGCGGGGCACTCCCATGTACAAACGGTTCATGTTTCGCGCCGAACCCGAATGTCTCGACGCGCTGCGCGCCCACGGTGTAACCCACCTCAACCTGGCCAACAACCACAGCATCGACCAGGACCGCGAAGGGCTCATGGACACCCGCAGCAACATTCTCCAGCGCGGCATGGTGCCACTAGGCGCCGACACCACCATGGCCGCCGCACAGGAACCACAACTTCTGGGCCTGGTGGCCGAGCGTCGCCCCGTCTATGTGATTGCTGCGCTGCTCATGCCCTTGGAGAACTTCACCTATCTGCCCCTCTGCCCCAGCCCGAGCATGTTTTCGGCCGACTCGCTGGCCCGCCTCATCAGCCGCCTGCGCCACGACCATCCCTCAGCCTACATCATTGTCTGTCCGCACTGGGGCGTGGAGCACACCTTGCAGCCCACGCCCGCTCAGCGCATGCAGGCGCACCGCTTTGTCCGCGCTGGGGCCGACATCATCATCGGCCACCACCCCCACACGCTGCAAACCATAGAAACATTCGAAGGGCACCCCATCTACTACAGCATCGGCAATTTCATCTTCGACCAAATGCGTCCCCTCAACACCCGCGCCTGCATGGTGAAGCTCACCATCACGGCCACCGATGCACAAGCCGAAACCATTCCCGTCACCATCCGCCGGTGTGTGCCGCAGGTTTCAGGCCCCCCAATAGGGGAAGAATAAAAGGAAAAACAGGGAAAAACCCGCAAAAACAGGGTAAAACATTGGTTTTTATCTGTTTTTGCGGGTTTTTCCCGGTTTTTCTATTGAAGTGTTTCAGATGTTTCGTTTCGTTGGCCGTTTGCGAAAAGAAGCAGTTTTGCCGATGAAATCGGCGAAAAACGGTTGTTTAGAAACTGCGCAGCCAAGCGCGGAGCTCCAGTTCCATTTCCAAATGGTATTTGAAGCTGTCACGGATGCCCCATCCGTGGCCGCCGCTGGGATAGATGTGGAGCGAAGCGGGCACGTCGTGGCGATAGCACTCCAGATAGTAGTTGAAGCCGTTGGCCGGCACCACCACCTCGTCGTCGTCGCTCAAGGCGATGAAGGCGCGCGGCGTGGCCCGTGTCACCTGTGCGTCGTTGCTGTATTCCTGCTCTTTCTTCTTCCGTGCGTTGGGACCGAGGAAATTGTCGTGCGACCCTTTGTGGGTGAAGGCCGGATCCATGGTGATGACCGGGTAGAACAGAATCTGGAAGTCGGGCTTGGCGTCCTTCACCGAGTGGGTGGCAATGGTCGATGCCAGGTGTCCGCCAGCCGAAAAGCCCATGATGCCCACGTCGGCGGGGTTGATGTTCCAAGCCTGTGCGTTTCGGCGAACCAGCCTTATGGCTTCCTCGGCGTCAGAGATGGGAGCCTCGTACTTCTGGTGCGGCATGCGATATTTCAACACGATGGCCGCAATGCCCATGTTGTTGAAGAAGGCCCCCCACTGGTAGCCCTCGTGCTCCATGGCCAGGTGGGAGTAGCCGCCGCCCGGACAGATGACCACTGCGCGGCCTGTGGCCTCGTGCTTCTCGGGCAGGAATATGCGCACCTTGGCTGTGTCGTTGGGGTCGCCCGTGTTGTGTGGAGCCTTGCCAGCCCACAGCTGCACATCGAACACCTGCTGCGCATTGGCCACTGCCGTCATTGCCAGCAATCCCATGAGGAAAAACGTCTTGATTTTTGATTGATGGTTCTTGAACATGAATAATAAAGTGTAATTTTACTAAAATTGCCGCGAAGATAGCTATTTTTTTCCATTTTGCCGCCTGAATCGGTGGTTTTTTATTATTTTTGCAATGATTTCCAGAAAAATAACCTCAAAAACACTACCATAATGAAAGCAAGAACACTTCTTCTGGCAGCCGTGGCTGCCTTCTGCCTCGGATTGCAAGCCAAGGTGAAACTGCCCCACATCGTGGGCGACAACATGATTTTGCAACAGGACACCGATGCCCGACTGTGGGGATGGGCCAAGGCGGGCAAGACCATCAAGGTGAGCACTTCATGGAGCGACGCCACCTACACGGCCAAGGCCGACAAGAACGGGCGCTGGCTCGTCAAGGTGCGCACACCGAAAGCCAGCTACACGCCGCTTTCGCTGACCTTCGACGACGGCGACGGCACAGTGACGCTCAACAACGTCCTGGCCGGCGAAGTATGGGTGTGCGCCGGACAGTCCAACATGGAGATGCCCGTCAAGGGATTTGGCAACTGCCCCGTCGAGGGCTACAACGACGCAGTGGTCACGGCACGCCAGTACCGCGGTGTCCACTACGTCAAGATTCCCAGCATCATGCGCATGCAGCCGCAGGAGGACGCGCAGTGCGAATGGAAGGAAGTGGGGCCGCAGACTGTGGGTGAAGCCTCGGCAACGGGCTACTTCTTCGCACAGACCGTAAACCAGGCACTCGACGTGCCCGTGGGGCTCATCATGGCCAACAAGGGAGGCAGCCGCGTGGAAAGCTGGCTCACCAAGGAGAACCTCGAGAAATACACCAACGAGCCCACCGACTCGGCCGGCATCGTGGCCTTCAAGAAAGAATGGGACTACCACCGCGCGCTCGTCTGGGGCAACGGAACGTTCAACCCCATACTGAACTTCACCGTCAAGGGCATCCTCTACTATCAGGGATGCTCCAACGTGGGCGACCCTGGCAACCAGTACAGCGAGCGAATGAAATTGCTCGTCGAACAGTGGCGCAGCCAGTTCGCCCTGGGCGAAATACCCTTCTACTTTGTCGAGATTGCTCCCTATTGGTACGATGACCTCAACGGCGACGCCGGTGCTCGGCTGCGCGAACAGCAATACAAAGCCTCGAAAATCATTCCCAACAGCGGGCTGGTTTGCACCAACGACTTGGCCTATCCCTACGAAACCACACAGATTCACCCCGCACAGAAGAAACCCGTGGGACAGCGACTGGCCTATCTGGCTCTGAACAAAACCTACGGCATGGAGCAGCTGGGATGCATGAGCCCCTCGTTCAAGGACATGCGCGTCACCGGCGACTACGTGGACATCCATCTCGAAAACGACCTCGGGGCCATCAGCCGCTTTGAGGACATCCAAGGCTTCGAGGTGGCCGGCGACGACCGCGTGTTCCATCCCGCCAAGGCCGTCCACTTCTGGCAGCCAGGCGGCGGCTACTGGGACGAGACCATCCGCATCAGCTCGCCCGAAGTGAAGAAGCCCGTGGCCGTGCGCTACTGTTTCCGAAACTTCCAACTGGGCAACCTCAAAAACGCTGCCGGATTGCCCCTCTTCCCCTTCCGCACCGACAACTGGTAAACGCACAAAACGTGTCAATGTCAGCCACAGCGAGCGGTCAAACATCTGATATTCAACATAATAAGAACAGCGATTGTGTCAATTCCCCGGTGTCAATTGACATCGGGGGATTTTTTTTGTAATTGTGTCATGGTGAATCTATATAATACTCAACTTTCACATGTCAGGAGTTAGCAGGAGTTATCGGAAGTTAGCTGTCTTTTAGGCTGCGAAGTTAACGGACATTAGTTCTCCATTAGAAGGGTATTGTCAGCCATCTCCACGAGCCAGAGGCTCGTTAACTACGGTTAACTCCCGCCAACTCCTAGAAAGCGGGCTATAGAAACTTCAATAAAATAATGTTTAAACAGCATCCATCATGAAACAAGCAACCATGCTCAGAACTTTGCCAACCCTTGCGGTGGCGGCCATTTCCGTTTGCTGCGTCGTGCAGACCGCAACGGCAATTCCCCAAAACGCCCATTTCATCGGCAGTTCGGAACCTACAGCCTCCATAGAAGGAAAAACGAACGTAGCCCATCGCGACACCATCAACACAGACACCGCCGCAAGCAGCAAAAACCACATTTGGTGCGAATTATACGAAACCATGCCCGGCTTTCGGGGTGGTGTTACGGCTTTGCGGGAATGGATAGATGAAAACATGCACTATCCCGATGAATTGGCCGATACTTGCCTACAAGGACGCGTCATCGTTACCTTCATCATCAACGAGGACGGAACGCTCAGCAATGCGAAGGTCATCAAGAGCGTCCACCCCCTGCTCGACGCCGAGGCCTTGCGACTGGTGAGCATCATGCCACGCTGGTATCCCGCCAAGCGAATGGGAAAAGGAATAAAGATAAAATACTGTCTGCCCTTCTCATTCATTAAACAAACACCATGAAAAATAGAAAGCAGCATCTCCCCATCACTCTGCGCGGAATCTACCACCACCAGAACTCCATCTCCCCCATCCCCTGTGCGGAATCTCCCCGCCCCACAAGAGGAGAGATATGAGGTGAACTCCATCTCCTCTATTCCCTGCGCGGAATCTCCCCGCCCCTCAAGGGGAGGGGATGGGGGTGGGGTCTGTAACCTCCCCATTATCTCCCCCATTTTTCCATCACATACCTATTTATATTTCCGCATGTCCAGACAACCAATTTATCGAACAGACCGAATAGCAAATCAGCTTGCAAATTCTCTCGCGTCCTCAAACATCCACGCATAAAGCGAAAAGTAGTAAAATCACAAACTGTCAATGCGTCAATTCGCAAAAACACTGCATTCATCGTGGGTCTTCTTCAAATCCCGTTGCCGAAAAGAACTCCCGAAACCGTAGTTAAGTGTTAAATCCGACTGACGTTTCGCTTCCATTCCCGAGCATTAAACTCACGTTGCCCAGTGAGGGAAAAAAATCTCTCGACGTTGCGTTCAAATTCTCTAGAGAATTCATTCGCAGCGTCGGGAGATATTTTCATGGCGTCGGGAGATATTTTCATGGTGTCGGGAGATATTTTCATGGCGTCGGGAGATATTTTCGCAAAGCACCGTAATAAAAACTCCGCACCGCGAGACGTTTCCGTCTCGCGGTGCGGAGCCAAAGAAAAACAGACATGGGAGGGCTGCTATTCCGTGTCGGTGCTATCCAGGCCTGTGAAGGGGTCGCTGTGGGCAATGAGGTTTTCGAGCAGAGCGCGGTTCCACTGTTCGATGTCGGTGGGCTGCTGTCGTTCCTTCAGTTTGGCGAGCATCACCTTCCACCATGCCTTTTCGAAATTAAAGACAATGAAGTCGGAGTCGAGCACATCGGTGCTGAGCCAAGGCCAGCCGGGATCCTTGGCATAGCGCAGGCTGACGATGTTCTCGTCGTCGGTGAATTCTTCGAGTTCGCCCGTTTCGGGCTTGATGCCACAGAAGTACAGATTGACGCCGTTGTCGGCAGCATGGAACGCCAAGTGGTAACGGCCGGGCGAAAGGCGGATTTTGTCGCTGAGCCCTCCACGGTCGTCCTCTATGAAGAAATAGGTCATGTCGGGACAGTCGGGCAGCGGAAGCCCCTTCATCACGTCGTTGGTAATGGTGACGGGGCGGCCCTGATAGGGCTCGAAACGGCTGGTCAATATTCGCTTGTAGCCTTTGTCCTTGAAATTCTTCAACTTGTCAAAACTCACAAGCGCAAAGAGCAGAATGTCGCCGTCGAAGGCCGACAGCGTGACGACATCGCCCACTTTCTGCACCTTGAACTTGGCGCTCTGTCCCATCTGGTCCTTCTTCTTGGATGTTTCCTGATAAACGCCGTCGCCTTCGTATTTTAGCTTCAGCTGGTAGTATCCATCGGCATCAGAAAGAACGATTTCATCGGCGTTTTTGGTCACTTTCATGGGACCCGTCCCCCAGCCCACGAGCTGGCTCACGCCGTCGAGTGTCACCGCCTGGGCAACCGGTGCGGCGGCAGGCGCGGCGGCGGCTTGGGTCGAGTAGGCGGGCGCGGCGGCAACGGTGTTTCCGCCACTGTTTTTCTTGTCGCTGCAAGCCGCCACAACGAGCAGAGCGGCTGTGGCAAATGTCAAAAAGATTCTTTTCATAGCATCGAAATGTTTAGTGTGATGTTGTTCTCTATGCAAAGTAACAAAAAAAATTCCACATTTGCTTTCGGTTTTAAAGAAAAAGTCCGTTTTTCCTTGGCCGTTTCGCGTTATTTCCCTATATTTGCACATGAATAATCACCAAAACACATAAAACTATGGTAACAGCACTAGTAATTTTGTTAGTCATCATTCTCGGAATTGCCCTGTTGATTGGCCTTTACATTTTCAACACCCAGCGCCAGCTGGTCAATTTGGACGAGCTCTGCAAGAATGCGTTCAGCCAGATAGCCGTCCAGCTCAACTCGCGTTGGGATGCCGTCATGGCATTGGCCAAGATGACTGCCCAGTACAGCAAACATGAGTCGGAAACCATCATCAAAGCCATCGAAGCCCGCCGACAGAGCGGCCCCGTAACCACTCCCCAGCAGTTCAACGAGCAGCAGGGTGCCCTGAGCGAGGTGCTCGGCCGACTGATGGTGGTACACGAGGCTTACCCCGAGCTGAAGGCCAACGAGCAGTACAACAAAACCATGGACAGCATCAACCAGTACGAGGAGAAGGTGCGCATGAGCCGTATGGTCTATAATGACACGGCTACCAAGATGAACCGCATGGTTCGCCAGTGGCCGTCGAGCTTCGTTGCCAACATGCTCAACTTCGGCGAGAAGGAATATCTCAAGGTGGACGAGGAGAAGAAACAGAGCTATCCCAACCTTGACGAGGCATTCAAGTAAGTCAGGCTGTCAGTTTGTCTGAACAGACAAAGCAAGGCCTATATCAAAACCTTGTGCTATGAACAGACATTTCATCCATATCCGCCGGGGCATTGCCGTTGTGGCAATGCTCATGGCGGTATTGCTTTCTGCCAATGCCCACCAGCTGCGCAGGCTCTACGTGACGGTCAACCTGCTCGACAACGGCGATGCCATCATCAACGAGATGCGCGACATGTATATCGGCGATGAAGGCACCGAAATCTACATCCCCATCGGCAATCTTAACGGGAGCGAGGTCGAACTGCTCGATGTGCAAGAGCAAAACCACAAATACGTGAACGAAGGCGAATGGGATGTGGACCGCAGCCGCAGCCAGAAAGCGGGCAAGTGCGGCATCATCTACAAAGGCAACGGTGGCGTGGAGATTTGTTGGGGTGTAGGCAGCTCGGGCGACCACACCTACTTCACCACCTACAGGGTGACCAACCTGCTGCGGGGCTTTGCCGATGCCGACGGGTTCAACTACATGTTCGTGAACCCGGGCATCAAGCCGCTGCCCGAATATGCACAGGTGAAAATCGTCAAGGCCAAGATTGCCAACGGCAACTACGAGCAACTGCCGCTGTCGTCCGACAGCGTCAGGGCATGGGCCTTCCGCTACAGGGGCGAAGTGGAGATTGGCGACAGTTGTGTGACGGCCACCACCACCGAACCGTTCATCGACGAGAGTGCCATGATTGTGATGTGCCGGTTCGAGAAGGGCGTGTTCCACCCCGAACTGGAAACCGAGAGCAGTTTCGACACGCTCAAGGAAAAAGCCTTCGAAGGCAGCGACTACACCAGCGATGAAGACCTGGCGTGGTCCGACCTCGTCACCATCCTGATCTTCGTAGTCCTTCTGTTCGTCATTCCTGCCGTTGTGTATATCTATAAGTGGTGGGAAAAACGAAAACTCAAGAAGGCACTCGAGAAAGACTTGCTCTGGTTCAGGGAGCCGCCGTTCAAGGGCGATCTGAAGCACTCGCAGATGTCGCTGCAGAAACTCAGCTACAAGGGTGTCAGCACCGAGAATCTGCTGGGCGCCTACGTGCTGCGCATGATTTACGACGGCTCACTCGTCATCAAGGACGTACGCTACGCCAATTCGGGCAAGACGGGCCAATTGTTGGGCATAGGAAAAGAACCGTCGCGCGACAATCTGGTAGGCAAAGACGCTTATCTTCAGACCAAGCTCTACCAGATATTCAGCAGAGCAGCAGGCGCCGACGGACTCCTGCAGCCCAAGGAGCTGACGCGCTTCATGAGCATCAACGCCGAAAATCTGGAAACCTTTGCCAAAACCATCAATGACGAAACCACGGTATCCATGATAAAGAAAGAGTTCGACGCCACGCGCGAACTGCTGGGATTCCGCAAGTTCCTGAAGGAGTTCACCCTCTCCAACGAGCGACATGCCCAAGAGGTGACCCTGTGGAAAGAATATCTGGTCTTTGCCACACTCTTCGGCTGTGCCGACCAAGTGCGCAAGGACATGAAGCAGCTCAATCCGGAGTTCTTCCAACTCGACAAGATTTCGAGACAGCTGGATGCCAGCACCATCATCCTGCCCAACTACTCGGCTGCGGCTTGGAACGGCACCAACCGCATCAACCATGCCATTGCACAGCGCGAGGCTCAGGCCCGACGCGCATCGGGCGGCGGAGGATTCTCGTCGTGGGGCGGCGGTGGCGGCTTCTCCGGCGGCGGCGGTGGCGGCGGCGTCAGATAAAGAAAAAAACGCGATGCGCGCAGCCTCAGCAAACGGCGCAAAGTGCCAATGGCTCTTTCGGCACCCGCACAAAAAACCAAGATCCCCACTTTGCTTCACAGCAAAGTGGGGATTGTTTTTTACGAGAAAAATAATAAAAAAAATACTTATTACATGTTGTCTTGCCGTATCCCATTTTTGTTTAGCTGCTTACAACCTGCCTTGGCCTTCTGCTTCAGGCCACTTGTCTTAATCCTCCACGCCCCCCAGGGGGCACTTTTGCCGACGCATTGCGTCAGGCTCCCACAATTGTTTAGTTGCTTACAACCACTCGAACGTGTGCTGTTTCGTTCTGTTTGCAAAGTAACTACAATTCGGCCAAACTTGATAGGATAAAAATGACAAAAACTGGCCATTTCGTGCCAAATGACCTTTTTCGTCGGTTTTTAGGGGCTTTTTGCAGCAAAAATCGGCCTTTTCTCTTGTTTTCCATGCTTTTTTCAGCTATATTTGCACCAGCATCATACCGACTGTTTTTACCCCATTTCGCCAAGCCCATGAACACGCCAAGGCTTTCTTTCCAAATCATCCTGCGACGGTTTGCTGTCCGCCGGCAGTCGCTCGGCCGCCTGCTGCCGCTGGTGCTCATGCTGGCGGGCGGGCCCATTGCAGCCACAACCCAGACCGGCCAATCCCCGACACCGACGGACCGGCTGGCGACGGAGCTCATGAAGACGAACGACGGACTGGCTTTGGCTAGGCTTCTCGACTTGCGCTCGGACAGCATGAGCAAGGGGATGAGACAATTGGCCACGGCCTATCGTGCGGGTTGTCAAGGAAACAGCAAGAAAAGTGCCCGCCTCATGAAGCGTGCCTTGAAGAAAAACGCCCATTTCATCGACATTTCCACTCAGGAACAACTGACTTTCGGGCTGGCGTTGCAGTATCACCGCAGCGGCCAACACAAGAAAGCCGAAAAGGTGCTTTCCAAGTACCTCGCGCAGCACGACACCTTCAGCATGAAACTCATCTTCCAACGCTATCGGCAGCTGTTCTCGGTCTATAAGCGGTTGCGGCTCAATCGGCCAAACCGAGAAGTAGCCACCATTCCTTTCCGCTTGGATTCGGTGGGCGAGGACGGAGGGCGGTCGGTGGCCGTGCGCATTCCCTCGCGGGTGAACGGACAGAACGTGGATTTCACCTTCGACACCGGGGCAACGCTGAACGTGGTGAGCAGCCAAATGGCCGCCACATTGCACCTGAAGCCCTTGGGAACATCGGTTTCCTTCGATGGAATGGGCGAAAATCGCGGACAGATGGCTTTGGCCGAAAGCGTTGAAATGGGCGATTTCATGCTGCGGAATGTTCCCTTCTGCATCATGGACGCACCCGGTGCAGACAATCAGACCGTGGTCGGCAATGATGCTACAGTCCACTTGGCGGCCATCGTCGGCCAGCCCGTAATGGAAGCCATGGGATGCTTGCAAATGGACTTTCGAACCAACACCATCACGGTTACACCCGATTTGGCTGTTCAAGAAGCCAACCTGAGCATGGGTTTTTCGGAGAACGGCTTGCTCGTTCAGGTTCTTCACCAAGGCCATTGGCTCTCGCTGATTCCCGACATGGGGGCCACCCACAGTGCGCTTTCGCTTCAGCAGTTGGAGGCCCAGCGCAACTATGTAGCCAGCTATCTTCCTGAGCGCGCAGTACACTTCGAAGGCTGGGGCGGCGCCACATCGGGCAGCGAGCGCCTTTTCCCGCAATTCGACCTGGCGGTGGGCCGCAGCGTCGTTGCCCTGCCACAGATGTCTGTCCTCGACGGCATAAGCTACGACAGCCGCCTGGGCATGGATTTCTTTTCGCGCTGCGAGCGTGTCACCTTCCGGCTGCGCTATCCTGCGGGAATGAGCGTGATAGCGCGCTGAACAGGCCCAGCAAAAAAAAGAGCTGCCCTCCGCGTCATTGCGAGGGCAGCTCTCGGTGTGTATGTCTGTGTGTTAGATTTTATGCGTCGATGTTGGCATAGGTGGCATTTTGCTCGATGAACTCGCGCCGTGGTTCCACGTCGTCGCCCATGAGCATCGAGAAAATCTCGTCGGCCTCGGCGGCATTCTCGATGGTCACCTGCTTGAGCAGTCGGTTGGCGGGGTCCATGGTGGTTTCCCACAGCTGCTCGGGGTTCATCTCGCCCAAACCTTTGTAGCGTTGCGTGTGCAGCTGCGACGAGTTCTCGTCGCCGGCCACGTATTTGTCGATGAAAGCCTGACGCTGCTGCTCGGTGTAGCAATATTCGCTCACTTTCTTGAAAGTACACTTGTAGAGCGGCGGTGTGGCGATGTAGAGGTGGCCCTCCTGGATGACGCGCGGCATGAACCGGTAGAAGAGCGTCATGATGAGCGTGTCGATGTGCGAGCCATC
>DFFM01000016.1:40743-42333 GCA_002369515.1 Prevotella sp. UBA3776 | reverse complement strand
ATGATGTTCATCACCGACTCGGCTTCGAACACGCGGTGCCACTGCACTTTCTCCACATTCAGGATTTTTCCGCGAAGCGGCAGAATGGCCTGGAAGTGGCGGTCGCGCCCCTGCTTGGCCGAGCCACCGGCGGAGTCACCCTCGACGAGGAATATCTCGCAGTCCTTGGGATCCTTGTTCGAGCAGTCGGCCAACTTGCCGGGCAGCCCGCCACCGCTCATGGGGTTCTTGCGCTGCACACTCTCGCGCGCCTTGCGGGCGGCGATACGTGCCGTGGCGGCCAGCACCACCTTGTCGCATATCAGCTTGGCTTCCTTGGGGTGTTCCTCCAGATAGAACGAGAGCGCCTCGCCCACAGCCTGCTGCACGGCTCCTGTCACCTCCGAGTTGCCCAGTTTGGTCTTGGTCTGGCCCTCAAACTGCGGCTCGGCCACCTTTATGGAGATGACGGCTGTCAGTCCTTCGCGGAAGTCCTCGCCGGCAATTTCTATCTTCGCCTTTTCTATCTGCTTGGAGATGGCGGGGTCCTGGTCGGCATAGTTCTTCAGCGTTCGGGTGAGCGCCATTCTGAAACCGGTGAGGTGGGTGCCGCCTTCTATGGTGTTGATGTTGTTCACATAGGAATGGATGTTCTCTGAATAGTCGGTGTTGTACATCACGGCCACCTCGATGGGAATGCCCTGTTTTTCGGTCTTGAGGTAAATGACATCGTCGAAGAGGTGGGTGCGGTGCCTATCGACATAGCGCACAAACTCCTTCAGGCCCTCCTTGGCGTGGAACACCTCCTGCTTGGTCTTTCCTTCGTCGTCGGGACGCAGGTCGGTCAGCGTGATGGTGATGCCTGCATTGAGGAATGCCAGCTCGCGCATGCGGCGGGCAATGATGTCCCACTGATAGGTGGTGGTGGTGAAGATGGTGGCGTCGGGCCAGAACTGCTGTCGCGTACCCCTCAGTTCGGTTTCGCCCACCACCTTGACGGGGTAGAGCGGTTTGCCCTTCTCGTACTCCTGCTGATAGATTTTCCCGTCGCGGAAAACCTGCGAAAGCATGTGCGAAGACAGTGCGTTCACACAACTCACGCCCACGCCGTGCAGACCGCCGCTGACCTTGTAGGAGCCTTTGTCGAACTTGCCTCCGGCATGCAGCACCGTCATGACCACTTCGAGGGCCGACTTGTGCATTTTTTCGTGCTCGTCAACGGGAATGCCACGGCCGTTGTCCTGCACGGTGATGGAGTTGTCCGCGTTGATGGTCACTTCTATATGGGTACAGAAGCCTGCCATGGCCTCGTCGATAGAGTTGTCAACGGTCTCGTTTACCAAATGGTGCAATCCTTTTTCGCTGATGTCGCCAATATACATGGCCGGACGCTTGCGGACAGCCTCAAGTCCTTCGAGCACTTGAATGTTACTGGCCGAATAGTTGCTTTGGTTTTCTTGTATTTCTGCCATTTTTTGTTGTTCTGTTTATAGTGCGCAAAGTTACTAAAAATATGTGGTTTGGCGAAATCTCAGATGTAAAAAGACTTTAAAAAAAACGGTCTTTCCTGGCAGGCGTGAAGAAACATACGACAAAAGGCTGGCACCCGCA
>DFFM01000016.1:1070-40684 GCA_002369515.1 Prevotella sp. UBA3776 | reverse complement strand
CGCATGCATGCGGGTGCCAGCCTTTGAATATTGATTTGCCTACAGCAAATGCCGTCGTGCGATTATCCCAGCTTGTTGATGTGCAGAGCGAGGCTCGACTTGAGGTTCGATGCCTTGTTCTTGTGGATAATGTTTCGCTTTGCCAGCTTGTCGAGCATTTTCTGTACGCTAGGATAGAGCTTCACGGCCTCATCCTTGTCCGTCATGGCGCGCAGTTTGCGAACAGCGTTGCGCATGGTCTTGGCGTAGTACTTGTTGTGAACGTTCTTGACCTTTGTCTGACGGATTCTCTTGAGTGACGATTTGTGGTTTGCCATTTTTTTTAAATTGTTTTTGTTGATGAAGGGTTAATACTAAAGCCTGAGGGTCTTGCGTCTCGAGGACAGCCCGGGCAAATTCTGGAAAGGCAACGCCTTTTCACAAAACTTTCCGTCACCTTGTCCCGCCCTTGGGCGGTAGCACTTGGCTGTGCAGATGGCGGATTTGAGTGTAGTCCCTAGGAGAGTCGAACTCCTCTTTAGAGAATGAAAATCTCTCGTCCTAGCCGATAGACGAAGGGACCATGGGGTATTTTTGCGGATGCAAAGGTACTGCAAATCTTTCATCCCACCAAATTTTCCTTCATCTTTTTTGTCCAAAAGGCTCTTTTTTGTGCTTTTCGGGCGTTTTTGGGGTGCTTTTCGGGGTGGTCATTGTGGCTTTTTGCCGTCCGTAAGGTTTCATTTCGCCATTTGGGCGCGTCTTTTTTTGGCAGTTTTGCTTTGCCGTTTCGCAGGTTTGTGCTACTTTTGCAGTGTCCAAGTAACGAGGTGACGTGTCCCACACCACATATTCACGGACCGTGATGTGTCTCACGTCACCTCCTACTGCAAAAACAGACGAATAACTTCTAGTTGTATAAAATTTCGTAATGCTCATAGAAACCCGCGCCATCGTGCTCCACAGTTTCAAGTACGGCGAGCAGAAGCTCATTGTCGATATGCTCACCGAACAGGAAGGCCGCGTCTCGTTCGTGGTCAGCGCCACCCGACCGGGGAAACCGCCGAGAGGCCGCGCCGCCCGCGGCAAGGTGGCCAAACAGCTGCTGCAACCCATGACGCTGCTCGACGCCAGCTACGAGCGCCGCCCCACAGCACAGCTGCAAACCCTCACCGAGGCTCATCTGCGCCAACCCTATTGCTCCATTCCCTTCGACGCGCGCAAACTGAGCATCACGCTCTTTCTGGCCGAGTTCCTCTGCTACGCCACGCGCGCCGAACAGCAGAACGCTGCACTCTTTGCCTACATCGAGAGCAGCCTGCTGTGGCTCGACAGTTGTACCGCCTCGTTCGCCAACTTCCATCTGGTATTTCTCATGCGACTCACCCGCTTCGTGGGTTTCTTTCCCAACATCGAGCACTACGCCGAGGGCGATTTCTTCGACTTGCGCGCCGCCAACTTCTGCCATGCAGCACCTCTGCACACCGACTTCCTGGCCCCTGCCGACGCCCAGCGCATCAGCACACTCATGCGCATGAACTACGACTCCATGCACCTCTTCCGCATGAGCCATGCCGACCGCAACCGCATCATCGACGTGCTCCTGCACTACTACCGTCTGCACGTGCCCAACTTCCCCGAGTTGCGTTCACTGCCCGTGCTGAAAGAGCTATGGGCCACGGAGTAGTTCTTTTTGGGGCAGCAATCAACGCCCCGAATGATTCGCACACCTATTTTTTGTCCTTTTCGTCTTTTCAGACTTTTTCGGAATTTTTCGGACTTTTTCGGAC
Source organism: Prevotella sp. UBA3776 (assembly GCA_002369515.1). GTDB lineage: Bacteria > Bacteroidota > Bacteroidia > Bacteroidales > Bacteroidaceae > Prevotella. The sequence goes on along the minus strand of DFFM01000016.1, from coordinate 38,915 downwards.
TTTTTCGGAATTACCTATCTCACACCGTTTTTGTCCTTTTCGTCTTTTCGGACTTTTTCGGAATTAACAAACGCACGCCGATTTTCCCATCCGTGGCATCCATGAAATCAGTGTGACTTCATTTCCCTGCGCCCTCCCCCGCTCAGTATTTCTCCAGCGAACGTTTGATGCGCTCGGCGCGCTTACGGCGGGCGCGGCCCTTGAAGTCAGTAAGTTCGCCGAAGTCGAAGTTGATGCCGGGCTTTTTAGCTCGCGCGCGCAGCTCTTCCCCCATTCCGTTCTGCAACTGGTTGTGAAAGGCGTTGAGCTTGGCCTGGTCAGTCTTGTTGTGCCCATAGACCACCACCTCGCCCACACTGTGCTCGCGCGGCAGCAACAAGAGCGTGTCCTCGCGCGCCAGCTCGGCGGGTGTCACCCTTAGTTCGTGGTATTTGGGGTGGCGCAGGCGGAGCAGCTCAAACGAGTCGGTGCGCAGCACGAACTCGCCGCGGTAGTTGGTGCGCACACTCTCGCGGTTGGGCAGAAACACCAGCACCTGGCGCACGGGCGTGTGCGTTTCCATGTCGGCCACGACAATGGTACGTTCGCCACGCGCGCTGTCGGCGGGCGCGGGCGTGGTGGCTGTACTGTCGGCAGGCACAGAAGATTGTGCCGCAGCGTTTTCGCAGAGCATCACGAGCAAGTAGAACCAGTGTCGTGCATGGTGTTTCATGCCTTCTATATAACTAAAAGTTTTTCATCTGTTTTGCGGTAGGAGGTGACGTGTCCCACGTCACAAATTCACGGTCTGTGACGTGTCCCACGTCACCTCCTGCTTGGACTCTGCAAAGATAGCATTGTTTTGGCTCGGTTGGCTGTTTCCGCCGAGAGTCTTAACTTATAATATCCTTTAGTAAATAAGTTTTTTAAAAAAACGACAACGGTTTTATAAAATTCAAGAAAAGTAAGTCTTTTTTGCCTGAATGCTTTTCTTTTGCCCACTTATTTCTATCTTTTGAGAAGATACGCCCGTTCGAAAAAGAAAAAACGCAAAAAAGGCATTTTTCGTTTTTCTTTTTGCTCACTTATTTGTATCTTTGCAAAACAAACAACTCTGCCCTATGCAACACCGACTCCAACCGTGGCTCAGCCTGCTGCTGTTGATTCTGGGCGGCATGGCCTATGTGTTGTTCCGACCGCGCACCCTGCTGCTCTTCGTGGTGGCCGACGCTGTGGGCATGGGTCCATGGACAGACCGTCTGCGTCTGGCCGCCAGCGGGCTGCAGCCACCCGAATGGGTGGTGTTCAGCGCGCCGGGTGGATTGTGGGCCGCAGCCTACATAGTGCTGACAGACTGGCTGACGCAGGGGCGCGCCGCGCACTGGCGGCTGTTGGCCGCCTTGCCGGTTCCCCTGGCGGGGGCCGTTTCCGAGCTGATGCAAGCCATGGGGCTTGTGCCTGGCACGTTCGACGTGGGCGACCTCGTGTGCTATCTGCTACCTTATATTTTATATGGGGGAGTAAGAAAGTTAGGAGTTAAGAGTTAGGAGTTAAGAGTTAGGCGTTAAGAGTTAGGAACCAACAACCAACAAAGCTACACGACAATGGCAAAATTTACCAACAAGCAACTCACTATCATCATCGTCGCCGTGTGTGCGGTGTTTCTGATGATGGGCATCATCACCTTGGTGGCGGTAGCCACAGATGACAGCGACAAGGAGGAAAGCGAAGAAGTCACCGACCAGAACGGCATTGTCTTCCACAAGGCGGGCAAGAAGGGCAACGGTTTCGAGTTCAAAATACGCAGCGAGGGCGTTGACGACAAAGCCATCGACAGCACCAAAATAAACGCGCCACTCGAAACCAACCCCTACGAGGAACTGAACAGCCTGATTGGACTGGAGAAGGTGAAGCAGGAAGTACACTCGCTGGCCAACTTCGTCAAGGTGCAGAAAATGCGCGAGAAACAGGGGCTGAAAAGCCCCAAACTGTCCTACCACCTGGTGTTCACCGGCAGCCCCGGCACGGGCAAGACCACTGTGGCACGCATCGTGGCACGCATCTACAAGGACCTGGGCATCCTCAAGAAAGGCCACTTGGTGGAAACCGACCGATCGGGACTCATCGGGCAGTACGTGGGGCAGACGGCACCGCGCGTGAACGCCCTCTGCGACTCGGCACTCAACGGAGTGCTCTTCATCGACGAGGCCTACGCCATCACCCAGGGCGAGAGCAAAAACGACTATGGGGCCGAGGCTGTGGCCACCCTGCTCAAGCGCATGGAGGACGACCGCGACAAACTGGTGGTCATCGTGGCAGGATACACCAACGAGATGAAACGCTTCATCAACTCCAACCCGGGACTGCAGTCGCGTTTCAACCGCTACATCAACTTCCCCGACTACACGGCCGACGAACTGTACAAGATTTTCGAGATGTACCTGCGCAAAAACGAGTACAACATCACCCGCGAGGCTGCCGAATTCCTGAAAAAGTCGCTCGAATACACCGTGGAGCACAAAGACCGAAACTTCGGCAACGCCCGCTATGCGCGCAACCTCTTTGAAAAAGCCATACAGTGCCAGGCCAACCGACTGAGCCGGGTGAGCAACCCATCCAACCGCGACCTCACCGAACTCACACTGGCCGACCTAAAGGAGGCTATGAAATGAAAAACAAAGAACAACCAATGAGAAAAGCCATTTTTGTGGGCACTTTCGACCCCTTCACCATCGGACACGCCTCCATCGTGAGGCGCGCACTGCCACTGTTCGACCAACTGGTCATCGGCGTGGTGGGCGACAACGTACACAAACCCAACATGAGCCCGGCAGCCCAACGCATGGCCGCAATTGAGCAACTCTACGCCGACGTGCCAGCCGTCAGCGTGAAACCCTATTTCGGACTGGCCATGGACTTTGCCCGCGACGAGGGCGCACAGTTCATCGTCAAGGGCGTACGCTCGGTCAGCGACTTCGAGTACGAGCAGTGGCAGGCCGACTTCAACCGCCGACTGGGCGGCGTCGAAACCATCCTGCTCTACACCGAGCCCGAACTGGCCTCCGTGTCGTCGAGCGCACTGCGCGAACTGGCCCACTTCGGAGTGGATGTGAGCAATTTCTTACCTAAAAAACAAAACCTATGATCACCTACAACACCGACGGCGTACGCATGCCCAGCATTCGCCGACGCGAAACCACAGCATGGATTCGACGCGTGGCAGCCACCTACGGACGGCGCGTGGGCGAAGTGGGATACATGTTCGTCAACGACGAGCGAATCCTCGAAGTAAACAACGAGTATCTCGGCCACGACTACTACACCGACATCATCACCTTCGACTATTGCGAAGGCGACACGCTCAACGGCGACCTCGTCATCTCCCTCGACACCGTGCGCACCAATGCACTGAAGTTCGGAAAGGACTACGACGAGGAACTCCACCGCGTCATCATCCACGGCATCCTCCACCTCTGCGGCATCAACGACAAGGGCCCCGGCGAGCGCGAAATCATGGAAGCTGCTGAAAACCGGGCCCTCGCACTGCGCACGGAAACAGCCAAATAGACAACCGCCCACACAAGCCCGACGCAAGGCGAGAGAATCCTCAGCGAACCAGATTTCCCAACCGACAAACATGAAACACATAGCTTTCATCGCTCTGTGGGGACTAGCCATCCCCGTGGCTCTTTTCGTACTTCTTTCCTGCGGCCCAAGAAAGGAGTACCGCGACGCGCTGGCGCGGGCAGAAGCCATGATGAGCCAACACCCCGACTCCGCCTTGCGCGTCCTCGACAGCCTCGGAAAGCACGAGGCTGACTTCAACCGCCATTTCCGCATGCAGTACCTGCTGCTACGCACCGATGCCCTTAACAAGGCTGATTCTGTGTTCACCTCAGACACAGACGGGAAACTTCTTGCCGATTATTTCGACCGCCACGGAACCGTCAATGAGCGCATGCTGGCTCACTACCTTTTGGGCAGAGCTTACAGTGACATGGGGGATGCACCGCGCGCTATCAGCTGTTATCAGGATGCTGTCGAGGCTGCCGACACCACTCTGAGCGACTTCAATTTCTATACATTAGATTGCATTTATTCTCAAATGGCCACTGTTTTTCGTTCCCAGCTACTGTTAACCAATGAAATAGAGGCCCATAAGAAAGCAAGCCATTATGCTTTCCGAGCCGGCAAGACAGAATGGGGCATCTATAATCTGGCTATGACCGCTGGTGCTTATATTTTATTGAACAAGAAAGACAGTGCGGAGATAGTGTTGAAGTCAGCAATTGAGCAATATAGGAAAAACGGATACACTCAGCAAGCATTGCGGTATTCAAGAGCTTTGTTGCACCTATATACAGAGAATCCCCAACGCATGGCAGAGGCCAAGACACTGATGGATCAGTTTGAGGCTCAATCTGATTTGTTCGACCAACATCATGAACTGCCGCCATCGCAACGCCAATACTATTACTACAAAGGCAAGTATTATGAGGAAAACAATATGCTCGACTCGGCTGAATTCTATTATCGAAAAATCTATTTCCAAGGCATGGACTATGTCCATCAAGATCCCATGTACAGAGGGCTCTTGAGCGTATTCAGCAAACGCCATCAAGCCGACTCCATCGCGAAGTATGCTTTTTTATATTGCATGGTCAACGATTCTTCCATTGCGCTCAACGATCGGGAAGTTGTAGCGAGAATGACAGCAACTTACAACTACAGCAAAAGTCAAAAAGAGCTGGAGAAGCAAAGGAAAAGAGCAGACAGGGCAAAAGCAAGTGCAACATACATCATTCTTTTGGCAGTTCTGCTGATAATCATGACAATATGGATTTACTACAAAAAACAGAGAATCAGGACAGCAAGGGTCACAAAGCTTGAAAACGACCTTCTTACAGCCATAACCACCCGTAGCAACATACAGGAAGAATTAGAAAAACTCAAAGGTCAAGACTATGAAAGTGTGATTGCCGAGAAAGAGAGGAAATTAAACGAACTGACAAAGACTATTGCACAATTGACATCCGAGAATCAGACATACAAAGGGAAAGAAGAAACCAGAACCCATAATAACCACTTGGATCATTTCTTGAACAGTCCCATTGCCCTGTTGTTTGTGAAAAAAGCTTCTGGCAAGACCGAAAGGACTGTGCCCACAGAATCAGAGTGGAAATTGCTTACATCACAATTCAGCAAAGATTTACCAGTCACCTACAAGAGCTTCGCAAAAGGAAAAGCCCTCTCTCAGTTGGAACAACGAATATGTATTCTCCTCATTCTCGACATCCCGGAATTTGCCATATCTATCTTGTCGGACACTTCGGCCTCAACAATATCCAATGCTAAGGCACGGGCAAACGAAAAGCTGTTCGGGAAAAAAGAAGCCCATCCGTTGAAAACCAACCTTCTTCATGCGCTACAACAGTCTTGATGAATTTTGATGAAAAACTTTTATAACACGCTGTTTTTCAACAACCTAACAAAAGCAAAAGAGCCATCTTTCTCAATTTTGATGAACAAAACAACCATCCTAAATTTGGAAGTTATAAGAAATGTATTTATTTTTGCTGAAAATTACAACCCCGCTTCGGCGGGTGTTCGGTGGAACCAACAATCGCTGGCCACCTGACGCAGGCGGGAATTGATGAATTCTAAGAAAAAGAAGACGACGCTACACGACTTTGTGCAAAATTATATTAAAACACGGCAGAGGGGTGCAAACTTTTCATTGCCCAATCGTTATAATAGTAAAAGCGGAAGTTTCTGGAATAGAGATGCCACGCCATGACTTCTCTGCAACAACGAATAACACGAATTATCCGAATAGAACCACGGCACAAAGCGAATGGCCGCATTCGGCCAACGAATCATTCGAATCGTAGCATTCGACTACATTCGTCGCATCTTCGATGCCTTGATTCATATTCGACATATTGGTTGAATTCGTTGTTGTAGTAAACAACCGAAACTTCAGTTAAAAGGATTATTGCCGAGCAATGTTTCGCTTCGTCTGTATTAATAAAGAAGAAAACTTATAATACATAGAAAAATGAAAAGAATACTGTTTTTGTGTTTCACATGCGTCCTGTTCGCATTCACGGGATGCAGCGGTGACGATGACGAATCAAGAGCATCGTCCAGTCTGGATGCCTCTTTGCTGCCGGGCTATTGGATTATGGTAAAGGATGGCGTCAGAACGAATCATGGTGTATGGTTCTCTGATGGGACAGACCCGCAAAGTTCTGAAGACCTAAAGTCTGTAACGTACTTTTATCTCACAGATAATAAAGATGAGCCTGCGCTTTGCTTACAAAGGTCTCATTGGTATTTAAACGGAGGGGGCATAATGTTGGTGAGAGACCCTGAAGTGATTACCGGTATTAGCAGATTGACTAAGGACAGACTGACAATCAGGTACCATAGGCTAACATATGACGATGTGATAATAATGGAATATGAGCATTTGTCTGAGCCCGTCAAAATAGCTTATGATCCCATCGTACCTGAATATAAAGAAGGAAAAGAGTAGGTAAAGATGGAAAGTCTTCCGCAGTGGCTTGTGGATTGGATTGCCACTGAAGAAGAGAAGGAAGGGCGCCCCGGAACATTGTTCCGCGAGGGGCGAGACATTCCAAGGTTGTTTCGTGGAGAATGGGAAGGGGTCGTTTATTACAACATCTACAACTACGATCTGCCAAGCTCTGAAAACACTTTCTATGAGGATGGTAAAAGTGTGGATTTCCATGACAATAACACTTTGCAGGCATGGTTCAAAGTAAATGACCTCATGAAGCGTGTGTTGATAGAATAACGTCACGTTCCGACGCTGCGGGTGTTCGGTGGACCCAACGGTCGATGGCCGAGGAAAGGCGTTTGCCGCCCAATCGCCAGGAATGCAAGCATTGAGATGTTTTTCGTTGGGGGTAGCGTGGTGATTAGAACAGTCTTTTTCGAAAACAGCCTGCATCTTTGCATACTATTACGGCAAACCTTACGTTATTAAATCAAAGGATGGAGCCATGAAAAGGTTATTGCAATTACTCCTTTTGCCCTCAATCACCGTCTATGACGGTGCCGACCGCCCCACAGAGCAGTGGCTGCCCGCACCCGTGCCACATGTCGAAGCACCCATCGCCCGGTCGGCGTTCAGTTCAACGGCCACCTCGTTCTACTCCGACACACAGCCTTGGCAACAGACCACCTATGACGCGGCAACCAACGGCATGGCACGGACGGCCACCCTCGGCGGCAGCGACTACGCCCAGCACCCCACCCTCACCCAAACCATCGGCAGCGACCCGGCCGTGGCACTCAAGCAGGTTCGCCGCCTTAGCCCCGACGGCGACTATGCCGTGGCAGACGGCGGGCTGTACGGCCAGGGGGAGCTCACGGGCATCGTGGAGACCGACGGCGACGGGCGCACTACCGTCACCTTCACCGACTGGCGAGGGCGGAAAATCCTCGAACGGCGCGTGGAGGGCGAGAGCTCCTTCTCGGACACCTATTATATTTACGACGCCCTGGGCGACCTGCGCTTCGTCCTGCCCCCGGCCCAGAGCAGTCTGTTGGCAGCGGGAGGCGGTTCGGGGAGTCTCGGCAGTGACGACATGGACAAGTATGCTTACATTTACCGCTACGACGAACAACGCCGACTGGTAGAGAAGAAACTGCCGGGCGCGGAGCCTATTTACTACCTCTGTGACCTCACGGGCAATGCCGTGCTCTCGCAGGACGGCAACCTCAGGGAGCAAGGCAAGTGGCGCTTCTCCATCCCCGACATCTTCGGGCGGACGGTCGTCGAGGGCATCTGCGAGACACCGGCCAGCGGCACCATCGAGGATTACTGGGTCACAGCCGGGGCACCCGACTATGAGGGCTACGCGCAGACCCTCGGACAGACGGGCTACACCGTCAACGTCAGCCTGCCCGGAGCGGAGGTGCTCACCGCCCGCTACTACGACGGCTACGGCTTTCTCGAACTGCCCGCATTCTCGCCGTTATCTTCCGTCCAGGTTCCCTCGCGCAGCGTCACCGGCCTGCCCACGGGCACACTCTCAGCCGTGCTGCCGCTGGGTGGCAGCGCACAGTTCCTGTGTACGGCCACCCTCTACGACACGGTGGACCGACCCGCCGACGTGTGGGAAAGCGACATTCGGGGAGGAACCCACCGCGAACAGACCACCTACAGCCTCGACGGCAGGCTCCTGACACGCACCGTCACCCACAGGCTCCCCCTGACAACCACGTCGGCGGTCATCACCGAGAGCTACACCAACGGATACGACAACGCGGCTCGGCTGGCCACGGTCACCCATCGCCTGAACAACGGCCCCACGGTGACGCTCACCGCAAACACCTACGACGCCCTGGGGCGCGTAACACAGGACACGCGCAACGGCTGCGACTCCATCACCACCGCCTACGGCTACGACCTGCACGGATGGCTCACAGCCATCAGCAGCCCGCTGTTCGCGGAGAATCTCTACTATCATGACAACCTCATCGACACGGGCAATGCCTCCTACACGGGCACCATCACCGGCATGGAGTGGAAAGCCAACGAGACCACCCTGCGCAGCTACAACCTGGAGTACGACCCCCTTCGGCGACTCTCCAAGGCCACCTACTACGAGGGGGTGGACATGCCGGGGAAATATGACACCGAGTACGGCTACGACGCAATGGGCAACATCACATCGATGAGGCGCTGCGGATTCCTCCACTTCGGCTCTTACGGGCTGATGGATGACCTCACGCTGGAGTACGACGGCAACCACCTGGTGAAGGTCTCTGACACGGGCAACGGCATTTCCCTCTTCAACGCAAACCAGTTCATTGACGGCGCAGACCTTGAGGAAGAGAACGAATACCTCTACGACGCCAACGGAAACATGACCAGCGATGCCAATAGGGGCATCTCGCGCATCAGCTACAATGAGCTGAACCTGCCGGACAGCATTGTATATAACAAGAGGAACCATATCTTCAATAAGTATTCCTCCGGCGGGAAGCTGCTCCGCTCGGAAACTTCCTGGTTCAGGACCCCAATCCATTTTGCGGCTGGCACGGAAGCCGGGAATTCAGGGGAAAAAGCGATTGCCGGGGATGAGACGATGACATCCCCAACGGCCATCATTCCCCCACCTCTTCCACGGTACTTCACAACCAATGCCACCTACTGCGGCAACGTGGTCTTTGGCGGCGACACCATCCGCTATATCCTGTTTGATGGCGGATACATCACCTCGCCGACATCAAATCCCAAGTACCACTTCTACCTGAGGGACCACCTGGGCAGCAACCGCGTGGTGGCATCGGCCACGGGCGCAGTGAAGCAGGTGACGCACTACTATCCCTACGGATTGCCGATGTACGAGAGCACGGGCGCCTCCAAACAGCCCTACAAATACAACGGCAAGGAACAGTTTTCCTATCAGAACATAAACTGGCTGAACTACGGTGCCCGCTGGCACGACCCCATCCTGGGCCGATGGCACTCCATGGACAGCAGGTGCGAGGAGTATCCAAACATTACCCCATATAGTTATTGCCACAGTGATCCTTTTAACAGAATTGATCCAAACGGCAATGATGATTATTATAGCAAAAACGGCGTGTTCATTGAAAGGGATGATAAAGAAACAGATCATATCATTATAAGGAAAGGACAAATCTCATTAAACTTTGGAAATATGGGGGCATTCTGTTTTAATATTGATGAACCTATTGAAGAAATGCGTTTATCTGCAAAAGCTTATTCAGCAATATACACCGATATATTATACAGATCCGGATTTGACACAAAGATGCTTACGAATGGATGTGTCTCTATTATCAAATTACTTAGGAATTATAAAGATAATGACGGAACAAATTATATTGGAGAAGAATTTTTCAATCATGATAATAGTATTCCTCTATTTAATGCAGATATTGCTAATAGCAAAACCATTAACAACAGCTATCAAATAACTGCATATATACATCCGAAAGAAGATAATATTAATTTTTTAAATACAATATCAAATGTAATTAGTGTTTTAGGTGTTCATGAATTCATCGGACATAGAGTTAATGATTTAAGAAATGAAAAACATTGGTTAATTTTAGATATGCAACGAAAACATTCTTCATGGGAGAATATTTCTCCTGAACTAAAAGAATTATACTATCATTTCGAGAAGAACAAAATAGATAATTATGACAGACCATAAAACTATAAAACTATTGCTGATTGTAATATTAGCTTTTTTCTTTATTGCTTGTGGCACAGATAGCCATAAGGAGCATGAACTGTGTTCAGCTACACTGTTTCTGATTTGTGACAATTACCCCAAGCATTACAAATCCACAATGGGTAGCATGTCTTATCAAAGAGTTATTAGTATGCTTTTTATAATTAAAAACTTGCATAAAGACACTATTGAGTTCCCTCATCCCCGCCAGTCATGGTTGCTCAACCCTCCTGCGTATGATGATACATGCACAGTGTTTCGGGTATATAGCAAGGGGAAATCTGTGGATTTGTTCTGTGAGCCATTTACTTCACAACAAAAGATTCCTCCTAAGGACAGTATTGTGATCCAAATCAGTTTAAGAACAAATAACAGTTTTGAAAGAATCGGAATAGATATGGATAATGACTCCATTGAAAACTTTATCAATGAATTATCGTTTGAGAGTTTTTTAATGGTGCATGGAGTGATAAAAGAAAAGAATTATATTAGTTTCGAAGTAAGCCCCAATGTCAAGTATTATCATGGTCGTTTATTTTTATTCTATGAGGATAATGGCGAAAAACTGTTAAGAGAGTGTTATGATGATTATCAAGACAGTATCATATATGAAAAGATTAATAAGTCAGCAAAAAAATGATGTTCTGTGTACACGAAATACTTTCCCGTTTCGGCGAATGTTAGGTGGACCCCTCCGACGCTGCGGATGTTCCGTGGAACCAACGGTCGCTGGCCGAAGGGAATTGAAAATCGACGGCCTAAGGGAAAGTCAAAAGCAATTGCAATCCACCGAAGAATGAGTATATGACTGTCTTGCTGTTGAGCATAGCGAAAAATTTGCAATTCTTTTGAAATGATGTCAAGGAAAACAACTATATTTGGCGCATCTGGAGATGCTAATACTCAATGGCGGCGGATTGCAAAGCCGTCGAAAACCACGCTGAACACCCAGCGGAACGGGGGATGTTCGGTGGAACCAACGGCTGCTGGCCACCTGACGCAGGCGGGAATTGATGAATTCTAAGAAAAAGAAGACGACGCTACACGACTTTGTGCAAAATTATGTTAAAAAACACGACGGGGCGTGCAAACTTTTCATTGCCCAATCGTTATAATAGTAAAAGCGGAAGTTTCTGGAATAGAGATGCCACGCCATGACTTCTCTGTAACAACGAATAACACGAATTATCCGAATAGAACCACGGCACAAAGCGAATGGCCGCATTCGGCCAACGAATCATTCGAATAGTAGCATTCGACTACATTCGTCGCATCTTCGATGCCTTGATTCATATTCGACTATTGGTTGAATTCGTTGTTGTAGTAAACAACCGAAACTTCAGCTAAAAGGATTATTGCCAAGCATTGTTTCGCTTCGTCTGTATTAATAAATTCGTCTGTATTAATAAAGAAGAAAACTTATAATACATAGAAAAATGAAAAGAATACTGTTTTTGTGTTTCACATGCGTCCTGTTCGCATTCTCGGGATGCAGCGGTGACGATGACGAATCAAGAGCATCGTCCAGCCTGGATGTCTCTTTGCTGCCGGGCTATTGGATTATGGTAAAGGATGGCGTCAGAACGAATCATGGTGTATGGTTCTCTGATGGGACAGACCCGCAAAGTTCTGAAGACCTAAAGTCTGTAACGTACTTTTATCTCACAGAAAAAAAAGATGAGCCTGCGCTTTGCTTACAAAGGTCTCATTGGTATTTAAACGGAGGGGGCATAATGTTGGTGAGTGACATGGAAGTGATTACTGAAATTAGCAGATTGACTAAGGACAGACTGACAATTTGGGAACACGATCTAATATGTGACGTAGTGAGTACAAGAGAATTTGAACGCCTGTCTGAGCCCGTCAAAATAGCTTATGATCCCATCGTGCCTGAATATAAAGAAGGAAAAGAGTATGTAAAGATGGAAAGTCTTCCGCAGTGGCTTGTGGATTGGATTGCCACTGAAGAAGAGAAGGAAGGGCGCCCCGGAACATTGTTCCGCGAGGGGCGAGACATTCCAAGGTTGTTTCGTGGAGAATGGGAAGGGGTCGTTTATTACAACATCTACAATTACGACCTGCCAAGCTCTGAAAACACTTTCTATGAGGATGGTAAAAGTGTAGATTTCCATGACAACAACACTTTGCAGGCATGGTTCAAAGTAATTGACCTCATGAAGCGTGTGTTGATAGAATAACGTCACGCTCCGCCGAACACCACGCTGAACACCCAGCGGAACGGGGCATTGAGGCAGCAAAGGAAGTTTTTAACAAGCCAAGCGAAGAAGAGGAGCATGATGATTTATTTAGACTCAAACCAAAGTATGGAGGTTCGATATACAAAAAAACTCAAATAGAGTTAGAAGAAATGAAGAGATGAAGAATAGGAAGTTGCGGTTTCACATGCTCATTTTGAATGCAGTATTATTGGTGAGCAGTTGTCAAGAGCGTAGTAATGTTCTTGTTGAATGCTTGAAAGATGATGTTTTCTACGAAATAACCAATTTCGTGGATAGTATGGAAATTGAAATTAAATTAGCCAAGGAAGACGGAAGCAACAAAACCTTATCTAAAAATTATGCCTACCAGGAAAATGGTGAGTATTATGACAGTAGTAGTAAGCGCTTATTCATGTCTGTTAAGCGTGATACAGCCTACAACATAATAGATTACAGTCGTTATCCCTACAAATCCAATGTGTATATAGGCAAGACTGTTAATGCGCCAGACACTCTTCCTTTGACAGAGTTTGAGCGGAGAGACAATCTTTTTATGTCAGCTTTCTATTCCGTGGAAGACGGATTGTTTGCGAGATATTATTTTTATGACCAGAACTATAAAGTGCTGGGTGTTTACTCATTCATTTTTGGAGAATATAAATAGAATAATGTAGCCCATGTTTGTCTTTTATAACAGAACAAAAAGAAAATGTGTTGAAGGACTGATCTGCTTCGTAGTTGTGACGTTGTCCTTTTGTGGGTGTCATGACAAGGAGAGAACAACTATACTTCGCGACAGTAGTTCTTTTAGGGTCATGTATGAAAAAAATATTATTGAGATACAGCTTAGGCAGAACCTAAAAAGGGGGTATCCTACCACTCCCATTTACAAGAAACTATGTATGCGGAATGGTCAATATTATGACTATTATGATAACAGTTTGTTTATGTCTGTCATAAAGGACACTACATATTGTTTTGAAGACAGTATTGAACCCAAACAAAAGTGTGTATATATTGGTAAGGCAGAAAACTCGCCAAGAAAACTTCCCATTCCCAAAAAGGAAAGAAAAGATTTTTATGTAACCGTTGTCTATACTGATGAAAAACCATCAATACAATTTTGTGATTATTATTTTTATGACGAGAATTACAGAATAAAAAGAATTTACACATTTACTTATGGTGTATATAAATAGCAGAGGTATGTTTGTTGGCGTGGCAAGTGCTACCCCGTTTCGGCGAGTGTTCGGTGGAACCAACGGTCGCTGGCCTGAAGGAAAATCCGACGCTGCGGATGTTCGGTGGTACACTCGGTGGAATGGGAGGGAAAGACTGCTCCTGATGGTAAGAAACGCAGGACTGACATCATCAGTCAGGGACACACGAAACGGAGAGGGCGCGGCTGCAACAGCCGATTAACATTGGTTAACACGGCGAAAAGGGCATTTTATTTGGAGCGAGGGAAAAGTTGCCTTACCTTTGCAACTGTCAAAAGCGAACAGACAGAAAGATGAAAAAAGAACCAATCGGGCCCGAGGAAAAACACAATCATCAGATGCAATCGCAATCTTGACAAAGTGAACAATTAAACCGTTTTTATCAACCTAACAAAAAACTTACTATTATGTTGAAGTATCGCAAGTACAAGGCAAGCTCGAACAACGAGCTGACAAACGGCAAGGTGTATGCCAAGGCCGTAGTGAACCAAACCATCGGCATCGACGGTCTCGCCCGCCACATGGCCAAGCACAACACGGTGTTCTCGCGTGGAGTCATCAAGGGGTTTCTCACCGACATGGTGGACTGTGTGCAGGAACTGACACTCGAGGGCATCGCCGTGAAAATTGACGATCTGGCCATCTTCTCGGTAGGCATAGAGAGCAAGGGAGCGGAGAGCGCCGAAGAGTTCAACGCCGCCACGAACATCAAGGGCTACAAGTTGCGCGCACGGGCTACGGGCAGCTATCGCAAGGCCGCGCTGAAGCAGGTGGCCACCATCAAAGAGATGGACGACTACGACGGCAAACTGACCAACACCAACGGTGGCGACAACGAACCTACGAATCCCTAAGCAAGGTCAACCCCACTGCTTTGCTCATCGGAGGGGGCAGGGGGGATTGACTTCAGTCACAACAAAGCACCAAACACAAGAGGACTACCAGAATGAAACGAGAAACATGGAAAATGCTGCTGCAGCTACTCATCACGATTCTTACGGCCATTGCAACGGCTTTCGGGGTGTCCAGCTGTTTCGAGTAATGACAACAAGTTAGCCTAAAGGGAACGGGGCTTCTGCACAACCTGCACCAGCGGGGTGATGCGGAAGCCTTTTCCTTTCAGGGGAAGGACGGAAAAACGGTCGCGGAAAAAATCGCGCTGACTACAGTTTGCAACCGGGTTGCAACGCGTTCTGACTAAATTTGCAGCGGAAAAACAAAAAGAAAGGAAAAAAAAGATGTTCATGAATTTGTTAAAAGAGCACCATAGCGAAGCATGCAGCCACGGCCAGGGCTGCGGATGCAAGCAGGAGGGGGGCGAACGCCTCCACCACGACCACAATCATTCTCACGGCCACAGCGACGACCACGATCATTCTCACCACCACGGCCACGACCACGATCATTCTCACACCCACGGCCACGACCATGGGTGCGGTTGCTGCAGCGGGGAGCACGACCACGGAACGGACGGGGGCCTTTCGCTCGCTGCCATGGGTGCGGCATTCGCGCTGCTGGCGGGCGGCATGATTCTGACGGCCTGCGGGGTGAGCTGGTTCGGAGGCTGGACAGCAGCGGCGTGGTATGGCTGCGCCCTGGTGCTGGCTGGCGGCAGGGTGGTGGCCAACGCCTTGAGGAGCCTGCGGCGGGGCGACGTGTTCAGCGAGTTCATGCTCATGACGATTGCCGCTGCGGGTGCATTCTGCATTGGCGAGTATCCCGAGGGGGTGGCAGTGATGTTGTTCTACTGCGTCGGCGAATGGTTGCAGGACAAGGCTGTGGACCGCGCCCGCGACGACATCCGACGCCTAGTGGCCATCAAGCCCGACTGGGCCGATGTGATAAACAGTGACGGCGGAGTGGAGCGTCGGAGGCCATCGGATGTGGCTGTCGGCGAGGTGATAGAAGTGAAGGTGGGACAGCGTGTGCCGCTGGACGGGACACTCGTCGGGAGCGCCGCTTCGTTCAACACAGCGGCCCTGACGGGCGAGAGTCTGCCGCGGCTGATAGAAAAGGGCGGCGAGGTGCTGGCGGGCATGATTGCCTCAGACGCTGTGGTGCGGCTGCAGGTGGTGCGCCCGGAGAAGGAGAGCGCCATGGCGCGCATACTGGACATGGTGGAGGATGCAGCGGCGCGCAAAGCCCCTGCAGAGCTTTTCATCCGCCGTTTTGCCCGTGTCTATACGCCCACGGTCATTGTGCTGGCGGTGCTGGCAGTGGCGGTGCCATGGCTGGTGGGGCTCGTGACGGACGGCTTTGAGTTCAGGTTTGGCCAGTGGTTCCACCGCGCACTGGTTTTTCTGGTGGTTTCGTGCCCGTGCGCGCTGGTCGTCAGCATTCCGCTGAGCTATTTTGCAGGCATCGGCGCGGCCTCGAAGCGGGGCATACTGTTCAAGGGGGGCAACTGTCTGGATGCGATAACGGAGGTGGACACGGTGGTGTTCGACAAAACGGGCACCCTGACCACGGGCGAGTTCAGCATCAGCAAGGTGGTGGGCCTCACTGACGACGACATGCGCCAAGTGGCGGCCATCGAGCAGGGCAGCACCCACCCCATAGCCAAGGCCATCGCACGAGCCCCATACTCATCCCCCCAGGGGGGAAAGTACCAACCAGCAGAAAGTCTCCCCTCACCGGGGGAAACTGAGCTGGACGCGGTGGAGGAGAGAGGTGCCCTGGGCATGCGGGCTACCGACAAAGCGGGAAACGTTTGGCTGGTTGGTTCCACCCGACTGCTGGAACAAGAGGGGGTGGAATGGCCGAAGGAGCTGGACGCGGTGGAGGAAACGCTGGTGGCAGTGGCCAGAAACGCCCGCTTCAGGGGGTATATCCTGCTTTCAGACACACTGAAAGACGATGCCGCACACGCCATCAAGCAGCTGAAGGAACTGGAAATAAGCACCGAGATGCTCAGTGGCGACAAGCAGGCGCTGACGGACAGGGTGGCTGCGCAGCTAGGTGTCGGCCACGCGCAGGGCGGCTTGCTGCCCGAGGGGAAGATGGAGTGTGTGCAGACGCTGAGCAACGCATCGCACAAGGTGGCCTTCGTGGGCGACGGCATCAACGACGCACCGGTGCTGGCCGCCAGCCATGTGGGCATAGCCATGGGGGCCATGGGCAGCGACGCTGCCATCGAGACGGCGGACATCGTAATACAGACGGACCAGCCCTCGCGTGTTGCCGAGGCTGTCGGCATTGGCCGACGCACCCGGAAAGTGGTGAAGCAGAACATCGCGCTCGCCATTGGCGCCAAGGCGGTGGTGATGGTACTGGGTGTGCTCGGCGTGGCCAATCTCTGGGAAGCCGTCTTCGCAGACGTAGGCGTAGCCCTGCTGGCTGTGCTCAACGCCACCCGCCTCTCGCGATGAAGGTGCTGGAGCAAGAAGGTAAGGCGGAAGGACAATTGTCGATTTTTTTGTTTCTGGCATGGAGTTGGCAGTCATTGGAGCATTGTCTGCACGGCTGCACGACTAGCTGCTGCACTCATGAACTCCTGCACTCCCAATTTGAGGGGGCTCCTTAAAAAAAACATAATAAATGGGGAATAACGACGGCAATATGGAAAAAATAGTATATTTTTGCAGCAAGAATAATGATTGGCCGGTGGCCCAACAGCCGCAATGGGCAAGCCACAAACCACAAACTGTAAACAATAATAATATGGACGAATTGAAGAAAGCATTCGCTTCGAAACTGCTGAAAGTGAAAGCCATCAAGTTGCAACCCAACAATCCGTTTACATGGGCGAGCGGATGGAAGTCGCCCTTCTACTGCGACAACCGCAAGACACTCTCCTACCCCGAGTTGCGCAACTACGTCAAACTGGAAATCGTGCATGCCGTGCTGGAGCGATTTCCCGAGGCAGAGGCTGTGGCTGGAGTGGCCACGGGTGCCATCGCCCAAGGCGCACTGGTGGCTGACGAGCTGCACCTGCCGTTTGTCTATGTGCGGTCGAAGCCCAAGGACCACGGACTTGAGAACCTCATAGAGGGCGAACTGAAGCCAGGCATGAAGGTGGTGGTCATTGAGGACCTCATCTCTACGGGCGGCAGCTCGCTGAAAGCTGTGGAGGCCATACGCCAGAATGCCTGCGAAGTGGTGGGCATGGTGGCCAGCTACACCTACGGTTTCCCTGTGGCCAAGAAAGCTTTCGAGGACGCCAAGGTGGAACTTGTTACGTTGACCGACTACGAGCACGTAGTGGCAGAGGCTCTGGAAACGGGCTATATCTCTGACGACGACGTAGAGCTGCTGAACGAATGGCGCAAAGACCCCGCAAACTGGAAGAAATAGGAGGAAAAGAACATGAGCTTGTCAACATTTGAAAGCAGCATAAAGCTGATAGAAGCCCCTCAGCAGAGAGTCTATGACATGCTGAGCGACCTGAACAACCTGGAGCGGGTGAAGGACAAACTGCCCGCCGACAAGATAGAGGACCTGAGTTTCGACCGCGACTCTGTGAGCGTGAGTGTGCAGCCCGTGGGCAGCCTGACACTGCGAGTGGTGGAGCGCGAGGAGCCCAAGACCATCAAATTTGAGACGGCCAACAGCCCCATACCCTTCAACCTGTGGGTGCAGCTGCTGCCTGCCAGCGAGACGGCCACCAAGATGAAACTAACGGTGAAAGCCGAACTGAACCCTTTCATCCGCGGCATGGTGGCGGGCCCCATCCAACAGGGGCTGGAAAAAATTGCCGAGGCACTAACCATGGTGCAATATTAACCAAAGCTCCATAATTTTGACGAGAGATGAAACTCTGGGAAAAAGATTTTGAGATAAACAAAGAGATTGAGCGATTCACCGTAGGCCGTGACCGCGAGATGGACCTGTATTTGGCAAAATACGACGTGTTGGGGTCCATGGCCCACATCACCATGCTGGAAAGCATCGGACTGCTGGAGGCCGACGAACTGAAGCAACTGCTCAAGGAGTTGCGCCGCATCTACGACATTTGCGAACGCGGCGAGTTCACCATTGAGGAAGGCATCGAGGATGTCCACTCGCAAGTGGAGCTGATGCTCACCCGCCGCTTGGGCGACATGGGCAAGAAAATCCATTCGGGACGCTCGCGCAACGACCAAGTGCTGGTCGATTTGAAACTGTTCACCCGCCACGAGCTGAAGGACATTGTGGAGGCCGTGAAACGGCTCTTCGACGAGCTCATCGCCAAGAGCGAACAGTACAAGGACGTGCTCATGCCGGGCTACACCCACCTGCAAGTGGCCATGCCATCGTCGTTCGGACTGTGGTTTGGAGCATACGCAGAAAGTCTGGCCGACGACATGCTTTTCCTGCAGGCCGCCTACCGCATGACCAACCGCAACCCGTTGGGCTCGGCCGCAGGCTACGGTTCCAGCTTTCCACTGGACCGAAGCATGACCACTCGGCTGTTGGGTTTCGACTCGATGGACTACAACGTGGTGTATGCACAGATGGGGCGCGGCAAGATGGAGCGCAACGTGGCCTTCGCCATGGCCACCGTGGCCGGCACGATGGCCAAAATGGCATTCGACGCTTGTCTGTTCAACTCGCAGAACTTCTCGTTTGTGAAGTTGCCCAAGGAGTGTACCACCGGAAGCAGCATCATGCCTCACAAGAAGAATCCCGACGTGTTTGAACTGATACGCGCCAAGTCGAACAAACTGCAAGGACTGCCCGCACAGGTGATGCTCATCATGAACAATCTGCCTGTGGGCTATTTCCGCGACCTGCAAATCATCAAGGAAGTGTTTCTGCCAGCCTTCGGCGAACTGAAGGACTGCCTCGACATGTGCGCCTACATCATCAACCGCATGGAGGTGAACGAGCACATACTGGACAACCCCATGTACGACCCCATGTTCTCGGTGGAAGAGGTCAACCGACTGGCCGCCAACGGCATGCCTTTCCGCGACGCCTACAAGAAGGTGGGGCTCGACATAGAGGCAGGCCGATTCACACCCAACAAGAACATACACCACACCCATGAAGGCAGCATCGGCAACCTGTGCAACGAACAGATTGCCAAGCTCATGGAGACAATTGTGGCCGAATTCAATTTTGAGCGCATGACTGATGCCGAAGCCGCCCTGCTGAAGACTGAATGACAAGGGAAAGACAGGAAAAAAACAGTAACATACTAACACATCAAGAATAGCAAGAACAAGGTCGCTTTTCGGTGTTAGTATGTTGCCATGTCTTAAAAAGCCCTATTTGTTAACATGTTGCCATGCCTAAAAAACAATACTGCTATGTCTAAAGGAAAAAACCTGTTGCTCTGTCTGGGCACCCTGATGCTATCGTTGCTGCTTACGCTGTCCCTATCGGGGTGCGAAGCGGACAACGAGTACAACATGAACTACCAGTGCTACTTCACGTTCGACACGCAACTGCACAACACCACCTTGTTGCGCAATGCGCTCAACCCCATGGCACCCGGCATCTATGCCCTGGTGAGCAGTGCGCCCGTCAACGGAGTGAGGACTGTACACATCGAACTGAACGACGGCAAGAACACCGAAGACATAGCCATCACCACCGCCCGCGAGAACTACACCACATGGGTACTGGGAACCAACAACGCCATCATTGTGGGCTACAGCAGCCTGGGCAACGGACTCTACGCCTTCGACCGCCAATGCCCCAACTGCATTTCGGACTACAACCTCTACAAATACCCGCTCTCCTGGAACAACAACGGCCAGTGGGTGCAGTGTGGCAAGTGCCACCGCAAATATGACCTGAACAACAACGGATTCATCGTTGAGGGCGACAAAGGCTCGAAACTCGTCCGCTACCGCGCCAACTACGACGGCACCATGCTCAGCGTCTTTAATTAACAACAATGAAAATGACAAGAAACAACTCTTCGACGTTTATCGCCTTATTCTTCAGCATTTTTCTCCTTGCGGCCTGCGGGAAAGAAGAAAACACAGAACCGCCATTCATCGAAAACATCAGTCTGGGTGCAGAAAGCGTGGAACTGAGCACTGAGGCTGGCTCGGGAATCATTGAAATCACCTCCAACTGCTCATGGAAAGCCACCTGTCAGGCCGACTGGATAACGCTGCGCTCCCCTCAAGGAAAGGGTGACTCGCAACTGATGTTCTTTTGGCAGGAAAACACCAAGAACACCTCGCGCGATGCCGTCATCATCGTGGAGTCGAGCCAGACAAAGGCTTCGGTTTCCATCAATCAAGCGGGCACGGGCTTTGGCACCGAACCCAAAGTGGTGAGTTGCCGCGGAGTGGTGGGCAACAAAATAAAAAATGAGGAAAGCTACTTCGAAATGACCTTCGACCAGCCCGTGACCGTTGAATATTGGGAAACGGAAAATTACTACATTGACAGCAACCCCACTTACAGCGACGGTGGAAAGACCGTCAGACAAAAGTTTTCTCCTGGAGCGCTTGGTCTCGACTTGGCTTGCCGAGTCCACCTCAAGAATGCAAAAGACGCTCATGCAACCATCGACGTGAGCATTCCTTTCTACGAAAAGAAATTCGCAGCAGGCGGCGAGGTGAGGTTTGCACTGCCCTCGGCAGACGAAAAGAGCGTTTGGGTTTCTTTGACGCGCCCCAACAAACTGGTGGAACTGTCGATGGATGACGGGCATGTGCTGCACGACATTGACATGCCATTCGCGCCAGGGCACATCTGCTACAACCCCTACAACAAACAACTGTATGTGCTCCCGCTCAATGCCATTGCCGACCTGGGATTTGACAACCGGCTTAGCATCATCGACCCTCTGACGGGCAGTTTCACGGGCGAAATAGCATTCGACCCGTCGCCCGAAGCCCATCCGCAGTGGCCTGCCATCTATCCCTACGAACTGGAGTTCACCAACGACGGACTGGGCATTGTCATTTTGCTGGAAGAAGGTGCAACAGGACTGGAGTGGCGCTACATAGACAGCGCCAACGGCAACGCCCAGACACTGAGCGGCTACAGCTGGGCTGAGAAGCAGTTTGAACACGTCTATCGCAGCTTCAATGGCCAGAAAATATGGTCGAGCCCCTATCCAAGACTGTTCAGTCCGCTGAACAGCATCAGCCGACAGCAACCCACTCCCGAGGAATATGTCTTGGACACCAAATTCAGGTCGGAGAAATACTACGCGGGTGGCAACATGATGGACATGCAGTTCAGCCGACTGGCCAACAAGGTGTTCATCTGCACCGCTCCGGGCAGCCAGTGTGTCATCGACCTGGACACCGACACCTACTCGGAAGTGACCGAAGCCGAAGCCCGCAGCTCAAGGGCCGCCTGGGACTATTCGAGTGCCAGCCGCTCGTGGGTGTATCAAGTATGTTCACTTGACCAACGTTTCCTCCTGTTAGACATGGACAAGGCCGACTGCATCTTTTTTTCCAACCACATTTGGAATGACACGCCCAAGAATGTCTGTCACCTGATTTCCACCGACCAAGTGATGGTTGCCGCCGACAATAGCATTTGGCTCCTGAACGCCGACGTCATGAAAACTGGATGGAAATAAAGAAACGCCCCCCGAAAAAGCCACACTGTGCAGGCTTTCCACCGGCAAATGGCGTTTTTCGGGGTCTTTGGTCTTAAAATAGTGTAATTTTTTTGGCAGTTCGGGGAAATAGCCTTATCTTTGCACTACGTTTCGCGGAAATAGCTCAGTTGGTAGAGCACAACCTTGCCAAGGTTGGGGTCGCGGGTCCGAGTCCCGTTTTCCGCTCAAGTGCGGCAGTTGGCTGTCCGCCTATTTTTTATTTCTTACTTCAAGGGGCATCCTGAAAAACAGTTTCCACGCAAACGCTGAAAGCACGGCTCCTTGCATTTTGTTCATACCGCGCCGCAATGGTGGAATTGGTAGACACGAGGGACTTAAAATCCCTTGGCCAGTAATGGCTGTGCGGGTTCGAGTCCCGCTCGCGGCACTTCCAAAAATAATTCTTTATCAACATGCGTAAAAATCTAATCTTATCTATTTCCGCACTCGCTGTTTTGGCTTTGACATCGTGCTCAAAGCTGGGTGCTCTGTCTGCTGACAAATTCAACGTTACTCCCAACCCGCTGGAAACCATGGGCGGTGAAGTGCCCGCCACCATCAACGGCATGTTCCCGGAGAAATATATGAAGAAGAAGGCCGTGGTCACTGTGACCCCCGAGCTGCGCTATGCAGGAGGTCGGGTAACCAAAGGTGCCAGCGCCACTTTCCAGGGCGAAAAGGTGCAGGGCAACGACCAGACCATTTCATACCTCGTGGGCGGCCACTACACCATGAAGACGGCTTTCCCCTACAACCCCGACATGCAACGCAGCGACATGTATCTGACATTCCAGGCTCGCATCGGCAACCGCAAAATGAACGTGCCCGACGTGAAAGTGGCCGAAGGCGTGATTGCCACCTCTGAGCTTTACAAGCGCGCCTTGATGAATGCCGGTGCTTGCATCGCCCCCGACTCGTTCCAGCGCGTCCGTGCCCAGAAGCAGGAGGCCAACGTGAAGTTCCTCATCAACCAGGCCAACCTGCGCCAGAGCGAGCTGAAGAACAATTCGGTCAAGGAGTTCGTAAGCCTGCTCAAACGCATCAACGCCGACAAGGAAGGACTGAACATCCGCAACGTGGAGGTGCAGGCATACGCATCGCCTGAGGGCGGATTCGCCTACAACGACCGTCTGGCCAACAAACGCCAGGACGTTTCTGAGGACTACGTGAAGAAGACCTTGAAGCAGACCCGCGTGGATACAGACATCGATGCCAAATACACAGCTCAGGACTGGGACGGATTCCAGAAACTCGTTCAGGCCAGCAACATTCAGGACAAGGACGTCATTCTGCGCGTTCTTTCCATGTATAAGGATCCGCAGGAGCGCGAGCAGCAAATACGCAACATGAGTGCAGGTTTCCGCGAGCTGGCCGACGGCATTCTGCCTGAGTTGCGCCGCAGCCGACTCATCATCAACTATGAGACCATTGGCCGCAGCGACGAGCAAATCAAACAGCAGTATGAGGCTGATGCCAGCAAGCTGAGTGCCGACGAAATTCTTTATGCTGCCACACTCGTTGAGAATCCTGCCGACAAGGAAGCCATCTACAAGCGTGCCGCTGAAATCTATCCTGCCGACTACCGTGCCTTCAACAACATCGCCGTGATGGAGTTCAACAAAGGCAATATGAACGAGGCCCAGAACTATCTGCAGAGTGCATTCCGTGCCTACAACCGCGCTCCGGAGGCCAATGCCAACCTGGCCCTCATGGCCCTGCGCAGCGGCAACATCAGTCAGGCCACCGAGTACATTTCAAAGGCCGACGGAGCCAACGACCTCAACCAGGTGCTCGGCAATCTGGAAATTGCCCGCGGCAACTACGCGCAAGCCGAGCAGTACTTCAAGGAGTCGAACAACAACAGCGCCGCCCTGGCCAACATCCTCAACAAGAACTACGCCCAGGCTTCCGTGGCTCTGAAATATGCCAAGAAAGACGCGCTGACCGACTATCTGCAGGCCATACTCAACGCCCGTACCGGCAAGAATGCCGCTGCAGCCGACTTCCTCAGAGAGGCCATCCAGAAAGACCCGTCGCTGGCTGACTATGCAGCTAAGGACCTTGAGCTGATCAATGTTAGCAAATAAATGAAAAAAAACATATTTTTTCTGTTTCTCGCCCTGGTTTTGGTATCATGCGGAACAGACAGCAACCATTTTAAGATTGCTGGCCGGTTCCTCAACCTGAACCAGGGCGAGCTCTATGTCTATAGCATCGATGGAGGTAGTTCCAACATCGATACCATCCGCGTGGAGGGTGGCCGTTTCTCGCGAGAAGTGGAATGTCAGAGCCCGCAGACGCTCATGATGGTGTTCCCCAACTACTCCGAGCAACCCATCTTCGCAGAACCCGGCAAGTCGGTGGACATCAAGGCCGACGCGTCGCACCTGAAAGAAATGCAGGTGAAGGGAACAAAGGCCAACGAGGCCATGACCGCCTTCCGCCAGCGCATCGCCAACGCATCGCCGCCTGAGGCGCGGCAAATCGCTGCACAGTTCATCAACGACAACCCTTCGTCGCCCGTGAGCAACTACCTGCTCAGACGCTTCTTCGTCGCCACAGCCGACCCCTCTTTCAAACAAGCTAAAGAGTTGGCCGCCATCCTGTCCAACGAACAGAAGGACAACCCGCAGCTGGCCAACCTCAGCAAACAGCTCGACGCACTGAGTGCCACCGAGACCAACAAAACGCTACCCGCCTTCGCAGGTGTTGATGCGCACGGTCGCAGCGTGTCCAACCGCGATTTCACCGCCAAGGTAGGACTCGTATTCGTCTGGTCAACGTGGAACTATGAGAGCATGGCCACCATGCGCCAGCTCAAGGCCGTCTGGCGGCAGAACCCAGGAAAGATACACATCATGGGCATCTGCTTGGATGCCGCCAAGCGCGACTGCCTCTCGTCAACCGATCGCGACACCATTCCTTGGCCCAACGTCTGCGACGGTCGCCTGTTCGAAGGTCCCCTCGTCGCAAAGCTTGGCATTCGCGGCGTCAACGACAACATCATCGTCAGCAAGGCCGGACGCATAGTGGCCCACGGACTCGACAACAAACAAATGATGGAAGAAATAAAGAGGCAACTGGCAAAATAAGAAGAGGCATGCTCCGCCCAGCATCCCTTATGCACTCATTCACGGCCTTCGCCTACTCTACTTCCACCTCTCCTCCTTTTCAAAGAATACCATGCTAGTAAAAACATATTGCGCTGCAGTCAACGGACTCGAAGTGACCACCGTAACCGTTGAAGTACACATCACCCGAGGCATCCTCTATCATCTCACGGGCCTGGGCGACACAGCCGTGCGCGAAAGCAAGGATAGGATTGTTGCCGCCATGCAGAACAGCGGATTCAAATTCCCTACGGCAGACATCACCATCAACCTGGCACCCGCAGACATCAAGAAAGAAGGAAGCAGTTACGACCTGCCTGTGGCAGTCGGCATTTTGGCATCCAGCGAAGAAATGCAAGCCGACCAGTTGTCCCACTACATGCTTGTGGGCGAACTGGGGCTCGACGGCCATTTGCAGCCCATCCGAGGCGCCCTGCCCATTGCCATACGTGCCCGAGCCGAGAAGTTCAAGGGACTGATAGTGCCTCGGCAGAACGTGCATGAAGCCGCTGTTGTGAACAACCTCGAGGTTTATGGCATGGACACCTTGCTCGATGTCGTTCAGTTTCTCAATGGCGCCAAGCAGTTTGAGCCCACCATCATCGATACGCGCCGCGAATTCTACGAACAGCAGACCAAGTTCGACCTCGACTACGCTGACGTGCGCGGGCAGGAGAACGTCAAGCGGGCCCTCGAGATAGCTGCCGCCGGAGGACACAACCTCATCATGATCGGCCCGCCAGGCTCGGGCAAGTCGATGATGGCCAAGCGGTTGCCCGGCATTCTGCCCCCGCTCTCGCTGGCTGAAAGCCTGGAGACAACCCAGATTCACAGCATCGCAGGCAAGCTTGCACGCGATACAGGCCTCATCTCGCAACGCCCCTTCCGCTCGCCCCACCACACCATCTCGCAAGTAGCGCTGGTCGGAGGAGGCTCCACACCACAGCCGGGAGAAATCAGCCTGGCCCACAACGGGGTGCTCTTCCTCGACGAATTGCCCGAGTTCAACAAGCAAACGCTGGAAGTGCTCCGTCAGCCGCTCGAAGACCGAAAAATCACCATCAGTCGCGCCAAATACACACTCGAGTACCCCTGCTCGTTCATGTTCGTTGCCTCCATGAACCCCTGCCCCTGCGGCTACTATGGCGACCCCACCCACCACTGTGTCTGCACACCTGGTCAGATACAGCGTTACATGAACAAAATCTCCGGCCCACTGCTCGACCGCATCGACATCCATTGCGAAATCCAGGCCGTACCCTTCGCCCAACTCTCACAGATGCGCCCCGGCGAGCCGTCGGCCGCCATCCGCGAAAGAGTGATCAAGGCAAGGCAAATCCAAACAGAACGATTCAGCACACTCCCCAAGGATAGCGGCAGCCGAGGCCATCGCATCCACTGCAACGCCCAAATGACGGAACGCATGCTCCATAAGTTTGCCGAACCCGACGCCGCCTCCATCGACATGCTCCGCATGGCCATGGAGCGCCTGAAGCTCTCCGCCCGTGCCTACAGCCGCATCCTCAAGGTGGCCCGAACCATCGCCGACCTCGCCGGATCGGAGAAAGTGGAGTCCATGCACATTGCCGAAGCCATTGGCTACAGGAACCTCGATCGGGGCGACTGGGCGGAGCGAGGTATATGAAAATAAACAGAGAGTTATTTGCTCATTTGCCTAATTCTCACTACCTTTGCAATGACTACGAAAAAAATCGTAACGAAAAAAGTCGTAACATGGAGAATCCTTTTAAATTTGGAACCATCGTAGAGGCAAGACACATCCTTTGGAGCGAATACGGCACTTGATAACACACTTCCGCATCGTTCCAATTATTTCGACAAATGTCATAACAGGCTCTAAGGACGTTTCCTTCCAGCCATGAAGCGCTTGAAACTCTCAGCCCCGTGCCTATAGCCGCATCCTCAAAAAAACAATCGTCATTCATAGCTGCCAAAAAAAATCCGCTTTAAGTGCGATTTTTACTTGCATGTATCAAAAGAATATCGTATTTTTGCAACACGATAGTTCCAACACCAGCAGGAACACCCCTAACTAGACGTAACCATTTTCACCCCCAAGCAACATGCAAGCCCTATGCTGACAGCCAACGAACACTTTCTGAGCCTCGCTCAGTTCACCTATATCCTCTCGGGACTGTTTTTTGCAGTCCTGCGAGGATTTCATTTTTGCCGTCCCTACGACAAACACAAGGACTACTACTATCCCAGCTGGCGCGAATCGACCCTCTTCTTCACCGCCACCCTCCTGCTCATGCCCTACGTGTTCCGGCCCAGCAGCCCGGCAGCATGGCTACTGACGAAAGTCTATTTCATCGTGTACGTGCCATACGTCTGCGGCGTTCTCATCTACAAATATTTCAGCTCTGTGAAACAGCGGAA
The DNA here is from genome assembly GCA_002369515.1 of Prevotella sp. UBA3776. Taxonomy (GTDB): domain Bacteria; phylum Bacteroidota; class Bacteroidia; order Bacteroidales; family Bacteroidaceae; genus Prevotella. The sequence goes on along the minus strand of DFFM01000016.1, from coordinate 11,243 downwards.
CCGGTGGAGCCGCGAAAGCATCATCCTGGGCATACCCATCGCCCTCACCATCCTGGCGCTGTTCGTCACGGCCATTATTCCCCACACCCCGCAACTCTCGCCAACGACACGGCAGATCATCTTCTACATCCTCTTGGCAGAAAGCATTGCCTCGCTGCTCTTCGCACTGTCCACCATGCAGAGGGTCAGGAAATGGATGAGCCACGTGATTGACGACAACTACTCCAACGAAGAGGATTTCCCAGTGAAGTTTGCCAACAGGATGCTCTTCGTCCCCCCCTTCCACCTGCTGCTCATTTGGCCCGTAGTGGTGTGCGACTCGCAGGTGGGCATGGCCATCGTCCATCTGCTGCTCGCCATGTTCAACGTAACACTGCTCGTCATGGTGCTCCATCCACAGCGCTCACTGCGCGACATCAGCACCGTGCCTGTCCTTGACGACGACGAACCACCCGCCGCCAGCGGAACGCCTTCGCAACAGACCATCAAAGCCATCGAGCGCACCATACGCAGCACCGTAGAAACCGAGCAGCTCTTCATCAACCCCCACTTCTCCATGCAGGACGTGGTGGAGCGCAGCGGTTTCGGGCGCACCTACGTGTCGTGGGTGTTCAAAAACCGACTCGGCGGGTTCTTCAACTACGTCAATCGGCTGCGCATCGACTACGCTGAGCGCTACCGCAAACAGCACCCCATGGCCACCCTCGACGAAGTGGCCACCGCCTCGGGCTTCACCACCCGACAGTCGTACTACCGAGTGAGGCAACGGCTAAAAACGAAACAAACGTCATGACGACAGCTTTTTTTATGTGTTTCAGAGTCAGTTTTTGAAATAATTGATTCGCCTTTGAAACAAATGCTTCATTTTTTAACACTTCATTTATGCAATATATGGAAAAAAACATTATCTTTGCAACAGCAACAGGTATGGTAAACAAAAACTTGCCCTCGCACAACGATAAAAAGACGGTGCTAAAGCGAAACATACTTAAAAAGCATTATTAAAAACATTTTTACAAACAACGCAAAACATTGAAATTCCGATGTGTGCAGCTTCCCAAGATGTGCAGCGGAAACGCACGGTTCACCTTAAAGAGACGGCTCCCTCACGGAAATGCATAAAAGGATTATAACATCTGTATTGGGGACAATGTGAGCGAAAAAAGTGAAGATTATGAAAAAGAGAATTACATTGAAACGACTCTGTGCGTTCATGGCGAGCGCACTGCTACTGCTCTGCGCGATGCCCTCGCAGGCTCAGAACGTGACGGTGAAAGCCTCCAATGGCAGCACCTTGGCTTCCGTTAAAGGAAACGGAGCCACTGACAATTTTTTCAATTTGGGCGGATTTTCGCTGTGGAAACACAATCAGCTCAACCTGAGCATGACCACTGCGGACAAAGACGACGGTTTTGCCCTGACGGATATCGGGCAGTTTGCCAACCCCGCCAACAACATTTTCAAGGCCTCCTCTGGCGATGCCTTGATAATAGGACGAGGCAAGCAAATGGACTGCTATGTTGCGTTGTCTTTACCCAAAGGATACCGTTTTACGGGTTACACCATCGTGTTCAGAAGAAATGCCAACATCGAAGATGGAACGGATGGAAACGCATCGTTTGGAGAAGTCACGAAGGGCGCAGCGAACACAAGCTGGGCCTGGTACAGCAACGACACGCACAAGGAAAATTTAAGACATAGCACTTCTGCAGCAAGACAGACCATCACGCGCGAAAGCAAGACAGACGACGACATGGGTAATGTCCTGTACTTCAAGCTGAGTAACACCTATGATAATCGTGCATTCATCACTTTGGAGAGTGTTGAACTCTTTTTCACTGCAGAGGCCGACTATACGCCCGTGGTGCCTGCCGGCATTTTTGCCAACAGGACGGCCGTGGATGTGCCCTTCTCCACGAGCTGTGTAGATTTGGGCCCCATTGAAGACCGCGTATATAATGGCACCCACCGTGTGAGCTACACCTTCCAGAACGTCAAGGACCTGATGGCCAAAATGCATCTCTACGAAGCCGAGTCGGTGGAAGCCGGAACAGCTTTCGACGGTACGTCAGGAAATGTGGTGGCCTACAACGACGGAGGCACCATTTCGTCGGAAGGCGATTTCTTCAGAGTAGGTAGAACCGATGCAGAGCAGGTGTATTATCTGGAAACGCCCACGTACATCGAACTGAACGACAATGCCAGAACCAAGAATCCCATCGGCTACCGCATTGTAGGTGCAGAAATCAAATACAAATACGGCGAAGCCCGCGGAGCGTATTCTGAGGATGTTACGGAAGAAGTGCTGGTGGATTCGAAAACCTATCCCACGTTCTATATCAGCAGAACTGTGGATGTGTATCAATGGGTTCAAGAAGGATGGTTTGGTGGCGAGTGGCATTCTTTAGAAACTGCCACCTATTACCTCACCAGCACTGCCGGAATGACCACCGATGCAAACCAGAAAGCAGCCTGGTTTATTGATGACGAAGGATATATCCGTTTAGCTTCAGACCCTGACAAATATCTGAAAAATGCAACGATTGAAGGTGCAAAAAACCGTTTGACGGTTGTTGAAAAAAGCGGTTCTCCTGCAAGGTATATAAGAAACAGCAACGGGCAAATTACTTCCAAGGACAACCCAAATTTGTATCTTTGTTTAAACACAAAGACTGAAACACACAGCTGGGAAACACTTATTACAAGTGTGAACTATTTCCAGATGATAAACAAAGGCGAGTATAAGGCCACAAGCAGTGATAAGACGCACACCGTCAATTTCGATGCCTTCGTGCCTGCACCTTTCACCCTGAAGGTCTATGACAAGACGGGAGAAAATGTGGTGGATGAAGTCGAAGTAGATGAAAACACCGCAGACGGATCCATCAAACTGGATGGCTTGAACAACGACGCAGTCAAGTTCAGCGTCAAGGGTGTTGGCTTGGTGCAGGCTGTCGTCACCATCCAGGCACTGAATCCCTACATCGACCGTATTGACATTGTGTGCCAGGAGGCACAGCTGTCTGGCGACACCTATACGCCTACAGGCAACGGACGCGAACTAGTACAGACATTCAACGCCAGCGACTTCGCCGTCAGCGGCGGTGCCTTCCACTTCTATGTGCCCGAAGACTTCCAATTGCCCTGTCTGTTCTCTTTCGAGAATCTGTTCAGCAAGTACGGCGACAATACCTATTATGGCAATGAAACATCAACCGGCAATTCGCGTTACAATTTCGTGATGTCAGATTACTGGAATGGCAATGCCGACCTGTATGCCACCACCTACGACCCCGACCACCCCTACACAGACAAGATCAGTGCAGAGATTGTGGGCGACCATGCTTACAAATTCAACAATGCTGCCGAAGTGGGCAACACTGGCGGAACCTATCAGGAATATCCGTTCACACTCGAACGCTATGGCGGCACGGATAAATTCCAGCAAATGGTGTTCAAACAAGATGAGCTGACAGGCCAGAAGAAGACGGCCTACCTTTTCTCCTGCGACGAAACGCGCTACAACATCGCCACAGCCACGGCCACCCAGCACCGCTCGTACGCTTTCTACCAAATGGACATCACAGCTGCCAAAAAGACCTACAATCCGGTGTTCAACTGGAAGAAAGTTTATGACAAGTCGTGCTATCTTGCCAGCAACGGCTCAGTGATAGAAAAGCCACAATGGGGTCTGGAGGTGCTGACAGAAAACATTGGAACGGCAACAGCGCCCGAATATGGTTATGTCACTGTTTCGCAGATTCTCAAAGGCATTGAACAGGGTGTGGGCAAGACGAATGCTCCCGAGTCGAAAGACCTGATTCTCTACATTGACGGCAGCAAACTGCTCTCGATTGTCGAGGACAAGAAAACAGCAGCGGAAGAAGGAGAAGAAACTACGCGCTTCACACTCGAGAATCTGAAGGAAGGACTGGGTGCCAACGTGCTGGTTTATCTGCCGGAAGGAACAACCAGTACAACCAACAACTATGCCTACATGACCAGTGGAAAGACCTTCCGTTCGGCCAACAACATCGTGCTGACCGACAAGCAGCCGTTCTTCGCACCATACGCCATCCAGGTGCCATCGGCCAACAATGCCACCTACACCCGTCTGATTACTGCCGACATGAACGGACAGGTGCAGAACGCTACCGTGATGCTTCCGTTCAAACTGACCGTGAACGACCAGGGCGTCCACTTCAATTCGGACGAATCGAGCTTCCAGCTGCACAAACTGGCAAAGATGAAAGTTGACCAGATTGAAGATGTGAGAAACTTCGACGGCGACGGTGTGTTCACACCCATCCAGGCACCCGATGGCCAGGCTCCCGCCAATACGCCCTACATGGTCAGGGTGCTCAACGGAGTAGAGCCCAACAGCACTTACTCGTTCAAGGTTACACAGTATGGCGCCGACATTGTTGCCACACCTCAGCAGACAAGCATAGAGGGCGAGAACGTCAATGACATCGAGGTGGGCAGCAACACCGGTTCGCTTAAGAATTGGGGAACCTATTCTGGCGAAACGCTGGACAAGAACCTCAACATCTTCTACTTCGCTAAAAACAAGTATGTTTCGAGCCTGAACTTGTCTGACAAGTATCCGTCGGTATATGTTCAGCCGTTCCGCGCCTATTACACAAGCGAAGGCTTAAGCTCTGCTGGGGCCAAGATGATGACATCGTTCAACGTTGTTTACGACTTCGTAGAGGAGGATGACACTGCCACAGGTATTAACGCGACAGCATTCACTGGCTCGTTCACACTTGCACCAGGTAATGGCATACTGACCGTCCGGGCCAATGAAAATGTGAACGTGCGCATTGTCAGCCTCAACGGAAACAGCATTGCACGGATGAACATGCAGGCTGGCGACCGGCAATCCGTCAACTTGCCCGCAGGTGTTTATTTGGTGAACAACCAGAAAGTGGTGATTCGTTAAAGCATTGGGAGGACGTAAATATGAAAAAGAAATATATCATGCCTCTGGCAGAGGTCATCTCATTGGCCATCGAAAATGTCATGACCATAGAGTCACAGTCTCCTTTTGTGGATGCCCGCGAAGGGGCTTTCGACAGCGAAGCCACTACAGGTGATGATGAACCCATCTTCGACCGTTGGAAAAACCCCACGTGGGAAGAATAGCATTTTGAGTGCAGAAGAGAGCCGTGCCTGTGCGGGCACGGCTCATCCTCTTGAACGCGAAAAAAATCAACATTTATTCAAGTTGCGGAGTTCTCTCCCACGCTTCTGGCCCCAGAGGAACTTGAACACAACGACAGCCCCATTTCATCCGGACGGCAAATCCGATGAAATGGGGCTTTTTACATTTCCCTGAAACAATTGATTCGAAGGCCCTAAAACCAGTGGTTCGCATTTGAAACCAATGATTCGCCTTTGAAAAACGTGTTACACGTTGTTTGGAAAAAACAATATATATTTGCATTTTGAAAGGGTGTGGCATGTTCTGCCGAGTCCGCACTCATGAGGGAAGACTAGACCCTACCTAAGAAAAAAAATAAATTATTGGTTTTATTAACATCGCGAGCGTTGGGATTTCGATGCGCGCAGTATCCTGAAAAAAAAGAAGAGCAGTTGCATTGCCAGCTTCACCTAATGAGCCGGCTGACACTTGGAAATGATTAAAAGGATTATAGCATCTGAATATTGAACAATGTGAGCGGAAAAAAACAAAGAATGACGATTATGAAATCAAGAAGAGAAAGAAACTACTATTTGACACCACAGACCGAATTAGTGAGTGTCAAATTAGAGCACTTTGCCGACATCCTGTCTTGGAATCCGGATGCAGGCCATGGTCCAAACTTGCCCACCTATGAAGGCGACCCCGACGACGACGACGACGGCAAGGGAGCGAAAGGAAACGACATCTGGGATGAATCCCGGTTCACCTCGAGAGCACTTTGGGACGAGTAAAAAATCCAAAGATTATCTTTTTAATTATTTATAAAACAAAAAGAAAGAAAAGCTATGAAAAGATTTATTTACGTAATAACAGCAATCATTATAGCATTCCTGATGGTTTCTCAGCATGCTAAAGCTCAAAAGGTGGACATGGAGACTGGTCTCGTGGTGTGGGAAGGCTCAACCGTGGCCGATGCCTTGCAAATTACGAGTGAAGGCGGATTCTTCTATCTCGTGGAATTCAAGGAAACGCTCGACGTTGACGACAAAGAACTCTATGTGGCCGCCCGTGGAGCCTATGGTGTGCAGGCTGTCATGTCGTCGGTGGGTATGCGCATGCAAATGGAGTCTTCAACACGAAATGTATATTTGAATGGTGGTCAGCCTACAACATGCTATCAGTTCATTTCGCGCATTGAAAATGCCGACACTCAGTCAGACTACCTTGGCGACCGCATGGGTATTGACTCTGAGAATAACGGTGCTAATGTTTTCTTGGATCGTTCTGCCAATAGAGCCTATTGGGAAGGAAACCAAAACAACTGCGTCAACTTTCCAAACTGGACCTTGAATGTTTCAAACCAGACAAAGCGCAACGTCAGATATAAAGGCGAGGCTGCTCCTCATGACGTTAGCGTTACAACCTATACTATCCAGAATGTTGAAACGCAAGGAAGGAATAACAACTGGAATTATAACGGAACCTATCAACCCACCTACATACGGGTAAACAGCGAAGGGAAACTTGTATCCACGACTAACGCCAACCAGGCCACAAAGTTCGTCATCGTCTCGGAGGACGACTTCAACGATGCCATGACGCAGGTGACGTGGGGAGAGGTTGACCTCGGCGTATTTGTGCAGGATGCCACGTTCGGACGTGACAACAAAGACGGCATCTATTGGGTTTGGGAAAACGCAGAAACCGATGCCAACGGAAAGACTTTGGACGAGATAGATCTTGCCAACAACCATTGGCATCAGCGCAATCAGGATGTCATGTGCAACGGCATTATGCTCCAAAATGGAATCTCGCGCGACATGATAGGACTAAATGTTGCAGGGACGGGTGGTAACGTAGATCACGACGGTTTCCGCAATAACTACGGACAATACTACTCAGCAGAAATATACAACGAGGTGAACAAGCTGACTCAGACACTTCACGGCGGAAAGATTCCAAATCTGGTGGACGGTCTGTATAAACTCACAGCCCAAGCCATCTACTACGATGATGAGGACGGAACAACCAACGACGGCGTGGCCTATTTTGTCGTGAAACGCGATGTGCTGGGCGACGACGGAGTGACCATTGTAGAAAGCAAAACGGAATACATGCCCATCACAGCGATGAACTTAGTAAGCAACAACATCACGCCTCATAGCGGTGTGTCGGCAGGCTACGTGTTCAACAACGACGACAATGCCTACGTTCTTACCACTTTTGTGGAAATAAACGGAAAGGTGAACCTTACCATAGGCATCGAGCAACGCGAAGCCAAGGGATGGACCGTTATAGGAAATGTGCACCTCTTCGCCCACGGAAAACAGGCCATGTATGTGGATGAAGACTGGACCGAAAGTGAAACGCTGACCTACATCGAGGGCGATGTAGAAAAGACTACCACTGGCAATCCCTACGACTTGGCTCGGTGGCACGACAACTACGACTATCCTTCAACTGTTTACTATCAGCGCACATTCACCGTGGATGCCTGGAACCCCATCTGCCTGCCGTTGGAATTGACAGGCCGTCAAGTGCGCCAAGCTTTTGGTTCCGATGCTAAAGTTTGTGCCTTCAAAGGCCAAAGTGACACTCAGAAGACGATGCTCTATTTCGAGCGCGCCCTCGACTTGGATCAGGCAGAGAATATGGACAAGGTGGTAATAGAGCCTGGTAAGCCATACATAATATATGTGTCCAACAACCCACAGCATCCTACAGGCATTACGGCAGAAGTAGGCAACGGAGCATACAACCACACCATCACTATCGAAGGTGCTACCTATGCCATTCCTGGTGTACTCAAAAAACAGGCGACCGCCTATCAGGTTTCGGTAGGCAATGATGAATACGATCTTCTGCCACCCCAAGAAGTGGAAGGCAACGGTGGATTCAAGATGGTTGGATCATTTTATGCCACAAAGATTGACAAGGACAATGTGCGTTACGACTTCGGCGGAGAAACCAAAGGCAATCTCAGTGGCAACAATTACTGGGTCATCACCAAAGGCAACATGTACCACTTGGCCGGAACCAAGGACTGGAACATCTGGGGCACCTATGCCTACATCTACCTGCCTGCAGCAGCGGCGGGCAACGTCAAAGAATTTTCCTTTGCCATTGACGATGGTTCTGGAGTCAATGAAATGACAACAATTGAAGGCCTTTCCATCAAGAATGCTAATAATATCGAAAATGTGGATATCTATAATCTTTCTGGTCAAAAGATAAAGAACGGAAGCATAGAAGGTCTTCCAAGCGGCATTTATCTGATTGGTGACAAAAAGGTAATTGTTCGCTAACTCAGGCTGCGGAGTTAACGGGAGTTAGCTGTAGTTAGGGAGCCTACGGCTCGTGGAGTTAGCGGACATTACCCTTCTAATAGATAACTATTGTCAGTTTACTCCACAGCCTAAGAGGCTGCTAACTTCCGATAACTCCTGATAACTCCCGACATGCGAAAGTTGAATAATAATAGTTGTAAGTAATTAAATACCAGAGGGGCAGGCGTTTTCCACGCCTGCCCCTCTTTCATGGTTGCAAATGGTTTCTTACAGTTTCTCGCCGAAGCAGAGGTCGCCGGCATCGCCGAAACCGGGGACGATGTATTTGTTCGCGTTCATGCCCGGGTCGATGGCTGCGCACCAGATGGTGGCCTTTTCCTCGGGCAGGGCCTTCTGCACCACGTCGATGCCCTCAGGCGTGGCGATGACGCAGGCCACATGCACGTATGCCGGTGTGCCATTTTTCACAAGCGCCTCGTAGGCAGCCGCCATGCTTCCGCCCGTGGCCAGCATGGGATCGACAATGACGAGCGTCTTTCCCCTCAGGGCGGGCGAAGCCATGTATTCGGCGTGGACGCCCACCTCGGTGTGCTCGCGGTTGGTGTACATGCGGTAGGCCGACACGAAGGCGTTCTGCGCATGGTCGAACACATGGAGGAATCCCTCGTGGAAAGGCAGTCCGGCGCGCAGCACGGTGGCCACCACCAGGTCGTCCTTCGGCACCATGATGTCGAGTGTGCCCAGCGGCGTGGTCACCGTCTTCTGTTTGTAGTTCAGCTTCTTCGACAACTCGTAGGCCATCATTTCGCCCACCCGCCTGATGTTGTTGCGGAAGAGCAGCCGGTTGCGTTGATAACTCTTGTCGCGCAATTCTGCCATGTAGAGGTTGATCACGCTGTTCGTTTCGTTGAAATTGATGATGTTCATGGTCTTTTTACTTTCTATTGATGACGTATTGACGGCAAAAATACAACAAATATTCTGAAAATCAGTGATGAGTAGCCAGAAAAAGAGAATACTCAGAACAAATTGCATGGAACACAAAGGCGCAAGATCGAGAGCACGGCGATTTCTTCCGGCGAAAAGGCCGCTTATCCCCCATAAAACAAGGGCATTTTGCAAGTAGGAGGTGACGTGTCCCCACGTCACAATCCGTGAATTTGTGACGTGGGGACACGTCACCTCCTACTTGGACACAGACATACTGCCGACGCCTCCGGCGAGCGGAGATTGTAAATCATGAGGTCTAAATGTATATAGTTACCTTGCATTTCCCCTGACAGATTGCTAAGTCAGTGTGGCAAAAGCATCGGGAAACGGTTGATTTTAAAAACTTTAACCTAAAAAGAGCGGCCCGTGGGGAAATAATTGGGGCCGAGGGGCAAGGATTTCTGAATTATTTTGTAATTTTGCAGTCGTTTTAAGGTAAGAACGAATAATTCACAACTAATATTAGATTTTTTATTTATGGCAAAGTTAGATTTGACACAGTATGGCATCACAGGTAGCACTGTGATTGCCCACAATCCGTCGTATGAGTACCTCTTCGAGGAGGAGACAAAGGCTGGTCTGACCGGCTATGACAAGGGCGTGAACACTGAGCTGAACGCCGTAAACGTGATGACCGGCATCTACACTGGTCGTTCGCCTAAGGATAAGTATATCGTCTGCGACGAGCAGTCGAAGGACAAGGTGTGGTGGACCACCGATGAATACAAGAACGACAACCACCCCATG
>DFFM01000016.1:468-967 GCA_002369515.1 Prevotella sp. UBA3776 | reverse complement strand
TCAAGGAGCTCTGCAACAAGGATCTGTATGTGGTGGACGCTTTCTGCGGTGCCAACGAGGCTACCCGTCTGGCTGTGCGCTTCATCGTGGAGGTGGCCTGGCAGGCTCACTTCGTGAAGAACATGTTCATCCAGCCCACCGCTGAGGAACTGGAGAACTTCGAGCCCAACTTCGTCATCTACAACGCCTCGAAGGCTAAGGTGGAGAACTACAAGGAGCTGGGTCTGAACTCAGAGACTTGCGTGGCCTTCAACACCACAAGCCGCGAGCAGTGCATCATCAACACATGGTATGGTGGTGAGATGAAGAAGGGTATGTTCTCTATGCAGAACTACTATCTGCCTCTGCAGGGCATCGCTTCGATGCACTGCTCGGCCAACACCGACATGGAAGGCAAGAACACCGCTATCTTCTTCGGTCTGTCTGGAACAGGTAAGACCACTCTTTCTACCGACCCGAAGCGCCTGCTCATCGGCGACGACGAGCACGGATGGGACGA
>DFFM01000016.1:223-404 GCA_002369515.1 Prevotella sp. UBA3776 | reverse complement strand
ACGACGAGGGTGTGTTCAACCTCGAAGGCGGCTGCTACGCCAAGGTGATCAACCTGGACAAGGAGAGCGAGCCCGACATTTACAACGCCATCCGTCGCGACGCCCTGCTGGAGAACGTGACCGTTGATGCTGAGGGCAAGATTGACTTCGCCGACAAGAGCGTCACCGAGAACACCCGCGT
>DFFM01000016.1:0-174 GCA_002369515.1 Prevotella sp. UBA3776 | reverse complement strand
ACCGAGAACACCCGCGTGAGCTACCCCATCGAGCACATCGAGAAGATTGCCAAGAAGGTGAACGGCAAGAGCGCCGGTCCCGACGCACAGAACGTAATCTTCCTTTCGGCCGATGCTTTCGGCGTGCTGCCTCCCGTATCTATCCTGACTCCCGAGCAGACCAAGTACTACTTC
>DFFM01000006.1 GCA_002369515.1 Prevotella sp. UBA3776 | reverse complement strand
AAATATATTGGAATAAAACCATAGGAAGCAAGGGCAGGGGATGGGGGTGGGGTCTGTATCTTTTCCCTACAAAGTAGTCCATTAAGCGATTTGACAATGGAACTTAGCGGCAGACATAGCGAAAACATCTCCCCGCAATAAAAAAACATCTCTCGACAACAAAAAATTATCTCCCGACAATAAAAAATTATCTCCCGACGCGGCGGATGAATTTTCTAGAAAATTTGAACGCAACGCACGACGTTGTTTTCGCGGTGCGAAGTTTGGCAAGAACCACGTCCGGCATGGTGACTGCCATTTAAGCGGTCTTCATGATTCTCCTTGAAGAAAAACATGCCTGATTGTCGCGGGAAAACCGCTTTTTCCGTCCTGTTGCGACACTTTCAGAGGGTGAGTTTTGGCTTTGTCGCGGTACCGGACGGTTGTCGCAAAGACTTGAAACGAAAAAGAACATTCTTCTTTGAACGGACGGAAAACCGCCGTATCTTTGCATCGTCAATTAGAAACAAAACAGCGACCGAGCAAGTAAAGAGCTGTTTCGAGCGGAAGCTCAACGGCGAAAGTCGAAAAAGAACAGCCGCACCTGAAATCTTCGCAGAACAGGTCAGCAAGCACTTGGGCCCCAACAGGCAAAATGGTAAGGGAAACCTGCGGAAAACCGCCAAAAGGCATCAGTTTTTTGCAAAAAGATGGAACAATGTGTCGATTTGTCAGATATTTGCCGTACCTTTGCAAACGATTATAAGACTGCAAGAAAAATGAAATTATTCGACGTATATCCACTTTTCGATGTAAACATCGTGAAAGGCAAAGGTTGCCGGGTATGGGACGACCGAGGCCAGGAATATCTCGACCTTTACGGCGGACACGCCGTGATCAGCATCGGCCACTCTCACCCGCACTACATTCATCAGGTGACAGAGCAACTCAACAATATCGGGTTCTACAGCAACTCCGTCATCAACCGTCTGCAGGTGGAGTTGGCCGACCGGCTGGGACGCATCAGCGGCTACGACGACTACCAGCTGTTTCTCATCAACAGCGGTGCCGAGGCCAACGAGAACGCGCTGAAGCTGGCGTCGTTCACCAACGGACGCACTCGCGTACTCTCTGCCGAGAAGGCTTTCCACGGGCGCACGTCGCTGGCCGTGGAGGTGACCAACAACCCGAAAATCATCGCCCCCATCAACGACAACGGCCACGTGAGCTACTTGCCGCTGAACGACCTGGCGCAATGGGAGGCCGAACTGCAGAAGGGCGACGTTTGTGCCGTCATCCTGGAGTGCATCCAGGGTGTGGGCGGCATTCAGCTGGCCACGGCCGAGTTTGCCCAAGGGCTGGCCGCCGCCTGCAAGCGCACGGGCACGGTGCTCATCTGCGACGAGATACAATGCGGCTATGGCCGCTCGGGCAAGTTCTTTGCCCACCAGTGGTTGGGCATACGCCCCGACATCATCACCGTGGCCAAGGGCATCGCCAACGGCTTCCCGATGGGAGCGGTGCTCATAGGGCCCCAGTTCCAACCCGTTTATGGACAGCTGGGCACCACCTTCGGCGGCAACCACCTGGCCTGCGCGGCTGCGCTGGCCGTGCTCGACGTGATGGAGGGCGAAGGACTGGTGGAGAACGCCCGCATCGTGGGCGACCACCTCATAGGACGGCTGAACCAGCTGCGCGACGAAGAGCTGAAATCGCGAGGCGAGAGCATCATCAAGGATGTGCGCGGCCGCGGACTGATGATTGGCATCGACCTGAGCTGCCCGCACAAGGACGTGCGTGTGCCGCTCATCTACGAAGAGCACTGTTTCACGGGCTGTGCCGGCACCAACATCCTGCGGCTGTTGCCGCCCCTGTGCCTGAGCATGGACGAGGCCGACCAGTTCATGGAGAAACTGGAGAGAAGAATAAAGATTCAGAAATAAAAAGATTGGTTGACGTGAAAATAGCAATGATAGGCGCCGGAGCCATGGGCGGCGCAACCGTGGAAGGACTGATAAAAGGCGAGATGTTCAAGAACGAGGACATCACCGTGGCCGACCCGTCGCAGGCCGCCATCGACCGTTTTGTAGAGTCGGGCGTGTCGGTGACCAACGACAATGCCATGGCGGCCGAAGGAGCCGACGTGGTGTGCGTGTGTGTGAAACCTTGGCTGGTGGAGCGTGTGCTGGCTGGCATCAAGACAGTGCTGCGCCCCGAAAGGCAACTGCTGGTGGTGATAGCCGCCGGCGTGAAGTCGGCCGACATACGCGAGTGGTTGGGCGAGCAGTGCCCGCCGCTGTTTCTGGTCATTCCGAACATCGCCATCGCACAGATGGCCTCGATGACGTTTGTGGTGCCCGTGGGCGCCACCGACGAGCAAACGGCCACCGTGAAGGCCATGTTCGACGAGATGGGTACATCGCTCATCACCGACGAGCAGCACCTGGCCGCCGGCACGACGCTGGCCTCGTGCGGCATAGCCTACGCCATGCGCTACATACGGGCCGCCTCGGAAGGCGGCGTAGAGTTGGGATTCAAGGCCGACGACGCCAAGCAGATTGTCATGCAGACCGTGGCCGGAGCGGTGAAGCTGCTGGAAGCCAGCGGCATGCACCCCGAAGAGGCCATCGACCTGGTGACCACCCCCGGCGGAGTGACCATCCGCGGACTGAACGAGATGGAGCATGCCGGATTCACCAGCGCCGTGATTCGCGGGCTGAAGGCCGGAGCGAAATAGAGAGAGTAACGACAAAACAGTTCAACAGACAGACAAAAAAACGGAAAGAATGCTTAGACTTAAACTGCTGGCGGCCTTGGTCGCTTTTCTGGTGTGGCCGATGAACGGTTCGGCCCAAGACAACTCGAACGCCCGCCAAGCCAGGCACATGTTCAACACTGCCTACAACCACTTCTTTGGGCAGAAGGGCGTCACCTTCGCCTACAAGATAGACATACTGCACCTCTACAAGGAGGAGGGACAGGCATGGTACAAAGGCGACAAGAGCAAGTCGGTGTACAAGAACACCAAGATGTGGAGCAACGGCAAGGAGAAATACATCCTGCGCGAGAAGAAAGGCGTCGTGGAGATTCACGACCCGAAGGTGAACAAGAAGGACGAGAAACTGCAGATGTTCAAATTCGAGCCCGACAAATACAACTACTCGGTGGTGAAAGAGGACGACGGCTACATGGTGACACTGACGGCCAAGCCCAAAGCCAACGTGAAGATGAAGAAAATCATGGCACTGCTCACACCGGGCTCCTATTACCCCAAGCGACTGCGCATCAAGGTGAGCATCTTCTGGGCCACCATCACCTTCGACAAGTTCCAGGCCGGCGGACTGGACGACAGCATCTTCGAATTTCCTAAGAGTCAGTACAGCAAGTACCGCATTGTTGACGAGAGATGAGAAGGGGCTGAAACGCCATCAACAACATGTGAAACAGCAAAAAAACAACCAATGGACGAACAACTCAAACAAATAGGCGAACGGCTGCGCGGTCTGCGTGACGTGCTCGACATTGAGGCCGACGACATAGCACGGCTCTGCGGCATCACTGTGGAACAATACAAGAAAATGGAACAGGGCGAAAGCGAGCTCTCGGTGGCCAACCTGCAAAAGATTGCCAAGGAGTATGGCGTTTCGCTCGACGTGCTCATGTTTGGAGAAGAACCCCACATGCGCAACTACTTCCTCACACGCAAAGGCCAGGGCCTGCACGTGGAGCGGCGCAAGGCTTACAACTACGAGAGTCTGGCCAGCGGCTTCCGCGGACGAAAGGCCGACCCGTTCATCGTCACCGTCGAGCCCAAGGGCGCCGACACGCCCAAGGAAATGAATTCGCACTCGGGACAGGAGTTCAACATGGTGCTCGAGGGCACCATGGAGCTCACCATCGGGCCGAAGGTGCTCACGCTCTCCGAGGGCGACTCCATCTATTTTGACGCCACACAGCCCCACGGCATGCGCACCGTGGGCGACAAGCCCGTCAGATTCCTGGCCATCATCTTCTAGCGGGCCTCAACCTGCGCAAAAAAAAACGATGGCCTCAACCCGCAACCACGGGGTGAGGCCACCGAACAGAAGAACCAACACACACAAGAAAGTTGAAAAAGAACTAATATGGTAGAAAGATTTTTACGGCAGACTTCGTTCACGTCTGTCGAGGACTATAACAAGAATCTGGAGTTCATCATTCCTGACAATTTCAATTTCGCCTACGACGTGATGGACGCTTGGGCGACAGAGGCTCCCGACAAGCTGGCCATTCTGTGGACCAACGACCAGGGGGCTGAGATACGCACCACCTTCGGCCAACTGAAAGAGCAGACCGACCAGGCTGCGGCCTACCTGCAGTCGCTGGGCATTGGCAAAGGCGACCCCGTGATGCTCATCCTGAAACGCCGCTACGAGTGGTGGGTGGTGATGCTGGCACTGCACAAGCTGGCCGCCGTGGTGATTCCCGCCACCCACATGCTGACCAAGCACGATATAGTATATAGGAACACACGCGCGAGCGTGAAGGCCATCATCTGCGTAGATGACGCCTACGTCATGACACAGGTACAGGCCGCCATGCCCGAGAGCCCCACGGTGGAGACGCTCATCGCCATCAAGTCGAGCCTGCCGTGTTGCCAAGACGATGCGCAAAGTGCTCCCCTGCCCCAAGGATTCCACGACTGGCAAGAAGAGTGGAGGCAGGCCCCGCCCTTTGTGCGCCCCACAGAGAAGAACAGCAACGACGACACCATGCTGATGTATTTCACCAGCGGCACCAGCGGCGAACCCAAGATGGTGGCTCACGACTTCCTCTATGCCATGGGCCATCTCACCACGGGCGTGTTCTGGCACAACCTGCACGAAGGGTCGCTCCATCTGACTGTGGCCGACACGGGCTGGGGCAAGGCTGTGTGGGGAAAGTTCTACGGACAGTGGTTTGCCGGCGCCACCGTGTTTGTGTTCGACCATGAGAAATTCAACGCCGACACACTGCTGCGCCAAATAGAGAAATACCGCGTGACCTCGTTCTGCGCGCCGCCAACCATCTACAGGTTCATGATACGCGAAGAATTGTCGCGCTACGACCTCTCGTCGCTGGAGTACTGCACCACCGCCGGCGAGGCCTTGAATCCGGCCGTGTTCGACAAGTTCAAGGAGAAAACAGGCATACAGATGATGGAAGGCTTCGGACAAACCGAAACCACCATGACACTGGGCACCATGCCCTGGATGAAACCCAAGCCCGGCTCAATGGGCATGCCCAACGCACAGTACGACATCGACCTGCTGAAAGCCGACGGAACGCCATGCGAGGACGGTGAAAAGGGCGAAATCGTGGTGCGCGTGGGCAACCGGAAGCCCATCGGACTGTTCAAGGAGTACTATCGCGACGAGGAACTCACCCGCGAGGCTTGGCACGACGGAATATACCATACGGGCGACATGGCCTGGCGCGACGAGGACGGCTACTACTGGTTTGAGGGTCGCATCGACGACGTGATCAAGTCGAGCGGCTACCGCATCGGCCCGTTCGAGGTGGAGAGCGCACTGATGACCCACCCCGCCGTGGTGGAATGTGCCATTACGGGCGTTCCCGACGACATTCGCGGCATGGTGGTCAAGGCCACCGTGGTGCTGGGCAAGGAGTGGAAAGACAAGGCTGGCGATGCGCTCGTCAAGGAACTGCAGCAACACGTCAAGCGCGAAACGGCCCCCTATAAATATCCGCGCATCGTAGAGTTTGTCGATGAACTGCCCAAGACCATCTCTGGAAAGATACGCCGCGTGGAAATAAGACGAAAGGACGCAAAATGAAAAAGAAACGAATAGTAGTGAAAGTGGGCTCCAACGTGCTGACGCGGCCTGACGGAAAACTGGACGTAACGCGCATGTCGGCACTGGTTGACCAAATGGCATGGCTGCGCCGACAGGGCTACGAGGTGATTCTGGTCAGTTCGGGAGCCATGGCTTCGGGACGCGGCGAACTGAAAGTGGACCATTCGCTCGACTCGGTAGAACAACGGCAGCTGTTCTCGGCTGTGGGCCAGGTGAAGCTCATTGGGCTCTACTACGATTTGTTTCGCGAGTTCAACATAGCCGTTGGACAGGTGCTCACCATGAAGGAAAACTTCAGCCCTGGCGAGCAATATGAAAACCAGCGGGCCTGCATGAAGGTGATGCTCGAAAACGACGTGCTGCCCATCGTCAACGAAAACGACACCGTGAGCGTCACCGAGCTGATGTTCACCGACAACGACGAGCTCTCGGGACTCATCGCCCAGATGATGGAGGCCGACACACTGGTGCTGCTCTCAAACATTGACGGCATTTTCACCACCCACCCCGATGACCCCAATGCCGAACTCATACGCAAAGTGGCTCCCGGACGCGACCTGAGCGAGTACATTCAGCCTGAAAAGAGCGCCTTCGGGCGTGGCGGCATGCACTCGAAATACACCACTGCCAGCAAGGTGTCGAAGGCTGGCATACGTGTCATCATTGCCAATGGCGAACGCAACGACATTCTCATCGACTTGTTGGAAAAGACTGAAGATACACCCCATACAGAGTTTATACCATGCAATTAAAGAGCATTTTCGAACAAACAAAACGGGCCAGCAAAAGCCTGGCCCTCATCTCTGACGCACAGCGCAACGAAATACTGCTGGCTGTGGCCGATGCCATCTCTTCACAAAAGCAGCGCATTCTGGAAGCCAACGCTGCCGACCTGGCCCGCATGGAGCCAACCAACCCTCTCTACGACCGTCTGCAACTGACCGATGACAGACTGGAGGGCATAGCCGCAGACATGCGCAACGTAGCCACCCTCGCTTCGCCCCTGGGGCATGTCACCAAGCAAAAGACGCTGCCCAACGGTCTGCGCCTCTGCCGGGTGAGTGTTCCGTTTGGAGTCATCGGCATGATCTACGAGGCCCGTCCCAATGTGACGTTCGACGTCTTCTCGCTCTGTTTCAAGAGCGGCAACGCCTGTGTTCTGAAAGGCGGGAAAGACGCAGACAGCAGCAATCGAGAAGAGGTGGCGCTCATCCACGAAGTGCTCGAGCAGCATGGTGTGTCACGCGACGTGGTGGCACTGCTGCCCGCCACACACGAGGCGACGGGCGAGATGCTCAATGCCGTTGGCTACATCGACCTCTGCATTCCACGCGGTGGCCGCCGTCTCATCGACTTCGTGCGCGATACGGCCCGTGTGCCAGTGATAGAAACAGGTGCTGGAGTGGTGAACACATACTTCGACAAAGAGGGCGATTTGGAAATGGGCAAAGCCATTGTCAACAACGCCAAGACACGCCGAGTATCTGTGTGCAATGCGCTCGACTGTCTGATCATTCACGAAAACCGGTTGAACGACCTGGCCCAACTTGTAGGCAAAATGGCAGACAAACAAGTCATTCTCTACGCCGACGAGCCCGCCTACAGCGCACTTGAAGGGCATTATCCCGACCACCTGCTCGAACATGCAACAGCCGAAAGTTTTGGTACTGAGTTCATGGACTACAAGATGGCCATAAAAACCGTCTGCTCGCTTGAGGAGGCTCTCGACCACATCGACCGCAACGGCAGTGGACACAGCGAGGCCATCATCACCCAAGACGAACAGACGGCACGAAAATTCCAGACGCATGTAGATGCAGCCTGTGTGTATTGGAATGCTCCCACTTCGTTTACCGACGGAGCTCAGTTTGGACTTGGAGCAGAAATAGGCATCAGCACCCAAAAACTAGGCCCGCGCGGCCCAATGGCCTTGGAAGAAATTACAACCTACAAATGGCTGATTGAAGGCGAAGGGCAAACGCGCCCCTAAGCCGAGAGCAAAACAAAAAGAAAAAAAACAAACAAAAACAGAAAGGAAAGGAAAAAGACATGAGATCATTCATCAACGTAGAAGACATAGGAAACCTCAGCCAGGCACTGGCTGAGGCACAAGAGATAAAGAACGAACGCTTCAAGTATCAGCATCTGGGTCGCAACAAGACGCTCATGATGATTTTCTTCAACAACTCATTGCGCACAAGGCTCTCTACACAGAAAGCGGCCATGAATCTTGGAATGAACGTCATTGTGCTTGATGTCAACGCAGGTGCATGGAAGTTGGAAACCGAGCGTGGGGTCATCATGGACGGCGACAAGAGCGAGCACTTGCTGGAGGCCATACCCGTAATGGGATGCTACTGCGATCTGATTGGCGTACGCTCGTTCGCCGGTCTAACCGACCGCGAGTACGACTACGCCGAAACAGTGCTCAACCAATTCATACAATACTCTGGCAAGCCCGTGTTCGCCATGGAAACAGCCACTGTTCACCCCTTGCAGGCTTTTGCCGACCTCATCACCATCGAGGAGCACAAAACCGTAGAGCGACCCAAGGTTGTTCTGACATGGGCACCCCATTGCCGCGCTTTGCCGCAAGCCGTGCCAAACTCGTTTGCCCAGTGGATGAATGCCGCTGAAGATGTTGACCTTGTCATCACCCATCCTGAAGGCTATGAACTCGACCCGAAGTTCATTGGAAATGCCCGCATAGAATACAATCAGCGAAAAGCATTTGAGGGTGCCGACTTCATCTATGCAAAAAACTGGAGCAATCCCGGAGTAACCAACCCTGCCGACTACGGCAAAATCACCTCAAAAGACATGAGCTGGACCGTGGACGACGAACACATGTCGTGGACCAACAACGGCAAATTCATGCACTGTCTGCCCGTCAGACGTGGGCTCATCGTGACCGACGACGTTATAGAGTCGCCCAACTCACTGGTGATTCCCGAGGCTGCCAACCGCGAGATATCGTGCTCAGTAGTGCTCAAGCGAATGCTCGAAGCACTCTGAGCACAACGCTCACAAAAACTGCTTAAAAAAACTTCTGCAACAAAACCAACACAAAAGCTTAAACTAACTCTTACAAACAACAACCTTAAATGAAAAAACAGCTAGCACTCATCGTTCCCTACATCATTTCCATAGTCATACTTGTTTCGCTGACCTATGCATACGAAGAGGGGTATCACAACAGTGTCACACGACGTGTGGTCATTATTTCGGTAGTTCTCATTTTAACCACGCTCATTCTGGCTGTCATTCTGCTCATTGGGCACAATCAGCAACTCAAGGAAAACAACAAAAAACTATACGAAAGCGCAAAACGCGACATGGCATACCGCACGAAAGCACAAACTCTGAGAAAACGGTTGGAAGAGCAGATTGAAGAATTGAAAAAGGAAATTGAGCAACACCATGAAGAAAGTGACAAGCCCAAATACGAGGGGAGCAACTTGAAAAAACACACACAAGACGAACTAATGGTCAAAATCATTACATTCTTGGACAACTCTGACGAAATATTCAACCACCAATTCTCGCTCAAACAACTTGCCGACAAAGTGGGTTCGAACTACAAATATGTCTCACAAACGATTAACGAAAGCCTCAACATGAATTTCACGGCTCTGCTCAACGAATATCGAATCAAAGAGGCTTGCCGACGCATGGGTGATTCCAACACCTACGGAAATCAAACCATCGAAGCAATTGGCGAAAGTGTAGGATTCAAGTCGCGAACCACCTTCATCTCATCTTTCAAGCGTATCATAGGCATGACGCCTTCCGAATTTCAACGACAATCCAACCAAAATTTTCAGGCATAAAACGATTCGTTTGCCGATGAAATGGGTCTTTTTTGTTCCGATTCATGAATTTGAACATGGCTAAGGTTATAACATTTGCACTGTAACAAAAAATCATTTACTTTTGCAAATGTAACTAACACAGGAACCTTAGGAAATGATATTATAGGTTTTGCAGTAAGTATTAATAAGTAGTAACGCAAAAACGCCCTGAAGTGATTCACGGCGTTTTTTTTCGGTTTTTTGGTACAGAGTACGGTTTTTTGCAGTATCTTTGCACACAAATTAGCCTCATAAAACATGAAACAGTTTCTTTCACGATATTACACTTTCGCTGTCATTGCCATTTGGGCGGTGCTGTGTTTTGTGTTCTTCCAGTTTTTCTACTCTTATCATTTCTTCTACAAAGAGCAGAGCCAGGTGTTTCTTCTCACATGGAACCATGCAGCCTCCTACTTTGAGCGTCCAGCATGGCTAGCTTGCCTTGCAGGCGATTTCCTCACTCAGTTCTACTACTACCTTTACGCGGGAGCCGTCATCCTCACGTTTGTATTGCTCACCATGGGCGACCTGATGCGCCGAGGTCTCCAGCAAGCTGGCATAGGAAAGAACTGGGCCTTCTGGATAGCCATTCTGGCCATGACTCTCGAAGCCGTCTGCCATCTGCGTGTCAGCTATCACCTGTCATCCACCATTGCCCTCACGGGTGGAGCGGCGATATTCTTTATAGGCGGATGGATGCTGAAGAAACAGAACTGGCTCATCGTCGTCTATATCATCGGTGCCACCATGCTTGCCTATTGGATGTTTGGCATTGGGGTGTGGATTTTCGCCATATTACTTCTGATTTGGAGCAACCCTGTGGAATGGCTAAAAAAGCCGATGAAATGGGCAAAAATTGCAGGTTTTATCCCTTTGATTTTCGTTCCGCTCATCATTGCCGTTGGCCGTAACACCTATTTACTCACCCCCCATGACGCACTCACCTATCCTGGCATAGGAAAAATGGGGAAACCCGATTTCATCTTAGAAAACGATTTCGCAGTTGACAACGAATACAACTGGGGCAACTACAATCGAGTTGAGCAATTGGTGGAACAGTCGAAGGACCGCACTTACGAGATGCTGTTTTTCTACAACCTGATTCAGGCTCAAAAAGGATTGCTCCCAGACAAACTGCTCCAATTCTATCCCAACGAGCTTGGCACTTTCTACCGCATTGGCCCCTCCACCCCACGGCTCATCATCAACAACATGAACGAGCTTTACTGGGCATTGGGCGACATTACCTTCACAGAACGCGCGGCCTTGATGAAAAGTGTATTCTCACCACAAAACCGCGACGTACGCATGCTGAAACGGTTGGCAGAGTGCAACATTGTGAGTGGCGACACAGCTGCGGCTGAAAAATACTTGCGCATACTCGACAACACTTTGGCCTACAGAAAATGGGCAAAAGCTGCGCGTATCGACGCCAACGGCCACTATCGCGAAAAACGAGCGTTAACCAACCGCAAGGACACCATAGCCTTAACTGACAACGCACATTTCATCATGATGCAGCTGTTGGACAGCAACCCTGACAACACTGCTGCACTCGACTACATTCTCTGCAGCGACCTGTTGCTGAAAGACATTGCAAACTTCAAACGCGACTACGACCGCTATTGCGAAAGCATCGGCCGACCGAGACCGAAAAAAATCTACCAGGAAGCTCTCTGCATTTGGCTGGCCGGCAGCAATGCTCCTGCCGAAGAGTGGCAGCGCTACATTGTTCGCGAAGACGTCATCCAGCAATTCAAAGCATACAACATGCAGCGCGGCTCCACTCGCTTCAGCGACACCTATTGGTATTATTTCGACAAACGTAAAGCACCCAAACCCGAAGAATAGTCATGAAAACAACCATAAAGACCTTTTGCTGCCTGCTGACGGCAGCCTGCATGGCAGTCGGCTTGGCTGGCTGTACGCCTCGTCCTACAGGCAACGTGGCTCAAGAACAACGCCAACCAACCATCTATCCTGACTATGCCGACGTAACCATACCCGTCAACATCGCCCCCCTCAACTTCCTGGTGCGCGAACCCGGTTGTGATGCCGTACAGGTGACCGTTGGACTTGCTGACAACCCTTCCTTGGCATCAATCAGCGTCCATGCAAGCGGCAACAAAGTGTGCTTCAGCCTGCACGACTGGAGAGAAACACTTCGTCAGGCTGCAGGTTCGGACCTTGTAGTGACGCTCACTGCTCGCATCGACGGTTCGTGGAAACAGTTCAAACCTTTCCGTTGGCACGTTGTCAGCGATTCCATCGACCCTTACCTCACCTACCGTTTGATTGAACCCGACTACGAGATCTTCAACAACCTCACACTGCAAGAACGCTGTCTGGAAAACTTCGACGAACGCTCCATCTGCAACTATGGTCTAGTGGGCAATCGATGCATGAATTGCCACGCCTACGCAGGACAAAATCCAAACCTCAGCATGCTCTATGTCAGGGGTGAAGGCGGAGGAGCCATACTCAACAGGGAAGGACAATTGCACAAACTCAATCTGAAAACTGACAGTATGGCTTCGAGCAGTGTCTATTACGGTTTCAGCCCCAATGGCCGCTATCTGGTATTTTCCACCAACAACATCATTCCCGCTTTCCACTCTTTGGCCCGTAAACGGTTGGAAGTGTTCGATGCCGTTTCCGATGTTTACGTCGCCGACCTGCAAGAGAATCGCATCTTCACGACCCCATTGCTTGCCGACAGCATGGCCTTCGAGACTTTTCCCAGTTTCTCGCCCGACGGGAAACGCATCTATTTCTGTGCCGCCCCACATGTCAGTCTCCCCAACGAACTGAAAAAGTTGCAATATAGTCTGGTCAGCATTCCCTTCGACCAACAGACAGGAACCATTGGCAATCACATCGACACATTGGTCAACGCCCAACGTCCAATAGTCGACAAACAAGTTTCATCATCGAAATCCTCCGTCTGTCATCCTCGCGTCAGTCCCGACGGACAGTACATTCTTTATACAGTAGCCGATTACGGAACTTTCCCCATTTGGCATCCGGAAGCCGATCAGCAACTCATCAATCTGCATACAGGACAGAAAGTGCCCATGCAGAAAGTCAACAGCCCAAGGAGCGACACCTATCACAGTTGGTCGTCCAACAGCCGTTGGTTCGTTTTCGCCTCAAAACGCGACGATGGATTGTACGGAAAACCTTATTTCTGCTATATCGACCGACAGGGACGCGCCCACAAGCCTTTCTGTCTTCCCCAAAAAGACCCTGTATTCTACGACCACTGCCTCAAGTCGTTCAATGCGCCCGAATTGGGCATTGGTCCTTTGCCCTTTACTGCCGCCGATGTTGCTGATGCCATGCAACGCGATGCGGAAAAATTCAAATGACCATCGTCAGCGGCATCCCACTAGCAACACTTGCAGCGACAAAATGCGGCAGCGTCGTTTTGCTGTGATTCCGCCGCCAGCTTTCTACTTGGTTTCCACCCGTTTGTCACTTTGAATCTCGTAGCCCGCTTGCCGCGCATCAAATTCCACAGGCTTGAGGGTGAAATCAGGAGTGTTGAATGAATAGAAAGTCTCTGAATAGTATTCAAGCGGATTGCGCTGAGGCAACAGGAAAGGTTTCGTAGCACGGCCCTGCGAATCTATGGCACAGAGATACAGTCGCGAATAGAGCCCGTCGTCTCGTCGGCTGGTGAAGACAATCCATTTGGAATTCAGGCTCCAGTTGTGATAACTGTCGGCGCGTGTGCTGTTGGCAGCAGTCAACGGATTGGCCTTCATCGTCTGCAAGTCGAGAAGCCATTGGTCGGACTCGTCATGCCAGATGGAGAAATATCCATAATCAGAAAGTGTGAACAGCAGATAGCGCCCGTCATAGGAGGGACGCGGCCA
Organism: Prevotella sp. UBA3776; assembly: GCA_002369515.1. GTDB lineage: Bacteria > Bacteroidota > Bacteroidia > Bacteroidales > Bacteroidaceae > Prevotella. Next base: position 7,594 of record DFFM01000006.1, on the reverse strand, counting down.
CGTCAGGCTCTTGCCTTGTTTCACCGCGTTGTAGATGGTATCCACCTGATGGCCGAAACTGGCGGTGGAAGCATCGAAACTGATGCGGCACAGGTTGTACTTCTCGTCTTTGTAATGGGCAGGATAGTCCTGCTGCTTACAAGTAAGGAAATAGAGCCATTTCCCGTCTGGTGAGAACACGGGCGAGTTTTCGCTCCAGTCCTTGGTCATTACCAGAGAGTCAGTAATGAGGTGATGGGTTTGTGGATCATATACAAAAATGTCGCTGGAAAGGTCGAACACCTCTATTCGCTCATTGTGAACCACATGGAATCCCTGACGAGTCTGGTTGGTAGAGAAAGCACAATACTTCCCTGTTGGATGCCAGTAGGGATAGACCATGGAGCCTCCCAGTTGTTCGTTCGAAGCCTTGAGCCACTCGCGTTTCCCGTCCATCTGAACCATGGTTGCCCCATGGGGGCCACGCACATGGAACACAAAGCGGTCAGGATTGGTGCGATGGCTGGTGTGACAGTTCAGGCAAGCTCCTGGTGCCTGCGTATTGTCGAGTATGGTCAACTCATCAAAGTTGCTGAGGTTGCGCTGGAACAGTCCCATGTGGCTATAGACCTCATAGCCGGGGGCTATGCTACGATAGGTGACACCCCATTCTCCAAGCTCATACGGACTGACATCCACATGAAAGTCTTTGTGGCGTGTCCATTGCCCGTCTTTACGGGTGCAGACGCTAAAGACAAGTCTCCCGCCTCGGTTCTGCTGAACGAGCTCGTGCCAACGATCGATATCGAAATCGGCATAATCGCCATGAGCCTCCATTTGGCCTCCTTTCGAACCTTTCACCACCACATCCATGCAATCTACTTCGTGGTCTGTACTGTTGAAGTTGAGAGGGGCTATTTCCACGGGAATGGTCACCCCAACATAGTCGGGATAAATGGCTGGCAGTTTGCCGCTTTCTTGCGGATTTTCCGGTCGGTCTGAGCAAGCCGAGAGAAACATGAGCACAGCCAACAGAGCCAGGCAGACGCTACACTTTAAACTTTGATTGGTTGACATTGTGTTGATTCTTCTTGTGCGTTGAATTGTTGAACCTTTTTCCATACTTTACGTGGGCAGCATAACCTGCATCAATTGCCCAGCAGATAGTACCAGAGGGTATTGCGGAAAGCCTGCATTTGGGGGGCATTCTTGCCTTGCGAACGATAGGCATCGTAGAAATTGCCAAAACGCTGCATTACCAATGGGCTTACCGCTCCGGATGGTGGCTGCTGGTTACGCTGGGCATAGGCCAAGACAACAGCCTCTTGACAGACCAACGGGTTGTAATTGTGGTCTTTCTGCACAAAACCCAAGTAATTCATGAATTTGTTCAGGTCGCCACTGAGCAGCGGACACATAAGCAGATACTGCATGGCAAGCGTGTTTTGAGGATTGCGCAACAGTAGTTGCCCCATAATCTTGTCAATCTCCTGATCGCTGAACAGAAAGTCTTCAGCGAGTCTCACTTGACGCATTCTGCCATAAAGGGGATGGCTGCCAATGGCGGCTTCATTGCGCAGCAACTTTTCGGTTCGTTTGGCCCATTTGGCATAGAACAGGGTGTTCTTGAGCATGTCAATATATTTTTGCGCCACGTTGTATTGCCCGTTGATCAGGTTGGTCTCCACCAGTCGCTTCAGCGAGCGGCAGCTCTTGTTGTAGTTGGGCAGAGCTTCCATGCTCTCGAACGAAAATCGCTGTGCGGTATTGACCAGTCCCAACTGAAAGAATGCCTCACCCGTCACTTGGCAGGTGGTGAAGTTGCGCTCAAACTTCGGCAGCAGTCCGTCAATGCCATGCTGAAAGAAGTCGAAGGCTCGGTCGCAGAGCTGTCCGGTCATGCCCAAAGCCAGATTGGTGGCACATACGCTCATCGGCAGGTCGGGCTTCTTTTGCTCTGCTTTGCGGATGATGTCATCCCATCGGTTCAAACGCACCAAGAAGTCATAGTCCATCAGCTCATACTTGCGGGGCTCGTAGCATCGGGGCTTCAACCCCACAAAGGCCAGTGCCAACACCAACACTTCGCACAGAGCCACCCAATGCTCCTGCTTCCCTTTCAAGGTGGGGAGCCAGCGGCACACGAAAGGCATCACCACGCACACTGCCATCAGCACATAAATCCAAGACGAAATCAAATCGACGAACCGATAATAGAAGAGCCCGTAGGCCAGTCGCCACAGCGGATAGGCAACACAGTAACTGCTGATCAGCAGCCACAGACAGGCCCACAAGATGGCAACGATTCCTACACACAGTCCTTTGGTCTTTTCTTCTTGGCGGGTCAGTTCGTCGAGCAGCACCCAAGCTGCCAACATGAACACCACCGGACCGGCCAACCAATAGAGCAGAGGCACACAAACCAGCACATACAGCATGCGCACCACCATCCCCCGACGGCGCATTAAGGCCGAGTACCCCCACATGGACAACATCGCCAACAAGAGCGAAACCACGTAGGCCAGCATCACGCTTTCGTCGCCCATGAGTAACCACAGAGCCACCGGCGGCAGGAAACTGAGCACATAATGGGCATCGCACCCTTGCACCTTCATCAGTCGCCACGTCAGCCGCTGAAAAGCCATCAGCAGCAGGGCTACGAAGATCGCTCCCACGGCCATAAAGTTGTAGAACGACACCATGAACTCTGCCACATAGCAGGCGCCACCACCAGGCAATGCCAACCGCGACAGCAGATAGGCCGATGTCGTGAGAAACAGCTGGAACTGCTCCTGATAGGCCAGGGCCGAAGGATACACCTTGGCCCAGAACACCCATACGGCCAGGCCAAACAACAACGTCAGCCCCAACGGCCAGTATTTTCTACTTGATTTCCTCATTCGTGTCGGCATTCACAGTGATGATGCGTCCGTCGGACAGCTTGCGCTTATAAGTCAATGGGTAGAGGCCACTGAGAAAATCGTGCAACACACCTTCTTTCATGTTCGCGGCCAGTTGCCGGGTGTACAGTTTGTAGGCATGGTGTACACTGTCCCACTGAGCCTTCATGCCATCCTGTTTTCTCAGCTCCATCATCTGCGCGTTGTGGCGCTCGGTAATTTCCTTCCACATCTGCAGCGAGTCGTTCTGCGGCGTTCCCGAAGCGCTGCTGATGCTATCAACCACCACCTTCACCTCACCAGGCTCAACCACCACCAGCAGCGGCTGGAACCCGTAACGATAGTGGTAGTCAATGAGAATTTTGCCCATCATCAGCGTGTCAGTGCTGAACTCGAACTTCCCATCGTGAATTTCCACAGAGTCAACGTTCTCTGCCGTGGCAGGACCAGTCAGGGGCACCAGAAAAATTCGCTTGCCCTCCAGTGTCGGGTTGGGAGCAAGTCCTACAATGTGGCACATTCCTGCCGGCTGATCCTTCTTGTTGCAGGCAGCCACCATCAGCAGCATGGCCGCCACCATTGTGTAAAAAACAATTTTCTTCATTATCTCTTTTTTATTTAGAATTCAAAAAAAAACATTCTTCCACGCGTCTTCAGTCTTTAATCTTCACCTGCACTCGTTCTTCACTGAACACTTGCCGATGGGTTTCACGCGCGTCAAAATCCACGGCCGTCTTGGTAAAGTCGGGACAGTTGTACGAGTCGAACATCTTGGCATAGTATTCCCGAGGATTGCGCTGTGGCAGCATGAACGGTTTGCCCACAACGCCGTTGCGGTCGATACAAGCCATGTAGAGCCGCGCATACATGCCGTCGTCACGCTTGCTGGCGAACACAAACCAGTGGCTGTTGGAGCTCCAGTTGTGATAGCTTTCTGTGTCAGGGCTGTTGGCCTCGCTCAGTGTACGTGTGCGTCCCGTCTGCAGGTCCATCAGCCAGAGGTCGGCATCTTTGTGAAACACCGGAAAATTGCTGCGGCTCGTCTGGCAGTACATCAACCAACGTCCGTCATACGAAGGGCGCACCAGCGTGAAGCTTTTGTCCGCCTGCGGTCCGTTGAGCAGTGTGTCCACCTGTGTGCCAAACGTCCCGTCCTGGGCATTGAAGGCTATGCGGCAAACACTGCACTTCACCTTCTCATATTCCGCCGGCACTCGGCAGGGCTTCGACGTGCTGTAGTAAATCCATTTCCCGTCGGGCGAGAAAGCGGGGAATATCTCCAAGTCCTCTGTCATGAGCAGGGGCGAGAGCAGCAGTTTGTTGCTCTCCGTGTCGAGCACCACCACATTGCTGAAGTCATGGTAGGCTTCAATGCGCTGGCCGGCACCCACAAAAAAGGCCTGATGCACAGCGTTGGTGGCGTAGGCGCAGTAGCGTCCGTCAGGATGCCAATAGGCATAGCTGCCTGCAGCCTTTGTCGAGTCGGTCTTGGTGTTGAGCCACTGCTGCCGACCGTCCTTCTGCACCATGGTGCCTCCGCCCTCTCCGCGTATCTGCAGCGTCAGCTGCTTCGGGTCAGTTCGGTTGGCCGTATGACAGTTGAAGCACCGTCCCGGCACGGCCGACTCCATCAGCAGCGCACGTTCGCTGAAAGTGTGGATGTCGCGCTCATAAATGCCGATGTTGCCGCCCACCTCGTAGCCCGGTGCTATGCGGCGATAGGTCAGCCCGAAGTCCTCCAGCGGCATATTGCTCACATAGATGGAGAACTCGCGGTACTGCGTCCATTGTCCGTTCTTCTTGGCACACACCTCCACCCGCAGTTCACCGCCACGGTTCAGCCGCGTCAGCTCGTGCCACTCGTCAATGTCGAAACGAGCCCACTCGCCACTGCCCGTCATTTCCCCGCCATTGCTGCCACTCACCGTGACAAACATTTGGCTGACAGCCTCGTCGGCCATGTTGAAGTCCAGTGGAGCGATGTCTGCAGGGATGGTCACCCCCACATAGTCGGGATAGATGGCCGGTAGCTCGTTCACCACCAACGCACCTGTCGGTTTCTTCACACACGAAACCAACAGCCATGCCGCCAACAGCATCCACATTCCATATTTTGTTATTGACATCTTTGTCATCTCCTTTTCGTTTTTCTTTTTTCAGTTCTCCCTTCTCCTCCCTTTCCTTCCTCGCCTCTCTCGTCTTCTTTCTTCTCCCCCCCTTCCTTCCTCGCCTCTCCCGTCTTCTTTCTTCTCCCCCCTTTCCTTCCTCGTCTCTCCCGTCTTCTTTGCTGCGACCGTGTCGCAGCCCCTCCTCTTCTCTCCTCTCTACTCCCCTCTACTCATCTTCCTCGCATAAGCCGCGTAGTTCGACCCCGGCGCATTGCCCTGCTGCTGAATGCACCTCACAGCATCCTGGTAACCTATAGGCATGTCCTTGTAGAATCCCGACTGCTGCACCCACTTCATATACTGCATGAATCCCTGCACATTCCCCTTGAGCAGCAACTGCCCCATGAAATAGTCCAAAGCCAGCCAGTTCTCGTGATTGTTCTCGTAGAGCAGTCCGAACATGGTGTCTATCTCCGCATAACTGAACAGATAGTTCTCCTTGTAACGCAGCCGACGCAGTCGGCCCCACACGGGATGAGTGTTCACCCACGCGTCGTTAAACAAATATTTCTCGGCATTCTCGGCCCACGAACGGTAGAACAGCGTGTTCTTCAACAAGGCCAGATGCTTGCGGGCCACGGTGTAGTGGCCGTTCACTATCATGCACTCCGCAATCCGCTGTGTGCATCGACTGCTTTTCTTGCCGTTCAGAATAGACTCCTGCACGTCGAACATATATCGCTGCGCGCTGTTCACAAACCCCAGTCGCCAGAAAGCCTCTGCCGAGGGCAGGTCCGACGTGAGGTCGCGATAGCGCGGCATGATCAGTGCATCTTCACCGCTCTGGTAGAACGAGAACATACGGTCGGCCAGCTCGTGCCGCATGCCCAATGCCAGATTCACGCACACCGACGAGAAGGCCGTCGGCACCTGATAGCGCTGCGCACGTTCCACAATCTCTCCCCACTGCTCGGTTCTCACCAGATAGTCCTCTCTGATCAGTTCATATTTGTCCCTCGGGAAACCTTTCGTCACCGCCAGCCAGCCCAAAACCACGCAAGCGGCACCGGCCACCACGTTCCAGCCAACCAGCGCGCGCCGCCCGTTCACAGCGTTCCCCTTCGCGTCTCTGCACCATCTTCCGAAAGCCACCAGCCCCGCAATCACCAGCGGCAGCAGCCACAGCAATACGGGCACCTGCATCGGTATGCGGTAATAGGTCATCGTCAGCAGTACCTCCTGCAGAGGCCACTGCTGCAGCACCGTCGCCCGGGCAACCAACATCACCAACAGTGTCCAACAAACCACGCCCGATGCCCTGCAGCCAGTTGCGAGTGTCCAGCGTCCCTGCTCACCGCCGCCCATCTGCACCACGCGCAACAGGGCATACAGCCAAACCGCAGGGCCTGCCAGCCAAAAGAGCAGTACCACCAACACACCGTCAACGACGGATTCAACAATCCACGAACCGTTTCTGTTGAATTTCTTCGCTTGCAGCCAAGCCACCTGCATCACCAGCAGCAAGGCCATGGGATAGGAAACGAGCACACTCTCGTCGCCCATCAGCCACAGCAACAACAGCGGTGGCACAAACGAAAAGACGAACCATCTGCGTCCCATCAATCCTGCCGTCAGCCGCTGCAGGCCCACATAGAGCATCGCCAGCAGCCACGCACCCACGCCGGGGATATAATAAAACTGCGTCACGAACTCGCCCAACCAGTCGGCCAAACCGCCAGCCAAACTCATCCGTTCACAGAAATAGTCGCCCGTCAGTTGAAACAGCTGATACTGCTCCTGGTAGGAAAGTGCATGGGGATAAAGCAACCACCAATACAGCCACACGCCGATGCCAAACAACATCGACGCACCCAAGCGCCAGAAAGCGCCATCACTGGCCTTTGATTTCCAAACGTTTTCTTTTGAGCTTTTCCACATGGTAGAAGCAATATTCTTTACACTTAAATTCGCTTTTCGGCGCAAAGTTATTCATTATTTCCGACATACCCAAATTTTCGCCCTCATTCTTCACTGTCTAAAAAAAATACCAATTCTCTCTCGCATTCAAAACGAACAAAAAACACTGGGATTAAACGAATGATTGCTATTACAGAAACAACCGTAATCTGAGAAACCTGTGAGACGAAGAACAAACATTAATTCCCATGAATTGAACATTAATTTCCATTAAAAAATATCTGTTTGAGATAGAAAAGCCCCATTTCTTTCCTGTGCGGCTATCCCCGCCCCTTAAGGCAAGTTTACTACCTTGATGATAATGAGACTCAGCGCGGTTCTCCCCGCCCCTCAAGGGGAGGGGGATGGGGGGTGGGGTCTCTAACTTCACCTCCATTTGTAAAATTCCTGAGGAAGCTATGCGAAGAACTAACGACCACAGATTGCACAGAGCACACAGATTATTATTCCAACAACAGCAATCTGAGAAATCTGAGAAATCCGTGTGAGAAAGAAAAACATTAATTACCATCAATTGAACATTAATTGCCATTAAGAAAAATATATGATTATCCGTAATCGTACCACCAAATCCTTTGTAGCTAAAACATCCTCATAGATGGAAAAATAACGCTCCGCGTCTCATTGCTT
>DFFM01000046.1 GCA_002369515.1 Prevotella sp. UBA3776 | reverse complement strand
GTGGAACGTTGTGCAGGGCGATGTGGCCATCGACGAAACGGCTACGATAGTGACCTTCGACATGCCCGACAATGAGGTGGAGCTCGAGGCCCTCTTCATCCAGCAGGCCGAGCTGAGTTTCGAGCAGGATGAATTTGCTGCCGATGTGAGCGAGACTTTCGTTGCTCCGGAGCTGATCAACCCCAACGCGCTGGCCGTTACCTATGCGAGCAGCGACGAGAGCGTGGCCACTGTTGATGCTGCCACCGGTGAGGTGACGCTCGTGGGCGAAGGCGATGTGGTCATCACTGCCACGTTCGAGGGCGACGAATCCTTCTATGCCGGCGAGGCCTCTTATACCATCCATGTGACAGACACCACTGGCATCAGCACATGGGGCAACGACTCCACGCTCGACGGCAAACCCAGCTACAACCTGAGAGGCCAACGCGCAAGGAGCACCGAAAAGGGCGTCATCATCCGCAAGGGCAAGAAGGTGCTGCGCAAGTAGCCTGCATTCGCGATAGGTTTTAGGAAAGAAATTGGAATAATTAGAATAATTACCCAAGAATATATTTTTTTGTGGCGTAATTATTCTAATTATTCCAATTTCTTTCCTAAACCCTCCTTCCCCTCCTGCTGCTGGCCATGTTCTATGTCTGCAAAATTGGTGGCTATGTTGCGCTCTTCTTCAATCACTACCACCGCTACGAGCAGCGCATGGCCGACTACTTCTCCGACGACGAGCACCGAAGGCTGCAGTGGGTGCGGCGCTCTGTCTTCATGGCCCTTGTGGTGGGCGTCTTGGCGCTGTTCTATGCGTTCTTTTCCTCATGGCCGTCGCTATCCATGATTCTTTCGGTGGTCTTCACGCTTGTCATGACCACCTACTATGCAGTGTTTGCCATCCGTTTTGTCAACTACGCTTTCTCGTTCCAGCAGATTGAGGCGGCCATGCTCGACGAACCGATGCCCCCAACAGTCAGTGGCAAAACTGAAACCCACGCTTCGGCCGGTTCTTCCCTGGCGCCCTCTTCTCCCTGTAACACCGCCCCTCGGCTCATGGGGAAACTCGACGACTTGATGGCCGAGAAACGGCTCTATGCCAAACCCGACCTTACCATCGAAGAGCTGGCCGTGCTGGCGGGCGAGTCGCATCGAGCGGTGTCGGCGGCCATCAACTCGTGCCGAAAAACCAATTTCAAAGCGTGGGTCAATGCCTACCGCATAGGAGAGGCGCAGCGGCTCATTGGCGAGGGATTTCTTGAAAACTATACCACCGATGCCCTTGCCAAGGCCGTTGGATTTGCCAACCGCATCAGTTTCTACAGAGTGTTCAAGAAGGCCACTGGCCATTCACCCTCAGAGTATTAAAAGCCTCTCGCCTCGGCGAGACTCGTTTTTTCTGTTGTTCGGTGTGAATCTTCGTCGTTACACTTTACGCGTTTTGTAACAAGTACGGCAGGCGAAAAAGCCCTGCCGTGCTTGTATTTTTCGTAAATTTGCAATGTATATCAACGCAGGAAGTATTGCACAAGCACACAACAATGATTATTAACATATTAATAACGTCTATCATGAAAACAAAAATTTTACTTTCGTTTTTCGCGCTGCTGGCAGTGACGGCCGGCGCACAATGTCCAGACAACTACCATCCGCACCTGATTGACCTCGGGCTGCCCAGCGGCACCAAGTGGGCCTGCTGCAACGTGGGAGCAAGTACGCCCGAAGAGTTTCATCATTTCTATGCCTGGGGTGTCACCGAAACACAAGAAAACTACGTTTGGGAGTCTTACCCCTACCGAGGAACGGAAGAGGGCACCTTTCAGGACATCGGCAGCAACATTGCCGGCACCGAGTATGATGTGGCAAAGGCAAAAATGGGTGTCGTTTACCAGATGCCCACCAAGGCCCAGTTTGAAGAACTGCTGCAAAACTGTAGTGCTGAGTTTAAAGATAATAGAACTCTCCAGTTCACAGGTCCCAATGGGAAGACCTTAACCTTTTCATTTTGTGGTTTCCAGGTTCATACTACCTGGCATCAAGGATCGTTTGGCTACTTCAGATGTGCAGATTTGGACAGTGACGGCAATCCGTGGGTCTTGTATGTTGATTACAATTCATCAACCATAGAAATGAGAGCAGCAGACCGCGTATATGGGTATTATGTACGTGCTGTTGAAGGTGTTATTCCCCCTGATTGTATAGCCATTGACGAGGTGAACTTCCCCGACGGATATATTCGCAATATATTGCTTCGTGCCGACAAAGACGGAGTGCTGACACCGGCCGAAATAGAGAATAAGACTTCTTTGGGCTTTTATGACGCAGAAATAACTTCTTTTAAGGGCTTAGAGATGTTTACAAATCTGAAACGTCTTTCGATACAATACTGCCAAGCCGACTTTTCAGCTTTGCCATCCTTCCCGAATTTGGGAGATTTAACCATTTATAATTGCCAGGCTGCCACGCTCGACCTTTCAAAATACCCTGCGTTAGAGAGTTTGGATTATAGTTCAAATCAGCTGACCACGCTCGATGTGTCGCAGTGTCCTAACCTGAAGAGTCTTTATTGCACTGAAAACCAGCTGACCACGCTCGATGTGTCGCACAACACAGCACTGAATAATCTTGTCTGCTCAGCAAACCAGCTGACGGCACTTGATTTGTCGTACAATGCAGCACTGGCAGTTCTTGTCTGCTCAGGAAACCAGCTGACTGCGCTCGATGTTGCGCAGAACACAGCTCTGACAGTTCTTTTCTGCAACGATAACCAGCTGACTGCGCTCGATGTGTCGAAGAACACAGCGCTGGCAAGTCTTGACTGCTCAGGGAACCAGCTGACGACGCTCGATGTGTCGAAGAACCCAGCGCTGAGATATTTTGACTGCTCAGGGAACCAGCTGACGGCGCTCGATGTGTCGAAGAACACAGCGCTGGAAAGTCTTTATTGCACTGAAAACCAGCTGACTGCGCTCGATGTGTCGAAGAATACAGCGCTGGCAAGTCTTGACTGCTCAGGGAACCAGCTGACTGCGCTCGATGTGTCGAAGAACCCAGCGCTGGCAAGTCTTGACTGCTCAGGGAACCAGCTGACGACGCTCGATGTGTCGAAGAACCCAGCGCTGTATTGGTTAGTCTGTCATTACAACCAGATAAGGGGTGCAGGCATGGATGCGCTGGTTGAGAGCCTGCCAGCGAAGGAAAAGGAAAATGAATATGATAGTTTTTATCTCTATGTGTTTGATGAAGAAGAAGGCGAGGGCAATCTGATGACCACGGCTCAGGCAAGTAGTGCTAAAGACAAAAATTGGGATGCCTTTTACTGGAGCGAAGAGACAGAAGTATGGACTTTATACAACGGCCACAGCCACGAGCTGGAATGTGTGGAGCCTGTCGCACCAGGCTG
>DFFM01000021.1 GCA_002369515.1 Prevotella sp. UBA3776 | reverse complement strand
TGCAATCTTTCTACCGCCCATGATTGCAAATCCGCCGAACCCCTTTTCTTCGTTTTTGATGCAAAGAATGGCAACAAAAATCGTTATATAATTAAAGTATTAACACGTTAAAAAGAATCAATTATGAAAAAAGAGAGTATTTTATCAGTGATGTTCGCGTTCCTGATGATATCAGGAATGTGTCTGATGTCATCATGCGGCAACGATAGCGACGATGATGCTTTTCTTAATAGTCCTCCTTTTGAAATATTTATTCCTATAGTTGGTGATTATCTGACAGATGTAAGTGGCTCAAGAGGCATAGTCCGATGTGATCACGGAATGTACCCTATTACCGCAGAAAAGTATCATAACCTCTATTATATAGAAACAGCAAATGGCGACAGATATTATCTCTTGCCCTTAACACCTCCTGATTCTGGAGCAGACGAAAACGGCTTTCTTGGTGGAGATCTGGGAGAAGAGATTAATAAAGAGGTTGTTGAAGGTGCAACAATGGAATTCAGCGGAAAAGTCTATAGCGTTAATCCTGAGTACGTTGCTGTTGACGATCTTTTCGCTGAGATTGTTAAAACAACCAATGTCTATATAATGCGCGCTCCCGAATTCACCATAAAGAGAGTCTCAGATAATTGATAATTGATAATTGACAATTGATAATTGATAATCGAAGAATCTGCGTGATTTGTGTGACAAGGAGGAAAATATGGCGGCCCTTTTTTGTCGTAAGAACGTGGCTAAAAGGAGTTAGGTGACTCCTAACTCCTAACTCATTTATACGTCATTGGCATTGCCGAATGACGGCTTCCTGTATAAAGGGCCTGTGGTAGTCCCACGTTGCAGTGGGTGTTCCCCGTTCCGCCGAACCCCGCGCCGAACATCCGGCGGAACGGGGTGATAAATTTATGAATAAATAATGCGCTCAGTTGAATTTTTGAGAGATTTAACAAATATTGTGTTAATAAACGACCAAAATCTCATTTCATACTCGTTATTAAAGTAAAAAAACAATAATAATAAAAAATAACTATGGAAAAGCTTAAGTTCTTGTGTTTATTTACTGCTGTCTTGTTTGCTTTTGCAGGTTGCAGCAAAGATGATGATGATGTCTTTGCCAACGTACCTAACAACTTGGACTCATCGTTGCTACCAGGCTATTGGCTCATGGTGACGGATAGCGGCATTTCAAAAAGTGGCCTTTGGATTTCTGAAGAAGAAGACACCTTCTTTGGTGACGGAGGGAAGAAAGTGACCGATTTCTTACTACAAGACAGTGCGTATGTTCCTGCAACTCTGTGGGGAAATTATACATGGAAGGTACTGGAGAATGGTGTCATTTGCATTAACAAGTACCGGGAAGGTGGAATGGCAGTAATCAGTCTGACAAATGATATTCTGGTAATGAAACCTTTTCGCTATATAGACGGCAAGCTGGTCGCTAATGATAAAACCAACAAATGGAAGCGCTCGTCGTATCCTATAGAGATTGAATACAGCTATGACACAAATTACGGCCCATACTATGGCGGCTACAACTATGATAATGCCCGGAGGGAGTATGTCAGTCTGGAGAGCCTTCCGCAATGGCTGAGGGCGTGGATTGCCTCTGAAGAAGAAAGGACGAACCGGCGTGGAGTAATTTTCCGAAAAGGGTATAACGACCCCAAACTATTCCGTGGAGAATGGAACGACACTGTTTATTACTATATTTACATAAAAGAAGACGGCTGTTTACTCTGTGACAGCTACTATGAGGACGGAACACCCTTGGACTTTGAGAACGAGCAGGTGAAACAGGCTTTTGAGAACTCTATTCCGCAAATGAAGCGCATCATCGTCAACTAATAAAGAACAATTAGATATTTACAAAACCACACTTCGATTGTCTTATCCATTACACCGAAAATGGGCATAACTATCATTATATTGAAACGTCCAATGGGGACAGGTATTACTGTTTTCCCGTGACACCCTTCGGCAACCCGTTGCAGCGGATGTTCGGTGGATTTGAAATATTGCAAATCCGCCGAACCCCGCGCCGAACATCCGGCGGAACGGGGAATGATAACGCACAGCGTCTTTGAAAAACCAATAAAAACAAAGAAAAACCAATAAAACAAGACGATTTTACAAATAAAAACCTGTTTTCCATTGTCCGTTTTTGTTTTTATTTGTTTTTGAAAGACGCGTAGCGTATCCTTTTCTGCCGAAGAAATAAAATGGGTCTTGAGGATACGAATGCAGCGTCCGAGAATAAAAAAATATCTCCCGACGTTGTGCCAAAATTCTCTAGAAAATTTTGAGACAACGTCGGGAGTTGTTTTTGTCGTGTCGCCGAATGGCTCGGCGAAACGCGGTGATGGGGCTTTTAGTTCAGGTTTGCCGGGGCGGCTTCCCTGAATCAGGACTTGCCGCAGGCCTGAAGATGAGCAGCTTACACCAAGTGCTCGATGAGGTCGGCGCGTTCGCCGGGCAGCATGTCGATGACAGGAATCTCAACCATGGTGTAGCAGCCGGGCTGCTGGCGCAGGCTGGCGCGGGCCACGTTGACGAGCACCTGAGCTGTGAGAGCGGGGTTGTTGATGCTCATGTTGAACTCCAGGCGCTGGTTTTGGGTTTTTCCGCTGACGCCCTTGCGCACGAGGTTTACGCCGTGGCCCATGTCGCGTACGGCATCTACGCTCTCAACGGCAAAGACGTGGGTCTCGTCGTTGGCGAAGTAGGGGTCGGCCTTGATGGCGGCGGTGACGTCCTCGAGGCGTGCTCCGTCCTCGAGCTCAACATAGACCATGCGGCGGTGGATGCCTTCGCCCAGGGGGATGGTCATCGAGAGAGCGTTGCGCACACCCTCCTTGGAGCGCACACAGACGGAGTGGCCCATGGACATGCCGGGGCCGAAGTTGGTGTAGCTGAGGCCCTTGGGGGCAAGGCTCTGCATGAGTGTGCGCACGATGCTGTCCGAACCGGGATCCCATCCGGCGGCGATGACGCTGACGGTGCCAGTCTGCTTGTTGATTTCCATGAGCCGCTCGCGGTAGCCGCGGATGTTGGTGTGTATGTCGAATGAATCGACGGTGTTGATGCCCAGAGGCAGAATCTGCTTGGCATATTCTTCGCACGAGCGGGTGGGGGTGGCCAGAATGGCCACATCCACGTTCTCCAGTTCGCGGATGTCCTTCACTACGGCGTAGGGTGCCAGTTCGGCAGGTTTGTTTTCTGCCCCGTTGCGGCGCACAATGCCTGCAATTTCAAAGTCTTGGGAGGCCTCCAGAGCCTCGATGGTGTACTTTCCGATGTTGCCGTAACCCACTACGGCTGCTCTGATTTTTTTCATTTTGTTCTTTGAGTTTGGTTGTTTTGGGTGCAAAAGTACGGAAAAATCTTGAAACGAGCTTGCATAAGGTTGAAAAATTTGCAAAATTGGTGTCAAAAGGTAAAATAATCGTTGGCATGCAATAAAATGTTTGTTTCTCTCGTTAGTATTGATGTATATATACGTAAAAATGTAAATACGCATGATAGAATATGTGAAGGGTGAGCTGACCGAGCTTACTCCTGCGCTGGCTGTCGTTGAGGCCGGCGGGGTTGGTTATGGTCTGAACATTTCGCTCAATACTTTCAGTGCCATTCAGGGCAAGCAACAAGTGAAACTCTACGTCCACGAAGCGTTGGTGGCTGGCGGCCGCGACGATTCGTTCACGCTCTATGGCTTTGCTTCGCGCCAGGAGCGCGAGCTCTACCGTCAGCTCATCACCGTGAGCGGTGTGGGAGCCAACACGGCGCGCATGATTCTTTCGAGCATCGCGCCGCAGGAACTGTGCAACGTCATTGCCACGGGCAACGAGCGCATGCTGAAGAGCGTGAAGGGCATCGGCCTGCGCACGGCGCAGCGCATCATCGTGGACCTGAAAGACAAGATAGAGGCTCCGCTCTTCGCCCCGCAGGGGGGCAACGGGGCAGACAGCCCGGTGGTTGTGGGGCCGGCCACGGCATCGCGCGTGGTTCACGACGAGGCCATTGGCGCGCTCACCATGCTGGGCTTTGCGCCTGCGCCCTCGGCCAAGGTGGTGTCGGCCATTCTGCATGAGCAGCCCGACCTTCCCGTGGAGCAGGTGGTGAAAATGGCCCTGAAACAGATAAAATGAGATGGAGAGCCAGAGTGCAAAAGGGTGGGGAGCCCGGCGCCAACCAAGGCAAACGGTGTGGACATCCTGAACTCGGCAACGTAAAGAAAGGTGTGTTGAATTGAAACGGCAATTTTTGACATTCGTACTGGTGGTTGTCGGCATCCTGACGGTGCTGGCAGGCATCACTTTGCCTTTCAAGCAGGACATACGCCCCCGCCAGCAGGCCAATGCCGACGCTCCCAGCAGACAAGATGTGCGCACGGGCAATGGGCGCCCCGACGGGAGCACGGCCCAGGGCGGCCGCGGCGGTGTGCGCGACACTTCATCGGCCAAGACTCCTCAGTTCAACCAAATCGTGGTGGAGGACGAGACCATTCCCGACTCGCTGCTCCATCCGCGCTGGAAGATTCAGCGCACCACGCCCATCACCGACGACGATCTGCGCCAGGGCTCGGCCGACCTGTCGATGCCCGACAACCTGAAGCAGGACGTGGTCTATAACGACACGCTCGACCGCTACATCATCGGGTCGAAGATTGGCGACTCGTACATCAACGCCCCCATCATGATGACCCCCGAGGAGTATCGCAAGTGGAGCGAGCGAAAGGCGTTCAGAGACTATTTCCGCTCAAAGAGCGAGGAGATTCTCAAGACGCAGGGCAAGGAGAAGTTCTCGTTCTCCGACATGCACTTCGACTTGGGGCCAGCCGAAAAGATATTTGGCCCGGGCGGTGTGCGCATCAAGACGCAGGGAACAGCCGAACTGAAGTTTGGCGCCACGATGAAGAACATCGACAACCCCTCGTTGCCCGTGCGCAACCGCAAGACCACGAGCATGGACTTCGACGAGAAAATCAACATCAACGTCAACGGAAAGGTGGGCGACAAGGTGAACATGAACCTCAACTACAACACCGACGCCACCTTCGACTTCGACTCGCAGAACCTGAAGCTGAAATATGAGGGCAAGGAGGACGAAATCATCAAGCTGGTGGAGGCCGGCAACGTGTCGTTCCCGAGCAACTCGTCGCTGGTGACGGGGGCCAGCTCGCTCTTCGGCATCCGCACCGACTGGCAGTTTGGCAAGCTGAAGCTGCAGACGGTCGTCTCGCAGAAGAAGTCGTCGTCGAAGAGCGTCTCGTCGAAGGGCGGCGTACAGCTCACCCCGTTCGAACTCGACGTGGCCGACTACGAGGAGAACCGCCACTTCTTCCTCTCGCAGTTCTTCCGCGACAAGTATGCCGAGTCGATGAAGTCGCTGCCCAACGTCACCACCGGCATTGAAATCAGCCATGTGGAGATTTGGGTGACCAACAAGACGGGAACCACCACAAACACCCGCAACATCATTGCCCTGACCGACTTGGGCGAGAACACCCGCGTGAGCAATCCCCGCTGGGCCACCACAGGCCAGCCGGTGCCCTGCAACAGCGCCAACTCCGAGTATGCCGAAATGGTGGGCAGCTATGCGGCCGCGCGCGACATCGACCAGACGAGCACCACGTTCGATGGCATCGGCAACTTCGTGGGCGGCGCCGACTATGAGAAGCTGGAGAGCGCCCGTCTGCTCAACTCGTCGGAATACACCGTGAACAGGGCCATGGGATACGTCTCGCTGAAGACGGCTTTGCAAACCGACCAGGTGCTGGCCGTGGCCTACGAATACACCTACCGCGGCGTCACCTATCAGGTGGGCGAGCTGGCCAACAACATCTCCGACGTGAAGCAGGCCCTTTTCGTCAAGTCGCTCAAGAACACCAGCAACAACCCCCACCAGGGCAACTGGGACCTGATGATGAAGAACGTCTATTATTTGGCCTCGTCGGTTGAGAAAGACAAGTTCCGGCTGGACGTGAAGTTCCAGAGCGACACGGCTGGCGTCTATCTGTCGTACATCCCCGAGAAGGAGGTGAAGAGCGAACCCATCATACGGCTGCTCGGCGCCGACCGCTTGGACAACAACAACAAGGCTCACGCCAACGGCTACTTCGACTTCGTTGAGGGCTACACTGTGAGCAACGGCCGCGTGTTCTTCCCCGAGGCCGAGCCTTTCGGCGACGACCTCTACCGGTTCCTCACCAACAAGGGCGTCAGTGCCGACGTGGCGCGCAAATATTGTTTCAACGAACTCTACGACTCCACCAAGACCATAGCCAAGCAGATTGCCGAGAAGGACAAGTACATGCTCGTGGGACAGTATCGCGGCACCTCGGCCAACGTGATTTCGCTCGGTGCCTTCAATGTGCCGCAGGGCTGTGTGAAGGTGACCGCCGGCGGAATGGAGCTGCACGAAGGCGTGGATTACAGCGTTGACTACAGCGCGGGCGAGGTGACTATCCTCAACCAGAGCATTCTCGACGCGGGCACCCCGGTGAGCGCCTCGTTCGAGAGCAACACCGACTATGGGCAGCAGCGCAAGACCATGTTTGGCGTGAACTGGGAGTACGACTTCTCGAAAAACCTGCAGCTCAGCGGTACGCTGCAGCACCTCTACGAGCAGTCGCTCACCACCAAGGTGAACATGGGCAGCGAACCGCTCAACAACACCCTCTGGGGACTGAACCTGAACTGGAAGAAAGAGAGCCAATGGCTCACCAATCTGCTCGACCGTCTGCCCCTGCTGCATTGTACGCAGCCTTCGAACATCACCTTCAGGGGCGAGTTTGCCCAACTCATTGCCGGGCAGAGCCACGGCACCCAGGACAACGCCTCCTATCTGGACGATTTTGAGAATACCAAGAACAGCATTGACGTGAGCACGGCCACCTCGTGGGTGCTCAGCAGTGTGCCCAGCATGTTTGCCGAACAGAAGGACAAGACCACCGTGCAGAGCGGATTCAACCGTTCGCTGCTGGCATGGTACACCATCGACCAGCTCCTCACAAGGCGCAGCAGCTCGCTCGCCCCCAGCCACATCAAGAGCGACCTCAACCAGCTCTCCAACCACTACGTGCGCGAGATTTATGTCAACGAGGTGTTCCCCAACCGTCAGCAGAGCGGCTACACCGGTTCCACGGCTCCGCTGCCAATGCTCAACCTGGCCTACTATCCCACCGAGCGTGGCCCCTACAACCTCAACCCCGACCTCACCCAGGACGGTCGGCTCACCAACCCGCTCAGCAAGTGGGGCGGCATGATGAGAAGGCTGGACACAAACGACTTCGAGGCTGCCAACATTGAGTACATTGAGTTCTGGATGCTCGACCCCTTTATCTACAGTTCCGAGCAGGCCGACGCCAACCTCTACGGCGGCGACTTCTACATCAACCTGGGCGAGGTGAGTGAGGACATTCTGCGCGACGGAAAGAAATTCTACGAGAGCGGCATGGCCGTTGACGGCACCAACAACTACACCACCACTCAGTGGGGAAAGATTCCCACTCAGAGCACCGTCACCTACGCTTTTGCCACCTCGACGGGCTCGCGCGCCCTGCAGGACGTGGGACTCAACGGACTCACCGACCAGGAAGAGCGCACCTACGGAGCCTACCAGGACTTCCTGACGGCCATTCAGGGCAAAGTGTCGCCCGCCGTCTTCGACTCCATCTTCAACGACCCCGCCAACGACAACTACCACTACTTCCGCGGCTCAGACTATGACCAGCGCGAACTCTCCATCCTGGAACGCTACAAGCGCATCAACAACCCGCAGGGCAACTCGCCCGACAGCGACAGCCGCACCGAGAGCTACGACACGTCCTACAAGACGGGCCCCGACGTTGAGGACATCAACCAGGACTACACCCTCAACGAATACGAGAAATACTACCAGTATCATCTCAGCATCCGCCCCGAGGACATGGTCGTCGGGCGAAACTTCATCGTCGATGAGCGAACCAGTGCCGGAGGCCTGCGCAACGGCGAAAAGTACAGCGTGAAGTGGTATCAGTTCCGTATCCCCATACGCGACTACGAGAGCAAGGAAGGCTCGATCAGCGACTTCAGCTCCATCCGCTTCATGCGCATGTTCCTCACCGGATTCCAAAAACCCATCGTGCTGCGCTTCGCCAACTTAGACCTGGTGCGCGGCGAATGGCGAATCTACGAGCAGTCGCTCAACACGGGAGCCACCGAGACCGGACGCATGTCGGTCAGTGCCGTCAACATCGAGGAAAACAGCGACAAGACACCCGTCAACTACGTTCTGCCACCGGGCATCAGCCGTGTGCAGGACCCCACCCAGCCCCAACTCGTCGAGAGCAACGAGCAGGCTCTCAACATCATGGTCACCAACTTGGCTCCCGGCGAGTCGAAGGCCGTCTATAAGAACACCACCCAGGACCTGCGGCAATACAAGCGCCTGCAGATGTTCGCCCACGCCAACACCCTCGAACCCAATGCCACCGCGCTGCGCGACAACCAGCTGGCCATGTTCATACGTCTGGGAAGCGACTACAAGAACAACTACTACGAGTACGAGATACCCCTCAAACTCACGCCCGCCGACGTCTATCACGACAACGCCAACGACCGCCGCAAGGTGTGGCCCGAGGAAAACATGCTCGACGTGCCCCTCGACATCTTCACCCAACTCAAGAAGGAGCGCAACAAGGCCAAGGCCGAAGGACGCGCCTCCTACAACCAACTCTATTCGGCCTACGATGAAGACCATCCCTCCAACAAGGTGAGCATCATGGGAAATCCCACCCTGGGCGAGGTGAAAACCATGATTCTGGGTGTGCGCAATCTTTCGGGCGAACAGAAGTCGGGCGAGGTGTGGCTCAACGAACTGCGCCTCAAGGAATACAACAACAGTGGCGGCTGGGCTGCTCAGGGCACCCTCAACATGCAACTCTCCGACGTGGCCACCGTCAACGTCAACGGACGCGTCATGACCGAGGGGTTCGGAGGTCTGGAGCAGGGCGTCAGCCAGCGGTCGCAGAATGACGAGAAGGCCTACAACGTCACCGCCAACTTCGAGTTGGGGAAGTTCTTCCCCGACAAGCTCAAGGTGTCGGCACCGCTCTACTATTCGGTGCAGAAGGAAGAGTCGCGGCCCAAATACAACCCGCTCGACAACGACATGCTGCTCAAGGACGCACTCGATGCAGCAGGCAGTCAGCACGAGCGCGACAGCATAGAGAGCATCGCCGTGACCCGCACCACCAACACCAACTTCTCGCTTTCCAACGTCCGCATGGGAGTGCAGACCAAAGGACACCCCATGCCCTACGACCCCGCCAACTTCTCCTTCAGCTACAGCCACTCCCACCGCCACAGCAGCGGCGAGACACTGGTCTATGAGAACGACGACACATGGCGCGGCTCGTTCAACTACAGCTACACGCCTGTTTACAAGGCTTTCGAGCCCTTCAAGAAAATCAAGAGCAAGAGCAAGTACTGGGACATCTTGAAGCGGTTTGGGCTCAACTGGCTGCCGCAGAACGTTCAGTTCAACACTGAAATCAACCGCATCTACTACGAGCAGCAGACGCGCGACATGGACAATCTGGAAGGCCAGCAACTGCCACTCACCTTCAACGAACAATTCCTGTGGAACCGCGAGTTCTCCCTCCGATGGGACCTCACCCGCAATCTGCACATGAACTTCAACAGCGCCACCCATGCACAGATAGAGGAACCCTACACGCCTGTCAACAAAGACCGTTACCCCGACCGCTACACCGCATGGAAAGACTCCGTGTGGACCAGCATCAAAAACCTTGGCACACCCCTTGACTACCAGCAGAGCTTCAGCGCGTCCTACCAGTTGCCGCTCAACCTCATCCCAATCTTCGACTGGCTCAACGCCGACGCGCGTTACGACGCCACCTACCACTGGAACCGCGGTGCCGAACTCGAGAGCGGGCTGCGACTGGGCAACACCATCAACAGCAACC
This sequence comes from Prevotella sp. UBA3776, assembly GCA_002369515.1. GTDB lineage: Bacteria > Bacteroidota > Bacteroidia > Bacteroidales > Bacteroidaceae > Prevotella. The sequence continues at coordinate 10,246 of DFFM01000021.1, read as the reverse complement.
GCAACCTGAACCTCAACGCGACGCTCAACATGGAGAAGCTCTACAACCAGATACCTTTCCTCAAGAAAACCAACGAGCGATTCAACAAGACACAGCGTTACGACCGCAACGCCGAGAAACGCAAAAAAGAGCAGGCCAAAAAGCAGCAGGGCAAGGACAAGAATGCCACCGGAAAGGATGACGACAAGGCCAAGGAAGCCCGGCAGCTGCCCAAGAACAAACGCTCGTTTGAAAAGGAAATCACGCTGGCGCCCGACACCGCCATCGAGATTAGCCACGGCAAAAAGTCGCGCCGTCTCAACGTCACTGCCAAGACTGCCGACGGAAAGACCGTCAAACTGAAATATAAGGTGATTGACGACAATAAGATTAGAGTGAGTCTGCCCAAAAGCTACGTCGAGGAACTGAAGCGGAAAGCACAGGCAGACATGGCCGTTGCAGACACCTCAGGGGGAGCCCCCCTCTCATCCCCCCCGGGGGGGAAGTCCCAACGCACAGATGATCCCTCCCCCCAGGGGGAGTCGGAGAGGGCTTCCATTCCGTCTTTAGGGAAAGATTCCATTTCGTCTTCAAGGAAAGACATTGCTTCGTCCCTAGGGAAAGCCCCCCTCTCATCCCCCCCGGGGGGGAAGTCCCAACGCACAGAAGATCCCTCCCCCCAGGGGGAGTCGGAGGGGGCTTCCAATCCGTCTTTAGGTAAAGATTCCATTTCGTCTTCAAGGAAAGACATTGCTTCGTCCCTAGGGAAAGCCTCCATCCCATCCCCACGCGGGAAGAAGTCCCAGACACAGGAAGCCTCCCCCCAGGGGGATAAGGCTTTGGTGGGGGCCCCCGTCAAGCTGAAACTCACAGTCACCGCACGCGAACCTTTGGACAAAAAGCCCCTCTACAGGATAGGGCAGAGCATAGCCCGCGTGGCCATGATGCTCCGCAACATCACGCTCTCCTACCGCAACCAGTATTCCATGAGCCTCGCCGGATTCCTCCCCGACGTGGGCAAGGCTTTCGGACAGCGGTCGGGCGACCTCATGGCTCCTGGCCTTGATTTCGCCTTCGGATTCATTGACGACTCCTACATCGAGAAAGCGGCCCGCAACCAGTGGCTCATCATGAGCGACAGCATCACCCCCGCCGCCACCAACCGTACCGAAGACCTGCAGCTGCGCATGACACTCGAGCCCGTCAAAAACTTCAAAATCGACCTCACTGCCAGCCGCTTGGAGACTCGCGCCAAGAGTGTGCAGTACATGTTCCAGGGCAATCCCACCGATCTCAGAGGCAGCCTCACCATGACTACTGTCAGCCTGAAGAGCGCGTTCCGTGGCACCGGCAATGCCGACAACGGTTATTACAGCCCTGTGTTCGAGCGTTTCTGCCAGTCGCTTCCCGACTTCCGCAACCGTGTGGAAGCACAGTATCATGGAGCCGTCTATCCCCAAGGCACCACCCTTGCCGGGCAGACCTTCGACCCTGCCAACGGGGCTGTCAATCCTTACAGTGCCGACGTGCTCGTGCCTGCCTTCATCAGTGCCTACACCAACATGGGAGGCTCTGGCCTCGCCATTTTCCCATCCTTGGCGCGTCTGCTCCCCAACTGGACCATACGCTACAGCGGGCTCAGCCAACTGCCTTGGCTGCGCGACCATTTCAAGAGCGTCAATCTCAACCATTCCTACAAAAGCATCTACGCCGTGGGAGCCTACAACTCGTTCAACACCTTCATGGAGTACATGGGGCCAGAAATGGGTTTCATCACCGAAGCCACCACCGGCAATCCCATCCCCAACTCTATGTACAACGTCTCAACCGTCAGCGTCAACGAGTCGTTCTCGCCCCTGCTCGGAATCGACGTCACCCTCTACAACAACCTTACCTGCAAGTTCGAGTATCGGTCCACCCGTGTGCTCACGCTCAGCACCACCAGTGTGCAGCTCAACGAAACCACCAGCAACGACTGGGTGATTGGGACGGGCTACAAGGTCAACGACGTGAAAATTTTCGGATGGAACGCTGACAAGAAGCGAAAGGCCAAGAGCAACAAGAAACGGGGCAACGACGACGACAAGGACAATGCCAACGCATCTTCCACCTCTTCAAGGAGCAAGAGCAACAATGGCTTCAACAACGACCTCAACCTGCGCCTCGACCTCTCATTGCGCAGCCAAGCCGCCATCACACGCGACATTGCCAGCATGACCAGCGCCGCCAGCAGTGGCAACACCGCCTTCAAACTGTCGTTCATCGCCGACTACACCATGAGCCGCCTGCTCACCCTCAGTTTCTACTACGACCGACAAACCAATAAACCCCTGCTCTCATCAAGCAGCTATCCCACCACCACTCAGGACTTTGGACTTTCGCTCAAGTTCTCGCTCACTAGGTGACGGGTAAGCAGTGAGATGACTGCCTAAATCATGGAAAACCGTAGTTTTAGGCGAAAAAAGCTTAAAACTACAATTTGTGGGCTGCGCAACAGGTGCCTGCCTCGTACAAGGCAAAGCAAGGTGGCACCACCTACGACAACTTCGACACCAACAGCAGCCTTATGTACAGCTATACGCCTGACAGTGCGGCCGACGTGCCTTCGCTGGTGACGGGCTATTGGGGGGCCGGGCGGTTGAACCACGGCGATTTCAAATGGAGTTTCGACAATAGCAGCGAGGACGATAACTATGGTGTCGTCAGCGAATTGAAAAGTGCCTTGAGCAGCTATACCACAGAATTGCGTGGCAGCTTCTGAACTTTGACAGAGAGTAACCCTCCAAAATGAACGGGAGCAGGCGGGAGAAATGAATCTCCTGTCTGCTCCCGTTCATTCTGGAGGGGCATGCGTAGTGTCAAGTTTGCGGTTGTTGCCTATTTCTCCACCCTTCTTCCTCTGAGGATGGTTTCCCTTACGATGGGCGTAGTGTAGGCATAGGGGATGTAGTCGAGCGACGGGATGGGGTGGGTGAGAATGAGGTTTGCCACTTTGCCTCGGGCGATGGATCCCAGTTGGTCGCCCACTCCCATGGCTGCTGCGGCGTTGATGGTGGCGGCGTTGAGTGCCTCGGTGGGGGTGAGCCGCAGTTTGATGCAGCCCAGCGACACCACAAACTTCATGTCGCCCGATGGGGTGGAGCCGGGGTTGTAGTCGCTGGCTATGGCCAGCGGAAGGCCGGCGGCCAGCATTTTCCGCGCGGGGGCGTAGGGCATGTTCAGGAAGAACGATGTGCCGGGCAGCGCCGTGGGGATGGTGGTGCCGCTCCTGAGCAGCTCTATGTCGCGGTCGGTCATGCTCTCCAGATGATCGACGCTGAGGGCATCGTGGCTGACGGCCACGGCAACGCCTCCAGAGTCGGCAAGTTCTTGCGCATGGATTTTCGGACGCATGCCCCAGCGGGCTCCCGCCTCGAGTATGCGGGCGGTTTCCTCGGGGGTGAAGAATCCTTCGTCGCAGAAAACGTCGATGAAGTCGGCCAGTTGCTGGCGACCCACTTCCGGAATCATTTCGTTGACCACCATGTCAACATAGTCCGACTGGCGACCCTGATACTTCCGGCCTACGGCATGGGCCCCGAGGAAGGTGCTTTTCACGCACAGGGGCGCCGACTGGCGGATGCGCCGAATGACGCGCAGCATCTTCAGTTCGTCGTCGGTGTTCAGTCCGTAACCACTCTTGATTTCCACCGCCCCGGTGCCTTTGCGCACGATTTCGTCGATGCGCTGCATGGCCTGTTCGTAGAGCTCGTCTTCGCCCATGGCGTGAAGTCGGTCGGCAGAGTTGAGAATGCCTCCGCCACGGCGCGCTATCTCGGCATAGCTCAGTCCGCGGATTTTGTCAACAAACTCGCCCTCTCGGCTGCCGGCATAGACCAAATGGGTGTGGGCGTCGCAGAAGGCGGGCAGCACGGTGCCACCCTGTGCGTCGAGGAGGGAAGCCCCCTCCGACTCCCCCTGGGGGGAGAGAGATGCCCCATCCAAGCCTCCCCCCGTAGGGGAGGCTTCCTGCGCGCTGGGCTTCCCCCCCAGGGGGGATGAGAGGGGGGCTCCTGTTCCAAAGTCTTTTATGCGCCCGTCTTCGCAGAGGAGCCAGGCGTCGCGAAGCGTTTCCATGCGCGCCATCTCCGCGCCCCGCAGACAGGGCTTTCCTTGGTCGATTCCGGCCAGCAGGCCGATGTTTGTTATGAGAAGTTGTGTCATAGCGGGCTGTGGGTGCGCAAGAACTGTATGGAGTTTTCGATGTGTGGGTACATCAGTTCGTCGTTGAGGATGAAGGGCACCACGCGCCGATACTCGTCGTGGAGCTGCACGAGGGGTGCCGACGATTTCAGCGGCAGTCGGAAGTCGAGGGCTTGGGCTGCGTTGAACAGTTCGATGGCCAACACACGCTCGGTGTTGAGAATCACCTTGTAGAGTTTGATGGCGGCGTTGGCACCCATCGAGACAAGGTCTTCCTGGTCTTGGCACGAGGGGATGCTGTCAACCGACGAGGGCATGGCGAGGCTCTTGTTGAGCGACACCACCGACGCGGCGGTGTATTGGGTAATCATGAATCCGCTGTTCACCCCCGGGTTGGCCACCAAGAAACTGGGCAGGCCGCGTGTGCCCGACACAAGGCGGTAGATGCGCCGTTCGGAGATGTCGGCCAACTCGCTCATTGCGATGGAAAGGAAGTCGATGGGCAGTGCGATGGGCTCGCCGTGAAAGTTGCCTGCTGAGATGATGAGGTCTTCATCGGGGCAAACGGTGGGGTTGTCGGTGGCCGAGTTGATTTCGATGTCGATGACCGACTTGACGTAGCGGATGGTGTCCTTCACGGCACCGTGTACCTGGGGTACGCAGCGGAACGAGTAGGGGTCTTGCACGTGGGCCTTGATGTTGTTCAGGATTTGGCTTCCTTCGAGCAGCTCGCGCATGCGCTTGGCCGTTTCTATCTGTCCCAGGTGGGGACGCACGGTGTGGACGGCATGGATGAACGGTTCGATGCGCCCGTCGAAGGCGTCGAGGCTCATGGCTGCAATCTTGTCGGCCCACTGGCTGAGCTTCTGGGCTCTGAGCAGCGACCACACGGCGAAGGCGCTCATGTTCTGTGTTCCGTTGAGCAGTGCCAGTCCCTCCTTTGAAGCCAGTTCGATGGGTTTCCAGCGCTTCTTGTGCAGCATTTCGGCTCCGCTCATCACTTTGCCCTGATACTCCACCTCGCCCAAACCGAGCAGGGGCAGGCAGAGGTGGGCCAGCGGCACTAGGTCGCCCGATGCGCCCAGCGAGCCTTGTTTATAGACGATGGGGTAGATGTCGTTGTTGAAGAACTGCACGAGTCGCTGCACAGTGTCCATCTTGGCACCCGAGTAGCCGTAGCTGAGCGACTGTATCTTGAGCAGCATCATGATTTTCACGATGTCGTTGGGCACACGCTCGCCGGTGCCGCAGGCGTGGCTTTTGATGAGATTGATTTGCAGGCGCGAGAGTTGGTCTTTGCCTATGCTCACGTTGCAGAGCGAGCCAAAGCCAGTGGTTACGCCGTAGATGGGTTCGCCGTTGCTGCTGATTTTCTTGTCCAGATAGTTGCGGCAGCGGCGTATGCGCTGCTTGGCGTCTTCGCTGAGTTCGAGCTTTGCGCCGGAGTAAATGATTTCACCGATTTTCTCTATGGTGAGGTGTTCTGCAGATATGTAGTGTGTCATTGTTTTTTTTGTTTTTTTATGGTGACTATGGTAACTATGGTAACTATGGTAACTATGGTAACTATGGTAACTATGGTAACTATGGTAACTATAGTGGCTATGTTGGCTGTTTTCTTAGAATTGATTGACAATGCTGTCGTCCACCAAGTTGGGCAGTGTTACCAGCAGGCCGGGCGTACGCTCCATTTCGCGGCGGATGGCGTCCATCGAACCGCTGTTGCGGGCCCACGAGCGGCGCGCAATGCCGTTGTTCACGTCCCAGAAGAGCATTTCGCGTATGTGGCGCTCGCTGTCCTCGCTGCCGTCAATCACCATGCCGAAACCGCCATTGATGACCTCGCCCCAGCCTACACCGCCACCGTTGTGTATGCTCACCCACGTGGCTCCTCGGAAGGAGTCGCCGATGACGTTTTGCACGGCCATGTCGGCGCAGAACTGCGAGCCGTCGTAGATGTTGCTGGTTTCGCGGAAGGGCGAGTCGGTGCCGCTCACGTCGTGGTGGTCGCGGCCCAGCACCACGGGTGCCGACAGCTCGCCGCGCCGGATGGCGTCGTTGAAGGCCAAGGCTATTTTGGTGCGGCCCTCGCAGTCGGCGTAGAGGATGCGCGCCTGCGAGCCCACCACCAGGTGGTTGCGGCCGGCCTCCTTTATCCAGTGTATGTTGTCGGCCATTTGTCCTTGTATGTCGGCGGGGGCGGTCTTCATGATGTCCTCCAGAACCTGTGCTGCCAGCCGGTCGGTGGTTTCCAGGTCTTTCGGGTCGCCCGACGAGCAAACCCAGCGGAACGGCCCGAAACCGTAGTCGAAGAACATGGGCCCCATGATGTCCTGAACGTAGCTGGGGTAGCGGAACTTGCGCTCGCCGTCCTGCTGCTTGAAGATGTCGGCCCCGGCGCGTCCCGACTCCAAGAGGAAGGCGTTGCCATAGTCGAAGAAATACATGCCGCGCTCGGTCAGACGGTTGATGGCGGCCACTTGTCGGCGCAGCGAAGCCTGCACGGCCTCCTTGAAACGCTCGGGTTCGTCGGCCATCATGCGCTTTGACTCTTCGAGCGTGTAGCCCACGGGGTAGTAGCCTCCCGCCCACGGGTTGTGCAGCGACGTCTGGTCGCTGCCAAGGTCCACCCGGACGCCCTCGTCGGCCAGCCGTTCCCAGAGATCGACCACGTTGCCCACATAGGCCATGCTGACCACGCGCCGTTCTTCTACGGCCTTGCGCACGGCTGGCATCAGCTCGTCCAGGTTGTAGTGCAGTTCGTCCACCCATCCCTGGTCGTAGCGTTTCTGTGCTGCCTTGGGGTTGATTTCGGCCGTCACGCTCACCACGCCGGCAATGTTGCCAGCCTTGGGCTGTGCGCCCGACATGCCGCCCAAGCCGGCGGTGACGAAGAGCTTCATGTTGTCGCCGCCCACCTTGCGGGCTGCATTGAGCACGGTGATGGTGGTGCCGTGGACGATGCCCTGCGGGCCTATGTACATGTACGAACCGGCAGTCATCTGCCCATACTGGCTTACGCCCATGGCGTTCATGCGCTCCCAGTCGTCAGGTTTCGAGTAGTTGGGAATCACCATGCCGTTGGTCACCACCACGCGGGGCGCATTCTTGTGCGATGGGAACAGCCCCAACGGGTGGCCGCTGTACATGACGAGGGTTTGCTCGTCGGTCATCTCGCTCAGGTATTTCATCACCAGTCGGTACTGCGCCCAGTTTTGGAAGATGGCGCCGTTGCCGCCGTAGATGATCAGCTCGTGCGGGTGTTGGGCCACGCGCGGGTCGAGGTTGTTCTGAATCATCAGCATGATGGCTGCCGCCTGTCGGCTGCGGGCGGGATACTCGTCGATGGGGCGCGCGTACATCTCGTAGCTGGGGCGGTAGCGGTACATGTAGATGCGTCCGTATTGTTTCAGTTCCTCTGCAAACTCGGGAGCCAGCTGTGCGTGCAGGTGTTTGGGAAAGTAGCGCAGCGCGTTGCGCAGCGCCAGCTGCTTCTGTTCGCGGGTGAGGATGTCCTTGCGCTTGGGCGCGTGGTTGATTTCAGGGTCGTATGGTTTTGGCTCGGGCAGTGTGGAGGGAATGCCCTGGGCTATCTCTTGTCTGAATTGTTCGTTTGTCATGGTTGTTTTTGGTGTGTATTTATAGTTTTTGTTCAACAATCTTCACAATCTCTTGCTCGGCGGCGTTGGCCTGGGCGATGAGCTCGTTGGCCTGGGCAATCAGCTTGTCGGCCACGGCGCGGTCCTGCAGGCTTCCGGCATTGATCTTCACGTTCAGGCCGGCGCCCAGCACGGCAGCGCGGGCGGCAAAGGCTCCCACGCCGGCATCGCTCACGCTGTTGGGGTTGCCCTCTTCGGCCATGGCACGGCAGAGGTCGAACACTCGCAGCGAGGCCTGCATGGTGCGCAGGGGCACCTGTGCGGCATAGAGCGTGGCTTGCTGGATTGCTGCCGTACGGGCGGCCTTGTCCTCGTCGGTCTTTTTGGGCATTCCGAAGGCCGCCATGATGCGGTTGAAGGCCTCGGTGTCCTCATCGACCAGATGGAGCAGGTCGGCCATCAGCGCCTGTCCTTTGTCGGCCCACGCCGAGAATTCCGGGCAGCGGTCGTCCCATCCGGCCTTGTGGCTCGACAGGTTGGCCACCATCGCTCCCAGGGCTGCGCCCAGCGCCCCCATGTAGGCGGCAATGGTGCCGCCGCCGGGTGCGGGGCTTTCGCGCGAAGTCTCCTCGGCAAATCCCTTGACGGTCAGGTCCACCAGTTTCTGCTTGCCGGCGCTGGCGTCGTCGTCGAGCATGTACTCAATCACCTTCTCGCGCGGGTTGAACGGCTTCAGGTCGTCAAGCCCCATGCTCTTGATGGCGATGTTGATGATGTCGGCTTCGGGGATGCCCGTCGAGCGGTTCTGTTTCTGCAGGAAATACTTGCCTGCGTCGATGAGTGTCTTCTTGGGTATGAGTCCCACTATTTCGGTGCCCGTTACGCGGATGCCCCGGTTTTGTGCGCAGCGGCACACCTCGTCGAAGGCTTTGTGCAACGGGGTTACGTTGAGGTTGGTCATGTTCATCGACACCTGGGCGATTCCATATTCGTCGATGTACCAGCCTATGGCTTTGGTGCATTTCAGTGTGCCGGGCTTCATGAGCGGGTTGCCGTTGATGTCGCGGATGATTTTTCCCGTGATGGGGTGGCCTTCCCTTATGGGCCGTCCCTTTTCGCGCACGTCGAAGGCGATGGCGTTGGCGCGCCGTGTGGAGGTGGTGTTCAGATTGTAGTTCACGGCAATGAGGAAGTCGCGCGCACCCACGGCCGTGCAGCCTGTCTTGCAGATGCTCTCTGCCAGGGGCGAGGGCTTGCCTTCAGTGTCCTTCATCTCGTCGGCGCTGAACGCCTCGGGCAGATAGTCGGGCTGCTTGCCGGGCGTGGTGAGCTTCTCCACGAGTGCCTCGTATTCGCCTTCGCGACAGACGGCCAGGTTCTTCCTCTCAGGCGTAAAGGCGGCAGCCTCGTAACAGTAGCAGGGTATGTTCAGCTCGCTGGCCAGCCGCTGTGCCAGTTTCCGTGCCAGGGCGGCGCACTCCTCGAGCGTGATGCCGGCCACAGGTATCAGCGGCAGCACGTCGGTGGCTCCCATGCGCGGATGCGCACCGTGGTGGCGGCGCATGTCGATGAGCTGTGCGGCCTTGCCCACGCTTCTGAAAGCGGCCTCCACAACGTCGTCTGGAGCTCCCACGAAGGTCACCACCGTGCGGTTGGTGGCTTCGCCGGGGTCAACGTCGAGCAGTTTCACGCCCTTCACGGCCTTGATTTCGTTGGTAATCTGGTTGATGACATTCATGTCGCGTCCTTCGCTGAAGTTGGGGACGCACTCGATAATCTGTTTTTCCATAGTAATGGGTTTTGCTATTTGTTTTTCCAAGTATTCTGCTTTTTGGCTTTGCGGTTGCATGTGCAGTTACAAATGCGTTGCAAATTTACTTCTTTTGTGGCTTATTTCCAAATATTTGTCGAATAAAAAACCGCTTTTTGCCTTTTGCCTTCCAAATTGCCTTTCGTCCGTCTCATGGGATGGTTGACAGGGGATGGTTTACAGTTTACAATAGGGGGTTGGTTTACAGTTGACAGTTTACAGTTTACAGTAGGGGGATGGTTGACAGTAGGGGCGTAAACTGTAAACTGTAAGCCGTAAACTGTAAACTGTAAACCTAGCCTCGGGCATTGTTTCTCCCTTTCTTGGCGTGACAAAAATATCTCCCGACGATGCGATGAAATTTTCTAGAGAATTTCAACCTGTCGTCGGGAGATAAAAAACAGGTTTCCGACACCCATTTTTTCTTGTCGGAAAGTGAATGTTTATAATGATTATCCGCAATCGTACCACCAAATCCTTTGTAGCTTAAATCATCCACATAGATGGAAGAATAACGCTCCGCGTCGTTCAAAAACCAATAAAAACCAATACGGACAAGGAAAAACAGGTTTTTCTTTGTAGAAACTCTTGGTTTTTGTTGGTTTTTCTTTGTTTTTATTGGTTTTTGAAAAGACGCAGAGCGTTCAACCAACTGTCTCTTTTAGTATAATACCCC
>DFFM01000022.1:37511-50677 GCA_002369515.1 Prevotella sp. UBA3776 | reverse complement strand
AAACATCGAGGCCGTTTTTATTCCTATTTTATGTTAAATTTTGCAGGTGTGCTATCACTTGCGAAACTTTAGGAGTCTTACAAAACAAATAAAAACATGTTTTTCCTTGTGCGTATTGGTTTTTATTTGTTTTTGATCGACGCGGAGCGTTATCGATGAAGCGAGCGAAAAGCAATTATCTTCGCTTTCTTTTGCCAAAAAGAATTTTTAACATGGAAAATTAGTTCTTTCCTAAGCCTTTTCGTATTTTTGCAATTGATGTTACAGACCCCACCCCCAACCCCTCCCCTTGAGGGGCGGGGAGAGACTAACGCCTTGTCTGCCACTAAGACTCTGCACGGCTCTCCCCGCCCTTCAAGGATAGGGGCAGAGGTTGCACCCTTGCCTGTCACCGGCTCTCTGCTCGGCTTTCCCCGCCCTTCAAGGGGAGGGGTTGGGGGTGCACCCTTGCCTGTCATAGGCACTCTGCTCGGTTCTCCCCGCCCCTCAAGGGGAGGGGTTGGGGGTGGGGTCTGTAACTTTTCATGCCACGTTGCATTCTAATGAACATTTAAGACAATCATGAACGAAAGATACAACATTCCCGCTGAGTGGAACGAGTTTTATTTGAAGGATGTGTCGTTCGTCAACCTGATGACGCACCGCATCTTCAACGTGCTGATAGTGGCCAACCCCTACGACGCCTTCATGCTCGAGGACGACGGACGTGTAGATGAGAAAATCTTCGACGAGTACGTAGAGCTGGGCTCGCGCTATCCGCCCACGTTCACCCAGGTATCCACCACCGAGGAGGCCAACGAGGTGCTGCGCACCACGGACATCGACCTGGTGATCTGCATGCCGGGCAACGCCGACAACGACGCCTTCACCGTGGCCCGCGAGGTGAAGGCGCAAAACCCCAACATCCCCTGCGTGGTGCTCACACCCTTCAGCCACGGCATCACCAAGCGCATACAGGACGAGGACATGTCGATTTTCGACTACGTGTTCTGCTGGCTGGGCAACACCAACCTCATCCTGTCCATCATCAAGCTGATTGAGGACAAGATGAACATCGAGCACGACATACGCGAGGCCGGCGTACAGATGATTCTGCTGGTGGAGGACAACATCAGGTTCTACTCGTCGGTGCTGCCCAATCTGTACAGCTACATCCTGGCGCAGAGCAAGCGATTCTCCACCGAGGCGCTCAACCCACACGCCGCCGCACAGCGCAAGCGCGGACGACCCAAGGTGGTGCTGGCCACCAACTACGAGGAGGCCATGCAGATTTACGAGCGCTACCACGACAACACGCTGGGCGTCATCAGCGACACGCGCTTCCCCCTGCACACCGTGCCGGGACGGCTGGCCCACGTCGAGGAGGGCGACCCCGAGGCGGGACTCAAGCTGCTGCGCGAAATCCGTCGCCGCGACGAATACGTGCCACTCATCCTGGAGAGCAGCGAGAGCCAGAACCGAGAGAAGGCCGAGGCCGAGGGATTCCGCTTCATCGACAAGAACTCGAAGGCCATGAACATCGACCTGCGCCACCTGCTCGAGGAGCACATGGGATTCGGCGACTTCGTCTTCCGCGACCCCACGACCCACGAGGAAGTGGCGCGCGTGAGCAGCCTCAAGGAACTGCAGGACATCATCTTCAAGGTGCCCAACGACTCCATGCTCTACCACATCTCGCGCAACCACATGAGCCGATGGCTCTGCGCACGGGCCATCTTTCCCGTGTCGGCCTTCCTCAAGCACGTCACGTGGCACAAGCTCAAGGACGTCAATGCCCACCGCCAAATCATCTTCGACGCCATTGTGCAATACCGCCGCATGAAGAACATCGGCGTGGTGGCCGTGTTCGACCGCGGCAAGTTCGACCGCTACGCCCACTTCGCACGAATCGGCGAAGGGTCGCTCGGCGGCAAGGGACGCGGACTGGCTTTCCTCGACAACATCGTCAAGCGCCACTCTGAGTTCAACCAGTTCGAGGGCGTCAGCGTGGCCATTCCCAAGACGGTGGTGCTATGCACCGACGTGTTCGACGAGTTCATGGAGTCCAACAACCTCTACCCCATCGCACTGAGCGACATTCCCGACGAGGAGATTCTGCACCACTTCCTGCGCGCTCAGCTGCCCGACGCCTACATCGCCGACTTCTTCACCTTCTTCGAAGCCACCAACAGCCCCATCGCCGTGCGCTCGTCGAGCCTGCTCGAGGACTCCCACTACCAGCCCTTCGCCGGCATCTACAGCACCTACATGATTCCACGGCTGCCCGACAAGTACGAAATGCTGCGCATGCTGGCCAACGCCATCAAGGCTGTCTATGCATCGGTCTATTACAAGGACTCGAAGGCCTACATGACCGCCACGCAGAACGTCATCGACCAGGAGAAGATGGCTGTCATCCTTCAGGAGGTGGTGGGAAGACAGTACGGCACACGCTTCTATCCCAACATCAGCGGCGTGTTGCGCTCGCTCAACTACTACCCCATAGGCGACGAAACCGCCGAGGAAGGCATCGCCAGCCTGGCCCTGGGACTGGGCAAATACATCGTCGATGGCGGACAGACGCTGCGCGTCTCGCCCTACCACCCGCACCAGATACTGCAAACCAGCGAGCTGGAGACAGCCCTGAGCGACACGCAGACGCGCTTCTACGCCCTTGACATGGCGGTTGACCACCAGTCATTGGCCGGCGGAAACGGCCAGTGGTCGGTTGACGACGGCTTCAACCTGCTCAAACTGAAGGTGAAAGAGGCCGACAAGGACAACGCCCTCAATTTCATAGCCTCCACCTACGACCCCTACGACCAGGTGATTCGCGACGGAATCTACGAGGGCGGCCGCAAAATCATCTCCTTTGCGGGTGTGCTGCAGCAGGGAGTGTTCCCACTGCCCGAAATACTGCAGATGGCCATGAAATACGGTGCCGAGAGCATGCGCCGCCCTGTGGAGATTGAGTTTGCCTGCAACGTGAACGCCGACAAGACGGGCGAGTTCTATCTGCTGCAGATACGCCCCATCGTGGACAGCAAGCAGATGCTCGAAGAGGACATCACCGCCTACAGCGACGAGCAGTGTCTGCTGCGCTCGCACAACTCGCTGGGCCACGGCATCAGCGAGGATGTCACCGACGTGGTGTATGTAAAGGCCGACGAGAACTTCACCGCCGCCAACAACCCCACCATCGCCATGGAGATACAGCAAATCAACCAGCGTTTCCTCGATGCCGACCGCAACTACGTGCTCGTTGGGCCGGGACGGTGGGGCTCCAGCGACTACTGGCTGGGCATTCCTGTGAAGTGGCCCCACATTTCAGCAGCCCGCGTCATCGTCGAGTCGGGACTGAAGAACTACCGCGTAGATCCGTCGCAGGGCACTCACTTCTTCCAGAACCTCACCTCGTTTGGCGTGGGTTATTTCACCATCAACACCTACGTGGGCGACGGCGTGTTCCAGCAGCAGGTGCTCGACCAGATGCCCGCCGTCGAGGAAACCGAGCACGTGCGCCACGTGCGATTCGACCGTCCCCTGAAAATCATGATGGACGGCAAGAAGCAGGAAGGTGTGGTGTTGTTGCCCGATTCCAAATCCGTCTAATTGTCCATCTGTCTAAATGTCTAAATGTCTAATTGTCCATCTGTCTAAATGTCTAAACGTCTATCCGTCTATGTGTAAGAAAATGTTTCTGATGGTCGTCGTGGCCATTGTCGGTTGGCAGTTGCCCCTATGGTCTGCCAACGAGGGAGCGCGCGTGGCCAACTACGAGGTGGTGCCGCTTCCGCAGAGTATCCAACAAGGCAAAGGCAAAGCTTTTGTGCTCGATGCCTCGGTGCAGATCGTCGCCCCCGAAAGTCTTCAGCGCGAAGCCGCTTTCCTGGCCACCTACCTGAACGAGGCCACCGGTCTGCAGCTGACCGTCATCGCAAAGAAACCCAAGCAAGCGCGCTGCATCGTGCTGAACACCGACAGCCGCACGGTGAAAGCGCCCGAAGGCTATCAGCTGACCGTCGATGAACGCACCGTCAGACTGACAGGCGGCTCGGCGGCAGGACTGTTTCACGGCCTGCAGACCCTGCGCAAGGCCATCCCCCTGCCCGAAATATTCGGCAAGGCCGACGAGACACACCAGATTCTCAGCACCGACTTCACCCGCTGCCGCGTTCCGGCCACCAACGTCAACCACCCGGCAGCCAACACGCAGCAGATACTCTTTCCGCCCGTGAGCATTGCCGATGCGCCGCGATTCGGCTGGCGGGGCATGCACCTGGACTGCTCGCGCCACTTCTTCCCCATCAGCTTCGTGAAGAAATACATCGACATGCTGGCGCTGCACAACATGAACATCTTTCACTGGCACCTCACCGACGACCAGGGCTGGCGCATAGAAATAAAGAAGTGGCCGCGGCTCACCGAGGTGGGCTCACAGCGCAGCGGCACCGTCATTGGCTGCAACTCCGACCTGGACGACCAGCAGCCCCACGGCGGTTTCTACACACAGGCCGAAGCCCGCGAAATTGTGGAGTATGCCCGCCAACGCCACATCACGGTGGTGCCCGAGATTGACATGCCCGGACACATGGTGGCCGCACTGGCCAGCTATCCGGAACTGGGCTGCACTGGCGGCCCCTACGAGGTGGGCCACTTCTGGGGGGTCTATAAGGACGTGCTCTGCGTGTCGAATGAGCGCGTCTATCAGTTTGTTGAGGATGTGCTCAGCGAAATCATGGACATCTTCCCCTCGGACGTCATCCACATCGGCGGCGACGAAACGCCCACCGACCGATGGAAGGCTTGCCCGCGATGCTCGCAGCTGAAAACCACGCTCGGCGCTAAACAAACCCTGCAGGGACACTTCACCGAGCGCGTGTTCAACTTCCTCACCGCCCACCACCGCCGCGCACTCGGATGGGACGAGCTGCTCGACAACAATGCGCCCCAAAACAGCATGATCATGAGTTGGCGAGGCACCCAACCAGGCTCAAAGGCGGCCGCCATCGGCCACGACGTGGTGATGGCACCCACGTCGCACTGCTATTTCGACTACCAGCAGAACGAGCACACGGCCCACGAGCCCAGCCGATGCAGCGGATACATCCCTGTGGAGAAAGTGTATAGCCTGGAGCCGGTGCCCGACAGCCTCGCCGCCGAGGCCCGCAGCCACATACTGGGTGTGCAGGCCAATCTGTGGGCCGAATACCTCACAACACCGGGGCTCGTGGAGTATCAGTCTCTGCCACGCGCCGCAGCACTGGCCGAAGTGCAGTGGACACAGCCCGAACGCAAGAACTACGAAGCATTCGTTGGACGGCTCACGCGGCTGACGCGACTCTACGACTGGTTGGGATACCAGTATGCAAAAATACTCTGGCCCCAACGACAGTTGCCCAGCCGCTGGCAATTTTGAAGCAAACATAAAGGAGTTCATTTTTTTGAACTCCTTTTTGTTGGCTTGCAACTTTTTGTTGGCCGGTTGCGTCAAATGGACAGAAAAGTCTAACCAATAAAAAACTAAGAAAGATGAAGAAAACAATGTTTTTGGCTCTGCTGAGCGCCGTTCTGCTGACAACATCGTGCCTGAACGTGAACCTGGGCAACCATCAGGGCAAGAAAATCAAGGCCAGCAAGACCATCGTGACCAAGGAAATGACCCCCGGCGCATTCGACAAACTGAATGTCAACGTGGTGGCTCAGGTGAAGTTTGTGCAGACCGAGGGCGAGGACTGCCGCGTGGTGCTGACCGCGCCCGACAACTACGTGGCGCTGTTCAGCATCGAGAGCAAGAAGGGAGAACTAGACATCGAGTACGTGAAGGACAACATCAACATAGAAAGCAAGAAGGTGAAGATAGTGGTGTATGGCCCCCAGCTGACGGAACTCGAAAATGCGGGCGTGGCAGCGGTCAGCGCCGACACACTGCGCTGTCAGAGCCTGAAGATAGACAACTCGGGCGTGGGTGAAATCCATCTGCGCGGACTGTCGGCCACGGCGCTGAAAGTGGATTGCAGCGGCGTGGGCAACATCATGCTCGAAGGCCAGGCCGAAGCCGCCGAAATGGACTGCAGCGGCGTGGGCAGCATCCTGGCATCCGCCCTGAAGGCGCGCAGCGTGGATGCCGAGGTGAGCGGTGTGGGCGGCATCGAGTGTTTCGCCTCCGAAGCCATCAGCGGAGAGGTGAGCGGCGTGGGCTCGCTGAAGTATGCCGGACACCCAAAGTCAAAGAATTTGAATCGCAGTGGCGTGGGATCGCTCTCCGAAATGTAGCCCCGTGCTTTCATTCTGCAACTTTTTTCCTCGAAATGCGAGAAAAGCAAAGAAAAACAGCCCGAAAAGTATTGGTTTGACACGTTTTCGCTTGATTTAAATCAAGAAAATACCATCTTCGGGCTGTTTTTTGTGTAAAAAATTTGGAGGTATAGAAAAATGTCGTACCTTTGCAATGTGTTTTTCATAGTATTAGATTTAAGGTTAACAAGGTTGGTGTACGGCGGTACACCATTTTTTTTGCCCTTTTCGCTGCTATGAATGCCCGCACTCTCCTTTTAATTATTCACGCCAATGGTCAGGAAGGACGCGCGAATGTCTCCCCAAAACCTTTTTCGGCCCATTCAGTTCCACCCCGCCAGCCCACGCGGCGCCGTGGGAAAGAAAGCAACTCGTGCCGGGCGTTTTTGCCACCTTTCTCGGCACGGAAAAAACAACGCCCGGCATTATTATTCTATTGTCGGGAAATAAAAAAATATCTCCCGACGATAATTTCGCAGCGTCGGGAGATAATTTTCTACTGTCGGCTTTTTAGAAAAACAGGGAAAAACCAGAAAAACAGGGAAAAACCAGTTCTTTTTCTTATCGAAGGTGTGGTGGGTTTTATCGAGGGGGCGTGGGTACGATGGTGCGGGAGTACGAGATTAGCTTTGCAGATGGAAACCCCTTCGCTTTATAATGCATTCGCGTACCTGCGTACCTTCGCACCCTCGCACCCTCGAAAAGATAAAAAGAAACGTACAGATTATTGGTTTTTCCCTGTTTTTCTGGTTTTTCTCGGTTTTTCTAAAAAATACATCAGGCGGGGAATGCTCGCTAAAGGAACCACGAAAATATCTCCCGAGAACAGAAAATTATTGTCGGGAGATATTTTTCTATCGTCGGGAGATAATTTTCTCTTACCGGGAGTTACGAAGCTATCTCCCGACAACACGATAACATTTTCTATAAAAATTCATTCGCGAGGCGGTATTTTACGCTCAGCGCCTGATCGCAAAGCCCTGAAAGGGCTTTGTTTCCACCGTCATCCAAATGAATTGTTCGGAATTAAATGACAACCGACACCCAAAATGCAATGACAACCGACACCCAAAACGGAAAGACAACCACCACCCAAACGCAATGACAACCGCCATCCAAACGCAATGATAACCGCCACCAAAACGTGATGACAACCGCCACCCAAAACGGAATGACAACCGCCACCCAAATGAATTGTAGGGAATTTAGCTTGTCTAATTCCCATGGCACGACAGTGCCAATATCATCGAACCGAACATTCGGTGCTGCGCACCGACGGAATTAGACAAGCTAAATTCCCTACATAAACAGGAAGGCCATTCCAACAACATACGCACGGAAAAACATTCAAATAACAGACGCACGGAAAAACATTCAAATAACGTACGCGCGGAAAAAACAGAGGCCTGACGCCACGGTGGCGACAGGCCTCGATAGGAATGTTGACGGTTACCTACCTGAAAATGGGGAAACCGCGGTGGAATGCTCCTTTACTTAACCACCACTTTCTTGCCATTGACGATGTACAGACCCTTCTGAGTGGGCTTGGCCATCTTCACGCCTTGCAGGTTGTAGAACACGTTGGCCTCCTTCTTGCTGTTGATGGTGCTGATGCCGTCGTCAACAGGCTTGTAGATCACCACGGGGCAGTAGATTTGCAGGTAGGTGCGTACGCTGGTAGGCTTGACGGAAATGACCATGAGTGTGGTCTCGTTGGTAAGTGTTTGGTTCTCCTCGTCATAGGTGTAAACCAAGTCGACTATCTCGGGTGACCCAGTACTCTCAGTATTCTCAGCACTCTCAGTACTGAGTCCCACCAAGAACATGTTGAAGTCGAGAGTCTCGCCGCTTTCCTCGTCGGTCTCGCTATATACGCCCAGATACTGGCCAGTGGCAAATGTCACCTTGCCGTCGGCGATGGTGCCTTTCACCCAAGCTTCGGGGAAAATGTTGCTCAGGCCTTGTACGTAGAAGTCGCTGCCGTCGATGATCACTTTGACGGGATACTCTTCGGCTTCGCCAGGAACCATCGTTTGTTTCTCCTCATCGTAGGTTAGCTCAACGCCACCCACAACCCAGTCTTCTTCCTCGCCGGCAGGAGGTGTCACGAGTTCGGGAGCTTTTTGGCTGAGGGTGAGTCCCATCCAGTAGCCCCAGATAGCGAGTTCGCTCTGTTTGCCATTCTCAAGCATGGCAATGTTGGGGTCGAGCGTCAGCAAGCCTTTCTCGCTGTCGTATGCAAACTTAATGTCGCAAAATGCCTTCTTTGACATGTCATACCCCACTAGGTATTCATCGCCATCTGAGTCAGATCCTAAGAACTGGCCAGTGGGAATGGTGACGGTGGAGCCGTCGATGGTGCCTTTCACCCAAGCATCTTTAAAGTATAAGGCAAGCCCCTGAAGATAAATGTCGTTGCCGTCGATGATGACGCCGATATTCTCAAAAAGTTCAGCTACATCTATCGTCTCACCTTGATAGCTCACGTAAAACCCTCCATCAAAAATATACCACTGCTCGGTTTCCTTTCCCGATGGGGGAGTTACCAGCTCGGCTGCTTTGCGAGGTGCCTTGCGCTGGGTGCTGGTGGCAGCGCTACGGTCGAGCATCTGCACATTTTTAAAGATGTTTTGCTTCACGGGCATCCGCTTCAGCTGCGAGAAATCGATGTTGCGCTGAGCGAAGCCCATCGTGGCGAAAAGAACCAGTAAGGAAATAAGTGTAAATCTTTTCATGATAATAATGTTTTAATTAGTACTTAATATAAAAATATAATATGGGGCAAAGATACGAAAAAAAACGGCAAACAGACGAATGAAAACGAAAAAAAATAAACCACGTGGGCAAAAAACGGGCAAAAAAAGGCAAATTGACAGTGGCAGGGCGGAAAAAAGGGGCAGAATGTAGGCGGGGTTTGTGAAATTAGTTGTATTTTTGTATCCGTAAACCTTTGCGTAGTGACAATTATCATCTTAAAAACAGCTATCAACATGAGAAAACGAATAGGAAACCTTCTGCTAGCCCTGATGCTTTGCGCCACCGCTTCGGCTCAGCCGTCGGGCTCGTTCCGCAACCCCGTAATTGCGGGCTTCCACCCCGACCCCAGCGTATGCCGTGTGGGCGACGACTACTATCTGGTGAACTCGTCGTTCCAGTATTTTCCCGGTGTGCCCATCTTCCACAGCCGCGACCTGGTGAACTGGCGCCAAATTGGCAATGTGCTCGACCGCGAGAGCCAGCTGCCGCTGAAAGGGGCCACGTCGTGGCTCGGCATCTACGCGCCCACCATACGCTATCACGAGGGCACCTACTACATGATAACCACCAACGTGGGCGGCGGCGGCAACTTCATGGTGACGGCCACCAATCCGGCAGGTCCCTGGAGCGAGCCCATCTGGCTGCAGCAGCAGGGCATCGACCCGTCGCTCTACTTCGAGAACGGACGGTGCTACATGGTGTCGAACCCCGACAACACCATCATGCTGTGCGAGATTGACCCCAAGACGGGCCGACAACTCACCGAGAGCCGCGCCCTGTGGCAAGGCACGGGCGGACGCTACCCCGAAGGGCCCCACCTCTACAAGAAAGACGGCTACTACTATCTGCTCATCAGCGAGGGCGGCACCGAACTGGCCCACAAACTGACCATCGCGCGCAGCAAAAAGATTGAAGGCCCCTACACGGCCAACCCCAACAACCCCATACTGACCAACTGCTCAATGAAAGGGCAAGGCAAAAAAATACAGGGCACGGGCCATGGCGACTTGGTGCAGGCCAAGGACGGCTCGTGGTGGATGGTGTTTCTGGCCTACCGCAACTACGGCGGCTCGTACCACCACTTGGGCCGCGAAACTTGTCTAGCACCCGTGGAGTGGAAAAAGGGGCAATGGCCCGTGGTGAACGGCGGTGAGCCGATAGACGAAACCTCGTCGGGGGCTGTTGGGAGAACTACAGAGAAATCGGAGCAATCAGAAAAATCGGAGCAATCAGAAAAATCGGAGCAATCAGAAAAATCGGATTATTCTGAAAATTCCGAGGCCTTCCTCTCTTTCGTCCCCTCGTCGTCGGGCAAGCCGTTCGAGTTGGGACCCGAATGGGTGTTCATACAGAATCCCGACTCGTCAAAGTACGACCGCCACGTGGTGGTGGACCCACAGACAGGCCGTGCAGTGGGCGGTTCGCTGCGCCTCTTCGGCGGCAAGGACCTGAACGCCAACGAGCGGCCCACCTTCATCGGCAGGCGACAGGAAAGCGCGCGCATGACGGTGGAGACCATCGTCAACAGCAACGGCGTGGAGGCGGGACTGAGCGTCTATCAAATCAACGACGGCCACATGGATCTCTGTGTCAACAACGGCTACGTGGGGGTGAAGTGCAAACTGAAGAACATACACTACGTGGTCAGCGAGCAGCCCGTGCGCAGTGCCGCCGTGAAGCTGCGCATCCGCAGCGACGGCGAGCAGTATGTGTTTGAGTACAGCGACGGAGGCAAGCCTTTCCGCAAACTGTGCGAGCTGGCCTGCTCGCTGGTGAGCACCGAAGTGGCTGGCGGTTTCACGGGGGTGGTCATCGGATTGTTTGCCCAAGGACAAGGCTACGCCGACTTTGGCTACTTCAAAATGAAGAACCAGTGAATGAAGCTTTTTTGTAAGTAAAAACTACTTTTTTGTAGAAAATTGTTGGAAGTTAACGAAAATTTTTATATTTTTGCCAACAAATGTGAAGAGAAACATCATTATCTTTTAAAACACAACGAATATGAAAAAGTATTTAGCTGAAATGGTAGGTACGTTCGTACTTACGCTTCTCGGTTGCGGTGCAGCCGTCAGTTTGAATTGTGGCGTCGATGCCGCATCAGTAGTTGGAACAGCCGTTGCCTTCGGTCTGGCCGTAGTGGCCATGGCCTACACCATCGGTGGCATCAGCGGTTGCCACATCAACCCCGCCATTACTCTGGGATGCTATCTCACGGGCCGCATCGATGCCAAGGACTGCGGCATGTACATGCTCTTCCAGGTGATTGGCGCCTTCATCGGAGCCGCCGTGCTCGCAGCCATCGTGGCCACTTCTCCGGGCCTTGCCGAGGGAACCACCACGGGTGCCAACGCCTGTGCCGCCTCGCAGACCAACGGACTGATTGTTGAGATTGTGCTCACCTGCATCTTCGTGCTCGTAGTGCTTGGCGCCACCGCCAAGACCAACGGCGCCACCAACAACTTCGCAGGTCTGGCCATCGGTCTGTCACTCATCCTCATCCATCTCGTGGGCATCCACTACACCGGCACCTCGGTGAACCCCGCCCGTTCCATTGGCCCCGCCTTCTTCGAGGGTGGCAAGGCTCTGGCCGACCTCTGGGTATTCATCGTTGGTCCGTTCGTAGGTGCAGCCTGCGCCGCCGGCATCTGGAAGATGATTGAAACCGAGAAATAATCAGTTTATAGTTTACGGTAGATGGTTTACAGCCGTTTACGGTAGATGGTTTACGGTTTACGGTTTACAGATGAAATGTTTTGCCGTTTGATGCAATAGCAGAAGTAATCATCTGTAAACCGTAAACCGTAAACTGTAAACTGTAAACTGTAAACCGCAAACCGCAAACCATCCCAAACAACATTCCTTCCGTCATGAAACAAAAGCTAACAACCAAGGAATATCTCGTTCCTTTTCTGCTCATCACCCTGCTCTTCTTCCTTTGGGGATTCGCCCGCGCCATACTCGACGTGCTCAACAAGCATTTCCAGAACCAGCTCGACATCAGCATCACCCAGTCGGCCTGGATTCAGGTGACCACTTATTTGGGCTATTTCCTCATGGCCATTCCCGCCGGACTGTTCATCAATCGCTACGGCTACCGCCGCGGCGTGGTGTTCGGTCTGTTGCTCTTCGGCATGGGCGCGCTGCTGTTCATTCCCTGCTCCGAAGCCGGCACGTTCTACGCCTTCCTGGGTGCGCTGTTCATCATCGGTTGCGGACTCACCTTCCTTGAGACCGCCGCAAACCCCTACGTCACCGAGCTGGGGCCCTCGGAGACCTCCACCAGCCGACTGAACTTCTCGCAGTCGTTCAACGGACTGGGCTGCCTGTTCGCCACCTTCGCCGTGGGACAGTTTCTCTTCAGCCACTCGTCCGGCGGAGCCGCCGACGTGAAGGTGCCCTACACCGTGCTGGGCATCCTCGTACTCATCATTGCGGTCGTCTTCGCCCATGTGCGCCTGCCCGAAATTCACCACGACGACGGCATGGAGGAGAAAGCGCGCTACGGCCGCGAACCGTTGCTCAAGATTTGGCGCCACCGCACCTTCGTCTATGGGCTCATTGCCCTGCTGGCCTACGAAGTGTCCGAAATCAGCATCAACAGCTATTTCATCAACTTCGTCACCGGCCAAGGATGGATGCCCGACCGCACGGCCTCGGTGGTGCTCACCGGTGCGTTGGCCTTCTTCATGGTGGGCCGCTTTGTGGGCAGCTGGCTCATGCAACGCATCGAGCCCGAGCGCATGCTTTTCGTCTGCGGCATTGGAGCCGCCGTCTGCACCATGATTGTGCTTTTCAACTTCGGGCAGTTCTCGCTCGTCGGTCTGCTGGGCATCTATCTGTTCGAGGCCATCATGTTCCCCACCATCTTCTCCCTGGCCGTGCGCGGCCTGGGGAGCCTCACCAAGAGTGCCTCATCCATCCTGATGATGACTCCCGTAGGCGGTTGCGGCTTTCTGCTCATGGGCATCGTGGCCGACGCCACCAACCTGGTGGTGCCCTTCATCATCCCCCTGCTGGGCTACATCCTGGTATCGCTCTACGGCTTCGGCCTGCTCTATAGCCCCAAGCGCGGCAAGTACCCACGGTAGCAACAGGCTGCCAACAGATTGCAAAACCAAAAAGATGTCGCCAAA
>DFFM01000022.1:17723-37439 GCA_002369515.1 Prevotella sp. UBA3776 | reverse complement strand
GGTTTTGGCGACATCTTTTTGGTTTATACAGGCTCGTTTAGTCCTCCCAGACGTTGTAATGGGGCTTGGCTTCGGGGTCTTTTGTTCCATCATCGTCAGTGCCACCATATCCGATGGTTTCGCCGTCGGACGTTTCTCCTGTCACACCACTGGCAGCGAGCGGTTCGGTTTCAATTTCTGAAACAAACTTTGTAATGGGAAATATATACTCTTTCTTCATTTCTTTTTTCTCCTTTTTTATCTATTCAACATACCGTTTATTTCACCACGAACTTCTTGCCGTCCTTGATATAGACACCTCTCTTGAGCAGCTTCTCGTTCACGTTCTTGCCAACCAGCTGGCCACCCAGTGTATAGACAGCGCCTTCTACAAACGTATCAGCATTCTTTATACCCCTGATGTCTGTCGTATCAAAGGCGAAAGCGATGTTGGCGTTTGAACTATCCTCCACTTCGGTCAGCACATCGTAGAAATCAAAATAGCCACGGAATCCCCTCATCTTGGTATTGCCGGTAGAATACCAGAATTTGTTTCCGCTGATGAACAGCATTTGATCCCCAACGACTGTATTGGCCACATAAGTGCCTATAAATTCGCTCCATTGTTTTCTTGTCCGATTTACTGTTGCGACAATCGGTTGCTCCTCTGGGGCAATATCGACACCTGAAACCTTGAACTTGTCCACATCTTCTGTTACCTTGATAATGTATGGATGATTGGCTTCCAATTCTGTGACAGCCTGGAAATTCACCTTGATGCCGATGATATCGCCTTCGTCACTTTCGTCGGTCACCTCATAGCCTGTGAAGTTGTTCAGCACCACGTCGTTTCCAAATGCTTCGCCAAGCTGGGCAGAACTCATGGCAAACGGCAGGCAGATGGTACTCCACGAGCCAGCTTTGATGGTGCGCTTCACCGTTACATTCGTTCCCGGGACGGTCGGAGGCATTGTCGTGGAGTTCTCATCGAGAACAACACCTGACTCACCAATGGTGATGGTGAAGGTTACATCGTCCAGCTTTTGTTTGTATCCAAATACGGGCACAAGTACAATATCCTTGACTGTACACGTATATTTTTGGCCGACCTCCACGTCGGATGGTGCATTGATTGTAACAGAAAGCAATGTTCCTGAAGTTCCGACAAAAGGCTCAGACGCTAAAGACAAGATGGCCATGTTTGCCATACCACTTGCATAGTTACCTGTAGCAGAGTGCGATTCAAGAAGACCTGCACCTTTCTCAACCACCAAATCTGTAGATCCATTTCCTTTCAATTCGTAGCTTAGCTCAGAAGGAACAACAATATTGAATGAGAGTCCCGTATAAGTGTCGGCTTTGTCAAACTGAAAGTTGACAGCTAATGGGGCATTCCAACCTTGGGGGATCTCAATGTCAGGCACAACCAACTTGTTTTGTGCCAAGGCCGTGCTCGCTGTCGCGAGCAGGGCCAATGTGAAAAACAAAATCTTTTTCATTTTTTCTATTCTTTTTTGTTACTTTTTTTATTCTGGGTCGGGTAGTGAATCCTTTTGTGGAGCGCGCATAGGAGCTGCATTTGGTCTTCCGTCAGCAGGCGTGAAACTATAAATCTTTTTGATTACAAAGTTCACAATTTGAACTGCATCAGCAATATCTATTACTTCATCGAAATCTACATCTGCGGCAGCCTCTATAAAGACAGCTGTAGGCTTCTGTATCACACGGTTTACTACACACACAGCATCGGCAATATCCACTTCACCGTCGTTGTTCACGTCGCCAAGCAGGTAATTGTCCACAGTAATGATGCCTGTATTATTGGGAAGTGGTATAGAAATTCCGTCTTCTGTCGAGAATTTGGCATTCTGAATTGTCACGGTATAATCACCAATGGAAACATTATCATCCACATTCAGCGTCAGACTGATGATAGCACCGTCGTTATCTGAAATCAGCTCAGACTGCCCTGAGAGAGTTGCAATATAATAAACCCCATTTTCCAGCCTAATGTTCACAGAATGGCCATTGTTGCGCCCACTCAATGAATAGATGAATTTTCCGTCTTCACCGGTAGCCAACGTGATGCCCTCGGGCAGTGTAAGTGCAACTTGGTAGGCTGTGGCTTCTTGGCTGTTCTTCAGAGCGAGTGTGAGCAAGCCTTGTCCTCCAACGCGAGCCTGTCCTTTCTCCACATAGATGGCGTTGTCGAGCTGGCTGATGCCTGGCACCTTGATGGAGAGCGTGATGTTCGACGGGTCTGCACAGTTGAGGGTGAAGGTGTAATCACCGGGCTGATCGGCCATGAAACTATATGTTTTCTCAAAGTCATAGCCAATGAAATCCAGCGGCAGGTTGGTCTGGTCGGATGTGAGGGTGATGGTGTTCCCTTCGTATCCGTAGAAGCCAGTATTGTCATAAACGCTGAAGGAATAGCCTTGGTATTGTTCGATGGCGGCAGCAAGTGCCTCTTCGGTTACGTTGATGGTTGCCGTATAGGTGTGCCCATCGTCGCCCATGGTAAAGTACTTGCTGGGGTTCTCAAAGCCGTCAGGCATTGTCGCCATGAGGATGAAATTCCTCTGAGGCCTTACAAACGTTAGCTTTTGCTGCTGCGGGTCGAAGGTAATGGTGTATTGGCCAATCTCGTTGAGGTTAAAGTAATTGTTGACGTTGAGAAGTGAATTTACCTTCCTCACATCCAGTCCCTGACAATTGTCCTCGGTGACGAGGGTTCCGCTATCTTTGGTGCTGACGTAGAAATAGCCAGTGCCGCTGACAAGTACAAGGCTATACAAGTGCGGATCTAGTCTTTCCATATACTCTCTGGTTACATTGACTTGGCTGACGAACGTACCATCGCTGTTTTGAGCCATCGCTGACATGCCGCCGATTTGATTGCGAATGTAGTAGCTGTTCTCTGCATTCTCTGGCCACGTAACGGTGAGTTGTGTGCGGTCGCTGCTGATGGACAGCTTGTAGGTGCCGGGAGCGAGCAGGAACTCAGCGTCACCCGTGGTGCTTCCTTGCAGGGTCACCGTCGGTTCGTCAGCATGCAAGAAATACTGAGTGCCGTCGTTCACTACGCTGTACCTGATAGCCTGGGAGAGTTCATCCCAGGTAGCCGGTCTGCGGTCTAAGAAGAGGATGCTTGCATTTCCGTCGGACGTAAACTCATATTCGTATGCGTTGGTCTGCGGGTTGAACGGCATTTCCTTGACAGTTTCACCCACCTGCCAATAATTGACAGAGCCCATGATGTACAAAGGTTGGTGAATGCCATCCTCAACCAGGCTGAGCATCAGGGTTTCCGCATTGATGCTGATTCTGTAGGTTCCTGGTGTGGAGATACTCATTTCACCCTTCTGCTGAACCAACTGGATGGGCGTATTGTCCTGAGTCAGCTCTACGGAGGTGTCGAACTGCGGAGCATAACGATAGTTGGCGTTGAAGTTGTTCCAGTCGCCCTCGGTGCTTCCACTCATCTTCTGAGTGCCGACGGAGAAATAGACGGGGCTGTTCTCCTCAACGTTCAGCACATACTCGTAGGCGTTGGCCTGCTCGTTGAAGGTCATGCGCTTCATCTGGGTCAGGTCATAGCCGCCCAGCTCGGCAGTGTTGCCTAAGATGTAGAACTTCCGTGTGTTGCACGTCACGGTCATCTTTCGTGTCTGTTCGTCGATGACGAAGTCGTATTCGCCTGCCTCCTCAATGCGCATCTGGTAGCCATTAGCTATGAGGTCAACCACTCCGCCCTGGGTCATGTTTTGCTGTTCAGTGTTTGCAGCCGAGTACGTGATGTCGCCATTCTTCACGCGGAAGCGGAACAACTCGCTGGCCATTGCTTCGGTGACAGTCTGGTGGTTGTAGTATGTGCCGTCCTCGCGCAGCTCGAATGCACTGGTTTCGCTGTCATTAATGAGCAGCACGTATTTCGGTTGCGCCTTTGCCACGGTGAGTTGGAGCGTCTGCGGGTTGAAGGTCACATCGTATTCTCCCGGCGCTTTAATGCCCAGCATGTAGAGGTTGCCCGAGTTGGCCAGCGTGATCGTTCCTCCCTGTGTCAGGTCACCCTGTTCATCGCTGGTAGCGGCGAAAGTAACGTAGTCCTGATCGGCAATTTGGAACCAGTAGTTCCCCATGCTTTCGTCGATGGCCAGTCGGGCTTCGTAGTTGCCGGTGTCGGGGTTCTTGCTCATGGGCAAGTATTCGTTTCCGTGCTGAATGCTGAAGGAGACTTTCTTTGCCGTGAGCGTCTTGTTTATCATGTCGAGTGTGAAATTGTAGTCGCCCGTCTGCTCGACAGCGAACGTCCAAGTATCCACCTCGCCATTAACCAGTTGGATAGGCAGCTGCCAATGTTCCGCGTTGAAGACAGAATTTGACTGTGTACAGGCATATTGGGCGTTGTTACTGTCAAAAACAGCGAGTGAAAGATCTAAGTTTTCCTCTTCCATGTGGATATTGTTGGCGGAGTAAGTGCCGTCGCCATTGTTGACAAAATCAATTCTTTCTTGATTTACGTACATGTGGAACTGGAGGTTGTCGTATTGCGACAGCCATGTGACGCTCAGAAGTCCCAGCTCGGGATTGATGGTCACCTTGTATCGTCCCACGGGCAAGGGCAGGTTCATGTACTCGGGAGCACTTTGGAAGGGTCCGAACGGCATGTTCTGCATCACGTCCTGCGAGAGCGTGTTGGCCTGGAAGGCCTGGTTGAACTCAGTAGAGTACTTGACGCCGAACTGTACGTCGTCTTCGTAGGTTGTGGTGAAGCAGTAACGATTGCTTCCCATGTCCTCCTGTTCCACTTCGATGGTGGCCGAGTAGGTGCCGTCGCCATTGTCGTCGAACTTGTAGCGTTTTGCGCCCACCTCTATATTATATTCTGTAGGCAGTCCGTCGATGTTCATGTAGAGTCCGTTGGGGGTTTCTTCCAGGTGGAAGGTGAGGTCGCCTCCCGAGGCGATGTTGAAGATTTCTCCGCCAGACGCCAGCGTGATGCCTTGCGAATTGGTGCGGCTGATGGTGGTCTGCCCCCCTTGCGGAGCTCCGAAGGCTTCGCCGGTGTCAGTGTTTGTAATCCAGAAATCCCAGCCCTCTGTCAGCTGCTGCTGCAGGGTGTAGGTGCGTGTCATCGGGTTTTGTTCGAACGGGATGGCCGTAGGCGGAACCGACTGGTTGTTTGGGTCGCGCAAGTTGAGCGAATATTGCTTGATGGGCGCCAGTCTGACCACAAAGCCCCTGTCATTGCCGTTGGGGATAAGCTCAAGGATGTAGGTTCCGGTGGAACTCACCTCGAAGCCCTTTGCCCCCTCGTCGTTCTTTGGGGCATAATACATGGCTGTTGCCTCGGCCTCCTCGCTCGTTGCATCGATGACCTCGTTTTGGTCAGCATATCCGAACTTGATGAAACCGCCGTAGGTGGTGTCTTTGAAATAGAATGGCTCGTTGACATACAACATAACCTGATCCCTGTAAGTGCCGGTCTGGCTATCGTAGGTCAAGTCAAATTCATAGCCGCCGTAAACCGTTTGGATTTGCGGCTGCGGCCATACGTCTTCCTCGCCACGGCGGACGTCGAGCGACATTCCGTTTTCGTTGGGCGTCAAGACGAAGGTGTAGGTTCCCGGGAGATTCAGTTGGTAGTTGCCACCTCCAGCCTGAAGCGTCAGGTTCTGATGGTTGCGGTTGTTGACGAATCCGTCGTTGTCACTGTTAACGCTTGCCAAGACCGTCCTCGTTTCGTCCTCAATCCAGAATCCGCTGGGTTCGTTTTCGGGGTCGAATGTCTTGGTCAGTTCGTAGGTGCCGTTCTGCTCGTTGCGGGTGAACTTTTCTTCGGTACTCTTCCAGTAGAAGCCCGTCAACTTTTCCACGTGGAGCGTAAGCTCCTGCGGATTGACGGTGAATACATACGCGCCAGGCACGTTCATGGAGAAACGGGGAGCGTCCTCCTTAGGCATCAGCGAGAAGTCCTGGCTGTCAGCAGTACCTATCCAACAATTCCCTTCTGGAGCGGACAGTTGGAGCGATCCGCCACCCCGTGCGTCAATGAAGCTGACGCCAATCTGCCCATTAGCGTCTAGGAATTGCTGCGTGAGAAGCATCTTCTTGCTGAAGGTTCCGTCGCCGTTGTTTGTCATGACAAAGCTGTTGCCAACGATGGGAGAAATGTCACAGTCGGCTGTAATCCTTATGTCAGCCTCCGGCCATCCCGTTACGGTGAGCAAGGGCGTCTCGCCGCTGTCGTTGATGGTGTAGGTGAGTTCACCACTCCACTCTGCGGGAAGCCCAACTTTCAGGTCGCCCGTAGAAGCGCTTTGCGGCCGCAGCTGTACGTTGGTGCAGTTGTACCACCTCAGATTGATGTTGCCGTTATTGTCCGACGGGCCATACAGCATGGTCTCCACGCCACCGTCGTTGCATACAAACCAGAAGCCTGTTTGGCCGGCCAATGCGTGTGTGAGCACATACTCGCCGTTGTCGTTCTTCACAAAGGGGACTTGCTGATCAGTTCCGTCGGTATAGCACAGATAGTAGTCCTTAGGCCAGTTGCCGCTGACGTTCATTCGGAGGCCGCCGTCAGCGTATTTCAGCGTGTAGGTGAAGGTGCCTGCGCAGCCCATGACGAAATTGTGGCCATGGGCCACGGAAATGTTTGTGCAATGGTCTTTTTTGACTACGTCGTCAGCCGACAATTCGGCAATGCTAGCGTAGGAATTGCCCGCTGCGTCCAGAAAAGCGAACTCTTCAGCAGCCGCCATGGTGGTCGAAACCGAATACATCTTGTTGAGGAAATCGTAGGTCATCCTCACCTTTTGGCCGTCGCTTCCTTTCCACAAAGAGTAGGCCTCCATCTCAGCATTCACGCCATAAAGAGCGAAGCTTTTACTATAGGCCTGCGTAACGAACGTAACTTCAGTGTCTTCGGTCAATGTTTGTCCAAAATCTACTGAGTTATAGTAAATGGCACCCTTGCTGCCGAATACGAAGGTATTGGATTGACTGGTGCTAAGCGTAATATCACTACTGTAAGGCAAAGTAAATTGCGACGTGTTGCTGCTGCTGCCAAATCGGACATTGACGACAACATTTTCATTTTCAGTACCACTAAAGCCATGGAAATGCAGTTTTTTTGCACCAGCCGGCACTTTGATCACGATTGTGCCTTTACCTTGTTTCTCACCAATTCCTTTGACTTCTTTTGATGTATAGCCGGAATTATAGTAACGCTGACTTTGGATGCTTACCGAGAATCTACCATTATATGTAACAAACATGCCATTCGGCAAGTTGTTGTCATATTTAGTCTGATAGGTGAGAATCTCACCTGTCTGCGCGTTGCTCACTCCCCCCACGAAGATGAGGAGCAGCAAGGATAGTAATAGCCTGAATTGTTTAGTCATTTTGAATGTGATGCTTCTAATTGTGAACGTTCTAAAAAAAATGAAATATCTTAGTTATATTAATAATGTGTATTATTTGTGTGCAAAAATAATGGTTTTCCAAGAAATCAACAAGCATTTGCGTGTTTTTTTGCAAAAGCATGTCCATTTTTTTACAATCTTAATCATTTCCCGACTCCCCCACCCGCTGAATAATTGCACTGATTCAAGTTTCGCTTGTCGAAAGTTAGCATGAGTTATTGGAAGTTAGCAGCCTTTGGCTTTCCCTTCGGCCGCCGTTTTTCAATTCAAAAAACAAAGAAAAACAAAGAAAAACCAACAAAAACAGGTTTTTGTTTGTAAAGCCCCCTTGTTTTTGTTGGTTTTTCTTTGTTTTTGTTGGTTTTTTTAAAGACGCAGAGCGTTCAACCAACCATTTTTTTAGTATATTCCAAAAAAACAACGTATTTGGTGGTACGATTGCGGATGATCATGATATTTTTTTATTGTCGGGAGATAGAAAATTATTGTCGTGAGATAAAAAAATATCTCACGACGATACGATTAAATTTTCTAGAAAATTTTTCCGCTTCCGCGAGGACCGCCAACAGACAGCCGGCAATGCCACATTTTTCTTCGAAATCTGCCGGGATGTTTTCGCGCGTCAGAGCGTCTGTGACATCGGTGGAATCTGTGTGAGTTTATAGAATTCCGAAAAAAACGAAAAAAACGAAAGACACGAAAATCTGTGGCATCCGCTTCGTCCGTGTTCGCATTGCTGCTGCGCACGGAATGGAATCCGTGTAATCGGTGGAATCTGTGTGACGGGAGGGCGGAAAAGGGGCAAAACAGAGGAAAATTGTACGCTTTACACCTCTATATCACGTCCACTCTTTTAAGAATTGCAACAAAAGTCAAACCGTTGGAAAACTGTGCGTTAAGAAAAATGAGCACTGAAGGAAATCCACTTTTTTGTCTTACATCGGTCGCATGGACTGTTTTTTCATCTATCTTTGCACCCAAAGCCTCACCTATTGTCATTAGCGAACGTGACGGGAACCTAAAACCAAAATACAAACAACAAAAACCTAAATATAAACAACTAAAAACCAAAGTATGAAAAAAAGCAGGTTATTATTGATGCTATTGGCACTCATCGTGTCGGTGGCGACACATGCCCAGAGCATATCGGGCAGTGTGACCGACGAGCTGGGCGACCCGGTGATCGGGGCCTCCGTCGTTGAGAAAGGCAACCCCCAGAATGGTGCCATTACGAATGTTGACGGCCAGTTCACCATCAAGGTGAGCGAGGGCCGCACACTGTTGATCTCGTATGTGGGCTACACCACCCAAGAGGTGGCCGCCCGCCAGGGCATGTCCATCGTGCTGAAAGAAGACGCCCAGACGCTGAACGACGTGGTGGTGATTGGCTACGGCGTACAGAAGAAGAGCGTGGTGACGGCCTCCATCGCCAAGGTGAGCGCCGACGACCTGAACGGCAAGACGCCCGTCCGCATGGACAACGCGCTGAAGGGTTTGGCCGCCGGTGTGAACGTCACGTCGTCGTCGGGCCAGCCCGGCGCTTCGCCCAAGGTATTGATACGTGGTACGGGTACCATTAACAACAGCGACCCGCTCTACATTGTCGATGGCATGCCCATCGAGGGTGGTCTCGACTTTGTGAACCCCAGCGACATCGAGAGCATCGAGGTGCTCAAGGACGCCGCCTCGGGAGCCATCTACGGTGCGCGCGCCGCCAACGGCGTGGTGCTGGTGACGACCAAACGCGGCAAGGTGGGCAAGACGAGCGTGAGCTACAACTTCTCGCAAGGCTGGCAGACGGCCTGGCGTCGCCGCGACGTGACGAGCGCCACCGACTATGCCATTCTGCAGAACGAGCGCGCCGTGAACGGCGGCCAAGCCCCCCTCTTTGCCGACCCCTACCACCTGACCGACAGCAACGGCCAGGCCATCAACGGTTTCGGCACCAACTGGCAGGACCTGGTGTTCAACGACAACGCGCCCGTGCAAAACCACGACCTGAGCCTCAGCGGCGCCTCGGAGCGGCTGAACTACTATCTGTCAATGGGATACTACACCCAGGAAGGCATCGTGGGCGGCAACAAGGGCCACTCCAACTACGAGCGTCTGTCGCTGCGCTCGAACAACATCTACAACGTGTTCGACGCCACCAAGGAGCGCAATTTCCTGAACAAGCTGGACGTGACGGTGAACATGGCCTACACCCGCGTCAAGAGCACCGGCATCTCGGAGAACACCGAGTACGGCTCGTGGCTGGGCTCGGCCCTCTATCTGGCCCCCACGCTGGCTCCGACGGTGCTCGACCCCACGCTGGCCGCCCAGTACTACCGCAACTACGAGGATCCCAACGTCTATAACGAAGCAGGCGAGGTGATTGGCACCAAGACCGCCCGCGAGCTGCGCCAGCTGACGCGCGACGAGAACGGCTACTACTACACCATTCCGGGCTTCGCCGGCACCTATCAGGAAATGAACAACCCGTTGGCCCTGATGGCCCAGAACCCCACAAAGAACTGGAGCCACAAGTTCGTGCCCAAGTTCTCCATCGACCTGGGACTGTGGGACAACCTGAAATACCACTTCAGCTACAGCGCCGACCTGTCGTTCTGGGGATACGACGCCGCCACGCTGACCAAATACCAGCACTCGGGCAACAGCTACTCGGACCACACGAGCGCCGAGTCGCAAACGTCGAAGGGTGTGAACTGGCAGGTGGAGAACACCCTCACCTACGACAAGGTGCTGGGCAAGCACACCGTGGGCATCGTGCTCGGACAGTCGGCCATGAAGAACAAGAGCGACTACCTGGGCGTGAACCGCTGGAACCTGAACAACACGGAGAAGCCCTATCTGAACAACACCACCTCGACCGTGATCTACAACGTGACCGAGGACGGCAAGCTCGACGGCACCCCCTACGCCGAGTTCAACGGCTGGGGAGGCATCGGCGTGGAGCACCGTCTGTCGTCGCTCTTCGCCCGTCTGAGCTACAACTACGACGAGCGCTACATGCTGCAGGCCACCATCCGCCGCGACGGTTCGAGCCGCTTCGGCCCCAACAGCAAGTACGGAACGTTCCCCTCGGTGTCGGTGGGATGGAACATCATGAACGAGAAGTTCATGGAGGGCACACGCGACTGGCTCACCAACCTGAAGCTGCGCGCCAGCTGGGGCAAGAACGGTAGCGACAACATCGACAACTTCCTCTACACGGTGCTCACCTCGACGGGCAACAACGTGCTCTTCGGCAAGAACGCCATGAAATTCAACGGCACCAAGGCCAGCGCCACGGCCAACCCCGACCTGAAGTGGGAGGAGAGCGAGCAGACCGACCTGGGCCTGGACTTCGGATTCCTGAACAACGCGCTGACCTTCACTGTGGATTACTACGTGAAGAAGACCAACGGCATGCTCATCCAGATGGCCGTGCCGAGCTACTTGGGCGAGAGCAAGCCCTGGGGCAACGTGGGCGACATGGAGAACAGCGGTGTGGAGTTTGAACTGGGCTACAAGTGGAACGTGGGCGACGCCAAGTTCGCCATCAAGGGCAACGCCACCTACCAGCACAACAAACTGAAGAACCTGGGCAACGACACCGGATTCGTTGATTACGGCGGCATACAGGGCATCTCGGGCGGCGGTGTGCGCGGTTCGAACGGCGAGGCCTTCCCCTACTTCTTCGGCTACAAGACCGACGGCGTGTTCCAGACCAAGGCCGACGTCGAAGCCTACAAGAACGCCGACGGCAGCCTCATCATGCCCGCCGCACAGCCCGGCGACGTGCGATTCGTCGATGTGAACGGCGACGGCCAAATCACCTCGGACGACCGCACCAACATTGGCCACGGTTCGCCCACATGGACCTATGGCCTGAACTTCGACGCGTCGTGGAAGGGATTTGACTTCAACCTCTTCCTGCAGGGCGTGGCCGACGCCGACATCTTCGACGGCACCTACCGCACCGACGTGTTCTCGGGCAACTTCCCCACGTGGATGCTCGCCCGCTGGACAGGCGAAGGCACCAGCAACAAATACCCCATCCTGCGCAACGGCGACGCCACCAACTGGCTCATGAGCGACCTCTACATCTGCGACGGCTCCTACATGCGCGTGAAGAACGTGTCGTTGGGCTACACGCTGCCGCAGAACATCACCAAGCGCTTCTTCGTGGAGCGGCTGCGACTGTTCGTCATGGCGGAGAACCTGTTCACCTTCACCAAGTACTGGGGATTCGACCCCGAAATATCGTCCAACAGCAAGTCGCTGGGCGTTGACCGCGGCGTCTATCCGCAGGCACGCACCTGGACCATAGGATTCAACTTGGCATTTTAACCCCTAAACACCGAAACAATATGAAAACAACGAAGATATTCACCATTGGCATGCTGGCAGGCGCATTGGCGCTCACCACAGCGTGCAGCGACGACTTCCTGGAGGTGCAGAATCCCACGGGCGAGCCTCTGGAGGACTATTTCAAAACCGACGCCCACCTGCAGGAGGCACTCGTGGCCGCCTACGACCCCATCCACTGGCCCGACTGGGGGCTCAACCAGTACAACGCGCTCAACATTGACGCCGAAATCATGGGCGACGACTTCTGGGTGGGCGGCTCGAACAAGACCGACATGCAGAACTGGCACATGCTGTTCAACTACGAGGCCGACGAGAACAACACCCTCTCGTCGCTCTGGACGGTTGACTACTCGGGCATCAAACGCTGCAACGACCTGCTGAAATACCTGGACTGGGCCGACGAGTCGGTCAGCGAGGAGAACAAACGGAGCTACGAGATGCAGGCCCGCGCACTGCGCGTGTTCTACTACGACATGCTGTGGCACTACTTCGGCAACATTCCCTTCTATCTGGAGAACCTGACCGCCGCCACCAACTACACCGCCCCGCAGCTGCAGGCCGACGAGGTCTATGAACAGCTCATCGGAGAACTGGAGGAGGTTATCGCCTCGAGCATGCTCCCCATGCGCTGGGACAACGCCAACAGCGGCCGCGTGTCGCAGGCCATGTGCTACATGATGTATGCCGAAATGGTGATGTACCAGAACGACAAGGCCCGCTACGCCAAGGCCCTGCAGTACATGCAGAGCATCATCGGCGACAGCTCGTATGCGCTGAACCCCGACTACGCCGACCTGTGGGAGGAAAGCGGCGAATGGTGTGCCGAGTCCATCTGGGAAATCAACTATGAGGACGGCAACAACGAGCGCGGATGGAACAGCCCGCTGGCCATCGGCGGAACAGTGCTGCCCACGCTCATCTCGCCCAACTCGTGGCCCGGCGGCGACGGATGGAACTCGGGAGCCGACGGATGGGGATTCCTGCCCGTGAAGATGGAGACCTACAACCGCTACGCCGAAGGCGACGTGCGGCGTGACGCCACCATCTGGGACGTGCGGGGCGTGACCTACACCGAACGCTATCAGGACACCCACCTGTGGCTGAAGAAATACCGCCCGCAGAGTGCCAACAACGCCGACGCCGGATTCGACGGCAACCTGAACTACAACAACAACCTGCGCTACTACCGCTATGCCGAGACGCTGCTCAACGCCGCCGAACTGCTGCTCGAAACGGGAGGCAGCGCCACACAGGCCGCCCAGTATGTCAACGAGGTGCGCCAGCGCGCCGGACTGGCTCCGCTGGCCAGCGTGACCAAGGACGACGTGATAGAGGAGCGCCACCTGGAATTCGTTGGCGAAGGCAAACGCTACTGGGACCTGGTGCGCACGGGCAAGGCCGCCACGGTGCTGGTGCCCGACAGCTACGGCTACCGCACCAACGCCTGGACACCCAGCAAGAAGTACATCCCCATTGCTCAGGCCGAGCTCGACTCTGACCCCAACCTGAAACAGAACGAGTATTAAAGCGCCCCTCTTTTCCCCCCTGGGGGGGAAGGCTCAACGCGCAGCCAACCCCTCCTCCCAGGGGAGCCGGAAGGGGCTCCAGCCCAATAAAATTCTGAGATAAAACAACCACTAACACAGCAAACAAATGATTATGAACAAAATATTCAAACATACCGTGGCGACACTGCTGGCAGGCATGGCGCTGGCCGCCTGCTCGCCCGAGAGTTTCGAAGGCGCCGACCCCAATGGGATTCCATCCATGGACGGGGTGGATTTCGAGATGACTGTTGACCAGGAGACCAACCAGATGATTGCCACCTATACGCCCGCACCGGGCACCTACCCCGTGTGGATTCTGAACGGTACGTCCTACTCCACCCTGCAGGAAGTGGGATTCATGAACCCCGAGGCTGGCACCTACAACGTCACCCTGAAGCTGGGCAACCGCAACGGTTTCAGCCAGGGCGGACTGACCAAAGAGTTCACCTTCAACGAAACCAAAGTGGACTACTCCGCCGACTTCCGCCGCATCACCGGCAAGGAGTGGCGATTCGCCCGACGCGAAGTGGCCCATCTGGCCTGCGGCCCTGCCGGCACCGCCGGAACGGGATGGTGGAGCGCACAGCCCGACGAGAAGAAAGACTTCGGCATGTACGACGACCGCATCACCTTCACCGCCGACAACCGCAAAGGCGGCACCTTCACCTACAACGCCGGCGCCGACGGACTGACCTACGTCAACACGGGCACAACGAAGTGGGGCTCGGAAGCCGCCGACTTCGACGCCAACGTGGGCAACCAAACCAGCACCTGGACATTCGAGGTGTACGACTGGGAGGACGCAGACAAGAACGTCAGCAAGCAAACCTACATCCAGCTGGCACCCAACACAGCCTTCCCCTACATCTGCTCGGACGCACAGTACGAGAACCCGCGGTTCCGCATAGAGTCGCTCACGGCCAAGAAGATGGTGCTCGTCTATGAGACACCCGACCGCAGCATCGCATGGCGATTCATCTTCACCAGCGAGGAGGATGTGCGCAACGTGGCAGAGAGCGGATACGACGCCAACAGCGACTTCAACCTCTGGAAGGGCATCACGCCAGTGGCCACCTTCCACTTCCAGCCCGGATGGGCCGACGTGCGCACCGCTGAGATGGAAGGCACCTATGCCGACGGCGGCAACGACTACACCGTGACCGTGCCCGACGCATGCACCGACCGCTGGCAGGCACAGATGCACCTGCACACCGACCTGAGCATCTCGGCGGCCAACCACTACGACTTCTCGTGCATCTTCGTGGCTGACGCCGACATCGACGGCGTCACCGTGAAACTGACCGACGAAACCGACGCCGACGCCATCATCGACGTGGCCGACATCAACCTGAAGGCCGGACAGGAGTACGTCTTCTGGAAGAGCGACCTCGAAGGCAAGGACCTCAGCCCCGTGAAGCTGGTGTTCGACTTCGGCCATGCCACCGGCAAAACCACCATCAACGTGAGCAACATCGTGCTGAAAGACCATGCCAACGACGACGGCACCATCGTGCCCACCGACCAGCCGGGCGGCGACGAAGCCAAGATGGACTGGGACGCCTCGGCAGGAAGCAACCTCTGGAAAGCCGTCGAGGACGGTTCGGCATTCATCCAGCACACCACATGGTTCGCCGACAACGGATGGGGCACACTGCCCACACAGCCCACCATCAGCCACAACAATGGAAAGTGGGAGCTCGACGTGCCCGAGGGCACCGGCAGCTCGCAGTGGCAGGGACAGTTTGCCATCGAGACCACACTGACGGGTTCGAAGGCCAAGAAGTACAACTTCTACCTGGTGCTCGAGGCCGACAACGACATTCCCGGAGCCACCATCAAACTGACCGAGACCAACTACTCGGACGAGGATAAGCGCGACGACAACTACTACTTTGCCGACCGCCACGACGTGAAGGCCGACCAGCCCTTCATCTACAAGGCTGAGGGAGTGGAGCTGAGCAAGGACGACGCTCACGCACTGTCGCTCGTGTTCGACTTCGGCGGCGCACCCGGCGGCACCCACATCGCCATCAGCAACATCTACTTCGAGGAGACGGTGTCAATGTCCTACGACGACGCCGACAACCTCTGGAAAGCCGTTGACGAAGGAAGCGCCCTGAACCAAATCACCACATGGTTCGCCGACAACGGATGGGGCACACTGCCCACGCAGCCCGCCTGGACCCACAGCGGCAACGCCTACGAGTTTGACATTCCCGAGGGCATCGGCGGTTCGCAATGGCAGGGCCAATACACGCTGGAAACCAGCCTGGCCACCGCCCAGAACGACCCCTACAACTTCTCGTGTACCATCACATCGGACATGGACCTCAACGGCGTGACCATCAAACTGACCGAGACCAACTACTCGGACGAGGACAAGCGCGACGACAACTTCTACTTTGCCGACCGCCACGACGTGAAGGCCGACGAACCGTTCGTCTATAAGATGACCGGCGTGACGCTGCCCAAGGGCGACGCCCACGCACTGTCGCTCGTGTTCGACTTCGGCGGCTCGCCTGCCGGGGCGCATGTGAAGATCAGTGACATCATTTTCGAAAAAGCACAGTAACGACCTCTCATGAAACGATTTGTGATAAACACCTATATGCTCTTCCTCACCGTAGCCCTTTGGGGCTGCGGTGGGAGCAGCGACAGCCAGGAGCCTACCCCGGCCGGCATCACCATCAGCGTGTCGCCCGAGTCGGTGGCATTGCCTGCAGCCGGAGGTTCGGCCACGGTGACGGTCACCACCACGGGAAAGGAATGGGGTGCCTATGCCGACGAGAGCTTCATCAGCGTCAGCACACAGAACTCCACCTCCTCAACGGGTACGCTGACTGTCAAGGCCGAGGCCAACCCGGGCAAGGAAGCCCGCACGGCAACGGTGACGGTCATGTCGGGGGCTGCCCGCAAAACCATCAGCGTGGTGCAGGGCGTGAAGCTGCAACTCACCACCGACCAGGTTTATTCGATGGGACGGGGCGAAACGCTGCAAGTGGGCGTAATCACTTCGAGCACGTCGTGGACAGCCACCACCGACGCAAGCTGGATCAAGGCCGCGCGCTCAGCCGATGCTGCCGCCAACACCCATGGACAGGTACTTGACATCACCACCCAGCCCAACACGAGCCTCACATCGCGCACCGCCAAGGTGACCGTCACAGACGGAACCGAAACAGCCGAAGTGGTGGTCAGACAGGAGTCGGGCGAACAGACCGAAATCAAGGCTCCCGAAGGCTACAAGCTGGTGTGGAACGACGAGTTCGACAAAGGCACCACGCTGGGCAGCGACTGGACCCACGAGGTGAAAGACTGGAAGTGGGTGAACAACGAGCTGCAATACTATCGCAACGGCGAGGCCGACGGCCGACGCGTCACCGAACTGGTGGACGGCAAACTGAACATCCACTGCTTCAAGGGCAGTGACGGCCGCATCTATTCGGGCCGCGTCTATGCCAAGGCGAATGAAGGTTGGAAATATGGCTACATCGAGGCCCGCATCATGCTGCCCAAAGGAAAGGGCACCTGGCCCGCCTTCTGGATGATGCCCGTCAACTTCCGCTCATGGCCCGCCGACGGCGAGATAGACATCATGGAAGAGGTGGGAGCCAATGCCAACTACGTATCCAGCAGCCTGCACGCCAACGCCCACGTCCACTCCAACAACACGCAGGTGACCCACGAGATGTATTGCGAAGGTGCCGAGGACGAGTTCCACGTCTATGCCATCCGCTGGACCCACGAGAACATCACCACCTACGTTGACGGCAAGGTGCAGCTCTCCTACGACAACCGTGGACTGGGGCGCGACGACTGGCCCTACGACGATCCGTTCTACGTCATCCTGAACTTGGCGTGGGGTGGCGACTGGGGCGGCTACCGGGGCATCGACGAGAGTGCGCTTCCCGCCACGATGAAAATAGACTATGTTCGTGTTTTTCAAAAATAATAGCAAGCATTGTTTTTAGCTTTTCATTAGGCAAACAAATTTTTGAGGTATGAAAAGAATGGTTTCAGTAGCAACGATGCTGACACTTGCCTTGGGCATGTCCTTTGGCGAGCACCAAGGCAAGGCTGTCAGCGTCGGTAATTCCGGTGGCCTGCCGGCCAACCGGCAAACGGAAACGACCATGGGGAACGACAGCCGACAGACGCTGCCCCTCTATCTGGACGAACAAAAACCCATAGAGCAACGCGTGGAAGATGCGCTCAGCCGGATGACACTCGACGAGAAGATAGCCGTCATCCACGCGCAGAGCAAGTTTTCCAGCCCCGGAGTGAAACGACTCGGTTTTCCCGACTTTTGGACTGACGACGGCCCCCACGGTGTGCGCCCCGACGTGCTTTGGGACGAGTGGGAACAGGCCGGCCAGACCAACGACTCGTGCGTGGCCTATCCCGCACTCACCTGTCTGGCGGCCACGTGGAACCCGCGCATGGCACGCCTCTACGGCGAGAGCCTGGGCGAAGAAGCCCTCTACCGCGGCAAGAACATGATTCTGGGGCCCGGCGTGAACATCTATCGAACGCCGCTGGGCGGACGCAACTTCGAGTACATGGGCGAAGACCCGCTGCTGGCCTCGCGCATGGTGGTACCCTACGTTCAGGGACTGCAGTCGAAGGGGGTTGCCGCCTGCGTGAAGCACTACGCCCTGAACAACGACGAGAACTTCCGCCACCAGGTGAACGTCATCGTCAGCAACCGCGCCCTGCACGAGATCTACTTGCCGGCCTTCCGGGCAGCCGTCGTTGAAGGCGGCGCATGGGGCATCATGGGGGCCTACAACCTCTATCAAAACCAACACAACTGCCACAACGACATCTTGCTCAACCAGATTCTGAAGCGCGACTGGAAGTTCGACGGCGTGGTGGTGAGCGACTGGGGCGGCGCCCACGACACCGACGAGGCCGTGCGCAACGGGCTCGACATGGAGTTTGGCACATGGACTGACGGACTGACAATGGGAGCCACCAACGCTTACGACAACTACTACTTGGCAGCGGCCTACAAGCGCGCCATAGAGCAGGGACGCTACACCACCCGCGAACTGGACGAGAAGGTGCGCCGTGTGCTGCGCCTGTTCTTCCG
This sequence comes from Prevotella sp. UBA3776, assembly GCA_002369515.1. GTDB lineage: Bacteria > Bacteroidota > Bacteroidia > Bacteroidales > Bacteroidaceae > Prevotella. The sequence continues at coordinate 19,038 of DFFM01000022.1, read as the reverse complement.
CACCACCATGAACCGCCAGCGCGGCTACGGGTTCCTCTGCTCAGAGAGCCACTATGCCGCCGCCCGACAGATAGGCGACGAGGGCATCGTGCTGCTGAAAAACGCTCCTGCCCGCGGACAGAAAAAGGGTGAGGCCTTGCTGCCGCTCAACGTGGCGGACAGCAAGCGCATTCTCGTGGTGGGCGAAAACGCCATCAAGATGATGACCGTGGGCGGCGGCTCGTCGTCGCTCAAGGTGCAGCACGAAGTGCTTCCGCTCGAAGGGCTGCAGGAGTTGATTGGCAGCAAGAACGCCAATTGCAAGGTGGATTATGCCCGCGGCTATGTGGGTGACACCATTCAGAGCTACAACGGCGTGACCGTGGGCCGCAGCCTCTACGAGATGCGTCCGGCTGCCGAGTTGCGCGCCGAGGCCGTGGAGAAAGCGCGTGGCGCCGACTACGTCATCGTTGTGGGCGGACTGAACAAGAGCGATTTCCAGGACTGTGAAGGCCACGACCGCAAGGACTATGCCCTGCCCTACGGCCAGAACGAACTGATAGAAGCCCTCTTGGAAGTGAATCCCCGACTGGTGTTCGTCAACATTTCTGGCAATGCCGTGGCCATGCCCTGGGCCGACCGTGTGCCCGCCATCGTGCAGGGCTGGTATGGCGGTTCGGAGGCTGGCCGCTCGTTGGCCGACGTGCTCACTGGCGACTCCAACCCCAGCGGCAAACTGCCCTTCACATGGGCAGCGCAGCTCAACGACGTTCCTGCCCACAGGCTGGGGGCTTTCCCCGGAACTTGGCGCGCGGACGGAAAGGTGATTGACGAAGAATACAAAGAGGGGCTCTATGTGGGCTATAGAGGCGTTGACCAGTACAAGACACGGCCCCTCTTCGCCTTTGGCCACGGGTTGAGCTACACTACCTTCCGACTGGGCAAGGCCCGCGCCGACAAAACATCGATGACGCTCACTGACAGCATCACCTTCACTCTGAGCGTGACCAACACAGGCCAGCGCGCTGGCGCCGAAGTGGTGCAGCTCTACGTGAGCGACCTGAAGTCATCGCTGCCCCGCCCGAAGAAAGAGCTGAAAGGCTTCCAGAAAGTATTTTTGCAGCCCGGCGAAACGCGTGAGGTGAGCATCACCATCGGACGCGACGCACTCAGCTTCTACGACGACCGCCAAAAACAATGGAAAGCTGAGCCCGGGGCATTCGAGGCGCTCATCGGTACAGCCTCGGATCGGATTGCCTCCAAAGTGCGCTTCACCCTGAAATAACAAAGCTGCGTTTTTAACAGGGTATAAAAAAACAACGAATTGACGAACAAA
>DFFM01000022.1:10976-17623 GCA_002369515.1 Prevotella sp. UBA3776 | reverse complement strand
TTTGTTCGTCAATTCGTTGTTTTTTATGATTTGTGGATTTCGCTGTACCTTACCGTCATTTTGTTTTTACGGCTTTCTTTCCGTTTACGATATAGATGCCTTTCGGCAGCTGGTGCCATTGGTCGGAGGTGGCGATGCGCTGTCCATTGATGTGATAAACGGGAGCGTTGGCGGGTTGACGGTCGGCAGACTGTTGGAGCGCGATGCCAGTGGGTGCTGGATCGTGGAAGGCGATGCGCATGGCATTGGCAGAGGCGTCACGGTCGGGACCTACGAAATAGGCATGGAAGGGCGACACACTGAGGGGGCCACGCTCGAAGATGCTGCCTGTGGAGTTGAGCACGAAGGCCTCTTCGCTGCTGTCGAGCTGCGCGAAGGTGCCAATCATCTGGAACTGGTTGCCGGTGAGCTTGGCGCTTCTGTTGGCTTCCACCGTGACATCGGTGGCAGTGAAGAGGATGGGTTTGCCGGTGAGTTGCCATTCGGGGCCGTAGATGTCGGTGGGTACGCTGATGATGTAGGGGTGATAGGCCTGCAGTTCGGCAGCGTGGCGGAAGAGCACGGCATCACCGTCTTCAGCGTAGAAGTCGTAAATCCAGAACTGTTTGCCCTCCTGCCCGCTATAGTGGAACCAGTCGATGGGCTGGTCGTCAGCGGTGATGAGCGTGGGCACGAAAGGCAGCACGAGGGTGCTCCATCCGCCGCCCATTCCATCGTAGCCAAGGGTGAAGGTACGGGTGAACTGTATGGTGGCTGCGGTGAAGGGCGAGGGCACATAGAATTCCTTCTGGTCGGTGAGAAGGATGCGCTGTGCGGTGCCATCCACAATGATGTTCTTGTCCTTGAGTGCAGCAGGAACCGTCGAGTCGAGGTAGTAGAGACAGTTGGGGTTCTGGCTGGCGGTGACGCTGGTGCTGGAATAGATGGAGAGTCCGCGGAAGTCGGCAGCCACGGCATCGGCTGGTATCTTGAACGAAGTGCCACCGATGACGCTGCTGGTGCCATCGGCCTTATAGACGGTGAGCCCGGGTGCGAGCGTGTAGTAGGAGCTGGTGTTCACCAGTTGGGAACCGTTGTAGGCGCGCACGAAGTATTTGTTCTTATAAGTGAGGTCGGGGAAGACGAACACCAGTTCTTGGCTCGTTCCTGCGGCGACGGCGGCATTTTGCCGCTGGGTGGTGATTTCGTCCCACGACTTGCCGTCGAGCAGTGTTGCGGCAATCTCGCCCTCAAAGTCGCCGTCGGATGTGTTGGTGACAGTGAGGCGATAGACGAAACTGGAACCATAGAGGTTGGAGCCAGAGGTGTTATCGACACTGCTCGTGAAGGTGAGCGTAGGGGCAGGCAGTTCGGAAGGGTCTTTGAGGGTGAGCGTCGTCTGATAGACAATGTCCTCGGGCGCCGAGGTGCTGGCGCTGGGCGTGGCAGTGATGACGATGGGCTGCGAGGTCTGTGCGGTCTTGTAGTGCATATCAATGGAGCGCGTCTCGCCGGGTTCGAGGTTGATGCTGATGCCGCTGTTGGCCTTGTGCTCGCCTTCGGCCGTGCCGAAATAGAGAATGAGGTTGCCGTAGTAGGGCTGCGTGGTGCTGGTGTTGGTGATGTTCAGCCGCAGGGTCTGCACGGTGTTGATGGTTGCGCTGCCAATCTGGCTGGCACTGTTGACCGTGAGATACTGGTTGGTGGTGGTGGGAGCATCGGGCACGTCAACAGCCTCGGCCCCAGTGTGCTGGATGCCGACGACAGCCACTTCGAAGAGCGAATAGCCGTCGGGGCCCACCGCCTCGTTGTTGGCCGTAGGGAAGAGCAGGTCGAGATTGTAGTAGCCGTCGCCGCGTCCGGCCCATCCCCAATTGATGTGGTAGAGACCGTCGCCATCATAGCCGTCGCAGACGAAAGCGTGGCCATAGAGTGCGCCGCTGACCACGGCAGAGCCGCCGAGCACCACAGGGCGACGGGCGGCCAGCTCGTCGTAGATGAGGTTGCGCCAACCTTCGTACGAATACTGGTTGCGGCTGACATAGCGGGCCGATGGGTCGTAGCCGAAATACTGGATGAGTGCGCCCGGAATCTCGGCCACATCGGTGCCCGAGCCCTCAGCAGTATAGCCCATCTTGATGGAGGCACCCACATACTTGATGAACTCGGCCACAGCCTCCTTGGCAGCGGTGCCTCCCCCCGAGGTGTAGTCGGCCTTGATGTTGCTCCAGCTGAAGGTGGTGACACCCAAGGACTTGCCATAGGAAACGCCACTGTCGGGGGTGTAGTTGGGAATGGACTGTGTGGTTTGCTGAGGATACTGGTGGAAGAACATGACTTGTCCCATGGCTATGGCGGCGCACCCGGCCGGACAGCGCGTCGATCCGTAGGCGCTGGGCCGCGGACACTGGTCGTTGAAGGGCGACGACTGGTTCCAGCGGGCGGTGACCATGGGGCTGATGGCGGTCTTGACGCTGCTTGATGCACGGCGGGCAGCGCGTCGCAGAGCTTTCTGTCCGGGACTCAGCAGCGTGGCCTGCCGGGCATACTCGTCGAGCCACGCACGGAGGCTTTGGGGCATGTCGGCGGCAGAGAAGGAGCCGCTGTTGGCATAGCCCATGATTTCGCCCTCGTCGGCTGAAACGATGACAAAGCCGTCGTCGGTGCCAATGTTGAAAACGTGGTAGCTGGGAGCGTCAACGGCTGTAAGCAATTGGGCCACCGTGCGCGGTGCCTGATGGCGCTGGCTGTGGAGTTTGCCCACTTGTTGGTTGACAAACTGCAAGGCTACGGCCTTGGCCTCTTCGTGAGTGAGCGGGCCGGCCATTGACGACAGGCTCAGCACCAGGAAGGACAGAAGATATGAGATTCGTTTCATCGATATGGTTGTTTTTAAGTGCTTTTTTTCGTTTTTTTGGGGGGAGGTGTTTCAACTCATCGAACACCCAACATTTTTGCGTCGCGAATAGCCATTTGTGGATTGTCAATTGCGGATTGTCAATTGTCATTCGTCATTCTTCCCAGACGCTTTTGTGGGTGGTGGTGGTGTTTTCTTCGTCTTCTTGAGGATTGTCAAAGAAGCCGTCTTTCCCATTGCCCACAACGGGGGGAATGATGTCGCTGGGAGGCCCCGAAGGCGACCCCATCAGGAATCCGTCGGTAACGGCCAAACGGAGTTTGATGGAAGGTTTGCAATAAACTTTATTCATGTTCTTAGGATTAGGATGTGGTTTCGCAACAAATGCTTGTTTGCCTTGTTCTGCCTACAAAATTACGAAAGTAGCACTAAGAACACGACCGAGAACTGCAAAAAATTAGGATATATTTTCAAACATCGGCCCCGACTAAAGACCTTTTAACAGCTGGGAGAAATGGAGGTTTTAGCAAGCAAGAAAGAGTTTTTCGAGAAAAAAAGGGACAAAATGTTTTTTTTTGCTATCTTTGTAGCGCAAAAACACGAACATCATGAACAAGAGAATCATAGGAATGGCCTTGCTGCTGCTGGTGGGGCTCAGCGCAGAGGCATACACCCACGGGAAGGCACTCGACTCCATCTACCATGTGCTGGACGAAGCCATTGCCAACAGTTCCAAATATGTGGCCGAGAAGGAACAATCCATCGGCCGGCTGCGCAGCCGTCTGCAAGCGACGGCCACCGACGCGGAGCGCTACCTGCTGTCGCGCCAGCTCTACGACGAATACATGCCCTACATGAACGATTCGGCCCTTTGGTACCTGCAGCGCTGCGTAGGGTTGGCCGAAGGCATGGGACACAAGCACGACGCCGACGAGTGCCGAGTGCTCATGGCGCTGCAATGCTCAAACGCGGGCATGTTCGACGAGGCGCAGGCCGTGCTCGCCGACGTGCAGCCGGCAAGCCTCGACTCGGTGCTGCTGGGCCGCTACTACGAGGCGCAGCACCATGTGTTCGGCGAGCTGGCCTTCTACTCGCGGCTGGAACCCATGAGAGCGCAGTACGAACAGCGCAAGGAGGAATACGGCCGGCTGATGATGCCGCTGCTGGGCAAGAACAGCGACGCCCGTTTCGTGGAGCTGGAGAACCAATTGCGCCAAGCAGGCAAACCGCAGGAAGCAAAGGCCCTGAACGACGAGTGGCTGGGCCTGGTGGAGCCGGGGTCGCACCGCTACGCACTGACCGCCCTCTACCGCTATCTGGACTACAAGGAGCTGAACGACACGGTGCAGATGATGCGCTGGATAGCCGAGTCGGTGCTGGCCGATGTGCGCAATGCCGTGATGAACCAAGGGTCCATCTGGGAAATAGCCAACCAGCTGATGCTCAAGGGCGACCACGAGCGCGCCTACCGATACATCAGTTTCGCGAGCGACTGCGCCGAGCGCTTTGGCTCGCGAGTGCGCTTCTGGCAGTTGTCGCCCTTGCTGTCGGCCATCGACCGCAACTATCAGTTGCACAACGAGCGCACCAACCGCCAGCTGCGCTATCTGCTGGCCGCCATCAGTGTGATGGCACTGCTGGTGGTGCTCATGCTGCTCTACGTGAACCGACAGCGCAAGCGGCTGGCCGACGCGCGCGACAAGCTGCACACATCCAACGTGCAGCTGGCCGACGTGAACGGACAGCTCAAGGCGGTGAACGGACAGCTGCAGAGCGTCAACGAACAGCTCACCAGTTCCAACGAACAGCTCTCGTCGCTCAACGCGCAGCTGTCGGAAGCAAGCCGCGTGAAAGAGGAATACGTGGGACGGTTCCTGCAGATGTGCTCGCTCTACATCGACAAGATGGACAAAATGCGCAAGACGGTGAACAAGAAGATAAAGAGCCACGAATATGAGGAGCTTTACAACATGACCCGCTCGCGCGAACAGAACGACCGCGAACTGGACGAACTGTACGAAAACTTCGATTCGGCCTTCCTGCACCTGTTCCCCAACTTCGTGCGCGACTTCAACGCACTGCTCAAACCCGAGGAGCGCATCGAGCTGACCGACCCCAACCGGCTGAACACCAGCATGCGCATCTTCGCACTCATCCGCCTGGGCATTGACGACAGTTCGAAGATTGCCGAGTTTCTGCACTATTCGGTGAACACCATCTACAACTACCGCGCGCGGGTGAAGAACGGAGCGCTCGTTGGACGCGACGACTTCGAACGGCGCGTGAGAGAGATTGGAGGATGAAGGGAAACACCTCATTGAGCTTTTTTGCTATATGCGTTTTGCATTTTCCGCAAGTGGCGAAGGCTGACGAGCGGCGAAGTCTGAAAAAACATAAAACGGCGGCATTAAAAAATGTTGCAGCCTTTGATTTCAGAAATAAATTCGTTAATTTTGCAGTCGATTAGTTTCGGATAAGCGTAAAATAGAAAGAAAAGACTCTTTTTTCTGTGCGCCCGTTTGCTTATTGGCTTTGAAAAGAAGTTATCATCAACATAATATTAAAAACACGAAAAGATTATGGTAAGTTACAAAACTCTCGGCCTGGTGAACACCAAGGACATGTTCGCCCGCGCCATCAACGGCGGTTATGCCATTCCCGCCTTCAACTTCAACAACATGGAGCAGCTCCAGGCCATCATCAAGGCTTCGTCGGAGCTCAAGAGCCCGGTCATCCTGCAGGTGTCGAAAGGTGCCCGCAACTATGCCAACCAGACGCTGCTGCAGTACATGGCTCAGGGAGCTGTGGAGTATGCCAAGGAGCTGGGTTGCAAGCATCCCGAGATTTCGCTCCATCTGGACCACGGCGACAGCTTCGAGCTGTGCAAGAGCTGCGTTGACATGGGCTTCTCGTCAGTGATGATCGACGGCAGCTCGCTGCCCTACGAGGAGAACATCGCCCTGACCAAGAAGGTGGTTGAGTATGCCCATCAGTTCGACGTCACCGTTGAGGGCGAGCTGGGTGTGCTGGCAGGTGTTGAGGACGAGGTAGCTGCTGCCGAGAGCCACTACACAAAGCCCGAGGAAGTGATCGACTTCGTAAGCCGCACAGGCGTTGACTCGCTGGCCATCTCCATCGGTACCAGCCACGGCGCCTACAAGTTCACTCCCGAGCAGTGTACACGCGACCCGAAGACCGGAAAGCTGGTTCCTCCTCCCTTGGCATTCGACGTGCTCGACGCCATCATGGAGAAACTGCCCGGATTCCCCATCGTGCTCCACGGCTCAAGCTCGGTTCCCCAGGAGTATGTTGACATGATCAACAAGTATGGCGGCAAGCTGCCCGACGCTGTGGGCATTCCCGAGGAGCAGCTCCGCAAGGCTGCCAAGAGCGCCGTTTGCAAGATCAACATCGACTCTGACTCGCGTCTGGCCTTCACCGCTGCCGTGCGCAAGACTTTGGCTGAGAAGCCCGGTGAGTTCGACCCGCGCAAGTACTGCGGTCCCGCCCGTGACGAGATGGAGAAGATGTATCGCCACAAGATCATCGAGGTGCTCGGCTCTGACAACAAGCTCGGTCAGCTGGACTAAGAAGTCTGGAAAGACTGGAAAAAAGAATTGAAGATAGAAAACCCAACGTACGAGAACTTTTTTACGTTAAGTTAAATATAAATTGAATTGGAAAGAAGCGGGACCTACGCATGAGAGGTTCCCGCTTTTTTATTTTAATGATTATCCTCAATCGTACCACCCAATACGTTGTTTTAGGGAATATACCGAAAGAGATAGTTGGTTGAACGCTCCGCGTCGTT
>DFFM01000022.1:5802-10899 GCA_002369515.1 Prevotella sp. UBA3776 | reverse complement strand
AAACAAAGAAAAACCAACAAAAACAGGCAGTCTTACAAAACAAATAAAAACTTGTTTTTCCTTGTCCTTGTTGGTTTTTATTGGTTTTTGAACGACGCGGAGCGTTATTCTTCCATCTATGTGGATGTTTTTAAGCTACAAAGGATTTGGTGGTACGAGTACGGATCATCATATTTTTGTTTCACTCCGCCGTGTCGGTCTTGATGCTTTCAAGATTGCCCGTGACGGGGTCGAGCACCACGCTGGTGATGAGTTTCTTGCTGAACAGCGCCTCGTCGAGCATTTCGGTCTGTCCGAACTGGGCTGCGAAAAGTTCCTGGTTGGCAATGACGTTTTCGTCCTTGAACACCTTCACGCGGATTTTTCCGGGCAGATTGACGTAGAAGCCCTCCATGTCCTTGTCTTTCTCTTTTTTGCCTTTTTCGGCGGCCACCTGTATTTTGGGTGTGATGTGGAGGTCTTCGATGCTGAAATAATAAGGTGCGCCCGAGAGGTCGTTGCCTTCAGTGAGCCCGAAGTGCTTGGAGAAACGGAAGAGAATCTGCTTGGTGATTTCGCGTTCGGGAATATAGACCAGGCTGATTTCCGAAGTGTCGCGCACGGTAGTACCCTCGAACACCTGCAGCAGGGCAGCCTCCTGGGTGTCGAGCTGCTGGAGCATGAGCTTGAGCTGCTGCCCGTCGTTGGGCATGAAGTCGGCCTGACCGCGCGCCAGCTGGTTCTTGCTTTCGCGGATGTCGTAGATTTCCTGTGCCGTGAGCTCCGCCATCTTGGCTTTGCTGCCCGCCGAGAGAATCTCCTGGCTCATGAAGTCGTGCGGATTGAGCGGTGCGTCCTTCAGGGCCGGGCGGAAACGACGGTCGGGGGCCAGAAACCGGTGGGGCTCGGTGTTGATGGAGGTGAGAATGCCGCTGTCGTCGAGGTTGATGAGTCGGATGTTGCGCTTGTAGTCGGTCTTGGCCTTGAAGCTCTTGGTAGAGTCGGGCACTCCGTAGGGCGTAATATCGATGGAGAGAATGCGGTAGCCCACCGACGGCTCGGTGCCTTGGCTGCTTTTTTTGAAGAATCGCTCAGCAAACTGGCAGTACTCGCCGGGTGTGTAGCTCGATTTTTCTATCAGCATGGTGAAACGCAGTGCTGTGCGCGGCAGGAAGTATTTGGTCTCTTCCTGAGCGGCCAGCGACATTGTGCTGCCAAGCAGCAACAGGGCTAAAATGGTTTTCTTCATTATCGTTTGAACTTTTGTCTTTGTATTTTGAACATTGATCTTTATGATTTGCAGAAGTGTTGTCTGCACTCCTTCCACTCCTTTTCTCCTTCACTCAACTTCCGCATGTCGGGAGTTAACTGGAGTTATCGGAAGTTAGCAGCCTTTGGCTTTCCCTACGGCCGCCGATTTTCAATTCAGGCTGTGAAGTTAACGGACATTTGTTCTCCTTTATAGATTGCCCTTAGGCTTACGCCGCCATTCCCGACGTTCCGTAGCCTACCCGTAGCCTTTCCCGTTTGGCGGGAATGCTCAAATGCGCGCTAACTCCACGAGCCGGAGGCTCGTTAACTACTGTTAACTCCCGCTAACTCCTAGAAAGCGGAGCTTCAGATACTCCTAGTCCTTCATTCTTCGGAAAGCCTGCGGCAGATAGCCAACGATGTCGCTGGCCAGAAGGCTCTCCTCGCCCAAATCGCGGACAGCCAAGTCGCCCGCCAGCCCATGCAGATACATGCCCAGCAGACAAGCTTCCTCGTGACGGTAGCCGCGGGCCAACAGGCCGGTAATGATGCCGGTGAGCACATCGCCGCTGCCGGCGGTGGCCATGCCTGCATTGCCCGTGGAATTGAAGATGACGCGGCGGTCGGGAGTGCAGAGCGCCGAGTAGTGGCCTTTCAGCACGATGTAGGCATGAAGCCGTTCGGCCATGTCGCGCGCCTTGCTCAGCCGCTCGTAGCTGTCGCCCGAGGGCGAGCCGCTCAGCCTGTCGAACTCCTTGGGATGGGGAGTCATGATGATGTCCTTGGGCAGCTGCTGCGTCCAGGCGCGGTGCTTGGCCAGCATGTTGAGCGCGTCGGCGTCGAGCACCTGTGGGCACTGCGTACGCCTCACCTGCGCAATCATGGCGATGGCCGTGTTCTCCGACTGCCCCATGCCCGGCCCCATGCCCACGGCATCGAAGTCTTGCGTTTCCACGGGTTCGGAGAAGTGGGTGTCCTCGTAGTCATGGATGATGACGGCCTCGGGCACCGATATTTGCAGGATGTCGTTGTTGCGCTTTGGGGTGTCGATGGTCACTTTGCCCGCCCCGGCGCGCAGACAGCCCTTGGCTGCCAGCACGGCGGCACCCGCCATGCCATAGCTGCCCGCAATGATGAGGGCATTGCCCATGTTGCCCTTGTGGGCGAAGGCATTGCGCTGACGCATCAGGGGGCGCAGGTCGTTCTCCTCGGCCACCATGTAGCTGGCCTTGGTCTCCTCGATGAACTTGGGGCTCAGCCGGATGTCGAGCACACGCAGTTCGCCGATGAACTGTTGGTTCTCGGGAAAGAGGAAGGCCAGTTTCTTCTGCTGCAGGGTGAGCGTGAGGTCGGCCTTGACGATGTTGGCCAGCACGTTCATGGTGTTGTCCTCGGTCATGAGACCCGAGGGGATGTCGATGCTCACCACGCGCGAGGGGGCCTGGTTGATGTATTTCACAAGCGAGGCGAAACCGCCCGCCAGGGGTTTGTTCAGCCCCGAGCCGAACAGCCCGTCGATGACCACGGTGTCCTTCTCCAGCTTGGGCGGGTCGAACTGCTGGGTCACCTCGGTGAAACTCTTGATGCGCTTGTGGTCGGCCACAAGCTGCTTGTTCTTAGCGCAGTCGGGCGAAAGATGGCCACTGATGTTGAACAGATAGACATCCACCCAGTAGTCCTTGTCGGCCAGCATGCGGGCCACGGCCAGCGCATCGCCGCCATTGTTGCCCGGACCGGCAAACACCACGAAGGGGGTGGCGTTGCTCCACCGCTCGGCAATGGCGAACGTCAGCGCACGGGCGGCGCGCTCCATCAAATCGAACGATGTGATGGGCTCGTGTTCTATGGTATATTGGTCAAGCTCATGAATCTGAGCACTGGTGAAAATTTTCATACGTGCAAAATTACAAAATTAATGCCAACCGCCGTGCATGTTTTGTCGTTTTTTTTATCATTTTACCGCAAAATGCCATTTTATGCAGCGTTTTAACAATGGCTAAGTTTTCAATTCAACATTTAACCCAAATTCTTTGCCACCTAAAATTATTATTGCTACTTTTGGCGCGGATAAACCCAAAAACAGTAAATTGAAAATGAAAAAGATTGTATTGACTATGCTTCTGGCATGCGTCATGACGATGGCCAGGGCACAAAGTGTTGAAACATTTCTGAACCGCTACAAGCAATTGGTGGAAACCGTAGAAGGTCGCGACTCCATCGGCGACAGCGAGAAGAAGGAGTTCAAGAAAACTTACAAGCAACTCACATCGGAGTATCACGATACCTACAAGAAAAAGATGAACAACGACCAGCTGGAACTCTACATGGAGTACCGCACACGCTACCGCCGCCGCTTTGCCCGCGAAAAGGCTGAGATCATCGGCGAGCGCATCGACAGTGCCGGGGTTCACGCCTGGCGCGGCATGAAGAAGGCAGGTTCGAAGGCATCGGGTGTGCTCAAGGGCATTTTCCGCCGCAACAAGAGCAAGTAAGCCCATGGCTGTGACTACATGGACTAAGAGCACAGTCCTGCGCGCACTGATGGCGCTTGTGCTGATGGCATGGATGCCAGCGGGAGCAAGCGCCCAGGACGCCCCGGCGAAGCAACGCCTCAAGGTGGGGCTCGTGCTCGGCGGGGGAGGCGCCAAGGGAGCTGCCGAGGTGGGTGTGCTGAAGGTCATCGAAGAGGCCGGCATCCCCATCGACTACATTGCCGGCACGAGCATCGGCTCCATCGTGGGCGGACTCTACGCCGTGGGCTACCGGGCCAACGCGCTCGACTCGCTCTTCCGCTCGCAGGAGTGGCTCACACTGCTGGCCGACCGCGAAACAGGGCTCAGCAGCCAACCCTACGCCGAGCGCGACGGAGTGACCTACATTTTCGGATTCCCCGTCTCGCGCAAAGGCAGCAAGAAGGCCGACCCGTCGTTTGGCGCCGTCAGGGGCGACAACATCGTCGCCCTCTTCCAGAAACTCACCCAGGTGCGCGACTCCATCAACTTCAACCAGCTGCCCATTCCCTTCCGTTGCGTGGCTGCCGACGTGAAGTCGTGGAGCGAAGTGGTGCTCGACCGAGGCAACCTGCCACGCGCCATGCGCGCAAGCATGGCCATCCCCGGAGCTTTCAAGCCCGTAAGAATGGGAAAGAAGGTGCTCGTTGACGGCGGGCTGCTCAACAATCTGCCCGTCGATGTGGTGCGCAGCATGGGAGCCGACGTGGTCATCGCCATCGACCTGGCCCAAGAGAAGCCCGGCGAACGGCGCGACTTCTCTCTCAAGGACACCTTCGGCATTGGCGGAGTGATAGACTGGGTGGTTTCGCGACCCGACGTGAAGAAGTATCATGAGAACCGTGCCGCCACCGACCTCTACATCAATCCAAACCTGGGCGACTACGGCGTCACCAGCTTCAGCCGCGAAAGCATCATCCACATGATACAGATGGGCGAACGCGACGGACAAACCCACTGGAAGGCACTGCTCGAACTGAAACGGCGCATCGGACTCTGACACCGCCCAAGCCAAGGCCACGCCCGGAGAAGCCGCCGCCGTTGCCCGCACAAACATTGGCAGGTTCGGCACACCTGCCAGGAAAGCCTGCTTTTTTGGCTTTTCAGCATGGCGAAAAATTTTCTAGAAAATCTGAACGTATCGTCGTGAGATAAAAAAATATCTCCCGACGATATTTTCGTATTGTCGGGAGATAATTATCTGTAGTTTCGAGTTTGTTTTTCTGTTGTCGTGTTTACGTGGGAATCGCTGGGAATGATAACGCTTTGCGTCTTTTAAAAACCAACAAAAACAAAGAAAACCAACAAAAACAAGGGGGCTTTACAAATAAAAACCTGTTTTTCCTTGTTTGTATTG
>DFFM01000022.1:0-5733 GCA_002369515.1 Prevotella sp. UBA3776 | reverse complement strand
ATTGGTTTTTGAACGACGCGGAGCGTTATTTTTCCATCTATGTGGATATTTAAAGCTACAAAGGATTTGGTGGTACGATTGAGGGTAATCATAAATATTATTATCCCGACAACGATACGGAATCATTGGTGCAAACAAGATGACAAACGGCAATTTTAACATAACGTAACTCTATGGGAAAAATAATCGGAGAAAAGTTTGGAACTTACTCATATTTTTCCTACTTTTGCGGCACAATCTTTTACACATTGTTAATCTAACTAATATCTGTACTATGGAAGTTGAAAAAATCATGCAACACCTGGAGGCAAAGCATCCAGGAGAATTGGAATTCTTACAAGCCGTGCGCGAGGTGCTCGAGTCCATCAAGGACGTTTACAACCAGCACCCCGAATTCGAAAAGGCAAAAATCGTTGAGCGCATTGTTGAGCCGGAGCGAATCGTGACGTTCCGTGTGCCCTGGGTGGACGACAAGGGCGAAGTGCAGGTGAACATTGGCTACCGCGTACAGTTCAACAGCGCCATCGGCCCATATAAAGGCGGTCTGCGCTTCCACCCGTCGGTGAACCTCTCCATACTGAAGTTCCTGGGATTCGAGCAGACATTCAAGAACGCCCTCACCACACTCCCCATGGGCGGTGGCAAGGGCGGATCGGACTTCGCACCGAGAGGCAAGAGCGATGCCGAAATCATGCGCTTCTGCCAGGCTTTCATGACCGAGCTCTACAAAGTGATAGGTCCCGACATGGACGTGCCGGCTGGCGACATCGGAGTGGGCGGCCGCGAAATTGGCTACCTCTTCGGCATGTACAAGAAACTCACGAGCCAGTTCCACGGAGCCACCCTCACAGGCAAGGGACTTGAGTGGGGCGGCTCTATCCTGCGTCCCGAGGCTACAGGATTCGGTGCGCTCTACTTCGTCAACCACATGCTGACCACCCACGGACTCGACATCAAGGGCAAGACCGTTGCTCTCTCGGGCTTCGGCAACGTGGCTTGGGGAGCTGCCAAGAAAGCCACTGAACTGGGAGCCAAGGTCATCACCATCAGCGGACCCGACGGATACATCTACGACCCCGCCGGACTCGACGCAGAGAAGATAGAGTACATGCTCGAACTGCGCGCCAGCGGCAACGACGTGTGCGCTCCCTACGCCGAGGAGTTCGAAGGCTCTACCTTCTTCCCCAACAAGAAGCCTTGGGAGCAGAAGGCCGACATCTATCTGCCCTGCGCCACTCAGAACGAGCTCAATGGCAACGACGCCGACGCCATCCTGGCCAACAAACCGCTCTGCGTAGCCGAAGTGTCCAACATGGGCTGCACAGCCGAGGCTGTGAACAAGTTCATCGCTGCCGGACAGCTCTTCGCTCCGGGCAAGGCCGTCAACGCCGGTGGCGTGGCCACATCGGGTCTGGAAATGACACAGAACTCCATGCGAATGGCGTGGACAGCCGAGGAAGTGGACCAGAAACTCCACCAAATCATGGCAGGCATCCACGAGCAGTGCGTGAAGTACGGACGTGAAGATGGATACATCAACTACGTGAAGGGTGCCAACGTTGCCGGATTCATGAAAGTGGCACACGCCATGATGGCACAGGGCATCGTCTAACGGAGACGACGCAAACCCGGAGACAGAAAAAAAAGAGGGCAGAAGCTTCTGCCCTACTCCACTTTCCGTCTCGAAAAACAGAATGACACTAAAGACAACAATATTTATTGCATTTCTGACCTTGACAAGCTTTACCCCTCTGCAGGCTCAAACGCAGAAGGGTAAAGCTTCATTTTATTCCAGAAGAGCCACAGGCACAAGAACAGCCAACGGCGAAAGGCTGCATCACGACAGCCTGACTTGCGCCCACCGTACTTATCCCTTCGGCACACGCCTGCTCGTAACCAACCCCGCAAACGGGCGGCAGGTCATTGTGCGCGTAACTGACCGCGGCCCATTCGTGCGCGGACGAATCATCGACCTCTCCTATCGCGCCGCCAAAGAACTGGGCATGATTGCCGCTGGCATCGCCATGGTGACAGTACAGCCCTACAGGCAAGCCATGGGCATACCCTACAAGCCCGACGACGAGGACCTGAAACTGCCCGAACTCGACTTCGAAATGGCCGACGTCAGCTATAGTTTCATTCCCGAATGGCAAGACCGCGACGAAACGCCCGCAGCCGCTGAAAAGGAACTGCCCAGGAAGGTTCTGAAACTCAACAACAACCCCTATTCCACGGCTTCGAAAAGAACTCAGTTCCCGGCCAACGCGCCCACCGACGAACAGCCCGCAAACGAAGGTGCGCAACTGCCCGCAGCAGCCCTCAAACGACAGGCTGCCACAGGCGGGCAGCACCCCAAGCCTTCTGCCAACAAGCAGAGCAGTGCCCGACAGAAAGCGGAGAACAAGCCCCGAGCAGAAGCCAAGCCAAAAGCCGAGGCAGAAAAAAACGCTCAAGAATCTTCCTCGTGGAACATTTTTGAGCGTCTGAAAAAATGGGGGTTGGGAAAATAATCACCTTACCGTCGGAATGCTGATTTCCTCAACATTCGACTGCAGCTGGCCATTGCCTTGGGTGGCCTGCACACGCAACACAATCTCGCCGTTCTTCACCCGCTTGCCAGCCTTAACCATCGCCGTGTAGCGTATGCCCTTGCCGGGAGCCAGCGACTCCACCCGTGCATCGGGCGACACAAAGATGTTCTTGGCGCCAGTTACCTCGACCACGTGCGGACGGACGTCGCGCAACGGACGATTGGTGAAGTTGCGCACCTCGAACACCAACCGCATCACTTCGTTCGACTCGAGCTGCTGGTTGCGGTTGTCGTCGATAATCCGCACGTTGCTCACCACCAAGCCCGTGGAAGTATCCAAGTTGCTCGTTGACGAAGAGAAGTTGCTGCCAACAGCACCTGCCGAAGCGTCATTGAAGTTGTTGCCGTTGCCACTCTTGAACTCAATGCGGTCGTCGCCGCTGTTCGACGGGTCGTACTCAACAGCGTTGCCATTGCTGCCATTCAGCTGGCCGTAGTTGTAGTCGCTGTCATAACCTGCACCGTTGCCATAACTACCATAATTGCCGCTGCCATAGCTTCCATAATTGTCATTGTCGTAACGGCCGTAGTTGCCACCACTCTTGCGGGCGATGCGATCCTGGACCTCAGCACGTTTCTGCTGCACACGCTCCTCTTGAGCACGGTCGGCTGCACTGCCCACGGCAGCACCTACCACCGCACCACCGGCCATACCCAGGATGCTGCCCCAGTCGCTGCCGCGAGGACCATCGTTCAGACCACCAATGGCCGAACCCAAAATACTGCCCAGCATAGAGCCCGTGTAGGCCCCGCTGGCCGTGTAGCTGCCGCAGCTGCTCATCAGCAGCGCGCCTGCCATTGCATATACAAATACTTTCTTCATTTTCGATTTCAGTTATTCGTTATCGTTTCTTTTTTCGTTACAGTAGTCGTTAAAGTAGCTGTTACAGTAGTCGTTAAAGATGTCGGTAACACTATCCGTTGTCGCCATACATACTGTTTCACGTTGCAAAAATAAATAATAAATGCAAAACAACATGAGGAATTTCCCCAAAAATTGCGGGGAAAACCCTAAAACATCTCAGCAGCGGCCCTCATCACCCAGTACTTCACCCACAAGAACCTCCTAAACGCAAGAGAGGATGCACCGTTTTGATTGGTGCATCCTCTCGTTTTATGTCTTCAATCGATCAATCATCCCAAACACTAATGGAACTGGGCATGCTTTCGTCATTATCCTCTTCATCCTCAAAACCGACAGTGTTTTCTTTCGAAAAATCATCGACAGAAACACCAGGAGTGATGATATCCATTAATCTGTCTTTCATGATCAATTCTTCCTGACTTCGTCATTGCGCCTCCCAAAAATTTTCATCGAATAATTTGGCGATAGGTCTGTGCCTTTTCATGGGCATGGTTTTGGTGAGGTGTTTCTTGTTCTGTGGCATGTAGACGCTGATTGTTGTGACTGTCTTTGCCATGTTGAGTACTTTGTCCACACTCATCTTTATGTCTGAGAGCTTCAGCAGCCTCTCTAGTTCCTTATATACTTTCAAGGCAACGAAACAGATGCAGATGTGTGCTTCTATGCGAGGGCGGGTAAAATGAAACATGGGACGTATCTCTATTTTCGACTTCGCTATGCGAAAGGCCTTTTCCACGTTCCATAGATTGTGGTAGGCTGACACTACGTCTGCCGTCGGTATGTCTGTGTTGGTCAGGTATCCCTTCAGGCCGTCCCACCGGGCGTCTTCCCGGATCCTGTCATAATTGATGCTGACGGTGGTGTTGCCCTCCATGTCAAGGAACTTGTTGTATCCGCGTCGGTTGATGTTCTCCTTGCTCAGATGCCCTGCCTTGTAGGCCTTCTCCAGCCTTCGTATGCCCTTTTCGCGGTTGTGGGCATCCTTTCCTGCACGACTGTCGCTGTAGCCGATGAGCAGCCGGCGGCCCCCACCCTTGTCTATCTCGTGCATCATGCCGTCTGCCTTGCAGAATGAAAGGATCCGCCGCTTCACCTCCTCGGATTCGTTCTTGATGCGGCTGCCTATGATATATCTGCAGCCGTCAGCCTCCAGGTCGCAGATGTTCTGATTGTTCATCAGGCCTGAGTCCGCCACTACGATGAAGTCGTCAAGCTGATACCTGCCTGCAAACTCACGGATGACGGGCAGCATCGTATGGCCCTCGTACTTGTTGCCCTCATGGATGCAATAGGCCAGCGGATAGCCGTCGAGGCTCACCAGCAGGCCGAGGATGATCTGCGGATTGCTGTGGCGGCCCTCCTTCGAGAAGCCTGTCCGGCGAAGCTCGTCCTGCCGGTCTGTCTCAAAATACAATGTCGTCACGTCATAGAACATCACGCCGATATGACCGCCCAGCACCTGCATGGTATGACGCACGCTGATGTCCTGAACCAGATGCTTGTGGCCCTCGTTCAGCCTGTCAAGGTAGCGGTATATCTTCGAGAGGTCAAGGTCCTCGTCATAATAGTTCTTCAGGTACTCCACCGTCGCAGCCTTGCTCGCAGGGAATGAAAGGCGGCTTTGCACAAGTTTGCGGAACACATCGTCCTCTATCTGGTTGAAGCCGATGCGGTCAAACACACGGTTCAGGATCAGCTCGGCACCGTTTATGAGGATGTTGTCGATGTTTGCAATCACACGCTCGGTCATTTCCATCTCGTATTCTCGAGCTTCGCGCTCCTTGCCATACAGGTCAAGTTCCGGCTGTATCGCCAACTTGCGGCGGCGTATCCATTCCAAGCCTTCCTGGCGGAGAGAGTCTGCCTCCGACTTTTCCTTGGCCACGCCTACTGTATGTAATTCCTTGTACCGACCAGAAGACTTGTCGACGACAACAACGCTTATACTACCAGATCTGTTCTTCTTTAATCTAACATGCATAGGGACATAATTATGTTAAAAAAACTTTTGCGCCTCCCTAAATTGGGCGGCGCAAAGTTACAAATAATTCTGTATAAGCGAGTTACGTTTTGGGTAAAAAATGAGTGACGAAGTCAGGTGATGATATCCATTAATCTGTCTTTCATGATCAATTCTTTAATGTTTGGCTTTTTATAAACCCTTTTCATAATACATACTTTTTTGATAGTCCTTTATTCTACCTTTTTTACACATGATGATGTCACTCGGCAGACTTCGCAACGTGGGTACCGTAAACCCAAATCGGTCATTAGAGAT
>DFFM01000040.1:110077-121572 GCA_002369515.1 Prevotella sp. UBA3776 | reverse complement strand
CAAGGAGTTACAAGGAGTTTCAAGACATTAGTCTTTGCTCTGAGTCCTTCTGTTTTGGGGGAAACACGGCACGAAGCTATTGTCTTGCAACTCCTTGAACTCCATGAACTCCTTGAACTCCAAAAAGTTGAGCGATAGCGAAACTTGAATTTTATTATTTTTAAGTGTTCTGATTTGCCCGTCCGTATTATATTTCGTAATTTTGCAGTGTCCATGTAGGAGGTGACGTGTCCCACGTCACAAATTCACGGATTGTGACGTTGGACACGTCACCTCCTACTGCAAACAGACGAATAACTTTTAGTTATATGGAAGACAGACAAAATGTGGAAAACATCCTAGAAACAAATCAAGATAATTATGAAGACAAATTATGAAATTCGTTATGCGGCCCATCCCGAGGACGCAAAGAGTTACGACACCAAGCGCATCCGCCGCGACTTCCTCATCGAGAAGGTGTTTGCCGACGACGAGGTGAACATGGTCTATTCAATGTACGACCGCATGGTGGTGGGCGGAGCCATGCCCGTCAACGAGTGTCTGAAACTGGAAGCCATCGACCCGCTGAAGGCCCCGTTCTTCACCACGCGCCGCGAGGTGGGCGTGTTCAACGTGGGCGGCGAGGGCTGCGTGAAGGTGGGCGACGAAGTGTTCGAGCTCAACTTCAAGGAGGCCCTCTACATTGGCCGCGGCGACCGCGACGTGGTGTTCTGCTCGAAGGACGCGCAGAAGCCCGCCAAGTTCTACTTCAACTCCACGACGGCCCACAAGGAGTATCCCTCGCGGAAGATTACGAAGCAGGACGCCGTGGTGGCCCACATGGGAAGCCTCGAGATGTCGAACGAGCGCAACATCAACAAGATGATAGTGAACCAGGTGCTGCCCACCTGCCAACTGCAGATGGGCATGACGGAGCTGGCCACTGGCTCGGTGTGGAACACCATGCCCGCACATGTACACTCGCGCCGCATGGAAGCATATTTCTACTTCGAGGTGCCCCAGGACCAGGCCGTATGCCACTTCATGGGCGAGGTGGACGAAACACGCCACATCTGGATGCGCGGCGACCAGGCCGTGCTTTCGCCCGAATGGAGCATCCACAGTGCTGCCGCCACTCACAACTACACTTTCATCTGGGGCATGGGAGGTGAGAACCTCGACTACGGCGACCAGGACTTTTCACTCATCACGGACTTGAAGTAATCATGAAGAATCCATTTTCACTTGAAGGAAAGGTGGCCCTCGTAACGGGAGCCGCCTACGGCATAGGTTTCTCCATTGCCGAGGCATTGGCCAATGCCGGTGCGCAAATAGCTTTCAACTGCCGCGGCCAAGAACATCTGGACAAGGCTCTGGCCGAATACCGGGCCAAGGGCATCGAGGCTCACGGCTATCTGTGCGACGTGACCAACGAGGACGACGTGAAGGCCATGGTGGCCGACATTCGCAGCAAGCTGGGACACATTGACATCCTGGTGAACAACGCCGGCATCATCAAGCGCATACCCATGCACGAGATGAAACGCGAAGAGTTTCAGCAGGTCATCGACATCGACCTGGTGGGCCCCTTCATCATGACCAAGGCCGTCATTCCCGAAATGATGGAGCGACGCGAAGGCAAAATCATCAACATCTGCTCGATGATGAGCGAGCTGGGCCGCGAGACGGTGAGTGCCTATGCTGCCGCCAAAGGCGGCCTGAAGATGCTCACCCGCAACATCTGTTCAGAATACGGCGAATACAACATCCAGTGCAACGCCATCGGCCCTGGCTACATAGCCACACCGCAGACGGCCCCCCTGCGCGAACGTCAGGCCGACGGCTCGCGCCACCCGTTCGACTCATTCATCTGCGCCAAGACACCGGCGGGCCGCTGGCTGGAGCCCGAGGAGTTGGGCGGCCCCGCAGTGTTCCTCGCCTCGCATGCAAGCGACGCCGTAAACGGCCATATCCTCTATGTTGACGGCGGCATTCTGGCCTACATCGGCAAACAGCCCTGAAACAAGGCTGAAGGAATGCAAGCAACAAAAAAACCGGCTGACTCGCACGAGTCAGCCGGTTTTTTGTTTTGTCAATTTTATTTACAAAATTAGTTCAATGCGTCAGCCAGCTCAGCACCTGCCTTGAACTTGGCAACCTTCTTGGCTGCAATCTGGATTTTCTCCTTTGTAGCAGGATTGATACCCTCGCGAGCGGGGCGCTCGTTAACGGCGAATGTTCCGAAACCAACGAGAGCGACCTTGTCGCCAGCGATGAGTGCATCCTTGATGGCAGCAACAGTAGCGTCGAGAGCCTTCTTGGCATCAGCTTTGGTCAAACCTGATCCAGCTGCGATTTTGTCGATTAATTCTGTCTTGTTCATAATTCTGATTTATTAATTAGTGAATGTTAAACGTTTCTCTCCAAATTTTTTGGCAAATATAGGAGATTCATTTCATAAAACAAACAAAAAATAAAAAAAAGTGAAGAATTTAATGAAAAAAAGTATGTAATGGGCTTATTTTATGCCGTTTAATAGATATTTTTCGTAATTTTGCCCCTGTTTTTATCAAAATCATAAAAATCAACATGCGCAGCATACCCACCATAACAAAGAATCTGCTCATCATCAACGTGTTGGCCTTCGCGGCTTACTTTGTGATGGGCCGAGGAGGCGTTGACCTGAACGACCTTCTCGGGCTACATTTCTTCATGGCCTCCGACTTCCACATCTACCAGTTGTTCACTTACATGTTCATGCACGCCAATCTGCAGCACATTTTCTTCAACATGTTTGCGCTGTGGATGTTCGGTTGCGTGATAGAGAACGTGTGGGGGCCAAAAAAATTCCTTTTTTATTACATTTCTTGTGGAATTGGAGCCGGTCTGATGCAAGAACTGGTGCAGTACATTGCCATCTATCTTGACCTTTCGGCCAATGGCCTTTCGTTCTCGATGGTCAATCCCGCCATGTTCAACGGCCTGACCACGGTGGGCGCTTCGGGTGCCATCTACGGCATCCTACTGGCCTTCGGAATGCTGTTTCCCGAGCAGCGCGTGTTCATCTTTCCGCTGCCCGTGCCCATCAAGGCCAAGTGGTTCGTGCTGATTTATGCGGGCTTGGAACTGTTCATGGCCCTGCAGTCGTCGGGCGACGGAGTGGCTCACTTTGCCCACTTGGGCGGCATGCTGTTCGGTTTTCTGCTCATTCGCTATTGGCGCCGCCACCCCGACGGCAACAGCTATCTGCGCGGCGGAACGGAATCGCCGATTGACAAGTTCCGCACGTTCTGGGAGAAACACTCGCACAAAAGGGCCGACAACCTGAACGGCCACCAGGACAACAGGACCAGCCAGGAAACCGACTGGGAGTACAACGCCCGCAAAAAAGCCGAACAGGAGGAGATTGACCGCATCCTGGACAAAATACGCCGCAGCGGATACGACAGCCTGACGGCCGAAGAAAAACGCAAATTATTTGACAACAGCAACCGCTCGTAGCCATCGTCTTGCCATGCTGAGAAAGCTGAAATTGTTCACGCGAAGAGTCATTGCCGGAGCCAACATCGCCACCATCGGGGTGATTCTCTTTCTGGGATTCAGCGGAATGATCAATCCCGTTGACCATCCCAAGGCAAGCGTGTTCAGCCTGTTGTTTCCTGCAGTGGCATGGGTGAACGTGGGGTTTCTGGTTTTCTGGCTCCTCTTTCACCGGCGCTACGTGGTCATTCCGCTGGTTGGATTTCTGCTGGCATGGTGGCCCACGCGCAACTATCTGCCCGTGAACCTGCCCCGCAAGACACCCGAAGGAGCCATCAAGGTGCTCTCCTACAACATTTGGAACTTTGTGCTGCACAAGGCACCCAAGGACAAGCCCAACCCCATTCTGGAGTACATTCTCGGCAGCGGAGCCGACATTGTTTGCCTGCAGGAATATTTCCCAAAGGCCATAAGAATCATGAAAGCAGACTCCTTGATACGCGCCACCTACCCCTACATCGACACTGTGCGCGCTGGCCGAACCGGCAACATCAACGCCATCTACAGCAAGTTCCCCATCGTGGGCAAGGAGCATGTCTATCCGCTGGCCTGGTCGAACGTGACGGGAGCCTTCAAACTGCTCATCGACGGCGACACGGTGACCGTGGTGAACTGCCACCTGGAGACCAACAGCATCTCTTATGCCGAGAAGAAAGAATTCAGGCACATGATAAAAGGCCAGATGGCCGAAGACACCATGCGCACCACCTCGCTGCTGCTCATCGACAAGCTGGCCAAGGCTGCCGCCAAACGCTCGCCCCAGGCCGACTCGGTGGCCAGGTACGTCAGAGCACTCAAGGGGAAAAGCGTCATCGTATGCGGCGACCTGAACGACAATCCGCTCTCCTACGTGCGCCGCACCGTGGCAAAGGGGCTGACCGACTGCTATGTGGCCACAGCCAACGGCCCGGGCTGGTCGTTCCACGAGAGCCACATGTACGTGCGCATAGACAACATCTTCTGCTCACCCGACTGGGAGCCCTTCAACTGCAAAGTTGACAGAGAAATAAGCCTTTCCGACCATTATCCCATCTATTGTTGGCTAAAAAAGCGCCCAAAACATTAAATAATGTACGCGAAATTTTCCTGAAAGTAAAAAAATAACTATCTTTGCAACCTGAATTTGCAAGGAAGGCTCTTTTCTTGCTTTCTACCGTGCCCTGAAACCAAACTTCACGGCCAACACGCGCCAGGGAGAAAGGCCCTTTCACCCACGGACGCATTGATGAATTTGGAACAAACAAATAATCAAAAAATAATTTAAAGTTAAAATGCAAAACAAAGGAATTGTAATTTGTACTGCCGTCTTACTGACGCTTGCAAGTATCTTCTATCTGTCGTTCTCGGTGGCTACCCGCTACTACGACAGTCAGGCGGCCAAGATTGCCGACCCCATCGCACAACAGGACTACAAGGATTCTGTGAAGTACCTGGGCATTTATCCCTACCAGAAGTGCTTGGAAACTCAGATAGGTCTCGGTCTTGACCTGAAAGGCGGTATGAACGTCATCCTCGAAATCAGTGTCCCCGACGTAGTGGAAGTGCTGGCCGACCACAAGACCGACCCCGCCTTCGTGAAATCGATGACCGAAGCCAAGAAGGAAGAGGAGACCAGTCAGAGTGATTTCATCTCGTTGTTCATCAATGCCTACAAGAAGAATGCCCCCGGCCATCGTCTCGCAGAAATCTTCGCCACACAGCAACTCAAGGGCAAAGTGAGCACACAGAGCACCGACAGCGAAGTGGAGAAGGCCCTGCGCACTGAGGTGCAGGCTGCCATCGACAACTCGTTCAACGTGGTGCGCAACCGTATCGACAAGTTCGGTGTCGTTCAGCCCAACATCCAGAAGTTGGAAGGCCAGGACGGACGCATCATGGTGGAAATGCCGGGTATCCGTGAGCCCGAGCGCATCCGCAAACTGCTCCAGGGCTCGGCCAACCTCGAGTTCTGGGAGACCTACAACAGCGACGAAATCATCCCCTATCTCTCGCAGCTCGACCAGCGCTATGCCAATGGTGGCGAGGAAACAGCCGCTGCCGACACCGCTGCCGTTGACTCCACCAAGCAGGTGGCCGACGCCAGTGCCGCTGCCGACAAGTCCAAGCTCAACCTGAACAAGGACAAGAAGGATGCCGCCGCCAAGGAGGATGCCGAGCTGGCTGCCGCCAAGAAGCGCAACCCGCTGCTTTCGCTGTTGCAGCCCATGAGCCAGAACATCGGTCTGGTGGCCATGGCCAACCTGCGCGACACCGCCGAAATCAACAAGATCATCTATTCGAACATTGCCAAGCAGGTACTGCCCTCTGACCTGCGTCTGGTATGGGGAGCCAAGCCCACCGACATGGTGAAGGACAGCAAGAAAGTGTTCGAACTCTATGCCCTGAAGGTCACTCAGACCAACGGCCGCGCCCCGCTTGAGGGCGACGTCATCACCGATGCCAAGGACGAATTCGAGCAGGTCAGCGGCCGACCCAGCGTCAGCATGTCGATGAACTCTGACGGTGCCCGCCGCTGGGCAGCCCTCACCAAGGCCAACGTAGGCAAAGCCATTGCCATCGTGCTCGACGGCGTTGTCTATAGCGCTCCGCGCGTGAACGGCGAAATCACTGGTGGCAACTCGCAGATTACGGGTAACTTCACCATCGAGGACACCAAGGACTTGGCCAACACCCTGAAGTCGGGTCGTATGCCGGCACCCGCCCGCATCGTCCAGGAAGAGGTGGTTGGTCCGTCGCTCGGTGCACAGTCCATCCAGCAGGGTATCATCTCGTTCATCGTTGCCTTCGTGCTGCTGATGCTCTACATGATCTGCATGTACGGCTTCATTCCCGGCATGGTGGCCAACTGCGCCCTGTTGGTGAACATCTTCTTCACCCTGGGTATTCTTACGTCGTTCCAGGCCGCGCTCACCATGCCCGGTATCGCTGGTATGGTGCTCTCGCTGGGTACGGCAGTTGATGCCAACGTGCTCATCTACGAGCGCACCAAGGAAGAGTTGCGCAAAGGCCTCAACGTGCGCCAGGCTCTGGCTGCCGGTTACTCCAACGCCTTCTCGGCCATCTTCGACTCCAACCTGACATCACTCATCACCGGTGTCATCCTCTACGTCTTCGGTACAGGTCCCATCCGCGGCTTCGCCACCACATGGATCATCGGTATTGCCGTTTCGTTCTTCTCGGCCGTGTTCCTCACACGTCTGGTTTACGAAAACCGCATGAAGAAGGACAAGTGGCTCGGCCTGACCTTCACCACCAACCTGTCGAAGAACTTCATGCAGAACACCCACTTCAACTTCATGGGCATCTACCGCCGCACCTTCACCATTGCCGCAGTGGCCGCCCTGGTGTTCCTCGTCAGCTTCTTCGTTCGTGGTCTGAGCCAGAGCATCGACTTCACTGGAGGCCGCAACTACGTTGTGACACTCGACAAAGCTGTGCCCGTTGAGCAAGTGCGCACCGCACTGGCCGGAGCTTTCGTCAACACCATGGGCGAAAACAACGGCAAGGACGCCAACACCAGCGTCATCGCTCTCGGTACCGACGGCAAGACCGTGCGCGTTTCAACCAACTGGAACATCGAGTCGAACAGCCCCACTGAGGACGACAAGGCCGAGACTCTGCTCTACAACGCACTGAAGAAAGCCAACCTCGTTTCGCAAGCCGACGTCGAGTCGTTCAAGAACCCCGACATCCGCCAGGGAGGCTCCATCATCAGTTCGGCCAAGGTAGGCCCGTCAGTGGCAAAGGACATCACCTACGGAGCCATCATCAGTGTGCTCATCGCCTTGGTGGCCATCTTCCTCTACATCCTCCTGCGATTCCGCAACGTGGCCTTCTCCGTCGGTTCCATCGTGGCACTGGCCTTCGACGCCCTTGTTGTGATTGGCTTCTACTCCCTGCTTTGGGGCATCGTGCCCTGGTCGCTCGAAGTTGACCAGACGTTCATTGGCGCCGTGCTGACCGTGATCGGCTACTCCATCAACGACAAGGTGGTGGTGTTCGACCGCATCCGCGAGAATCTCGGACTCTACAAGAAGCGCGACTACCAGACCATCTTCAACGACTCGCTCAACCAGACGCTGGCCCGTACATTGAACACCTCAATCTCAACGCTGATTGTGTTGCTCTGTATCTTCATCCTCGGAGGCAGCACCATCCGTTCGTTCTCGTTCGCAATGATACTCGGCGTGGTGTTCGGAACCCTTTCGTCCATCTTCATTGCCGCCCCCATCGCCTACCTCACGTTGGGACGCAAAATCAAGGACGAAGAAGTTGCCG
This sequence comes from Prevotella sp. UBA3776, assembly GCA_002369515.1. Classification (GTDB taxonomy): domain Bacteria; phylum Bacteroidota; class Bacteroidia; order Bacteroidales; family Bacteroidaceae; genus Prevotella. Next base: position 113,775 of record DFFM01000040.1, on the reverse strand, counting down.
AGACTGCAGCCCGCTAAAAGCCCCCTCGCCAAATCCCCCCTCAGGGGGGATTAGAGGTGGGTTACAAAAAAACATAAAAAGAACCGCGCTCTCCGGATTTCCAGAGAGCGCGGTTCTTTTTTCTTCGCCCCAGCGCACTGTAAGCCTCCCCTACGGGGGAGAGGCTTGGAGGGGGGCTTTTCTATTCCTCAATCTCCACCTTCATGCAGTCGTAATATTGGTTCAGTACGGCCAGCATGTCCTCGGGCAGATAGTCCATGGCATCGTTCAGCATTTCCTCGGGAATGGGATAGTAAGCCTCGGCAATGGCCCCCGCAATGGCCGCCTTGGTGTCGGTGTCGCCGTCGCAGAGCACCGCCTTGCGCACCACGTCCTCAAAATTGTCGGCATCCAGAAAACAGCGTATAGCCATAGGCACTGTCTCCTGGCACGTTCCGTCAAAATGGCCGTTGGCCCCAATGCGCAGAATGTCCTTCATGGGAGGTATTTCGTAGCCGAAGCCACGGAAGACGGAGCGCTCAACCTTCTCTTTGGTAATGCGCACCGTGCGCAGCCAGTAGATCAGCGTGGCCACGCACTGAGCCCCGCGAATGCCCTCAGGGTGGTTGTGGCTCACTTCGGCCGAAAGTCGCGCCTGATTCCTTACCTCGTCGTAGTCGTTGAAGAGCCACCCCACGGGACTCACGCGCATGGCCGCTCCGTTGCCGCAGCTGTCCGTCGGTTGCGGGTCGTCCGAATGAATCCACCGATAGAACCTGTGCCCATAGCTCCCCATCGGCTCAGGATACTTGCGGCACCACTCCAGCAGCGCCTCCTTGTAACTCTTGTGGTTCATGATTGCGTCAGCTATGGCGACAGTACAAATCGTATCGTCAGTAAAGCTGCATTCCGGCGTGAAGAGTTGGAACCCCTTTTCGGGAGCCGGTCCAAACTCGAACCGCGATCCAACAATATCTCCTATGATTGCTCCTAACATTCTTCAGACTGGTTTTAGATTATTTTTCGATTCAACATTCACGCATCGAGATACTCCGAAGTAGTCCCACCGAGAATCGAACTCGGATCTAATCTTTAGGAGAGACTTGTTCTATCCATTGAACTATGGGACCCCATCTTTTCATCAATTGTGCAAAGATACATCAAAATCCGTGAAACGCAAAATTTTCACATCGTTTTTCAGCAACTGCAACACAAAAAGAATAGGAATGCATGTGATACACGAGTTTGTGTGGCAGGGAACCCATCGAGATAACCCTTGACGAAGACTTTTGGAAAAAACGTGTTCAAACATTGGCTCACAAAAGTTGCCGCATAATTGAGGCCCGGGCTGCATCACTGCAGCTCGGGCCCAATCCTAATCGTGAATTAAAATCAGAAAGTTTAAAAGATTGTCGTCCCAACGATTCTCACATAGTTCCACCTCTGCCCTCTGTTTTCAATGCTGCTCTAAAGCGACATTGCGGATGACGAAGGCTCCCTTGCCGTCGCCTTCCTTGAAGTTGAAAGTCTCAGGTATGGTTTCGAATGGTTCGAAGGTGAGCGTGAAGTCGGTGAAGAACAATTTGCCCATGATGCCTTCTGCCGCGTCGGACGCTTTCTGTTGGGGATAGGTGTTTTCGTCGAGCGTGATGCCGTTTGCGGCGGTCACATTGTGTCGCTTTCCGTTGACTTCAAGGTATGAATCCTTGGCGATACGGAACCAATTGCCCCCCTGACCGTAATAGCGGAAACTGATGGTGGTGCCGCTGGCATCAGCATCGACTTGCCTTATGGCGAATTGAAGGTTTGCGGTATTATCTTGCTTAGGACCGTTGATGGCACAAACCAAGCCCATAAACCATCCCACACCGTAACCAGCCCCCTTCCAGAGAATGTGCTTGTCGGGCGAAATCAAGACATAATATGGTATGGCTCTCATATCACAATAGCTGTTCTCGATGTCGGCTTTGCCCATTTTGCCGTCGTTCCAGTTTTTCCAGGCGATGTTCTTGCTGAAATCATTCTCTTGCCAAGCGGAGAGTTTGTCCTGATTGATGCCGATGATTTCCAACTTTCCTTGCGATTGCTCGTAGGCCGCTCTCATCTCTGGCTCAGCCATACGGCAGGGACCGCATCCCAGACTCCAAAAATCGAGCAGCACATATCGGTCGGGCTGTCCCAGCACTTCGGCAAGATGGTGCTTCTGGCCCTGCATGTCAATGAGTTCGGCATCGATGGCCTCTTCGCCTGCCTGCAAGACATGCGGCGGATAGACCTGACTGTGTATCAGCGCCAGTTGCTCTTCAAACCCCTCCGGAGCACGTGCCGCTGTAGATGCTTCCAATTCCTTCAACTGCTCCATATACAGGAAGTCCTTCGGATAGTTTCTTGCCATCATAGCCACTCCTTCCAGCTCTTCGAGCGACGCGGCATCTACCGGCAATGAGGGAAGAACGTCCATTGTCTGTTTCAAGTATTTCATATAGACGCTCTTTACTTCTTCCCACGGAGCATTGGCAAGACCGAGCCGCAATGTTTCTGCCAGCGTGTCATGACAATATTCTGTAATACGGTTGAGTGTCTGCTGTTCGGGCAGCGGACTGTCCACCCTCCACAATGGATAGAGGCAGTCTGTGCCCGATACTTTCACGTCTGCACCGGGTCGCAGCCAAATGGTCATCAGGTGATTGGGACACCCTTCTCCCTCAAGGAACAAATAACTCTTCGTGAGTCCCTCCACGGGAATGGTCAGGGTGAAGCGTCCACTCTGTACGGTGTCAGATGCTACGCGCACATTGTCGATAGAAGATTCTGCGACAGTGCCGTCCTTCAATGCGGGCGAATAACCCGTGATGGTTGCTGTCTTTGTCTGTGCCAGTCCCGTCACTGCGACGAGGGCGAGCAGGATGGTGATGATGGTTTGCTTGTTCATTTCTTTTATTTGTTGCTCTTTTATTATATATACGCCATAATCGCGGAAAAATCCCGCTACGAGGAGTTAAATTATTCTAATGATTTGGATAGGTCGCTCTGGCTAATGGAAAACATGGGGCGCATCGCTGCGGCCCATGTAGTACTCATAATATTACCTAAAAAAGTTGGTATTGCAAATTGAAAAGTTTGCGTCATAGCTTCGTCATCTCGCCCAGATACTTCTCTATCTGGCTGGTGATGTATTTCTGCAACTTCTGTGCGCTCTTATTGTAATGAACGCTACTCGCTTCGTTGAGTTTCCTGTTCTGGTAGCGGTACATATCTATGATGACCTTATACATCTCCACCTGTTCATTTGGCGACAAACAGTTGTCTTTCGCCACCTTCACCAGTCCTTGGAAGTGAGTCTCAATTGACTTGCTCAGAGTGAGAATTTTATTGTATAGCTCCTCCAGTCGGGCTCCGTTAGCAGGGTACGGTGTATTTTTAATCGCATCGAAGGTTTCATCAATTATTTGCGCATCGGCTTCGATGGCGTTTACTATGACATTCGTTTTTGCCTCATCCTCAGGTGGTAATTTTCGCCCTAAATCTGCCACCTTGTCGTCTTTCGAATCCACGAATTTGAAGTCACCTGTTATCGTGACGCTTTTTTGCTGAGGTGCAATCAGACTCTTTCCAGAGAATCGGCCCACGCGCAACTCATAGTCGAGATCTTCATCGTAGTAGCCATTGTGAGTGGTGATGTGATAGGTTTCGCCTGGCACAAAGTCGAGGTTGGTCCA
>DFFM01000040.1:98285-109970 GCA_002369515.1 Prevotella sp. UBA3776 | reverse complement strand
ACCTTAGGCTTGTCGATTTCCACGCTGAAACTAAAGTGTCTGTTCACTACAGGCATATACTCTATAAAAGCATCGTCGGCCTGCTTGTCCAGTTCCTCTAAGGTATTGGCCATATAGACCACATAGAGGGAATCTGTCAGGTCGTTACCCACGCGTCCGTCAATCCTGAAGGTATTCTTCGAAGCGTCCTGATTCTTGGTATAGAGGTCGGGGCGCAGCGATGAAATGCCATAGATAGTGCCTTTGGCTTCAATACCGAGATCGTCCGTCTCCCACACGATGGCATAAGCATCGCGCAACTGAGGGTTCTCCAGGTTCTTCGCTGCCAGATACCACATCTCCTGCGCCGGCTTCGTCCGGATAGGCAACGTCTTGCTGCGCTGGCCGTCGGCAGAAACGACCTTAATGTCGAACTGCTGGGTGTTGCCGGGTAGTAGGTGCAGAATCTGATAACTGAACGGCTCGTCGTCCATAAACACCTGGTCGATGGTCTTCAGTTCATCGACGAGGCAGTTGAAGCGTGTGATGCGCTCGGCCGACTCGATGAGGTCTGTGTTCGGATTCTTCAGCACGGAATAGGTCTGGCCCTCCTTCATGCCAAACTTGTCTCGGATGGACTTGAGCAGACGGAACACGCGGAGCGGATACTGGTACTCCTTGTTCGTCGTGATGGTAAGGTCGTACTTCTTCTGCTCTTTAGACTTCGATTGTGCCAGCGTTGGCACGGCTGCGCTACTTGCGATGAGCAGCATGATGATAAGACGTTTCATATTCTATCAATTCGTTTAATTCGTAAAATTAGTTGTTAAATCACTGTTGTGCCATTTGTTCCAAGTTGTATTTTGCTATCTCCAGCTCCAGTTGCACCCACTTCACGTAGGCATCGTCGGCCTGCTTCTTCAGGAGTGCGATTTCTTCTGGGGTATAGCGGTAGTTCTCTGGACGGGTGATGGGTATGTCGCGCTCAGTCAGCACGGCGGGTTTAAGTGAAGAGTTATGAGTGATGAGTGAAGAATCATTCTTTTGAAGTGAAGAGTGAAGAGTGAAGAGTAAAGAATCTTTTTGTTCTATGGATGCTGTCTGCATGGGAGCCGCTTTCTTCTTGGGCTTTCGTATCGTCTTACTCTCGGCAACGGCCATAGCTTTTGGCTCAGTCGAATTTGTAATTCGGCTGTCTTGAGTATTGGGATTTGCAATCCGATGATTCTTTATTGCTTCCGGGGATTTCAAATCCCCGACTCCACTCTGTCGAATTGCAAATTCGCCAGAACTGGGGCTTTCTTTTGATGGCATTAATGCTACACCTATGCCAATGATGATGAGCAGACAAGCGGCAGAGGCTATCCAACGAAGGAGTCTGGTTCTCCCCTCCCTCGGGAGGGGCTGGGGGAGGGGTTTCTCCAATCTTTCCATCAATCGGTCGGTGAAGTCCTCCGGCAGCATCATACGCTCGGCGGTCTCATTCCTGCGCTGCAAGGCTTGGCGCAGTCCCTTGTCTTTATAATCTTCCTTCTTCATTCTTCCTTCTTCATTTAAAAGATTCTTCACTCTTCACTTTCAAGACTTCTGATGGTGATGGCCAGTCTTTTGCGTATCCATTGCAACCGCGAGTGGAGATAGCTCTCTTCGCGCTCCGTGATGATGGCTATTTCGCGCATTGGGCGGTTGTCAAAGTAGTAGAGATTGAGCAGCATCTGGTCGTCGGGCTTCAGCATTTCGATGGCTCTTTCCAAGAACTCCACGCGGTCGGTGTCGTCAAGCAGGGCGTCGGTCTCTTCATCAGGAAAGGTGTCGAGCCTTTGTCGTTCCACTCCCACCATGTGCAGCAATCTGTGCTTTTGTCGGTAGTGCTTCAGGGCCGTGTGGTAAGCTATGCGCATGAGCCATGTCTGGAAGCTGGCTTGCCGGGCATCGTAGCGGCCCAGGCTTTGGAAGGCTTCCATCAGCGTGTCCTGCGTTGCCTCCTCGGCTTCTTCGGGCGAAGGAATCAGGCGGGCCACCATCCGCAACACCTGTCCGGCATATCGGTTGGCCAGCTGGCGGAACAGCGCAGTCTGTCCGTCGAGGATGCGGCTGATGAGCAGCATCTCGTCTTCTCTGGCTTTGGATGTGTTGCCTGTCGTTGTTTCCATTCGCTTAATGTCCTTCTACTTGTATATTACCACTTTTCCGGTAATTCTATAATCTTAGGATGGATTTTTTTCTAACTTTCCACTTTTGCCTGTAAAAGTACGGATTATTTTTCAAAGCCATTATCTTTTGCTGTTTTTTCGCAAAAGATAAGATTATAATGAAAAAACATGAGCCACATCGCTGTGGCCCATGTCGTACTCATAATTGTACCAAAAAAAGAGATGTCTGTATGATTAGCTGTTTCTCCACAAGTCTTAGTCGTTGTTGCTATTTCAAAGCGACATTGCGGATGACGAAGGCTCCCTTGCCGTCGCCTTCCTTGAAGTTGAAAGTCGCGGGCGTGGTTTCGAACGGCTCGAAGGTGAGCGTGAAGTCTTTGTAACTCAAGTTGCTCATAAAGTCTTCCGTTGAATCTGTTGCTTTCACATTGGGATAGTTGTTTTCATCAAGCGTGATTCCGTCGGCTGCCGTCACTTTATACTTCTTGCCATTGGCCTCAAGATAGGAATCCTTGACGATGCGGAACCCATATTCCTTATGACTATAATAGCGGAAACCGACGGTGGTGCCGTTGTCATTGACTTCAACTTTTCGGACGACAAAAGAAAGGTTGGCACTGTTGTCCTGCTTGAGACCGTTGACGGCATCGGCCAACCCTAAGAACATTCCCGGATAATAGCCCACGGCCTTCGTCACGATGCGCTTGTCGGGCGAAATCAATATGTAATAAGGCACGGCGCCTTCGTCGCAATATCTGCTGCTGATGCTGCTTCCCATCTTGCCGTCGTTCCAGTTCTTCCAAACGATGCGCTTACTGAAGTCGCTATTCTTCCATGAGGAGAATTTGTCTTCATTGATGCCAACGATTTCCAGCTTATCCTTCATTCGCCCATAGGCTTCACGCATCTCCGGTTCAGACATCCGGCATGGACCGCAGCCGATGCCCCAGAGATCGAGCAGCAGGTATCGGCCATCCGCCAGGCCTTCAAGGAGATGATGCCTGTTGCCCTGCATGTCGAAGAGTTCAGCATCAACGGCCTCTTCGCCTATCTGGAGAACATGCGGTGGATAAATATAGGTGTGAATCTCTGCCAACTGGTCTTCAAACCCTTTTGGTGCACGGGCAGCGAAAGACTTCTCCAGACTCTTCAACTCTTCCATGTACGGAAAGTCTTTCATGTTAATCAGCAGTCTAGATATGCGCCACAGGACATTTATAGAAGCAGCATCCACAGGCAGTGAGGGCAGAATGTCCATCTGCTGTTTCATATACACCATGTTGATAGAGTCAAACTTATTCCAGTCTTTCTTCTGTTCGATTTGAATAAGCTCCTTTATCACGTCACGACAATGCTCCGTGACGCGGTTCATTGTCTGTTGCTCAGGAATCGGGCTTTCCACCTTCCAAAGTGGATAGATACAGTCTGTTCCCGCAAGTTTTATTGTCGCATCAGGCTTCATCATGAGGGAAAGAGAGAAATTGGGGCAACCTTCGCCTATTAAAGAGAGAAAGCCGTTGGATAGTTCTTCAACAGGTAGTGTGAAGGCGAAACGTCCGCTTTGGACGGTATCTACAACAGTTCCCGATATACCCACACCGGCAAGCACCAGCGTGCTGTCTTTCAATGCGGGTGAACTGCCTGTGATGGTTACGGTCTTTGTTGTCTGTGCCAGCCCTGCCATCCAGACGAGGGCGAGCATCATTGTGATAATACTTTTCTTGTGCATATTCGTTTGTTTTATTTGTCATTTGGGGAATATTTCGTTGAGTTTCTCTTTCAGTTCATCCCCATAGATATTACGGGCGATGATGGTACCGTCTGGGGCGAAGATAATGGTATGAGGAAGGGCGTCTATACCATAGAGTGCGGCAGGAATGTCCTGAGCATTGATGATCTGTGGATATGGGATGCCGAGGTCGCGGATGGCTTTTTCAGTATCTTCGGGTTTTTCACGGAAGGCAAAGCCAAGCACCGTCAGCCCCTTCTCTTTATACTGTTGATAGAGACTAATCAAGTCGGGAATCTGCTGTCGGCATGGGCCGCACCACGAAGCCCAGAAGTCTGCAAGTACATATTGGCCACGCCCCACATAGTCAGAGAGTCGTGTGGTCTTTCCGTTGTACTCTACGGCAAAGTCCTTGAACATCTCGCCTTCATTCTGTGAAAGTGCTGCTTCGGCCTTTTCTTTCACTTTAATGATGTTCGGATGATTTTGTACTTCGCTACAACTTTGATTGACAAGTGACAATAGGATTTCTGGTTGTTCCATGATGTTGTCGTCCAACATCAGAAGCAACGGAATAGCCAACACGTCGTCCTTATGCTGAATGACAAGTTCCTTTAGTTTCTCTGTAAAATCAGGAGTATTGCGTTTAGAAAGAGTCTCTGATAAAACATTATTGCGAACTGTTCAGCTAATTACAGGAATCTGGCGGTTGCCATCAAACATGATGTCGCCCGGCTCGATGATAATGGGTAATCTGGATTTCTTACTCTTTCTATCCCCATTGACTGAAGCGGAGGACCAAATGCAGAGCATTGCACAGAAGGGCTTGTCGATGGTTCCCTTGATTGTGAACACACCGTCTTGGATGGTGCATCTTGTAGTCACTTCATTCGTTACGGTGTTCACGATGGTAACGGAATCGAAACTAACACCCTGTTTCGCCGTTGCTTTGGCCACCTCAGATAAGTTTCCTTGAATAGTGTAATTCTTTGTCTGCGCCAGCCCTGCCATTGCAACGAGGGCAAGCATCATTGTAATGATAGTTTTCTTGTTCATGTTAGTTGCTTGCTTTTTCCAATTCTTTGCGGATCACATCATTGCCAGGGAAACCAATACTCTTGTAGGTCTGATGGCCTTTGGTGTCGTAGATAGCGTATGTGGGGATGCCACTGGACTCGAAGTGATTGAGGATGTAGTGGTTTTGTTCTTCCGTCAGATAGTAGTGGTCGCCGTCGATATCCTTAATCATTCCCATCCAAGTGGTAGGAGGCGACGAGGGCGGGGTGATGTAGATGAATTTGATGTTGCGCCCCTTCAACTCTTCTTTAAGAGGCGCCATCGTTTTATGACCAGCACGACAGGGGCCGCACCATGTAGCCCACATGTCGATGAGTACGGCTTTGCCTTTATACTTGTCGAGGATGGTCTGGAGAATGTTTTCTGGGGCCACGTCGTCGTATTTCTTGAAGAACACGCGCTCATTGCTGGCCAATTCCTCGGCTATCTGCTGCTCATTCTTCGCATAGACATAGGAATGAATCTCTGCTAATTTCTCTTCAAAGCCTTTTGGCGCACGGGCGGCGATGGTCTTCTCCACTTCTTTCAACTGCTCCATATACGGAAAGTCTTTCCTTATCATTGCCGTTTCAGAGATATCCAATAGTACACGGATTGTAGCAGCATCTACAGGCAGTGAGGGCAGAATATCCATTTGTTGTTTCATCCATATCATCGTAACGGAGTCTCGTTTTTCCCGAGGTGCATTAGCCAAGTCCAACTGCATTTTTTCAGTCAGCACATCACGGCAATGGTCCGTTATACGATTCAGGGTCTGCTGTTCAGGTATCGGGCTCTCCACCTTCCATAAAGGGTTAAGGCAGTCATTGCCCGTCACTTTCACAGTCACATCGGGACGCAGAAAGATCAGCGTGTAAGATCTGGGGCAGCCTTCGCCAAAGAAAGAGAGGGAGCTCTCGGTGAATTCCTCAACGGGCAGGGTGTAAGCGAATCGTCCGGCCTGCACGGTATCTACCACAGGTACTGTACTACCAGTACCAGCAAACACTAATGTCCCGTCTTTCAGTGCGGGTGAATAACCTATGACTGTTGCTGTCTTTGTCTGTGCCAGCCCCGTCATCCAGACGAGGGCGAGCAGAGCGGTGATCATTGTTTTCTTTTTAGATAAAAGCCCGTTCTTCATTCTTCACTCTTCACTCTTAATTCTTCACTCTTCACTTTCTTATTCCACCATCTGCCTCGGGAAATACTTGAACAGCTTCTGGTTGTCGCGGAGTTCCTTGATGCTGAGGTCGGCCTTTACTTCGCCGCTCCAGTCGGCGAAATTAGCCTTGAAGGGCTCGCCTTCAGGAACGATATAGGTGATGGTTTCGAGGTTGAGCGGCAGGGGCTCAAAGATGAGCACCATGGCAAAATAGTCGGCAGAATAGCCCTGCACCCAGAACAACTTGTCGTTGGGATAGTCCATCACGTCCTTGCATCGGTACTGATGGCCCGACTTGTCAATGAGGATGGTGTTGCCGCCGCGACCGAAATATTCCCTGCGCCAGTTCATGTGGGTGGAAATGGCGACGTAGGTGGCTTCAGGGGTCAGCCACATGGCCATCGTTCCCTCTGGAATGGGCTTGATGAGATGGGCGTCCTTGTATTCCGACCATGTGAAGAAATTGTCCTTGTCGTAGTTCTTGGCCTCGGTGACGAGGGTCGGGTGATGGAACTCAGGAACCGAGTCGTAGTAGTTGGCCACGCCCTGATACACGAGACCTGACGGCTGCCGGTTCAGTTTCACTCGTTCGCCTCTCAACTGCCAATTGGGTACGCCATAGATGGAAATATCCTTAGTGGTCTCGGGCAGCGGGGGGAAGAAGATTTTGAAGTCGAGCACCGACCCCTTCTTGCCCTTGATGATGAAGCGTTTGTAGTAGCAGTCGGGCTCCGTGCGCCGGGCTCTGTAGCTGATGCCGGTCTCATTGTCGAGAATGCATCCCTCTTCATCGGTCAGCCAGAAGTTATCCACGATGTCGGCAGGCATGCGGAAATAGCAGTGCAGCACGGTCTCGCCATTCTCTTCGGTCAGCCGCCAGGGCATGGGCATGAAGGAACCTTCCTTTATGTAGAGGTCATAACCAGGCAGCGACTGGTCTAACTGCACGGTAGGAACATGCTCCACCACGAGGCCGGAAGGCTCAAACCAGTCGTCTTTCTCGGTTCTATACCAAAGGGCTATCGACAACCCAGTTTTTTCGTCAACGGTAACTGGCGGCATAGACATCAAATAGTGACCACTGCTCCTTGCGTACTCTATGACATCGCCGTCATGGTAGTTCGTCGCAGCGGCAGCATTCTTAGGCTGTGCCAACGTGGCGAGGCCAGCCATCATCATCAGAATCATTATCATTGTTCTCTCCATAAGACTTCCTTTTATGTTATGTTATAGATTGTGTTTTATAAGCGTCAGCTGTTCGCGATATTTCTGAAAACACTCCGAAGAGACTTTGGCCTCGGTCGGCGAGTGGGTGGCGTAGAGCAGGATGCGGTTGCCGCCTATGCGCTCTGCTATCCAGAGGTATTTCTCCTTCCGGCGCATGTCCTTCAGGGTGAAGAAAAACTGCTGGTGGGAGAAGTTGAGCAAGTAGCCCGGCGTCTGGCTGTCGTACCAGCAGGCGGCCTGCAACAAGCGGGCAAAGAGATGGAACTCCTGGTCGTCTTCGAAGACGTAGGCCGTGCTGACAACCGCCAGGTCACTATTGCCCGATGAGCACTCGAGTGGCACCGCCTCGACCTTGTTATATGCCGCCATCTCGGCGATGAACTCATCCATGCGGGCCGGTGACTGATAGGACACCGTATCTTCCTCGTGAGCATGAGCGGCGTAGAGCACGTTGGGGTCGTTGACACCCCCCTCCAAGCCTCCAGTGGGAGCCCCCTCTAAGCCTCCCCCCGTAGGGGAGGCTTCTTTTTTTCCCCTCCCTACGGGGGAGGAGACTGAGGGGAGAGGCTTTATTGGGTTTTGTTTCGGCGCAGCAGCATACTTTGGTACTGATACGGGCTTGGCCCGCTTCACCATCATCTGCTCAGATTTTGCCGGTTCTTCTTTGTGCAGCAGCGCAAAGCCTACGCCCACAATGACGAGCAGGCAAGCGGCGGCCCCCACCCATCTCCCCCAGAAGGGGAAGCTTCCGATTCTCCCCTCCCTATGAGGGAGCGGTTCCTCCATGCGCTGCATCAGTCGTTCGCTCAGGTCGGCAGGCATGGGCGGCTGTTTCTGCTCATGGCGGCGGACGGCTTCGCGCAGATTGTCGTCGCCCTGCAGCATGGTGTAGATATCGTTCTCGTTCATTCGTGCATGGCTTTCATCATTTTGTAGAGTTTCTTGCGGATTCGGCACAGCTGTGAGCCGACGGTAGAGGGTATGGAGCCTATGACGTAGGCAATGTCGGCAAGGCTCATATTGTCGTAGTAGAACATCGTGATGACGGCCTGCTCGTTTGGGGGAAGCTTCGTCAGTGCCTGCTCCAGCAGTTGGACGGTCTGACTGTCGTGTGGCCCTTCTTCGGGCGAGTCGTCAATCTGGTCGGAACCCATGCAGCGGTCGTCCATCAAGACAATGTCGGGACGGCGCACACGCAGGTAGTTCAGTGACTCGTGGTAGGCGATGCGGCTGAGCCACGTGGCGAGCGAGGCTTTGCTGCGGTCGTAGCCGTCGATGCCTTGCCATGCCTTCACAAAAACGTCCTGACAGACCTCCTCGGCATCTTCCTGCCGTTCCACGATGCGGCGCACCATTTGGAACACTACAGAACCGTACTGGCTGACAAGCCATTGCCCTGCAGAGCGCTTCCCCTTCTTCAGTTGTTCGATGAACAATTCTGTGGTTTGTTCCATTTTGATGTCCTTACATTATTATATACACATCTGATGGAGAAACATTGCATGATTTCGGAAGTTTTTTTGTTTGAACAATAAAAATCTCAACTTTCGCATGTTAAGTAAACAAGGAGTTGCAAGGAGTTTCAAGACATTAGTCTTTGCTCTGAGTCCTTCTGTTTTTGGGGAAACACGGCACGAAGCAATTGTCTTGCAACTCCTTGAACTCCATGAACTCCTTGAACTCCAAAAAGTTGAGCGATAGCGAAACTTGAATAAAAATGTTAAAAAAGAGCGCCCGCGCAACGATTGCCTTCCGGAAGATGGTGTGGCAATGGCATTTTTTTGTATATTTGCATCAGAAACGAACGATCTGTGAATCAAAAGAAAATAAGTATTTCCCACTCAAAAAAACCAACAAAAACGCATGAAACGATTATTTTCCTTGGCAGCGGCCCTCGCGCTGGCTGCGGGCTTGTGGGCCCAGGGCGGCATGGACAAAACGGCCTCTGAAATCGTCAACGACATGGCACCCGGAATCAACCTTGGCAACACGATGGAAGCCACCACCAACTGGACGGGTGCTGCACTGTGGAACAACAAAGGGGGACTGAATTCGGAAACGGGATGGCAGGGCACAAAAACCTCGCAAGCCATCATCGACTACATACGCTCGCTGGGGTTCCGCTCGGTGCGCATTCCGTGCGCGTGGGCCTTCGGCCACATCAGCGACGCCTCGACCTACACCATCGACGCGGCGTGGATGGGCCGCGTGAAGGAGATTGTCGATTACTGCATGCGCGACGGACTCTACGTGGTGCTGAACGACCATTGGGACGGCGGCTGGCTGGAAGAGCACATCAAGGACAGCGACCCCACCACCGTGGCCAAGAACAAACACATTCTGACCCGACTGTGGACGCAGATAGCCGAAACGTTCAGAGACTACGACGAGCACCTGCTCTTCGCCGGACTGAACGAGCCGAACGCCGACACGCAAAGCGCCACCAACAATCTGATGCAGTACAACCAGACATTCGTAGATGCCGTGCGGGCCACCGGCGGCAACAACGAGCGCCGCGTGCTGGTGGTGCAGGGACCCTCCACCAACATCGACCACACGTGCAAATTCATGGCGGGCCGCATGCCCATCGACGTGGTGGACAACAAGCTGGCCGTGGAGGTTCACTACTACAATCCCTGGCAGTTCTGGGGCATGAGCGAGGACGCGTCGTGGGGAAAAATGCAATTCTACTGGGGCGAGGGCAATCTGGTAAGCGGTTCGCAGCGCAATGTGAACAATGGCGAGGCCGAGATGAAAAAGCAGCTGCAAATGATGAAAACCAACTTCGTGGACAAAGGCTATCCCGTGGTTATCGGCGAGTTTGGTGCCAACTGGCGCGACCTCAGCGGCATGGCGGGTGAAAACCAGCAGAAGCACAACGCCTCTATCAAGGCTCACTACCGCGAACTGCACCGCCTGTGCAAGGAGATGGGCGGCATGGTGCCCATGACGTGGGACACCAACTACACCAAACAGGACGGCTCGAAGGGCACCATGACCATCATCGACCGAGAACATCTCACCGTTTACGGCACCTACACCATGGAGGGCATCAACGAGATTTGGCCTCGCCCCGACCTGTCGGCCATCCGTCAAACTACAGTAAAGCCCGCCTCGTCGCCCGTTGTCAGCGACCTGGCAGGCAGAAAAATGCCAGGCAACAGCAATCTGCAACCTGGCATCTATATCATCGACCGCAAGAAGGTTCTCGCGAAATAAAAACGTTATCCCACCTGGCTTCCGGGCTTCACGTCCTTGGTGGTGGTCACCACGCTGAGGCTTTCGTCGGCATCGACGGCCGAGAGTATCATTCCCTGGCTTTCGATGCCCATCATTTTGCGCGGTGCGAAGTTGGCCACAAACAGCACACGGCGGCCTATCAGCTGCTCGGGCTGCTCGTAGAAAGCGGCGATGCCCGAACAGATGGTGCGCGGCTGGCCGCTGCCGTCGTCGAGGGTGAACTGCAGCAGTTTCTTCGACTTCTTCACCCGCTGACAGTCGGTGACGAGTCCCACGCGGATGTCGAGTTTCTCGAAAGTCTCAAAATCGACATTCTCCTTCACGGGTGCAGCCTTCCATGCGGCGGCCTCGTTGGCCTTCTTGGTGGCCTCGAGCTTGTCCAACTGGCGCTGAATCGCTTCGTCGTCAATCTTCTCGAACAGCAGTTCGGGCTCGGCCAGCTGATGGCCGGGCTTCAGGATGTCGGTGTCGCCCAACTGATTCCAGTCGAAGGCATCGACGTTGATCATGCTGCGCAGCCGTTTCGACGAGAAGGGCAGGAAGGGCTCGAAGGCGATGGCCAGGTTGGCCACCAGCTGCAACGAAATGTAGAGTATGGTCTCTACGCGCTTGGGGTCGGTCTTCCACACTTTCCATGGCTCGCACTCGGTGATGTAACGGTTGCCGATGCGAGCCAAATTCATGGCCTCTTTCTGCGCATCGCGGAACTTGAACTGGTCGAGCAGCTGCTCCACCTTCTGCTTCACGTCCTTGAACTCGTCGAATGCCTGGCGGTCAACATCCTGCAACTCGCCGCAAGCGGGCACCACGCCGCCCCAATACTTCTTGGTGAGTTGCAGGGCGCGGTTGACGAAGTTGCCATAGACAGCCACCAGTTCGTTGTTGTTGCGCTCCTGAAAGTCGCGCCATGTGAAGTTGTTGTCCTTGGTTTCGGGCGCATTGGCGGTCAGGACATAGCGCAGCACGTCCTGCTTGCCGGGCATGTCCTCCAAATACTCGTGCAGCCAGACGGCCCAGTTGCGCGAGGTGCTTATCTTATCGTTCTCGAGGTTGAGAAATTCGTTGGCCGGCACGTTGTCGGGCATGATGTACTTGCCGTGGGCCTTCATCATGACAGGGAAGATGATGCAGTGGAA
>DFFM01000040.1:90842-98213 GCA_002369515.1 Prevotella sp. UBA3776 | reverse complement strand
CCTTGCCGATGAAGTGGACCAGGCGGGTGTCCTCGTCCTGCCACCATTTTTCCCACGAGCCCCACTTTTCGGGCTCCCGTTCGCACAGCTCCTTGGTGTTGCTCACATAGCCAATGGGGGCGTCGAACCACACGTAGAGCACCTTGCCGTCGGCTCCCTCGATGGGCACGGGGATGCCCCAGTCCAGATCGCGCGTCATGGCGCGTGGCTGCAGGTCCATGTCGAGCCAGCTTTTGCACTGCCCATAGACGTTGCTTCGCCACTCCTTGTGCTCCTCCAGAATCCACTGCTTGAGCCACTCCTGATAGTCGTTCAGGGGCAGATACCAGTTCTTGGTCTCGCGCAGCACGGGCGTGGAGCCGCTGATGGTGCTCTTGGGGTTGATGAGCTCGGTGGGCGACAGGTCGCGTCCGCACTTTTCACACTGGTCGCCGTAGGCTCCCTCGTTGTGGCAGTGGGGGCATTCGCCGGTGACGTAGCGGTCGGCCAGAAACTGGTGGGCCTCCTCGTCGTAGAGCTGCGTGGTGGTTTCCTCGACGAGTTTGCCCTCGTCGTAGAGTTTGCGGAACCACTGGGCTGCAAACTCGTGGTGGATTTTCGAGGTGGTGCGGCTGTAGATGTCGAACGAAATGCCGAAGTCTTCGAACGACTTCTTGATCATGGCGTGGTAGCGATCGACCACGTCCTGGGGCGTGATGCCTTCCTTGCGGGCACGGATGGTGATGGGCACTCCGTGCTCGTCGCTGCCGCCAATGAACACCACCTCCTGCTTCTTCAGCCGCAGGTAGCGGACATAGATGTCGGCCGGCACATAGACTCCTGCCAGATGACCGATGTGAACGCCGCCGTTGGCGTATGGCAGGGCGGCGGTTACGGTCGTGCGCTTATATTCTTTAGTGTGCATAATGTATATATAATAATGTATTAATAATTTTTTTCTTTAGAAGGAGGAGCCCCCTCCGACTCCCCCTGGGGGGAGAGACTGAAAGAGAGAGGCGCGCGGAACTTCCACCCCTAGGGGGGATTTGAGGGGGGCCTCAGTCGAAAAGCGTGGGCTGGCCGTTGTCGCCGCCATACAGGTTGCGTCCGAAGTGCTGGTAGGCCAGCTCGGTGGCCATGCGCCCTCGGGGGGTGCGCTTGATGAATCCCTCCATGATGAGGAATGGTTCATAGACCTCCTCAACGGTGCCGGTGTCCTCGCCAATGGCCGTGGCGATGGTCGATACGCCCACCGGGCCACCGCGGAACTTGTCGATGATGGTGAGCAGAATCTTGTTGTCTATCTCGTCGAGTCCAAACTGGTCGATGTTGAGAGCCGTGAGGGCGATGCGGGCAATGCGGGTGTCAATGCGCCCGGTGCCCTTCACTTGGGCGAAGTCGCGCACACGGCGCAGCAGCGCGTTGGCTATACGGGGCGTTCCGCGCGAACGGCGGGCTATCTCCACGGCAGCGTCGTCGTCGATGGGCACCTTCAGTATGTTGGCCGAGCGGCGGATGATCTTGGTGAGTGTCTGCGGGTCGTAGTATTCCAGATGCAGGTTGATGCCGAACCGCGCGCGCAACGGCGCGGTGAGCAGTCCACTGCGGGTGGTGGCCCCGACGAGCGTGAAGGGGTTGAGATCTATCTGGATGCTGCGCGCCGAGGGGCCCTTGTCTATCATGATGTCGATGCGATAGTCCTCCATGGCCGAATAGAGATACTCCTCCACCACCGGTGAGAGCCGGTGTATCTCGTCGATGAACAACACGTCGTTGGGTTCCAGCGAGGTGAGGATGCCGGCCAGGTCGCCCGGTTTGTCGAGCACGGGGCCGCTGGTAATCTTGAATCCCACGCCCAGCTCGTTGGCAATGATGTTCGAGAGGGTGGTCTTGCCCAGTCCGGGAGGGCCGTGCAGGAGCGTGTGGTCGAGCGGTTCGCCGCGATATTTGGCAGCCTCGACAAACACCTCCAGGTTCTCCACCACCTTCTGCTGGCCGCTGAAATCGCCGAATTTCAGCGGGCGGAGGGCATTCTCGAACTCTTTCTCTGCCGACGAATAACTTTCTTGACGAATATCGAAATCTTCCATTCTTTTCTGATTGTTGGGGGCAGCCATTGCTACTCCTTGCTGTTCATCACCTGCAGCCCCTTCTGGTAGATGTGGTTCTGGTCGTTGGCAATCTGGAAATACTCGCTCATGTCCCAAAGGTCGCGCGCCACGAGGGCCTTCAGTTGGTTGCGCAGATAGGGCAGTGTGCGCTGCAGCTCGTCGTCGTCCTTGGGTTTCAGCTTCTGCTTCTCGCCCTCTGCGATGATGCTGTCGATGAGTTCCTGCGGCACCTCGAACTCGCGGCGGAACTGTTCGTAGCTGGTGTAGCGGGCTTTCAGCCGCTTGCGGTTGCTGTCAATGTAGCGCAGGTTCTGGTTGATGACGATGCTCTTGGCCGAGAGCTGACGGTGGAATCGGGTGTATTGCAGGGTGTCGAGAGGCACGAAGAAGTCGGGCATGATGCCACCGCCGCCATAGACGGTGCGCCCCTTGCGCAGGGTCTTGTACTTCAGCGAGTCGGCAAAGTGGATGCTGTCCGGATTGGTCAGTTCGCCGTGCTTCAGCCGGTTGTCCAAGTCCATCTCGTAGTCCCTGAGGTCGCCTTTCTTGTAGGGTTTCTGTATGCAGCGGCCACTGGGCGTGTAGTAGTGGGCAACGGTCAGTCGAATCATCGAGCCGTCGGGCATGTCGATGGGGCGTTGCACCAGCCCCTTGCCAAACGAGCGGCGGCCCACCACCAACCCGCGGTCCTGGTCTTGAATGGCTCCGGTGACGATTTCGGCCGCCGAGGCCGTGAACTCATTGATGAGCACCACCACCTTGCCGCTCTGCAAGAGTCCGCGCCCGTCGGCGTTAAACTCGTTGCGCGGCACCCGCCGGCCCTCGGTATAGACCAGCATGTCGCCCCGCTGCAGAAACTCGTTGGCGATGTCGGCGGCAGCCTGCAGATAGCCGCCACCGTTGTCCTGAAGGTCCAGCAACAGGTCGTTCATGCCCTGCTGCTTGAGCTGCTGCACGGCATCGAGAAACTCCTGGTGGGTGTTGGCCCCGAAGCTGCCGATGCGGATGTATCCCACACCGGGCTGTATCATATAAACGGCGTCGATGGTCTTCACGGGAATCTTGTCGCGCGTCACCACGAAGGTGAGCAGCCCCTTCACGCCCCGGCGCACAATGCCCAGGTTCACCTTGGTGCCCTTGGGGCCGCGCAGCCGCTTCATGATGTCCTCCTTCGACATTTTCACCCCGGCGATGGCCGTGTCGTTCACCTGGACGATGCGGTCGCCAGCCACGATGCCCACCTTCTCCGAGGGGCCGTTGGTGACGGGCTGAATGACGATGAGCGTGTCCTCAACCATGTTGAACTGTACGCCGATGCCCTCGAAATTGCCCTGCAGGGGCTCGTTCATCGACTTCACCTCCTTGGGCGTGGCATACGACGAGTGGGGGTCCAGCTCCTTGAGCATGCCCCGGATGGCGTCCTCCACCAGTTTGCTCTCGTCAACCGAATCGACGTAGAGCGAGTTGATGGCGGCCTCAGCCCATTGCAGTTTGGCCATGGGGCTGTTCTGCCCCAGATTGAAACGCAGTTGGGCGGATGCCTGCAAAGAAAGCAGCAGGCACAAAGCTAGAAATATCTTTTTCATCGTTGTTGTTTTCTTTTTCGTCATTCGTCTTCCTCCTCGGGCCGGTCTTCCTCCACCACCAGGTTGTCGATGATGAAGTTTTGGCGCTCCATGGTGTTCTTGCCCATGTAGTAGGCCAGCAGTTTCTGCACCTGGTCGTTCTTGTGCAGCGTCACCTGCTCCAGACGGATGTCGGGGCCGATGAATCCGGCAAATTCTTCGGGCGAGATTTCGCCGAGACCCTTGAATCGGGTGATTTCGGGGTCGGGGCCAAGGTCGCTGATGGCCTTCAGGCGTTCCTCGTCGCTGTAGCAGTAGCGGGTGATGAAGTCCGACTTGCGGTTCTGCGCCGCCTGCTTCTCGTCCTCGGCGGCCAGCACTTTCTTGTTCTTTATTTTTGTGCGGCGGTTGCGCACGCGGAACAGCGGCGTCTGCAACACATAGACGTGCCCTTTCTTCACCAGTTCGGGGAAGAACTGCAGGAAGAAGGTGATGGTGAGCAGCCTGATGTGCATGCCATCGACGTCGGCGTCGGTGGCCACGATCACCTTGTTGTAGCGCAGCGAGTCGAGTCCGTCCTCGATGTCGAGTGCCGACATGAGCAGAAAGAACTCCTCGTTCTTATAGACCTCCTGCTTGTTCAGGCCGAAGGCATTGAGCGGCTTTCCGCGCAGCGAGAACACGGCCTGCGTGTTCACGTCGCGGCTTTTGGTGATGCTTCCGCTGGCCGAGTCGCCCTCGGTGATGAAGATGCAGCTCTCCTCCTTGCGGTCGTTCTTGGTGTCGCTGAAGTGAATGCGGCAGTCGCGCAGCTTGCGGTTGTGCAGGTTGGCCTTCTTGGCTTTTTCGCGCGCCTGTTTGGCCACGCCGGCCATGGCCTTGCGCTCGCGCTCGCTCTCCTTCACTTTCTGCTCTATGGCCTCGGCCACCTCGGTGTGTATGTGCAGATAGTTGTCCACCTGCTGCTTGACGAAGTCGCCCACATACTTGTTGATGCTGTCGCCGCCCGGAGCCATGAGCGTTGAGCCGAGTTTTATCTTGGTCTGACTCTCAAACACGGGCTCCTCCACGTTGATGGCAATGGCAGCCACCAGTCCGTTGCGGATGTCGCCCGACTCATACTTGCCGAAGAACTCCTTGATGGTGCGCGCAATGTGCTCCTTGAAGGCACTTTGGTGGGTGCCGCCCTGGGTGGTGTGCTGTCCGTTGACGAACGAGTGGTACTCCTCGCCGTACTGGTCGGTGTGGGTGAAGGCTATCTCGATGTCCTCGCCACGCATGTGTACAATGGGGTAAAGCCCGTCGTTGGTCATGGTGTCGGTCAGCAGGTCGCACAGGCCGTTGCGGCTCACAATGCGGCGACCGTTGTACATGATGGTGAGCCCCTGGTTCAGGTAGGTGTAGTTGCGGAGCATCGTTTCCACGAACTCGTCGTGGAACGAGTAGTTCTTGAACAGTTTCTCGTCGTTGTCGGGCTCGAAGAAGATGTAAGTGCCGTGCTCCTCGCTGCTCTGCTCGGTGACGTCCTCTTTCAGCACACCCCGCTCGAAAACCGCACGGCGCACCATGCCGTCGCGATAGCTGCGCACCTCGAAGCGGCGGCTCAGGGCATTCACGGCCTTCACGCCCACGCCGTTCAGACCCACCGACTTCTTGAAAGCCTTCGAGTCGTACTTGCCGCCCGTGTTCAACACGCTCACGGCTTCGATCAGCTTGCCCTGCGGAATGCCCCGCCCATAGTCGCGGACGGTGACGCGCAGGTTGTCGTCCACATCCACTTCGATGCGCTTGCCGGCATTCATCTTGAACTCGTCGATGGAGTTGTCCATCACTTCCTTCAGCAGCACGTAGATGCCGTCCTCGGGCAGATTGCCGTCGCCCAGACGGCCGATGTACATGCCGGGGCGCAGCCGGATGTGCTCAATGCCCGTCAGCGTCTGAATGTTGTCGTCGGTGTATTCTACGGTCTGTCCGTTCTGTTGTATGTTGTCTAAATCCTCTGCCATTGCTGATTCCTTTTTTTAAATCGCTATTCCTCTCCTCCCCTACTTCTCTGCTCCATCATTCCGCGCCATCACTGCTTCGCAATCAGCTTCTTGTAGCAGCGGCGGCGCTTGTGGTTGATGGTTTCGAAGTAGCTCCACTGGCCCTGCACGTTTTCGTTGCTTTCCATCTCCACTTGGCTCTCGCCCCACTCTATTCCGTACTTCTGGTACCAGGGAATGAGGTCGTAGAACATCAGTGCGTTGGCGCCCTTCTTGCGGTATTCGGGCAGTACGCCAATCATCATCAGGTCAACGATGTTGGTTTTGTGCATCTTCAGCGAGCGCAGGATGTGGAACCACCCGAAGGGCCACAGCCTGCCGCGGCGGCACTTCTGCAGGGCGCGCGAAAGCGACGGGATGGTTATGCCCACGCCCACCATCCGGTGCTCGTCGGTGCTCCAGTCCTCAATCACGGGAATCAGGTTCAGGTCGGCCATGGGCAAGTACATCTTCACATACTGGTCCACCTGACGGTCGGTCAGTTCGGAGTAGCCGTAAAGGTCCTTGAACGTGTCGTTGATCAGGTGGAACACCTCGTGGCCCTTGCCGTTGTCAATCTCCTTGCGCGTCAGCTTGCGCACATGCAGATTGTAGCGTTTCTGAATCATTTCGGCAATCTTCACCATCTTCTCGGGAATCTTGTCGGGCACGATGATCTTGAACTCCACGTAGTCGTTGTCCTTCTCCCATCCGCCCAGCCGCTCCATGTGCTGCGGGTAGTAGGGATAGTTGTAGATGGTGGCCATGGTGCCCAGCTCCTCGAAGCCCTCGGTGAGCATGCCCTCGGGGTCGAAGTCGGTGAAGCCCAGCGGCCCGATGATTTCTTCCATCCCCATTCGGCGTCCATAGTCCTCGACGGCCTGCATCAGCGCGCGCGACACGTCCAGGTCGTCGATGAAGTCAATCCACCCGAAGCGCACACTCTTGCGCCCCCAGCGTTTGTTGGCTTTGTGGTTGACGATGGCGGCCACTCGCCCCACCAGCTTTCCGTCGCGGTAGGCCAGATAGTATTCGGCCTCGCAAAACTCGAAAGCCGCATTCTTGTCCTTGCTCAGCGTCGAGAAGTCGTCGCTGAAAAGGGTGGGCGCGTCGTAGGCATTGCCCTTATACAAGTCGTAATGGAAATCGATGAAAGTGGTCAAGTCCTTCTTGCTGCTGACTTTCCTTATCTCTATTGTTGACATTTTGGGTCCTGAATTTTCTTGTTATGCTGTTCTTTTCTGCTTTAAAAATGCAAAAATACGGCTTTTTGCCGACATACCCAAAAGAAAAGTTTTAAAAATAGCCAACAACCATCAGAATGCCCCAGTGCAGGACTTTGCGGTGTACTGCTCACAGCGAATCTGAGGCAGCGTCGCGAGATAAAAAATAATTCAAGTTTCGCTATCGCTCAACTTTTTGGAGTTCAAGGAGTTCATGGAGTTCAAGGAGTTGCAAGACAATAGCTTCGTGCCGTGTTTCCCCAAAAACAGAAGGACTCAGAGCAAAGACTAATGTCTTGAAACTCCTTGTAACTCCTTGCAACTCCTTGTTTACTTAACATGCGAAAGTTGAGAAAAATAATATGATTATCCGCTGGTCGTGCCACCAAATCCTTTGTAGCTAAAACATCCACATAGATGGAAGAATAGCGCTCCGCGCCTTCAAAAAACAAATAAAAACAAAAACGGA
>DFFM01000040.1:78751-90769 GCA_002369515.1 Prevotella sp. UBA3776 | reverse complement strand
ACAGGTTTTTATTTGTAAAGCCCCTCCTTGTTTTTGTTGGTTTTTCTTTGTTTTTATTGGTTTTTGAATTGAAAATCGCTGGCCGAAAGGCTACGGGTAGGCGCGACAGCGGGAACCAACGGTCGCTGGCCGAAGGGAAAAGCAATGGGGAAAGCCAAAGGCGCGGAGCGCAATAACTATACTGCGTGAATAATTCAGGCTAGAGAATTTTGAGGTGTCTCACGACGTTGTTTTGCAATTCAAAGCACGTTTTTCGTGATTCTCGTTTTTTTGCCGTAAATTTGCACGAAAGAAAGCGGAAAACAACAAACGACAAACAGAAAGCCGAAATGAAAATTTGTATCTTTTGTTCTGCCAACGAGCAGATAGACCCCGACTTTTTCCTGGCCACGGAACAACTGGGCAAGTGGGCTGCAAAAAACGGCCATTCCATCGTGTTCGGAGGGGTAAACATGGGACTCATGGAGTGCGTGGCACGGGCGGCTCACGAGGCGGGCGGACAGACCATCGGCGTGATTCCGAGCATCATCGAGAAGAACGGACGAAAGTCGGACTACGTGGATGTGGAGATATTCTGCCAGGATCTCTCCGACCGCAAAGACCTGATGCTGGCACAAAGTGACGTGGCCGTGGCGCTGCCCGGTGGAGTGGGCACACTCGACGAAGTGTTCACCCAACTGGCCTCGGCCAGCATTGGCTACCACCACAAGCGCGTGATTCTCTACAACATGAAGGGGTTCTGGAACCCGCTGCTGAGCATGGTCGAAGCCATGAACAGCCAGGGCGTGATTCGCAGTACGCTGCGCGACCACCTGGCGGTGGTCAGCTCGCTGGAGGAACTGGAACAAGAGTTAAGAGTTGGCCCCCCCTCTCATCCCCCCCTGTAGGGGGAAGCCCAGTGCGCAGGAAGCCTCCCCTACGGGGGGAGGTTTGGTGGGGGCCAACTCCTAACTCAAAAACAGGATGCTCTCGTTGCCCATGTTGAACAGCAGGTCGAGAATGCTCAGGTTGGGCAGGAAACCGTGCTTGGCGCGAAACACCTGATAGTAGGGCTTAGCCACGAACTCAGCATCGGGCAACGGACGCTTGGGACGTATGGACGTGCGGAAATCAACGACAGCCCCTTCCGCGCCCTCCTGCAAGGGGGTGGCGCGGAAGGGGCTGTTGATGTCGAGCAGCTCGCACATCTTGAGCGTGATTTCCATGTTGAAATCGTAAAGAAAATCCCACCGACGCTCGAAGAAGGGGCGCA
This sequence comes from Prevotella sp. UBA3776, assembly GCA_002369515.1. Taxonomy (GTDB): domain Bacteria; phylum Bacteroidota; class Bacteroidia; order Bacteroidales; family Bacteroidaceae; genus Prevotella. Next base: position 89,517 of record DFFM01000040.1, on the reverse strand, counting down.
GGTCGTCGGCATAATATTCGAAGAAGGGCGACTCGCCGTAGGCACTCACCAGCGCGTTCCAGTGAAGATGGCGCCAGTTGCCGTGGTCGCTGATGCGGATGTCCCGAACGAGGGGCTTATCGGCTGACGGGCCTTTTTCTTGACCACCGCCGGTGGCCGTTTCCTCGGCCGCTCCGTGTACCACGGGAATGGTCAGCGACAGCGGGCCGTGGGTGGTGGCAATGACACAACGGTTGCGATAGGTTTGCTTGACGAAGGGCTCAGCGGGGTCGATGACCACCTGGTCGTAGCTCACCAGTTTCTGATACCACTGCACAGGGCCGAAATAGGTGGTTGAAAGGAGGGCGGTAGGCATGGGATTAATAGAGTTTGTAGGCTTTGCCAGTCATGGCATACTGGCTGACCAAGGTGGCTCCGCTGGCGGTGTTCACCAGATAGTAGCGACAGTAGGAGCAGTCGGTTCCTTGGCATTGGCAACGCAACGGAATGAGATACTGCTGGCCCTTCAGGGTGATGGTGTCGCCGGGCAGCGCTTCGACATAGCCGATGTGAGAAACATCGTGCTGGGCAAACACCACTCGGTCGCCCTTGCTGAACTGCTGGCGGTCCAGACGGTTGACAATGACGCGGTCGCCCGATGCCGGGTCGGCATAGACGGTGAAACAGTATGCGCGCACAAACAGCATCAACACCAGCAACAGCACACAGGTGGCGACAAGCAACAGGACTTGCCGCGCAATCCAGCGTCGTTGTGTGGGTGATGTGTTCATGGTGCTGAAAGAGTTAAGAGTTAGGAGTTGGCCCCCACCAAACCTCCCCCCGTAGGGGAGGCTTCCTGCGCACAGGGCTTCCCCCTACAGGGGGGATGAGAGGGGGGCCAACTCATTTGATGTTATCGACCCAGCGGAAGAGACGGCTCCAACGGATGCCGCCCAGACCACCGCGGTCGGGGTCGCTCGACCACCAGATGAAGATGGGCTTGCCCACGATGTGGTCTTCGGGCACAAAGCCCCAGTAGCGCGAGTCGGCCGAGTTGTGGCGGTTGTCGCCCATCATCCAGTAGTAGTCCATCTTGAACGTGTATTCAGTGGCCAGCTGGCCGTTGATGTAAATCTGGCCGTTGCTCACCTTCAGGTCGTTGCCCTCATACACGCGGATGGGCCGCTCGTAGATGGCGATGTTGTCCATGGAGAGTTTCACGCTCTCGCCCTTCTTGGGAATCCAGATGGGGCCATAGTTGTCGCGCGTCCAGCCGGTGATGGCGTTGCGCGGATAGACCTCCTGCAGCCGGGCCTCGGTGTTCAGTTCGATGCTCTCCACCAGGTCTTTGCGCGAGGCGAGCGTAGCCACAGCACGCTTGGTGAGCGGCATGAATCCATTCTGATTCAGGCTCATCAGGTCTTCCATCGAGATGCCCAGGTCTTTCATCACGTCGTCGGGCAGGTTCTGACGCAGTTTCACCTTGTAGGTGTATTGCACATTTTCGGGTTCCTTGTTGGGCTTGCCGTCGAGATAAATAATGCGGTCTTTGATTTGCAGCGTTTGGCCGGGCAGACCTACACAACGCTTCACGTAGTTCTCGCGGCGGTCGGTGGGACGCGAGTCAATCTCGCCAAACTCCATGGCATTGCTGGCCACATAGCGACGACCCATGGCATAGACCTCCTTGAACAGGTCGTAAATCTGAATCTGGTTGAGCACCGAGAAGTCGGGCTGACCAACGTTCTGTCCGTAGATGCCCTCGCCGGCGTCATACACCATGTGGTAGTACTCGGTCTGGAATTGGGGCTTGGTGCAGATGGTGTCGCCGGCGGGATAGTTGAACACCACGATGTCGTTCAGTTCCACCTTGCCGAGACCCTTCACGCGGCGATAGTCCCAGTGGGGCCACTCTATGTAGCTCTTGCACTCGAACACGGGCAGCGTGTGCTGCGTGAGCGGCATGGTGAGCGGTGTCTGCGGTATGCGCGGCCCGTAGCTCACCTTGCTCACAAACAGATAGTCGCCCGTGAGGAGCGACTTCTCCAGCGAACTGGAGGGAATGACATAGTTCTGAAAGAAGAACTGGTTGATGAAATAGACAGCCACCAGCGCAAACACCAGCGCATCGACCCACGACATGACGAACTTGACGGGGCCTTCGCTATCTTTCCACCACTGCCACTTGATTTTCTTGGTGATATACACATCGAAGATGAACGGAACCAACAGCAGTCCCCACCAGCTCTTCAGCCAGTAGAGAAACAGCAGGTAGAGCGCAAGCACCACGATGAACTTGGCCCATTGCACCTTCGGATTCAGTTTCTGTTTTTCTTTGTCAATCATTTGTTTTCTTCGGTTTTTTTGCCCCCCCTCTCATCCCCCCTGTAGGGGGAAGCCCAGTGCGCAGGAAGCCTCCCCTACGGGGGGAGGTTTGGTGGGGGCTAACTCCTAACTCTAGAACTTAAACATGTCGCTGATGGTGAGCAGTCCCTGGTGGTTCAGCGTGTATTCAGCGGCCAGAACGGCTCCCAGGGCAAAGCCTTTGCGCGAGTGGGCGTCGTGGCTGATGGTGATCAGGTCGGCGTCGGAGTCATAGCGGATGGTGTGAATGCCCGGCACTTCGCCACGGCGGATATGGTCCACGCGCAACAGCTTGGGGTCGGTGGTGTCCTCAGCCCACGCCTCCTTGCGGTCGATGCGCTCCACAATCTCGTCGGCCAGCGTGATGGCCGTGCCGCTGGGATGGTCCAGCTTGTGGACGTGATGGGTTTCCTCCATCTCGACGTCGTACTGCGGAAACTGGTTCATGATGTTGGCCAAATAGCGGTTCACGGCCGAGAAGATGGCCACGCCAATCGAGAAGTTCGACGCCCAAAACAGAGTCTTGCCCTCGTCCGAACAGGCGCGGCGCACGTCGTCACCGTACTCCTTCATCCAACCCGTGGAGCCACTCACCACCTTCACGCCCTTGGCCCAGGCCTTCAGATAATTGCCGTAGGCAGCCTGCGGGGCGGTGAACTCGATGGCCACGTCGGCACTGGCAAACTCGGGGCTGTCGAAGTCCTGCTGGTTGTCAATGTCAATGATGCTCACAATCTGGTGGCCACGGTCGCGGGCAATCTGCTCAATCATTTTGCCCATCTTGCCGTAGCCTATCAATGCTATCTTCATAATGTACTCTGAATTATTAATGAATATCTCTGCAAAGATACTGCAATCCAACGAAATGGCGAAGGAAAAAACATAAAATAACACCCGACAAACGTTTTTTGTGTTAAAAAAACAAACTTCCGACCCGCACTTCATAATAAATAATAACGATCGAGCCACTTTCAGCTCTTTCAAGCTATATTTGCTGGAGTTTTCGGAACGTGACCCGAAAGCACACATGCAAATTCAAGACAAACCACATGAAAACAAAAAAAACCTTCATTGCCTTCGCCATCATGGCGGTCATGCAGACAGGATGCGCCGCCGAGGACGCACTCCACGTGGCGGGCAACATGAGCAACACGGGCGACACTCTGCTGGTCTTCACAGCCGAAACACAAAACGCACCACAGACCGTGATTGTGAAAAACGGGAAGTTCGACTTTCAGTTCAAGCTCCAAAAAGTCGATATAGTCCATTGTGCCAGCCCCGCGGCCGTGCGCGGCCAACAGGGCGCCCACATCGCCTTTGTGGGCGTTCCGGGCGAGCACGTCACCTTCAACGGCCAAGCCGACAACTTCGAGATGGGAGGCTCGCAGTTCTACCAGGACTACAACGTGCTCAACAAAGCCATGAACAACACGAAGAACAAGCAGCAAGCCCTCGTCAGCCGCTGCACCGACATGATGAAAAACGGTGCGCCCGAAGACTCCGTCCTGCAAATCTTCCAACAAGAGAACCAACCCATCGTGCAGGAGATGGAGAACACCATCGCCAACTTCATCCGCACAAACAGCCATTCCGACGCCGCCGCGGCGGCCATCGTCTTCATGCCCCCGCAGAAAATGCGCGAGGCCGCCGCTCTGCTGAGCGACAACGTGAGAAACGGACGAATGAAGGCCTTCTACCAAAAAGCCATCGACAACTACGAGGCGCAGCAGCAGGCCGAGCAACAGGCGGGACAGCTGCAGGCCGAAGGGCGACCCGCCCCCGACTTCACGCTCACCGACATCAATGGCGGGCAGCTGTCGCTCAGCTCACTGCGCGGCAAGTATGTCGTCCTCGACTTCTGGGGATCGTGGTGCGGATGGTGCATCAAGGGATTCCCCCAAATGAAGGAGTACTACAACAAGTACCGCGGTAAATTCGAAATCCTCGGCATCGACTGCAACGACCCCGAACAGAAATGGCGCGATGCCGTGAAGCAACACAATCTGCCCTGGCTCCATGTCTATAGCCCGCGCGACTCGAGAGTGCCGGCCGACTACGGCATACAAGGCTTCCCCACCAAAATCATCATTTCGCCCGAAGGCAGAATCGTCAAGACCATCGTAGGCGAAGATCCCGCTTTCTACACCCTCCTCGACCAGCTCTTTGGCGGCCAGTAAATTTACACTTCCGCACCTTTCAAAAACAAATAAAAACAAAAGCAAACAAGGAAAAACAGGTTTTTATTAGTAATACCTCGGTTTTTATTAGTTTTTCTTGGTTTTTCTTTGTTTTTGAAAGGCGCGTAGCGTAAATCTTCATTCTTTGTGAATAGAATTTGAAAACAACTCGCGGCGTTGCGCAGCAGGTTTTTCTTTCCACAACAAATATTGAAAAAAAGAATATCTGTGCAATCTGAGTACTCTGCCTGTCAAAAAAGAACAGGGCCCGTCTCACAACGGACCCTGTCATCAGTTAACTCAATAAAACGAAAAATATATTTACCAAATAAAAAGTTTCTTTATCTCACACAGTTTTCCCAGATAACGCGGATTCCTTTCTATCATCCCGAAGAGTCACAAACGATGCGAAATCATCGAAAAAGATTCCGGGATTTACGATACTTTCAGAATTCGTTTCCGTCTGTTTCATCCGTGCAACGACGCTACTCTTCCCACAGATTGATGTTGCGGGGGAGTGTGGGAGCAGCCTCCTCCTCCCACTCCAACTCCTGATCCTTGGCACCAACCTCTCCAGTTTCATCACTGTCGTTGCCCATTCCAGCATTAAAGTCTTCGAGCACAGAGCCTATCAGTCGGACATTCACTGTTTCCATAGAGGGAACAAGATATTGCTTTTTCATTGTTTTATTCTCCTCAATTTTATTTTACCAAAACTTTATTACCATTCACAATATAGAGTCCACCCTGAGTCGGCTTACCGCTGAGCTTCTGACCATTCAGGTTATAATAGACTGCTTCAGAGCCGCCAAATACTTTTTCGAATGGAACCTCAATGGCTGTCTCAACGTTCTCGACCGGTTCATCGAAAGAAGCAAAGACGAGGCTCATCTTGGCATTGCCGTTAACTGTTGTTCCTGTTGGTACTGTGCAATCTACGGGCAGATAACCTTGGTTGCCACTGCTCTTCGTTCCATCCTTAATGCGGTAGAAGCCTATTTCGTCAAGATAAGTCTGCGTATCATCCCCTACTTTGTTCTTCTGGGAAGTCAGAGCATAGTTAAAGATATTGGTTCCTTCTACCTGTTTATTAAGCGTCTGGGGCTCGAGCAAAGCCTTGAGCAGATTGCTGCGCATATCATTCTCTGACTTCTGGTTCAAACAATTACCTTCGTCGTCCTTTTTATTAACATTCTCAGCTAGATAGTCGTGCATATCAGGAACAAACAGATGGAATCCGTTATTCAGAATCTGGACACGTCCAGGCGCAGGAACGTCGCCTTCTTTTCTCTCTTTATCCAACAACGTATTGCGGATGATATAAGCATTATTATCTCCATCCTCTGCTATTGGCATTACAAAACTGCTAACAGTCACAGGAGACAAAGTCACCGTCTTATTAGCATAACTTGCACCTGTTACGATATAGGTCTCAAACGGATAACCTGTCATCTCAGAAGTCAGAGCCGGGTCAATCACGCGGGCGCGGCTCTCAGTAGCCCAACCTAACCTGTTCACGGTCTTGAAATCTCTAGAAACTGCCATCTTCTTCAAAACAAAACCGCCCAGTGCAAGTGTCAGGTTGGCCTTTGAGCCTGTATTCATGATAGCCACGATATAGTCACCAGAGTTGCCATTTGCCTCATAATAGCGGCAGTTGGTAGCTTCGGCGATGTCTGTATAATTGCCTGTGCCAAACTTATACTTCTTGACAGGAGTAGTTGAAGTAGAAGAACCCTTCATGCGCAGATATACTGCGCCGCCTGCTGGAACGTCAGGAACAACCACCTTGTTGCACCAGCCATTTGCGCCAGCCTCCAATGTGAGGCCTTCTGACGTAATCTGCATCTTGCCATTGTTCTCAGGGTCGTTGTTGTCCATATAGAACCACAGACCTTGTGTCTCAGGAATAACGATACCGGTTGCCTCGTTGCCAGTCCCGTGCTTTGCCCACAACTGGTTAGCGCTCTGCTCACTGTTGGACTCGAATATGTTGTCTTGTCCTTTTGTGTCAATTGCCTGACTGTTCACGCGCATAGAACCATTCTGATCCCACAAGGCGAGGTTGTAATGAGTATCAACAGGGGTGCTATTCTGCACCTTATTATTATTAACAGTCCACTCGTTAGCAACATCTGGGCCTGAGTACGGATTGACATCCGTGAAGTCCCATGTGTAAGGATAAGTCTGGGTTTCCTGGTAGGCGATGGTGACGTTATGCTCTGCATAGTCGGCCACGAAGTTCAAATTCTTCTCCATATCTTTGCCGCGAACGCGGATAGTACCGATGTCACCCTTTGTACCGGTGTAAGAGAATGACACCACCTTACCGTCCTCGTTGGTGTTGTTCGTCAGAACAGGGTATGATGCGAATTTACCTGTAGAGGCAGAGATGTCATTCATCTGATAGTATCTGCCAGAATAGTTGGCCAACTGCTCATCCTTGCCGAAGTATTTCAACGTCCATGTATTGGTCTTGCTGGCGTTATCATTCTCAGTAGTTACCTGATAGAAAGCATCGCCTTCAATTTCGTTGGTATAGATGCGGTCGCCGCGGTAAATCTGGATGCTATAAATCTTACACATGCTTCCACCGGTCATCTTGAAGACCATGTCGGCGGGTTTAGGTTTACCATTTTCATCAAGAACAGGCTTACCTTCTGCATCTCGTTGTCCTTGGGCAAAGAAGTGGTAGCAGCCACGGTAGTTGTTGTCACCTTTTTCACCATCCCAATGAGAACCGCCGACGATGTAATCGTCGCTCTCGTTGATCTCGTTGTGCACGGCATCGTAGGCTCCCCTGATGTTGAACACAGCCTGGTCGTTGAAAGCACCCTTGCCAGTACCCATATAGATAATCACGCGGTCGCCAGGCATCAACCAAGGAATGCGGAACTCACCACCCTTCAAGATGCCCACGTAGCGTTCGGGATCTTTGGTTGACTGATGGATGTCTGCGCCGGTAAACTCGTTGAACATAACGCTCGAGTTGGCGCTGGTTCTCAACACCATGCCCTCGGTATTCCAAATCAAATCGGCGTTATCACCTTCCAAGTCATATTTGTTAGTGAACAGGGGGTCGTACAACTTGCCGGCATTCTGCAGATTGTAGTTGAACATCCAGTCGGAAGTGCCACTACTAATCTCCTCATAGAGCAGTCCCGTTTCGGATTTTGGCAGTGCCTCCAACACCTCATCATTGCTACTGTATTGGCTAATATCTGCATCAAAGTAATCAGCGAAATAGTGGCCGTAGGATATAGGATTTGCTGCATTATGAGTGTAAACTGCTGCATGTCCGTTGTCACCGGTTTGTTCGGGCGTTTCTAAGTTCGGTTCATACTTCAGACCATTCAGAGCATTAGACGAGTAGTCCCAAATATGTCCTCTGGTACCTGTTCCTGAATTTCCGTCAAATGTAGGATCTGCACTGTAAGCGATGGTAAGAGCATATACAGGATTACTCTTTATTCTTGCATCACCAATCTTAATAAGGATGGTACCACCCTTGTCCTTATTGTTTGCTTCATCAAAGGTGATGCCGTCAATCATCAGTTTGTAATGATTTCCTTGTACCTTTTTTATGAACGGGTGGCAAGCCGTGATATTGCCGGACATCTTTTTGATAGTGAGTGAGGTTTTATCATTATAACCATATAAATCAGCCAGTTCATACTCTGTCTCAAAAGTATCAGGATTAGGCACACCAATTTTCCCGTTTTTATCGTCTTTTACTGCTGTAGTGCCATTGGGCACCCATTTTGCCAGCGGATAAATCTTTTTGTTAGGTTTGAACACCACCTCCAAGAGCTTTGCCACGCCGCAGGCTGGTGCTAAAATACTACCATCTGATTGCTGAACACCGCCATTACCAGTACCGTAAGGGAAGTATTCTAGATTATTTTTCCCCTGTCCGCTTCCGTTGTAAAACAAATTGGCGTAGTTATCCGGTTTATACCATCCACCATACAGGTAATATGTCTCACCTGCTGTTACAGCAAACTCTGTTATGGGGTATTCGTAACCATTCAAAACATTGATGGTACTGAGAATAGTCTTATTCCCTTCTTCATCAACTTTCACCAGATAATATGGACAAGTAACATTTACTGTCTGTTCGTTTGGACGGTCATATTGCTTACTCCAGTCATTATTGTCATTGTAGGCAGAAATGTGGCCATAATACACAGCATCGCCGTCAATGGCATAACTATAATAGTTCATGCTGGCAGCTTGGAACGTCAGGCTCATCTTACCGTCTTCCAAAGGCATGAACTTGTAGAACGTTCCCGTCTCGGGAATATTGTTGGCCAGATTGAACTCGAACTGGAGATTTCCATTCGCATCGAGGCTCATACCGGGAAGCTTATAGCCATTGACGCCATTGACAATCGACACGGGGCCATGTGGTGAAGTGACGACATGAGCATGCTGAGAGGCATCATTGTCACCCACATGCACCTCCAAGCCACCGGGAACGATGTGCTCCATGGCCTGCAACTCACCGGTGATGTCGAATTTTGCCGTGTATTTTTCAGCGTCATACTCATCCACCATCGAAGCCTGGTGGTCGCTGAAAATCTTGATTTTCACGATACGGGTGTCGGGAGCAATGGCAATGTCCAGATGCCCGTCTTCTGTAATCACGTAGCGTGTATATCTAAGCGGATTTACATCGGGAGAATCATCAAACCTGCCATTGTGATCTTCAGCATAGATATTACCCTCACCTCGATACCAATCAGTCACAGGATTAGCACCCGACGTGATGTAAACGTCTTCGCCTTCATCGAAAGTACCGTCGTTGTATTTGTCGAAAAACGCTTTACTGCCCATATACGAGCCGTTTTCTCCTGCACTAGAGAATTTGGGGGCCGTTCCGGTATAAGAGAATACCACACGGTCACCTTCTCTCAGGTTACAGATACTGAAGGTTCCCCATGTACCCGATGGCGAACGAAGTCCATAGTTAAAACGCCAATCTCCAGCATTCGGGTCAATGGCTATTCTGTTATTCGCCGTGTTCTTAGAGCCGGAAAGTATAATGTATTTAGCTGCTTTCCCATTCAATGTAATACCTGTTTCTTCTGTAGAAAGGGTATATGAGGTATGGTATGAGCTGCCTGTTAGCTGACCATTATTATATGACTTATCAGGATCATTCTGACTGAACTCATCATAAAGATCATACTCCTCGTAGCCGGGGTCGTAGTCGAAGTGCGGCGTTTCTCTTACCATCGACTGAATGGTCATCTTGCGCAGCCCGGAATAGCTGTTATAGAACTGAAGGGTGAGCGTCCCGCTGCCGGTCATGGTAAATGTGCGGGAAGGGGTGTTCGCATCAAACGTCATGTCTTCGCTGGGTTCTGCATTTCCTGATATAACCCTGCATCCACCGTTATTGTCACCGCTTTCACCCCAAACGGTCACCACATCTCCCTCTTTCATGCCGGAGATGCTGACATTGCTCAAATTACTAGTTCTCTTTTGAAGGTAGGTTTCATTGAAAGTGTTGCTTCCATAAAGCTGCCAGTCGTTGGTGTTTGCAACAGAAAGTCTTGTTGAAACCACCTGATTGTTGATTACCGGATTTCTATTGTTATTCCACGAAATACTAATGCCGGGATTGCCACTACCGCCATATCCCGTAAAATCAATGGTTTCGGTAATCGGTTTTATGACAGCGCGTTTCTGTGCCAGAGCACTATCCCCCAACAAAAACGATAGTACCAATAGTACTGCTAAAGATAATAATTTTCTCATTTTTAGTTAAATAGATAAAGAAGGTTTATAATCCTAAATGCTTGAAATATTGTGACAAAGATAATCAATGCATAAATGCAAAAAAAATCCTCGATTAGATAGTTGATAAAGTTTACTGCCGCAAATTTACTACATATTATTATATGTGTATTTATGCTAAGCAACTTATATTTTTTGTGTGCTATCAAAGAGCACTAATAATACTCCTAATAAGAAAAAAGTAACAGATAGTTTATAACAATCCTTGTTTTGCAATAGATTAACAACTGTTTATTGTTCTCTCCCAGAGGTGAAATTTTCTTAGCAAACAACACCATTATTCATAGAAGATGCTACAAATTTAATATTTTTTTGGGAAACCACAAAGAAAATCGCAATTTTTTTATTAAAAAAAATGACAATCCGCAATCGTACCACCAAATCCTTTGTAGCTTAAATCATCCCCGTAGATGGAAGCAAACGCTCCGCGTCTTTTTCAAAAAC
>DFFM01000040.1:78421-78595 GCA_002369515.1 Prevotella sp. UBA3776 | reverse complement strand
ACGCGGAGCGTTATTCTTCCATCTACGTGGATGTCTTAAAATACATTGTTTTAGGGAATATACTAAAAGAGATAGGTGGTTGAACGCTTCGCGTCTTTTCAAAAACCAATAAAAACAAAGAAAAACCAACAAAAACAAGGAGTCTTACTAAACAAATAAAAACATGTTTTTCCT
>DFFM01000040.1:78018-78331 GCA_002369515.1 Prevotella sp. UBA3776 | reverse complement strand
CGACGCGGAGCGTTATTCTTCCATCAAATACATTGTTTTAGGGAATATACTAAAAGAGATAGGTGGTTGAACGCTCTGCGTCTTCATTGCTTTTCCCTTCGGCTACGGGTAGGCGCGACAGCGGGAACCAACGGTCGCTGGACGAAGGGAAAAGCAATGGGGAAAAGCAATGGGCGCGAAAAGCGTTATCATTACCAGGGATTCCCCGGGTAAAGCACGACAACAGAAAAAAACTCGTGACTACAGGAAATTATCTCCCGACAATAAAAAATTATCTCCCGACAATAAAAAAATATCTCCCGACAATACACGC
>DFFM01000040.1:38014-77944 GCA_002369515.1 Prevotella sp. UBA3776 | reverse complement strand
GCGTGTATTGTCGGGAGATATTTTTGTTTCTCAAAAGAACCCAAGCTTAACGGTGGCTGTCAGCTGCCTAGAAACTCGGAAATCTTCCAAGAAAACGGCGATTGATGCTTCTAAGTGGTCACTTCACCACCATTTTCTTTCCACCGATGATATAGACTCCGCGCGGGAGTGTGGCGGTGGTGGTCACCATGCGCCCGTCGATGGTATAGACGGGAAGGAGCCGGCCTCCGTCCTCTCCCCGTAGGGGAAGCTCATTGATGCGGTCCTCGGTGCCCTGTGTCTGAATGTAGAGGGCGATGGGCTCCTGCTTTTCCTGGGCGTAGCAGCGGAAGCGCATTTGGCCGTCCTGTTTGTTGAAGCGGATGGCGTAGTTGGTCTTCACGTTGACGATGTCGGCTTGGCCGCCGCTGACGCTCACCTTCCACTGTGCCGTGGCATCGCTGCCCGAGGTGGTGGTCTCGATGTTGTTCTTCTGCGCCGAATGGGCCAGATAGGTGCCGCCGCTGTTGATGGTCCAGTTGCCGTTGCCCAACTGGGTGAGCACGAAGACCAGGGGTGCATCGGCGATGGTCTGATCGTCGATGGCCACTTGCTCGGAGTTCTCGGTCTTGTCGGCGGCCGCGTTCATGACGTAGCCCAGGTTTGCTTCGGCCTCATAGACGAGCAGGTAGTTGGCGCCGCTGACCAGCTGGTCGGTGCTGCTGACTCGCACGAAGCTGCCGTCGCCCGCCGGTGGCGTGTCCGTTCCGCCCTGGCTGACGGTGAACCGCTGCTGGGCCACACCGCTCTGTCCCTCGCTGGTGACGGCGATGGCCTTGACGGTGGTTGTCTCGGTGAGGGTGAAGGGGCCGCTGTACAGCTCGCTGTCGGTGGTCGGGTCGCTGCCGTCGGTGGTGTAGTAAATGGTGGCATCGTCATCGGTGTTGATGCTCACGGTCACGCTGCCGTCCTCGTTGGTCTGGCTCTCAAAGGTGGGTCGGGCCACGTAAGCTATACCAGAGTCGTAGTTGTCGTAGCTGAAGGGCACATCAGTCTTGTCGCCCCAGATATAGTCCTCCAGTCCGGGATAGTCAACGAAGGGGTTGCGGTTTTTCTGTTTTGTCTCACTATAGACGGCATTGTTGCGAGCTATCTCCACTTCATCCACGGGGTCTTGTTTGGACCAGCGCATGAGCATGGTGAGATACCATGAGTCAAAACCAGGATAGGTTTTACCATCGAACACGTTCCCCCATTTGGTAGCCAAGTCCTGGTAGGCGGTAACCATGTAGAAGTAGATGCGGGCAATGTCGCCCTTGATTTCATCGTTCGGCTCGAAGACATCGCCCGTGTAGCCGGGCGTCTTGCACGTGCCGCGCTTGCAGTAGCCGCCATTGGAGACATAGTCTGCCTTTGCCACCTCTGCCAGCGGGATGTTGCCACGCTTGTTGTTCACATAGCCGTCGGTGGGCACCACATGCATGATGTCGCTCTTGGGCACTCCTGAGCCAAACCAGCTCTGCGGCACCAGGTGCTCGCGGTTGTAGCAGTCACCCTCTTTGCTGTAACTGCCCGCCTTGTCGGTGACGTGCTTATACTTTGTGGTATTCGAATACCAGTCGCGCACATATCCATCTGGGCGTGTGTCTGTCTTCTTATAAGCATCGTACAGTCCATCGTAGCCGATGGGTGCCGGCGACGACAGCTTGATGATTTGATACATGGCCGTCTTGAGTGCCTGGCCGCTCTTGCCATCGGCATTCACGTAGTAGTCTCCGCTGCCGTTGGGCGCAGCCTTATGTGGTTTGGCATTCTGATAAACAAACGCCTGATTCGTGGGGGTGTACCCCGTCTTTGAGCCGCGGATGTCCTGGGCGCAAACTATCACGCCTAAGAGTCCGAACAGCAATGTAGTGAATAGATATTGTTTCTTCATAATTAGTATTATTTGGTTATTCTCTGCAATGGTTTCAGTGAAGCACCAGCCACAAGACGGCGAAACGGGCATTCATGTTGCAAAAATAATCAGAAAATCAATAACATCAAAGTAAAAAAACCGAAATATTTCGATGAAAACGAAAATAACCGTGTATTCGCTAAAAAACACACAGAGAAAAGGAGAAGAAGTCTCACACAAAGGAAACAGAGTAAACAGAGGATTCTTGATTACGTGGAGATTGCACGCTGTTCCTCTGTTTACTCTGTGTGAGAAAGAACCTTTGCGCCTCTGCGTGACAAAGAAGCCATCTGTTTACTCTGTGTGAGAAAGAATAACTATCCTCTGTGTGAGAAAAGATATTCTACTTCACCACCACCTTGCGGCCATTGACTATGTAGATGCCGCGCTGCGGCGTGTTCACGCGCTGACCGTTGAGGTTGTAGATCTCTGTGCTCTGAGTCTTGAACTCCGCACTTTGAACATTGTCAATGGCGTCGGTAATATCTGCCTCGTTGAACAAGAAGAAGCTCTTGGCATTGCCTTGAGTTGCCGAAGTATTCACAGGCACGGCCAGATAGGCCTTGTGCGCACCATTGCTAATCTTCGTGCCGTTCTCAGAGTTCTTGCCCCAGTAGAAGCCAACGGAGTTAGGATCACTCTGGGCATTCAGCGACAGCATGTAGTACTTGTAGCCCGGATCGCTGATGGTGGTTGGCTCGTCGGTGCCGCTCAACTGGTTGTCGGTATCGACGAGTCCACCCTCGTCGCTCACCTCGAAGTCGTAGCTGCCCTCGGCGGCCTTGAGCACCACGCCCGTGGCCTGCGGAATCACGTCGCCACTCTCATAAACCGTGCTCACCGTCAGCTTGCCGTCAGCTACCTTATAGGTATAGGCCTCGACGCCTTCGGGCACCACAAGGTTTTTGTCGCTGTAGTAGGTGGTGGCATAGCCCACGCTGCTCACCGTGAGGGTGATGGTTTCGGGAAGTTTCTCTACTTGACAAGTTACTGTTATGGTACTTATCTTTTGTGTAGCGCTAAAGGTAAAGCTGACACTCTCTTGCTCCCCTTCCCATGTCTTGTTTTGCAATGCTGAGTTATTATATTGAATTCCAGTCGCTGCATCACCAGCGAAAACAATCTTTGTGACTATTCCGTTTTCGGGTGCGCTGATGGTCATGGTACAGGCTTTATAGACGCGCAGCTCATAGCTGTTGCTCGTTTGCCAGTAGCGGGAGGCATTGTCTCCCGACATTGTCAGCGAAACATTGTCCGAAGAAATCGTAGTTGGATTGGGGTTATATTCCGACGTACTTCCACTCAGAGCAGTCATTCCATAGCTGTTCTCCGGGAAATTGAAAGTGGCTGTAACTTCTTCGGTTTCACCGCCCCCTTGAGCGGCCGTCACCGTCAGCTCATAAGAAGCCGAAGCGTCGTTGTAGTTGTTGCTGCCGGCGATGGATGCGGTGATGGTGGCGGTTCCTTCTCCAGCCAGAGTCACCTCGCCCGTGGAGGCATCGACCGTAGCCACGCTCTCGTCGCTGCTCGAGTAGTTCACCTCGCTCTCTGCCTCTGAGGGGTCAATTGTCAGCGTAGGAGCCGCGAACGACTCGCCCAACGTGGCCTCAGCGGAAGAAGAACTGAATGACAGGATTACATCCTGCTTCTGGGGAGCAGAAGATTGTTGCACATAGAGATAAACAGCTTGCTGTCCACTGGAGTAACATGCAAAACGCGGACTCGAAGTATTGAACTGTATTGCACGTTCATTGCCAGTCGTCTTCACAACAGCTCCACCGCTGCTCACATCGATATTCCAGCTATAAGCACTAGAAGAAGTCTGCAAAGAATTGCCAGAACTCCAGGACAGGAAACTACCATCATCAAATGCAAACGACCATCCGTTTGTTGCACTGCCCAAAGTCAGCACCTTAACATCATCTGTAATGGTAACAGTATTGGCGTCCGAATTGCGTGTTATTGTGGTATGGAGTCCGTACTTTGTACTGGTAGAAGATATTCCGCTTAGCGAATAAGTACCATTTTCATATACCAGTACATACTTTTGACCTGCAACCAGTTGGGAAGCACTGGTTACTTTTTCGAACACATCCCCGGAAGGAACAACTTCACTGCCCTTGGTATATTTGGCCGTAGCCACGCTGCTGCTGTTGCCCTCGCTGTCGTAGGCGATGGCCTTGACGGTGGTGGTTTCGGTTAGGGTGATGGCACTGCCGCTATAGGTCGTTGACGAGGAAGTTGGCGTTGAGCCGTCCAAGGTGTAATGGACTGTTGCCCCGTCGGTGGCACAGTTGATGGTCACGCTGATGCTCTCGGTGAACGACGTTCCACCGGCAGGCGTGAACGTAGGAGCGGCCACATAGGTGGAGGTGCCGCCGTAGTTGTCGTAGCTGAACGCTTCCGTCTTTTTGTCGCCCCAAACGTAGTCCTCCAAGCCGGGGTAATCTACAAACGGATTGCGGTTTTTCTGCGCCGTCTCGCTATAGACGGCATTGTTGCGGGCTATCTCCACCTCATCGACAGGGTCTTGCTTGGACCAGCGCATGAGCATGGTGAGATACCATGAATCAAAACCAGGATAGGTTTTACCATCGAACACATTCCCCCAGTTGGGAGCCAAGTTCTGGTAGGCGGTAACCATATAAAAATAAATGCGCGCTATGTCACCCTTGATTTCATCGTTCGGCTCAAAAACGGTGCCCGTGTAGCCGGGCGTCTTGCACGTGCCGCGCTTGCAGTAGCCGCCATTGGAGACATAGTTGGTCGTTTCCACCTCTGCCAGCGGGTAGTTGCCACGCATGTTGTTCACATAGCCGTCGGTGGGCACCACATGCATGATGTCGCTCTTGGGTACTCCCGAGCCAAACCAGCTCTGCGGCACCAGGTGCTCGCGGTTGTAGCAGTCACCCTCTTTGCTGTAACTGCCCGCCTTGTCGGTGACGTGCTTATACTTTGTGGTTTTCGAATACCAGTCACGCACATATCCATCTGCGCGAGTGTCTGTCTTCTTATAACCTTCGTACAGCCCATCATAGTCAATGGGAGCCGTTGAAGGCAACTTAATGATATTAAACATCGCCGTCTTCAGCGCTTCGCCTTTCTTGCCGTCTGCATTCCGATAGTACGTGTTACTGCCGTTGGGGCCTTGAGCAAAGGCCTCAACAACAGTCAGACACAGTAGCATTGCTGCAAAAATACTCCTTTTCATCGTCGTTTTTCTTATTTTTCTTTTTGAAACGAATTGGAATAATTAAAATAATTCTGAACACAAATACGTAGTCCGAATGATTCACATTATTCACCTTCGTTTCTTGATTTTGTCATTACTTTACCACAACCTTGCGGCCATTCTTGATGTAGATGCCGGGTTGCAACTTGCCGCCACCCATCTTTCGTCCGCTCAGGTCGTAGATGTCTGCACTTTCAGCTTTGAACTTTGAACTTTGAACATTATCAATGTCCGTAGTTCCGCTTTGAGCATCGCCAAAGAGGAAGAAGCTCTTGCCGCTGGCAGCAGTCACGTCAACGGGCAGATAGGCCTTGTGGCCTTTGCTCGTGAAGGCTTCGCCATGAGGACAGTTCTTGGCATAGTAGAAGCCCACAGAGCCGGAAGTGCTGTTCTTGTCGAGCGACAACATGTAGAATTTGTAGCCCTCGGTGGCACCGTCGGGGCCAACCGTTTGGGCATCGTCGTCGAAGCCCATCAGCAAATTGTCATCATCGACATCGCCTTCGGTTGTGGTCACGGTGAAGGCATAGTCATGACTCGTCTCGCCCTCTTTCAGGGTTACCAGATCCTTTAGAATCACGGCCGTTCCTTGCGGAATCACCTCGTCAGCCTCGTAAAGCCAGCTCTCCATCAGTTCTCCGTCGATGATTGTATAGGTGTAAGCCTCCACACCCTCGGGCACCGTCAGGTTCTTGTCGCTGTAGTACAACGTAGCATAGCCCGTGGAGCCGATGGAAACGGTGATTTCTTCCACCACAGGAACTTCAATCTCCTTGTAAAGAGAAACAGCAGCCTGGCCAGATGTGTAGGCGCGGAACATATCGTTATTGGAATTGTACTTCAGATAGGCGTCGTTGTTATAATTCCTAATATTCGCGGCGTTTGAGGTGTTGATTGAAACAGTCCATGAAGTGGCCGATTGGTTGGTATATTTTGTGGAAGAGCCCAGCTTGTTTTTGCTGGCAGCAGTAATGTAAGTCTTCACATCAGTATCGTAAATCGACCAATAAGTTCCCCATGTGCTTTCGCTTTCCTTTGTCAGCACCACGGGTACAGCCTCGTTGCCTTCCTGGTTCAAGTCGATGATGTTATCCGTAAAGGTGACAGTGCTTGCAAGTCCCTTATCCGTACTAAGTCCATTATAAGCCTTCGTTCCGCTCACAATCAGGTAGTTCTTGCCCGACTCCAGGTCGTCAGTGCTCGTTACGAGCTGGTAGCGTCCTGTGCCTTGCATGGGTTGGTCGGCAGCCACCACGGTGAGTGTATAGGTGGCAGGATCGGCGGCATTATAATTGTCGTTACCATCGAACTTGGCGGTGATGACAGCTGTGCCCGGAGCCACCAGCGTCACCTCGCCTTTCGAGGCATCGACGGTGGCCACCCGTTCGTTGCTGCTCGAATAAACCACATCGATGGCAGCATCCGTCGGCTCTATCTTCAGCGACGGCTCCACGAAATCCTCGCCCATCTTGGCCGTGATGACCTGCGGCTGGAACGTCAGCGTAACATTTTGTTTCTCCACTTCAACCTCGCCGCTGTACTCCATATAAAGGTTGGCCTGAATCATTGAAGTGCTTGGGCTGCTCGTATAAGTGGTGAAGCGCGGACTGCCATCGTTGTAGAGCATGGTGCCGTAGTCACCGTAGGTCATGATGACGCCATTGGTGCCATCGGACAAAGACCAGGCATTCGGCGTATTGCTATAGGCCAGCTTCTTTGCAGCAGTGGCATAGAGATACTGATTAGTACTCTCCTCGTTCTGGAAGGTCCAGCCGTTGGTAGTTTCTTCAAGTACGAATACGCTCACGCCGTCGCCAATAGTGATGACATCGCCACTAACGGTTACTCTCTCGCTGCTAAGAATCTGACTGCTCAATGTTCCCGCTGCCTTTTCCTTGCTGCCGCAAGCAATGATATAGCGCATGCCTGGTTCAAGGTCATCGGTTGAAGCCACCCGCTTGAACTTCTTCGTATCCGGATCGCTGGCGCTCGCCCCGATGGTATATTTCGCAGTGGCCACCTCACTCTCTTCACCGTCTTTCACGGCGATGGCCTTGATGGTAGTGGTCTCGCTGATGGTCAGTGCCTCACTATAGGCCGTACAGCTGGCCGTTGGTGTAGTACCGTCCAAGGTGTAATAGATGGTAGCCCCTTCTGTTTCGCAGCTGATGGTCACTGTCTGAGCCTCAGCATAGCGGCCTGCAGCGGGCGAGAATGTAGGTTTGCTGACGTTGCTCACCCCGCGGAAGTTGAACGAGATGGTGCCGTCGGACCACTGTGTAATCTCCTCAATCGACGAGTCCATGTAGTAGGTCCCGTCCGAGTTCTTGTTATAGAACGTGGCCGCAGGCGTGGTGCTCTTGTTGAAAGCATTCACGTTTCCGTAGGGGAAGGGGTCGTTCATGGCACCTTCAGAGGTGTAATATTTTGTTCCCTGATAGACTGTATATTGATAATTATTGTCGGCTGCCACCCACGTCATGCGCTGATGGCTGGGGTCGTCGTTGGGTGTATTGCTTGCCCACACCGAAGCACTGTAATCCACATGCACGATAAGCAGACCTTTTCCAGGCACGCCGCCATCCCATCCCACCTGCTGGCGGTTTTCCAGCATGTAGTATTCGTTCTTGTTGCCCTGATTATATATAATATAGGTGTCGCCACCGTCGGCCAGGGCCTTCATGCCTGTCACAGTCTGAGTGTTGAGCAACTCGATGGGTTCCTTCCATCCAGCCTGCCATCGCTCCCAGCCCGTATAACCAGCGGGCAGATAGCCGTCGCCGTTGTACGAACCACTGTCCATGAGGTCCCATTCAAACATGCCCTGACCGCCGCTGTAGTCGGTGTCGTAAAAGTCGGGATAGCCCAGACAGTGGGAAAACTCATGGCACATCGTGCCGATGCCCGCAACCGTGCCTGTTGAACCGTTCAGTTCGCCACCGCAGGCATAGGTGTCAATCTTTACGCCGTCCAGACGCTGTGCGCCATTATAAGAAGCTGACGACAACTGCCACTCGTGTGGCCAGATGGTATTGGCGGCACCGCCGTCGGCCTCGCCTTTGCCGGCATAAACCACATACACTTGCTCCACCTCGCCGTCACCATCCCAGTCGTAGTCGGCATAGTTCACCTGTGAGTCGGCCAGTTTCAGAGCCTCAATCACCATCTCAGCAGGACGCAGGTCGTCACCGTAGCTGTCGTTAGCACCGTAGTACGATTGCTTTTGACTGACCGTCACAGGGCCAACCACATCGAAGGTCAGCTCGAATTGGCCTTCACTCTGCGCATAAAAGTAGTCGTACATCGACCCCTTGAAGTCGCCGTAGGAGAAATTCTTCTCGTTGGCAATGCGCTGGTAAAGGGCATTGTTGTTGGAAGCATTAAAGCTCACATCCTTGAAGTTCGCCAGAATAATCAGTCCTTTCTTCTGGCCGGTGTAGGTGCCAATGCTGCCCACTTTACGCGGAGCCAGGCGGCGCATGCGCCGCTGGTTGGCAGCGGCTCGCCGTGTCTGCGCTTTCTTTGCCACTTCACCTTTGTCAATCGTCTGATACACATCCGTGCCACTCACAGCCTGATAGGCCCGTCCGTCGTCGCCCATCCAGTAGTGGCCGTGTTCGTCGCCCACGAGCATAGCGGTTACCTGTGAGCCGTCCGCGAGTGTCAGCAGTCGTTTGAGTCCTGGTTTTGCGGGCACAGCCCACAGTGCTGCTGACATGCACAGCAGCATAATTAGCACAAATAGTGGTTTTGCTTTTTGTAGATTGAATAGATTTGTCATTATTGTTGATTTTTCTAGATTATTAGAGACTTAAAAGGCTAATGGCACTAAAAAGCTCATCATTTCCATTAGCACTATTAGCCCCATAAGGCCTATAAGCCCCATAAGATTGCTGAAATCCTACGGACCTATAGGCCTTTTAAGTCTTTTGCTTGAACGCTGCGGGAGATTACTCCTCCCACACGCTGTGCGTCTTGGGTGCGTCCACTTCGGCATTCTCCTCTTCGTCGAACATGACGGCATCCTTGCCCAGCTGTTCGCAGTTGCCAGGTTCCGATCCTAATACCAACTGCAAGAGGTCTTCTGTTTGCAGTTCACGCACCTTGATGGCGGGAACGATATATTCTTTTGTTTTCATCATCTTCTTAGTCTTTTTGGGGTTGTTACTATTTTTCTTTTCTTTCTCACACAGAGGAACAGAGGGTAAAGAGGTGTCTCTGTTCACTCCGTTTCCTCAGTGTGAGAATGATTGTCAATCATTACCGAAGCCTTTTTACTTCACCAGCACCTTCTTGCCGTTCACAATGTAGATGCCGCGCTGCGGTGTGCTCACGCGCTGACCGTTCAGGTTGAAGATTTCCATGCGGCCGTCGTTGAACATTGTGCTCTGTAC
Source organism: Prevotella sp. UBA3776 (assembly GCA_002369515.1). Taxonomy (GTDB): domain Bacteria; phylum Bacteroidota; class Bacteroidia; order Bacteroidales; family Bacteroidaceae; genus Prevotella. The sequence goes on along the minus strand of DFFM01000040.1, from coordinate 68,382 downwards.
GCTGCCAATGCCCGTGGTCTCAGCCTCGCTGAACAGGTAGAAGCTCTTTGCGCCAGCCGTTGCGTCGGGCACCACCAGGTAAGCCTTGTGAGCGCCATTGGTGAAGGCACCGCCTTTCGCTGCTCCATAGTAGAAGCCCACGTTCTCACCGATCTTGTCGAGCGAAAGCATGTAGTACTTGCCGCCGCCAGTGGTCGTGGCTGCCTCGTCGCTACCGCTCAACATGTTGCCCTCGATAAGTTTAGGCGTGCTCTCGGGAACCACCAGGAAGGTGTATTCGCCCTGCTCGCCATTGAGCACCACGCCCGTACCAGCAGGAACGAAGCCCTCGGTGTCTTTCAGTGTGATGTTCTTGTCAGACACACTTGCTGTGCTGGCCGTCACTCCCTCGGGAACAGCCAGAGCCTTGTCGCTGTAGTACAGCGTAGCATAGCCGGTAGCACCAATGGTGACAGGAATCTCCTCAACCGTGGTGAGCTTGTAGAGGGCGATGGGCTGCTGGCCACTCTTGTAATAGCGGAAACGAGCTTGATCGCTTGCGTAATTATAACGGAGTGTACATTTGCCACTTGCAGTAATGACAGCATTGCCATCTGCAAAGTCAATGGTGTTGGTATAGGCAGTTGTCTCACTTGCATCCAAGCCATTTGAATAAGCAGTCTTACCGATGTAATTATTACTAGAAGACTTTATGGTGTATGAATCGCTAGATTTTTCAATGATAAAAGCAGCAGCATTGGTGGTGCTATTGGCAACTATCAGTTTTTCGGCAATTTTCACTTCAATGCCATTATTAGCAGCATCAAGTTCCTCCAATCCACCGTTGAAGGCCACACTTGCATGATCATCGTCACCTTCATAAACAATCAGATAATAGCCATCCTCCAGTTCATCGGTGGAGGTGATCTTCACGTAGGCGTTGCCATCGAGAACGATCGGCCAGCCCGTCACGGTGAGCTTCTTGGTGTCGGGATTGACGATGAAGGTATAGTCGTTAGCTGTTTCAAGATAGTAATTGGCTGCATCATCAGTCATCTCAATGTCGGTGTGGTTATCTGCAGTAATCCAATAGCTACCATCAGCGGTTGCACCATACCAGTGGTCGAGAGAGTCATACACCTTGAAATTACCACTGATATTTGTGGTCAGTTTGTAGGTACCGTCATTCTGTTTGGTGAACTTGTAGTTGCCATCGCTTGCAGTCCAAGTATTGAAATCTCCAGTGAGATAATACTCAACCTCTGGCCAGCTGCCGTCAACAGTAATCAGAGGATTGTTATCGGCGTCGAACGAAACGGTGATATCCCATGTGCCAGCAATAGGCATGTAGAAGTTTGCACCAGCTACCAGCGGAATATTCTTGTGGTTTTCAACATTAATCCAGAACTGGTTACCATCGGCCTGTCCACCAAGCCATGTGGGCTCAGTGGCACCTATTTCCATCTTAATAATCTTAAACTCAGCACCTTCTGCCATCTCTACGCCTGTCAGTGTGTAGCTGCCGTCGGCTTTCTTGGTCATCTCAACCTTATGATCTTCCCAACTAGTCATAGAACCTGCAAGGTAGTATTTGTCTGAAGGAACTTCCTCGCGCTGTAGAGATACAAGCTGGTTGTTAGCGTCGAATTCGTAGGTGGTGTTATTATACTTCTTCAGGTTGCCATAGATAACTACTACATCGCCCACCTGAATATCATCCTCACTGGTAAAGTTATCACCATTATAGCTCTTACCACGATATGCCTGCAACTGATCAGCAGTTGTTGAACCGTCGGCTGAAATGTTGTAGGTTATGTTTCCGAACTGTGAATTGTAGGCAGTAACAATCTCCGAAACAATACCTGTTGCATAAACACCTGTCACACCTGTACCTGCGTCAATGGCAGCACGAGCCTGATCAACGGTATAAGGATTATCAGCAGACATTCCAGGAGCATTCGGGTCAGTCACAGTCAGCGTGTAAGATGCTGAACCGGCCAGATAGTCGTCGGTTTCTTCAGAAGTAGCCGTGATGGTGGTTTCGCCAGCGGCATTAATGGTAACTACACCTGCTGCATCAACCGTAGCAACGCTTTCATTTGTTGACTCATAAGAAACTGTAAGTCCATTAGGATTAGACAGAGTGGGGAATTCATTTTGCCCTCCAAGGGTCGCCGTATATTCTCCAGCGGAGAAGGCCAATCCAGCTTCCTCTCGAGTGTCAGAAGACAAATTAATCTTAATCTTGTCAAGACGGAAATTTGCTGAGGTTGTATAAACGATTGTATTCGTTGGAGCAGCAAGCGTGAAAATACTACTTGCATAAGTGCCATCAACATCGAAACCATCAGCACTCATACTGCCACTGGTAATAGAAAACTCTACACTTTCTATCTTCTTACCATCTTCTGCAGCAATCGTGATGGTATTTTTGGCGTAGATTCTAACAGCTGAACCACTGTCGTACCATTTAGGGGCATTGCTGCCATTTGCTTTTGCAAAAGTAACAGAACCATTAGTTCCTGTAATTGTTTCAACATCATCAGCATTGTTAAATCCTTGGACTGTGAAATCTATCCAATTGGGATCAACAGTTTTAATTGTATAGGTAGCTGATGCGACACTACTGTTGTTCATTCCATCCTTCACGGCAATGGCCTTGATGGTGGTAGTTTCTTCAACGGAGATAGCACTGCTATAAACACTGCTCGAAGTAGTAGGAGCTGACCCATCAATAGTATAGTAGATGGTTGCCCCATCGGTTGTACAGTTAATCTCTACATCCTGAGCCTCTGCGAAAATTCCACCTTCAGGAGAGAAAGTAGGAGCAGCAACAGTTTCAACTACAGTTCCTCCAGCCTTGTAAATCTTGATGGCAGTAATCTGCGAATTGTGCGCAGAAGTAACCTTGATGGTGTACTGTGTTCCCGCAGCCTGATAGTCAGACGCTATTTCATAAGTGTTAGAACCTGTAACACCTGTGGTTTCGGTGCTGACAGCAGTTGTGCCTACAAAAATGTTTTGCTTGCAAGAGCTTGAAGCCCCGCTTTTTCCTACAACCTCTATTCTAGAAACAGCAAAATCATAGGCAGGCAGAGTGATGTAGGCTCCGGATTTACCCATCATGAAGTAACCAGTGTTCATCTTGAAGCTACCTGTCCCTTCCCCAGAAATAGATACTGTTCCATTGGTAAGCACACCATCAGTAACACTCCAATCGGAGCCTGTGAAGTCATAAGTGACCTCTTGGCCCCACGCTGCATTCACTCCCCCCAATAGGGTGAGCACGAGCATCGTTAGAAATAATCGTAAATGTTTCATCATAATAGTTGAGTATTTAATTGTTAAAGATTATGTCGCATAAAGGTAGCCTACTGACAGGTTTTCTTAGGAATTGATGTTGCCGCCCACGCACATTGATTGCCGCCATCAGACGGCAGTTGAAACTGTGCTGACAAGCGAAGGGTCTATATCAGGGTACAAAATTATTGTTTTTCTGCGAGTAAAACAAGAAAAAACGCATTTATTTTCTTGACAGACAGTGTTTTTTTGAGTTTTTTGTTTTCGACAGAGAGACTGAGAGACAGTTAGACAGATAGACAAACAGACAAATAGACAAATAGACAGATAGACATTTAGACTTTTAGGTTTTTTGTCTGTTTGTCTGTTTGTCTGTTTGTCTGTTTGTCTATTTGTCTAACTGTCGAATAATAGGGCGGCAGCGGTTCAGGATGTCTAGGAGTTCGGGCATGGTTTCGGCGCGTAGCATGGCGATGCGCGTCTGTCGGAAATCGGGGATGCCCTTGAAGAGGGGCGAGGCGGCCAGGTGGCGGCGGGTGTGAAGGATGCCGCGGTACTCGTCGATGCGCTCCACGTTGATGTGGAGCTGCTCGATGAGGATGTCGAGCTTCTCGTCGGGGGTGAGGGGAGACGGGAGGGGGGCGGCTGAGGCGTTTTGCTGGGTGGGTGCATCCAAGTAGTCGCGGATTTCCTTGAATATCCAGGGGCGTCCGAAGGTGGCGCGTCCCACCATGACGGCATCGACGCCGTAGCGTTGGAAGGCTTCGGCGGCCTGCTGTGGAGTGGTGATGTCGCCGTTGCCGATGATGGGGATGGTGATGCGGGGGTTGCGCTTCACCTCGCCGATGAGGGTCCAGTCGGCCTGTCCGGTGTACATTTGGCTGCGTGTGCGCCCGTGGATGGTGAGGGCCTTGATGCCGCAGTCCTGCAGCTGTTCGGCCAGCTGGGTGATGATGAGCTGTTCGTGGTTCCAACCGAGGCGGGTCTTGACGGTGACGGGCACTTGGACGGCTTCGACCACGCGGCGGGTGATGTCGAGCATCTTGGGGATGTTCTGCAGCATGCCGGCGCCGGCGCCTTTGCCGGCCACTTTCTTCACGGGGCAGCCAAAGTTGAGGTCGATGATGTCGGGACGGGCCTGCTCGACAATGCGGGCAGCCTCGACCATGGCGTCGGTGTCGCGCCCGTAGATCTGTATGCCTACGGGGCGTTCGTCGTCGCTGATGGTGAGTTTGCTGACGGTGCTCTTGATGCTGCGCACGAGCGCCTCGGCACTGACAAACTCGGTATAGACCATGGACGCGCCGAAACGCTTGCAGAGCAGGCGGAAGCCAATGTCGGTGACATCCTCCATGGGGGCGAGAAAGACGGGCTGCGGGCCAAATTCTATGTTTCCTATTTTCATTGTTCTTTTTCTTTTGGCATGTGTCTCACACAGAGAGAACAGAGGTACGGAGTTTTTTTCTTTTTTCACGCAGAAGGTTGTTTCCCACGCAGCTACACACGATATTATTCCAGCAGGTGATACACACCGCCGGCAAGGGTTTTCAACACCCCTTTCATTTCGAGCTGGAAGAGCAGCGAGGTGAGATTGCCTATGGAAAGGCCGGTGGCTGTGGAGAGCGCGTTGATTTGCAGGTCGCCCTCCTGGCGGAGGAAAGCCACGATGGACTCTTCGTCGGGCGAGAGGTTGGGGAAACAGGTGCGCTCAATGCCTTCGGCCTTGGCTTGGCGCAGGGCCGCGTCGGTAGTCCATCCCATAGCCTGGACGAAGTCGGTGGCCGAACAGCACATCTGGGCACCGTTGTCGCGGATGAGGTTGTTGCACCCCTCGGAGTAGTCGTCGCCCCATCGGCCGGGCACGGCAAAGACTTCGCGTTGGTAGCCGCGCGCCATTTCGGCGGTGATGAGCCCGCCGCCACGCGCGGCCGACTCCACGAGGATGCAGGCGTCGGCCATGCCCGCAACGATGCGGTTGCGACGCACGAAGTTCTTCTTGTCCGCATTGGTGTGGGTGGTGAACTCGGTGAGCAATCCGCCGTGCGAGAGCATCTCGATGGCCGTTTCGCGGTGGCGCGGCGGATAGAGGTCGTCGAGCCCATGGGCGAGCACTCCCACGGTGGGCATGCCGTTGTGCAGCGCCTGGCGGTGGGCCTGAATGTCGATGCCGTAGGCCAGTCCGCTCACCACGAGGACGTCGGGGCAGAACAGCCGCAGGTCGCTGAGGAAGCGGCGCACCACGTCCTGGCCGTAGGGTGTGCAGTGGCGTGTGCCCACGATGCTGACGACGCGCCGCTGGTTGAGGTCGGCGTTGCCCCGATAGTAGAGCACCAGGGGTGCATCGCTGCACTCGCGCAGCCGCTGCGGATAGCCTTCGTCGGCGAAGCAGAGTGTCTTTACGGCGTGCTGCTGGTTGAACGAAAGTTCCTCTTCGGCGCGTTGCAGGTGGTCGTCGGCGCTGAGCAGTGTTTCTTTCAGCTTGGGTGTGGCCTCGGGCAGAAGCTCGTCGATGTGGCGGCGGTGCTCCATGATGGCTGTGGCGCTGCCGAGCTGACGGTAGAGCTGCAGCAGCACGGCGGGCTGATAGGCCAAGACGCGGGTGAGAGCGATGCAATAGAGAGATTCCATGGGAGCAATGGGGTTGATGGGAGCTATAGAGGCTATAGGGACTATAGTAACTATAGGAACTATAGAGACTATGGTTTCTGGGGGCTGTTTTTCTCGATGAAATGGGCAAAAGCGTTGTCGTATTCGGGGCTTGGAGCCAGCCTGCCGTTGACCAGGCACACCAGGTCGGCCGTGCCTCGGAAGCAGAGCTGATTGTCGGCGGCGCGGTAGATGTCCTGCTGGAAGACGTAGCGGATGCCCTCCTTCTTCAGATTGAGGCGCGAGACGAACTCGTCGTCGCAACGCAGGGGGGTCTTGAACTGCAGGTTCATGCGGGCCACAACGGCGTCGATGCCCTTGCGGTGCATGTCGGCGAAACTCAGGCCGCACTCTTTGAGGAAGAGGTGGCGGGTATGCTCCATGTAGTGGAGATAGTTGGCATTGTTGACAATGCCTTCGATGTCGCACTCGTAGTCGCGAACCATCATGCGGGTTTCGAAGAGGTAGGTCATTATGGGAAGCTGGGGTGACTAGGGTTACTAGGGTGACTGGGGTTACTGGCTCTTTGCGGCTCGCTTGAGGTACTCGTAGCCGAAGCGGCAGCGGAGGCAGTCCTTGCGGTCGCAATAGTTGTTCTTCAGCTGAATGAGGGCCTGGCTGTCGCCTGCAGTCTTGATGGGCAGACCGCACTGTTGCCACATGCGGGTGATGTGGTTGCTCTCGGCCCTCAACTGCTCGAGCAGGTCGAAGGCACGGTCGCAAAGACGGTCGTTGCTGCGATGGCGAGCGTAGGCGAAGAGCATGGGGATGGCGGTGTTGATGATGAGCAGGTTGAGCGACGAGGGGGTGAGGTTCTTCTGCGTCTTGCAGCTGGTGGAGCCGAAGGTGTAGTGCGTCTCCCAGTAGGGCGTGACGCTGGTGGCGAAGAGAGCCTTCAGCTGGTCGATGGTTTGGCAATCGACGAGCTGGCTCAGGCTGGCCCGCCGCTGGTGGTAGAGGTTGGCGAGCTGGGCGATGCGTATGTGGGGGAAGTTCTGCGGGCGCAGGCGGAGGAATCGCCACAGCCCGGCATCCATGGGCTTCAGCGAGAACTTGTGGGCCAGATAGAGATACTCGTTGCGCAGCCGGGCGAAGTAGCCCTCGCGCAAGGCGTCGGCCTGGCAGTACTGCGGGATGGTTTCAAGGTCGAGCAGCCCCGCCTGCCCCATGAAGATGGCCTCCACCTGAAAGAGATTGTCGCGGTGGTGGGCCACACTGCTGAGGGGCATGTTGAGGGCCCACGTCTCGAAGGCGTCGCCATTGATGCCGAAGCCGTAGTTGCGGGCCAGGGTGACGAAGTAGCCGGCCTCCCACGAACCGTCGCACTGCTCGACGCGCCGTCTGATGGCATCGGTCTTCTGTTGGAGCCGCTCGGTCTGGAGAGCGCTCATCCACGCATGCACCACGAGCGGCGGCAGCGAAGGAATGACCTGGTAGCAGGGCGGATAGTTGTCGGTGGTGAGCAGCTGCCGGTAGTTCTGGCTGACTTTTGGCGGCACGTCGAGCTGAAGCTGCGGCGGCGTGTTGCCGCTGTGGGTGCGTATGTCGGCGTCGATGACGCCACACACATGGAGCACCACATTGTCGTAGGCCGCGTCGCGGTCGTGGCCATGGCGGAACCAGTCGGAGGCGCGGTCGTGAATCTCGACGTTGCCCACCCACAGTGTGCCGTCGATTTTCACCTTGGCGTTGAAGAAGTCGGGCCCGCTGTTGCGGTTGTGCAACCCCGGGTCGATGACTTCCACCGTCTGGCCGCCGGTGGTGACCAGCGGCGCAAGGGGCAACAGGCGGTGCTTCCAGCAGTAGTGCAGCAGTTGCTCCATCACTTCAATTTCTCGGCCATGGCGCGTCCGAGGGCCTCGCACTGTGCGAAGGTTTCGGGCGTGAGGCTCTGCTTGATTTCCACCGGTTCGCCGACGGTCTCGAAGTGCAGTTTTTCCTCATTCCATCGGGCAATCTCGGCCACGGCCTTGCTGGCCCACCCGTAGGAGCCGAACCATCCGATGAGGTGGTTCTTGATGTCCTTGCCGGCGAGTTCGCTGAGCAGCACGTCCATTTCGTGGTAGAGCCCTGTGTTGTAGGTGGGCGCGCCCACGATGAGTCCGCGGTAGCGGAACACGTCGCGTATGATGTAGGAGTGGTGGGTCTTCGAAACGTTGTACATGACGATGTTCTTCACGCCGGCTTGGCTGGCGGCGCGGGCGATGACCTCGGCTGCGCGCTCGGTGTTGCCATACATGGTGCCGTAGCAGATGACCAGCCCCGGCTCGGTTTCGTAGCGGCTCATGCGGTCGTACATGTCCACCACCTTATTAATATATGTATGCCACACGGGACCGTGGGTGGCGCAGATGTAGTCGAGCTTGACGCCCGCCAGTTTCTTGAGCGCATTCTGCACGGGTGTGCCATACTTGCCCACGATGTTGGAGTAGTAGCGCACCATTTCGAGCCAGAACGTGTCGCAGTTGATCTGCTCGTCGATGATGCCTCCGTTGAGGGCGCCGAAGCAGCCGAAGGCGTCGCCGCTGAAGAGCACGGTCTCTGCGTCCGACTTGCAGAGCGTCACCATGGTTTCGGGCCAGTGGACCATGGGTGTGAGCACGAAGTTGAGGTCGTAGCTGCCCAGCGGCAGGGTGTCGCCGTTCTTCACCTCCATCTGGTCGCTGTCGATGCCGTAGAATCCCTGGAGCATGCCGAAGGTCTTCTTGTTGCCAATCATCTTGATGTCGGGGTAGTATTTCTTGATGAGGGCCAGCGAGCCGCTGTGGTCGGGCTCCATGTGGTTGATGACGAGATAGTCGATGGGGCGGTCGCCAATGACCTCCTGAATGTTCTTGATGAAGGGGACGAAGAAGTCCACCTCGACGGTGTCGATGAGACACACTTTCTCATCGACTACGAGATAAGAGTTGTAGCTCACACCGTTGGGCAGCGGCCACAGTCCCTCGAAAAGATTCTTGTTACGGTCGTTTACGCCTACGTAAAAGATTTTGTTGGTGATTTCAGTCATGATTCAATATGTTTTTAATATTTAATTCCAGTTTCGAAGCATTGATTTCTGGGAGTTAACGGGAGTTATTGGAAGTTAACGAGCCTACGGCTCGTGGAGTTAGCGGACATAACCTTTCTAACGGAGAACTAATGTCCGTTAACTCCACAGCCTGAATTGAAAATCGGCGGCCGTAGGGAAAACCAAAGGCTGTTAACTTCCGATAACTCCTGATAACTCCCGACATGAGAAAGTTGTTTTTTGAAGTGTGGCCATTTACAGTTTCATTCTCTCTCCAAACTCTTTGCTGATGGAGTTGCTGATGCTTTTGCAGCAGTCGGCGGAGAACTCCTGGGCGCATCGCATCACGTTGTCCCACTGTTCTTCGGTGAGTCCCTGCCGGATGACTTCGCGGGTGATGTTGTACTTCATCAGTCCATAGACGAATCCGGCGTTGAAGTTGTCGCCCGCCCCGATGGTGCTCACCGTGTCGGTGGCTATCACGGGGTAGCTCTTCTTGAATCCCCCTTCGGCGCGCAGCTCCACGGGCAGTGCTCCGCGCGTATAGATGAACTTTTTGCAGTAGAACGATATTTCGGCGTTATAGACGCGGTCGGGGTCGTCCTTCTTGAACATCACGGTGAAGTCCTCGTAGCTGCCGCGCACGATGTCGGCCATTTCGAGGTTTTCCAGAATGTTGGGCGTCACCTTCATGATGTCGTTGCGGTGGGACGGGCGGAAATTCACGTCGTAGTAGAGAATGGCCCCTCGGCTGCGCGCATAGTCGAGGAACCCCATCACCTGCGGACGGATGACCGGGTTGACGGCGTAGTAGGATCCAAACATGACGATGTCGTCCTGCTGCACGTCGGGCAGCACGAAGTCGAGCTGGTCGTGGGGGTGGTCCTTGTAGAAGATGTAGTCGGCGTCGTTGTTGTCGTCGAGAAATGCCAGCGAAATGGGCGACTTCGAGTCGGGGAAGATGTTCACGTTGTCGGCATTGACGCCGTTTTCCTTGAGGAAGCTGATGATTTCCTGGCCCACGCGGTCGTTGCCAGCCTCGCTGATGAAGGTGGTGTTAACCCCGGCGCGTCCCAAGGAGATGATGCCATTGAACACTGAGCCACCGGGCACAGCCCCGATGGGCTGTCCATTCTTGAAAATGATGTCGAGAACCGTCTCGCCAATTCCTATTACTTTGCGCATTTTTGTTGTTTTAGCTGATACTGTCTGCAAAAATACGAAAAAAGAATGGATAGTGAGGCGTTTGGAAGAATAATTTTCGAGTTTTTTCTGTCCGATAACCAGAAAACATCTCACGACGACAAAAATCCATCTCCCGACGACATGAAAATAACTCCCGACGTTGCGTTCAAATTTTCTAGAGAATTTGTGCGCAACGTCGGGAGATATTTCGGCAGTGCTTTTTTTCGGGAGCGCAACGTAGGGTTTTCGCGTTTTTTTCGCTAATTTTGCGGCAAATTTCATGAGCGAGAGAAAAACCATGACCACCAAGAGCATGCAAACACGCTACAACACGCACACGCTGAGCAACGGACTGCGCGTGATTCACCGCCAGTCGGCATCGGCAGTGGTCTATTGCGGATTCGAAATCAACGCCGGCTCGCGCCACGAGGAACGCGGCGACGAGGGGCTGGCCCACTTCTGCGAGCACGTGACCTTCAAGGGTACGCGCCACCGCCGGGCGTGGCACATCCTGAACTGTCTGGAGAGCGTTGGCGGCGACCTGAACGCCTTCACCAACAAGGAGGACACGGTGTATTACGCCGCCATACTGAACGACCAGCTGCCGCGCGCCGTGGCGCTGCTGTGCGACATCGTGTTCAGCAGCACCTATCCGCAGCACGAAATCGACAAGGAGGTGGCCGTCATCTGCGACGAGATAGAGAGTTACAACGACACGCCGACGGAGCTGATTTTCGACGACTTCGAGAACATCATCTTCAGCGGCCACCCCCTGGGCCACAACATTCTGGGCAACGCCGAGCGGCTCAGGCAGTTCGGCACCGCCGACGCCCTGCGATTCACCCGCCGCCACTACCGGCCGGAAAACATGGTGTTCTTCGCCGACGGCGACATCAGTTTCAGCCGGCTGGTGCGCCTGCTGGAAAAGAATCTGCAGGGGGTGGAGAACCAGAGCAATCAGGAGAACCAGAATAATCGGAATAATCAGGAGCGCCCCTTGTGCGCCGGCGGGCAGACCGTCACCATGGAGAAAGGCACCCACCAGTCGCACGTGATGGTGGGCACACGCGGCTTTGCGGTGGACCATCCGCTGCGCATTCCGCTCTACTTGCTCAACAACCTGCTGGGCGGCCCGGGCATGAACGCACGGCTGAACCTCTCGCTGCGCGAAAAGCACGGACTGGTATATACGGTGGAGAGCAGCATGATGACCTACAGCGACACGGGTCTGTGGTGCATCTACTTCGGCTGCGACCCGCACGACGTGCGCCACTGTCTGCGGCTGGTGGGCCACGAGCTGGACCGACTGGTGCAGCAGCCGCTCACCCCACGCCAGCTCAACGCCGCCAAGAAACAGCTGAAGGGGCAGATAGGCATTGCCTGCGACAACCGCGAGCAGTTTGCCCTGGACTTCGGAAAGAGCTATTTGCACTACGGATGGGAAAAGAACGTGGAACGACTCATGCAGCACATCGAAGAGGTGTCGGCCGAGCAAATACAGCAAACGGCGCAGCTGCTCTTTGCGCCCGAAAGACTCACCACGCTCATCTACAGCTGAAAGGATACAGCCGAAAGGCCACAAAAAACGCGCTGGAAGGCCAACGTCCACCTAACAGCGCATTTTGTCCACCCCGATTTCGCCAAGAAACAATAATTTTGCGGTGAAATCGGGCTTTTTGAAAGCCGGAGATTCCGGGGAAACCCCGGCCACCAACCTGAAAACAACCTAAAAAAAACATAACCTGATGAAAACAGCAAAAATCTTACTGGGCATGCTGCTCGTGCCGGCAGCTATGGGCGCTCAGGTGGACATCAACATCGACGCCACACAGAAAGGGCCCAACATCAGTGCTACGCACTACGGCATCTTCTTCGAGGACATCAACCATGCCGCCGACGGCGGACTGTATGCCGAGCTCATCCGCAACCGCTCGTTCGAGGACGGGCCGCGATTCGGCGCACCGGCCGACATGCAGGCGTGGAGCACCCACCAAGCCAACGGCTCGACCCTTGAGGCCAAGCTGGTGCAGCCATCAAAGACGGTGACGCTGATGAACAAGGCGCAGCACAACGCCCTGCAGCTGACCGTCAATGCCACCAAGGCCAATGCCGTCAGACTGGAGAACGAGGGTTTCTGGGGCATCAATGCCGTGCAGGGGCGCACCTACCGTCTGTCGTTCTGGATGAAAGGCAACTACAAGGGCACCATCAAGGCATGCCTGATGAACGGCAAGAACCTGTACGCCGAAACCGTGGCTTCGCCCTACGGCATGCAGGAAAAAGGCGGTTTCAAACTGAAGAACTGGACACGCTTCACCGCCACCATGACGGCCAACGGCAACGACCCCAAGGCGCGCTTCGCACTGGTGTTCGACGGCAATGGAAGTTTCATGCTCGACATGGTGAGCCTGTTCCCGCCAACCTTCCGCAACCGCCCCAACGGCATGCGTCCCGACCTGGCCAACCTGCTCTGGCAGATGCACCCCAAGTTCATGCGCTTTCCGGGCGGATGCTTCGTCGAGGGGCAGGAAAGCCCCGTCAATGCTTTCCACTGGGAACAAACCGTGGGCCCGATAGAGGAGCGCGAGGGCCACTGGAACGTGAACTGGGGCTACCGCACCACCGACGGCATGGGATTTCACGAGTATCTGCAGCTGGCCGAGGACCTGGGAGCCAAGCCGCTCTACGTGGTCAACGTGGGGCTTTGGCACGGCGGACTGACACCCGTTGACAGTCTGCAGCCGTGGATTGACGAGTGTCTGGGCGCGCTGGAGTATGCCAACGGCGATGTGACCACCCGCTATGGTGCGCTGCGCGCCAAAAACGGCCATCCCGAACCGTTCAACATTGAGTATCTGGAGATTGGCAACGAAAACAACCAGCCCGACCCGCGCCAGCAGAGCGACCGCTACTACGAGCGCTACGAGCTGTTCCGCAAGGCCGTGCTGGCAAAGTATCCGAACATGAAAATCATCGGCAACCTGGTGGCCTGGGGCGACGACAACCCCAAGTGGGAAAGCCAGCTGCCCGTCGATCTGCTCGACGAGCACTACTACCGCAACCCGGCCTGGTTTGCCAACTGCTTCCACAAATACGACACCTATCCCCGCACACTGGCCAACGGACAGCCCGCACCACGCATCTATGTGGGCGAATATGCGGTGACCAGCGGATTCGGCGACCTGGGCAACATGAACGCCGCACTGGGCGAGGCCGTCTATATGATGGGCATGGAGAACAACTCGGACATCGTGCCGCTGAACAGCTACGCCCCCATCTTCGTCAACGAGAACGACGCCAAGTGGCGCCCCGACATGATACGCTTCAACTCGCACCGCGTGATGGGCACACCGTCCTACTACGTGCAGGCGCTCATGGCGCAGAACGTGGGCACAAAGGTGGTGCCGGTGGAGCAGCTGAACCCCTACCCCACAGACAGCGAACAGCAGCTCACACCCGCGAGCAGCCGCGCCGGATTTGCCACCTGGGGCACCAAGGCCACCTTCGAGATGAAGGACGAGGGATACGAGAGCGTCAGTGGCTCGTGGGCCGACAACGCTGACGGCACCGTGTCGCAGAGCAGCCTCAACAACCAGTGCGTGGCCGTCACGAAAAAGGTCATCGACGGCCGCCACTACACGCTGAACTACCGCGCCCGCAAGGACAAAGGCGACGAGGGATTCATGATTGTGTTCAACTATGTGAACCCGCAGAACTACTGCTGGGTGAACTTCGGCGGCTGGGGCAACACGCAGCACGGCATCGAGCAGATTTCGGAAGGAGGCAAGATGCAGACAGCCACCAAACCCGGAAAGATAGAGACGGGGCGCTGGTATGACGTTCGACTGACGGTCAGCGGCGACAGCGTGAAGTGCTGGCTCGACAACGAACTGCTCTTCGACACCCAGCTCATCGCCACCACCACGCCGGGCATCTTCAGCTCCGCCACACTCAACGAGCCCACCAACGAGCTGATTGTCAAGGTGGTGAACACGAGCAAGACGGCAACCACAGCCAGCATCAATCTGAGCAACTTCAAACCGCAGTGCGCAAGGCTCATCCGTCTGAGCAGCAACAAGGGCGAGGACGAAAACACGCTGCAAACACCCACGCTCATAGCTCCACAGGAGACGGTGCTCTCGCCCGAAGGCAACACGGTGAGGCTGGAGGTTCCGGCTTTCTCGCTCAACATTGTACGAATCAAACAGTAGTGCCACCAAACAGCGGCCACACGACCCCAAAAGCAGAAAACTGACGGCCAAAAGAAAAAAAATGGCAAAATGTTTGCGCTGTTTCAAAAAAACTTTGTACTTTTGCACCCGCAAGTGAAAGTTAGGGGCGTAGCCCAGTTGGTTTAGAGCGCTGCAGTCACATTGCAGAGGTCCCCGGTTCGAGCCCGGGCGTCCCTACGAAAAGAAGCCTGAATGTTTTTTTCAGGCTTCTTTTTTTTAATTTTCACTAGTTAAGTAAACAAGAAGTAAACAAGAAGTGGCAAGGAGTTTCAAGAAGTTCAAGACAATAGTTTTCACTATGAGCCACCTTTCCGAAAAGGATTACAGGAATAAAGCTATTGTCTTGAACTTCTTGAAACTCCTTGAACTTCTTGAAACTTCTTGAACTTCTTGAAACTCCTTGAACTTCTTGAAACTCCATGAACTTCTTGAAACTCCTTGAACTTCTTGAAACTCCTTGAACTTCTTGAAACTTCTTGAAACTCCTTGAACTTCTTGAAACTCCAAAAAGTTGAGCGATAGCGAAACAATTCAGCCCAAACGAATCAAAAAACGGGATTCAGCTTTATTTTTCGCGCGTTTTCTTGGCTATTTGCCAAGATATCAGTAACTTTGCACACGAAAGTAACAGAGTCTCTTGAAACGGAAATGTTTTGTTGAGGCACACGGAGAATCACATTGTAAATAAAAGTTTCAGATTGAAAACATTCGAAGAGCTGGGCGTCAGCGAACAAATCCGCCGCGCCATTGAAGAACTGGGCTTCGTCAGTCCGATGCCTGTTCAGGAAGAAGTAATCCCCCATTTGTTGGAAAACAGCGAGCAAGACCTCATTGCACTCGCACAAACAGGCACGGGCAAGACCGCTGCCTTTGGCCTGCCCTTGTTGCAACGGCTGGACGCCGACAACAAAGCCACCCAGGCACTCGTCCTCTCACCGACACGCGAACTGTGTCTGCAAATCACCGACGATTTGCGCGACTTCTCGAAGTATATGCCCCAAGTGCGCGTGGTGCCCGTCTATGGAGGCACCGACATCATGCTGCAAATAAAAGCCCTGCAGCGCGGTGCACAAATCATCGTGGCAACGCCCGGACGACTGCTCGACCTCATGGGACGCGGCAAGGTACGGCTGGAAGAGGTTCACAACGTGGTGCTCGACGAGGCCGACGAAATGCTGAACATGGGATTCTCGGAGAGCATCAACGCCATTTTCGAGGGAATACCCGCCGACCGCAACACCCTGCTCTTCTCGGCCACCATGAGCCAGGAAATAGAGAAAATAGCCCTCAACTATCTGCACAACCACAAGGAAATAGTGGTGGGAAGCCGCAACGAGGGCGCCGAAAACGTAAACCACGTTTACTACATGGTGAACGCCAAGGACAAGTATCTGGCCCTGAAGCGCATCGTTGACTACTATCCGAAAATTTTCGCCATCATCTTCTGCCGCACCAAGATGGAAACGCAGGAGATTGCCGACAAGCTGATCAAGGACGGATACAACGCTGAGGCGCTGCACGGCGACCTCAGCCAGCAGCAGCGCGACCTGACAATGCAGAAGTTCCGCCAGCACACGGTGCAACTGCTCGTGGCCACCGACGTGGCGGCACGAGGACTGGACGTGGACGACCTGACGCACGTCATCAACTTCGGACTGCCCGACGACATAGAGAACTACACCCACCGCTCGGGCCGAACAGGACGCGCCGGAAAGAAAGGCACCAGCATCAGCATCGTCCACTCGCGCGAAAAACACAAGATTCGCGCCATTGAACGCGAGATTGGCAAGAACTTCGTGGAGGCCGACATGCCGTCGGCTCAGGAAATCTGCAAGAAACAGCTCTACAAGGTGATGGACCAGATTCTGAAAACCGACGTCGATGAGGAACAGATTGCGCCCTTCATGGCCGACATCAGCCGCTACTTTGAATACATCGACAAGGAAGACCTCATCAAGAAAATAGTTTCGCTGGAGTTCGGCAAGTTCTTGGCTTACTATGCCAGCGCGCCCGAAATAGAAAAACCCAAGGAAAGAGGAAAGGGAAAAGAGGACAGAGGAGAACGGAGAGACAGACGGGGAGAGCGAAACAGCCGAGGCCGCAGACCGACGGAAACAGGCTATACGCGCCTGTTCATCAATTTGGGCAAGGACGATGGCTTCTACCCGGGCGAAGTGATGCAGTTCATCAACAAAAACGTGCAAGGACGACAGGCCGTGGGCCACATCGACCTGCTGGGACGATACTCGTACATCGAGGTGCCCAGTGAGGATGCGCGAAAGGTGATGAAAGCACTCAACGGCGCCAACTACAAAGGGCGCGATGTGCGCTGCAACGAAGCCGACGAACCGATGAAAAGCGGAAAAAGGAGGGAAAACAGCGCTGAAAGGAGAACGGAACGAGGAAAGCGAAGCGTTGCCGACAAATATCCCAAAGACTTCACCGGCGGACGCAAGAAAGCAGCCAAGAAAGCAGCCAAAGAAGAGGATTTCTTCGATGAAAACGGACAAAAATACGACTGGCGCGAGCTGATGAACGCCGGCAACCCCACCCTGAAGAAGAAAAAGAACAAGAAAACCTTGGACCTCATAGGCGAAGAGCCCGACTTCAGCGAAGAAGGATGGGCACGGCGCAAACCGAAGAAACAATGACAAAACAGAGATAACTTAACGTAAACAAAAAAAGGAAGACAAAAAATGAAGAAAGTATTATTCTTTGCAGCCATCGTGCTGATGAACGTGGCCGCCCATGCACAGACATCCGACAAACTGACCGTACGCATCGAAGGGATGCACTGCGACCATTGCGCACACAAGGTGAAAACGCTGCTCGAAGAGAAACTGTCGCTCAGCGACATCGACTTCGACCTGGAGAAACGAACCATCGCCGTGGCCTACGACGGACAGACGGCCACCAAAGACAAAATCATGGAGACACTGGCCGCCACCGAACGCTACAAGGCACAGCCCTACAGCGCTGACGACGTGATTCTGCGCGAAAAGGAGTATCGCATTGCCGACATGCACTGCGCCAAATGCGCCCACCGCATCAGCGAAAGCGTGGGCAGCATGGAGGGGGTTGACAGCCTCGGGTTCGACATCGAGAACCACAACGTGCTGGTGCGCTACGACGCCAACCGAACAAGCCGCGACAGTGTGAGAGAGGCGCTTCTGAAACTGGGATTCACCCCCGTGAGCTACTACAAGAGCGACGCCGCCGACTATGCCTACCTGCTGATTCCGGCCGACAAAGCCAACGCCGAAACAGAGGAACAAGCCGAAGAAATAGAGGGTGTGAACGACGTCTGCGTGAACGCCAAGCGAAACGCACTGGCCATCACCTTCGTGAAGAAAAAGACATCGGCCGAACAAATCATCGCCCAGCTCAAGACGGCTGGAGTTGAAGCCAAGTTGCCCGCCCCACACGTCTGCAAGGAGGAGGCAGAATAAAAAAACGCGCGTTTGAAACAGAACAACGCGCGATTGGAACAGCCAACACGCGGTTGGAACAAAAACACGCGGTTGGAACAGAAAAAAACAAATCAACCATGGTACTTAATTATATTTGGATTGCGTTTTTCCTGATAGCATTCGTCATAGCACTCGTGAAAATGATTTTCATGGGCGACATGACAGTCTTTCCGTCCATGATGGACTCAACGTTCTCGTCGTCGAAAACAGCCTTTGAGATTTCGCTGGGCCTGACGGGTGTGCTCGCCCTCTGGCTGGGCATCATGAAAATTGGCGAGAAGGGCGGCGTGGTGAACTTTTTGGCTCGCCTGTTGAGCCCCGTCTTCACCAAGCTGTTTCCGGACATTCCCAAGGGACATCCCGTGACGGGCAGCATCTTCATGAACATTGCCGCCAACATGCTGGGACTGGACAATGCAGCCACCCCGCTGGGACTGAGAGCCATGGAACAACTGCAGGAGCTGAACACAAAGAAAGACACTGCCACCAACCCGATGATCATGTTCTTGGTGCTCAACACCAGCGGACTGACGCTCATCCCGGTGAGCATACTGGTTTACAGAGTACAACTCGGAGCGGCCCAGCCCACCGATGTGTTCATCCCCATCCTGCTGGCCACCTTCTTCTCGACACTGGCCGGCATCATCGTCACCAGCATCTACCAGCGCATCAACCTTCTGAACCGCACACTGCTGCTCACGCTGGGCGGCATGTCGGTGGCGGTGGCAGCCATCATGTGG
Source organism: Prevotella sp. UBA3776 (assembly GCA_002369515.1). Taxonomy (GTDB): domain Bacteria; phylum Bacteroidota; class Bacteroidia; order Bacteroidales; family Bacteroidaceae; genus Prevotella. The sequence goes on along the minus strand of DFFM01000040.1, from coordinate 49,820 downwards.
GGCTTTGCCCGACTGTCGAAAGAACAGATGGACGTGGTGAGCACCTCGACGGCCAACATCCTGCTGATGGTGGTCATCGTGGCCTTCATTCTGGCAGGCATGCGCAAACGTGTGAACGTCTATGACGCATTCATCGAGGGAGCCAAAGACGGTTTCACCACGGCTGTGCGCATCATTCCCTACCTGGTGGCCATCCTGGTGGCCATCGGCGTGTTCCGCGCCTCGGGCGCCATGGACATGCTGGTGGATGGTGTGCGCTGGTGCGTTGAGGCCTGCGGCGGCAACAGCGACTTCGTGGGAGCATTGCCGACAGCGCTGATGAAACCCCTTTCGGGCAGCGGTGCGCGCGGCATGATGGTCGATGCGATGACCACCTACGGAGCCGACTCGTTCGTGGGGCGCCTGAGCTGTGTGTTCCAGGGCAGCACTGACACCACGTTCTACATACTGGCCGTCTATTTCGGCAGTGTGGGCATACGCTATACGCGCCATGCCGTGGCATGCGGACTGCTGGCCGACCTGGCCGGCATCATATCGGCCATCGCCATTTGCTACATGTTCTTTGGATAAAAACCGTTGGAAGTTATGGCAAACCTGAAAAGTCTGGCAAAAGACACGGCCATCTATGGCCTTTCGAGCATCGTGGCCCGTTTCATCAACTACTGGCTGGTGCCCATACAAACGCAGAAATTCAATGCTGCAGGCGGAGAATACGGCATCATCACCAACGTGTATGCCTATGTTTCACTGCTCATCGTGCTGCTCACCTACGGCATGGAGACCACCTTCTTCCGCTTCATGAGCAAGGAGGGCGAAAACGCCGAGAAAGTGTATGGCACAACGCTGCGCATGGTGCTGCTCACAACAGCCGTGTTCGTGGGGGTCATCTCGCTGACGCTCCACCCCATCGCCTCGGCCATGGGCTACGCCGACCATCCCGAATACGTTTGGGTGATGTTTTTCACGGTGGCCATCGACGCTTTTGCAGCCATTCCGTTTGCCTATCTGCGCTATGCGCACAGACCCATCAAGTTTGCCACGCTGAAGATACTCAACATCACGCTGAACATCATCCTGAACCTGCTCTACCTCATCGTGCTGCCAGCCCTGAAACTGAATCCGCTGGGCATCTACGACGAGCAGTTCACGCTCGACGTGGTGTGGGTGTTCTACATCAACATGATTTGCAGCGTGGTTACGCTGCTCATGCTCTGGAAAGAGCTCAAGGGTTTCCGCTTCGGATTCGACATGGGCACGTGCCGCCGCATGCTAGCCTACACCTGGCCGCTGCTCATCATGGGACTGGCCGGACAGCTGAACCAAGCCGCCTCGCAAATCCTGTTCCCCTTCTTCTACAGCGGCACTCCCGTTGAGGCAAAGGCACAGTTGGGCATCTATGGCGGCTGCATCAAGATTGCCATGATCATGGTGATGATTACGCAGGCGTTCCGCTATGCCTACGAGCCGTTCGTTTTCGGCAAAGCGAAGGACAAGGACAACAAGGAGACCTACGCCACAGCCATGAAGTATTACCTCATTTTCACACTGCTGGCCTTCCTCGTGGTCGTCGGTTACTTAGATGTGCTGCGCTACCTGATAGGGCAAAGCTACTGGGAGGGTCTGCGCGTGGTGCCCATCGTGATGGCCGCCGAAATCATGTTTGGCGTGTTCTTCAACCTGTCGTTCTGGTACAAACTGACCAACCGCACCATTTGGGGCGCGTGGTTCTCGGGCATCGGCGCCGTGGTGCTCATCGTGGTTGACATCTTGCTCATTCCGCGCTTCAGCTATATGGCCTGCGCGTGGGCCGGCTTTGCCGCCTACGCTACTTCGATGGTGCTCTCCTACTTCATCGGACAGAAGTATTACCCCATCAAATATCCTTTGGGCGACATGCTGGTGTATGTAGCGGTGGCCTGTGTGCTCTATGCCGCCATGAGTTGTTTGAACAGCCAGTTGCCGCTTTGGGGGTCATTGGCAGCCAACACACTCATCATCTTCATTTTCATCGCATTCATCGTCAAGCGCGACCTGCCGCTGAGCGGATTGCCCGTAGTGGGAAAATACTTCAGGAAATAGGCCTGCACACTGCTCAAACCCGAAAGACAACCAATAAAAACACCGAAATATGAAAAAAGCAATTCTATCCCTACTCATGCTCCTGGCCATGGGCACCGCCCGTGCCGACGAGGGCATGTGGACGCTCTACAACCTGCCGCAGGCCGTCTATGAACGCATGCAGCAGGAAGGTTTCAAGGTTCCCTACAACGACCTCTACTACGGCCCTCACGCCATCAAGAACGCCGTGGTGAACTTCTCGGGCTATTGCTCGGGAGTAGTGGTGTCGCCCGACGGACTGGTGTTCACCAACCACCACTGCGGTTTCGAAGCCATCCGCTCGCACTCCACTGTGGAGCACGACTACATGCTCAACGGCTTCTATGCCAAGAGCTACGACGAGGAGCTGCCCAACAAGGGCATGTTCGTGAGCTTCATGGTCGATCAGAACGACATCACCGACCGCGTGATGAAGCTTGGCTACGAAACCATGAACAACGAGCAGCGCGCCGTGATGCTCGACTCGCTGGAGAACGTCATGCTGAAGGACGTGAAGGCCAAGGACTCCACACTGATGCTCGAAATAAAGCCATTCTACGAGCGCAACATGTTCTATGCCACCACTTACCGCGTGTTCCGCGACCTGCGCCTTGTATTCACCATCCCCAAGTCGATGGGCAAATTCGGCGGCGAAACCGACAACTGGATGTGGCCGCGCCAGACGTGCGACTTCTCGGTGTTCCGCATCTACGCCGACCCCAAGACCAACGGGCCGGCCGAATACAGCGAGCAGAACGTGCCCTACCACCCCGAGCACTGGGCTCCCGTCTCGATGGAAGGCTACAAAGAGGGCGATTTCTCGATGACCATCGGCTATCCGGGCAGCACCGAGCGCTACCTGTCGAGCTACGGCATTCGCGAGATGCGCGACGCAGAGAATGTTCCCCGTGTGCAGGTGCGCGGCGTGAAGCAGGAAATCATGGCCCGACACATGCGCGCCTCAGAGGCCGTCAGAATCAAGTACGACTCGAAATACGCCCAGAGCTCCAACTACTGGAAAAACTCCATGGGAATGAACAAATGTATCGATTCCATCGGAATAATCGGCCAAAAACAAGCCTTTGAGAAAATGCTCCGCCAGTGGCAGGACTCCACTGGCTTCCTCAAGGACAAGCTCGACTTCAAGAAACTGGAGAAATACTACGGCCAGCGCTTCGAGCAGACACGCGCCTTCTATTATTGGTTCGAGACCTTCCGCCGCACCAGCGAGTTCACCACCCGCGCCATGCGCGTTCACAGCGGCATGCCCGTGAAAGGCCCCAAGGAGAAACCCAAGAAACAGTACTTCCAGTTTGACGACAACACCAGCGAGTGGGACTATGCACTCGACCGTGAAGTCATGATTGCCCTGCTGAAGAACTATGCCGAGCAGGTGGACGAGAAGTTCCACCCGTCGTTCTACAAGGAAATACGCAACAAGTTTGGCAACGACTACGAACGCTATGTTGATAACATGCTCAAGAAGTCGGTGCTCTTCAAACCCGGCAAGCGCATCTACTTCAACAAGAAGAACTACTACAAAGACCCGGGCGTGAGCTACGGCATGTCGCTCATAGAGTCGCTGGCCGAAATGCAGGATGCACTGGCCAATGTGAGCGATTCCATCGAGGAACAGGAACACCATCTCTGTGCCGCCAAACTGCGCATGGAAGAGAACCTTCCCCACTACAGCGACGCCAACTTCACCATGCGCCTGAGCTACGGCCAAGTGGGCGGATTCATGCTCGGCGGACAACCTTCGGGCTACTACACCGCAGCTCCGAGCATTGTGGCCAAGATGAACCGCGCCGCCGACATCATCGACTACGAAGCTGAACCCATCATGAAAGAACTGCTCTCGGCCACCGACTTTGCCCCCTATGCCGACAAGACGACGGGCGAAATGCAGCTCTGCTTCCTCACCAACAACGACATCACCGGCGGCAACTCGGGCTCACCCATGTTCGACGGCGAGGGGCGGCTCATCGGACTTGCCTTCGACGGCAACTGGGACAGTCTCTCGAGCGACATCAACTTCGACGCTCACCTGGCCCGCTGCATCGGCGTGGACATTCGCTTCGTGCTGTTCATGATGGACCGCTGGGGCCATGCTGACCGATTGCTGAAAGAAATAGGAGTTAAAAAGTGAAAAGAAAGCAAGGAAGAACGGGAGAAGAAAAGTAAGTAGAACAGAACGGAAAAACAAAAGTATATGAAAAAATCAGCTGTTGCTATCATGCTCCTGGTGGCTGTTTCGATGGGTTTCGCACAAACTCATACCCAAACGGCCAAAACGCTGAGCAAAACGGCACAGAGCCTTGCAAAACAAGGTTACGTAAACATCAAGGACCGCGACAAGAGCATTCAGGTGAGCCTGATGTATAGCCGCGCGGACAATTTCTGCGGCAAAGTGCTCTACGGCGACCTGCGCGAGGCTTATCTGCATCCGCTGGCTGCCGACGCGCTGGTGAAGGCCCAGAAACGGCTCAAGCAGTTGCGCCCCGACCTGAGTCTGAAAATCTACGATGCCGCCCGCCCCATGAGCATCCAACAGCGCATGTGGAACGAGGTGAAAAACACCGACCACAGCTTCTACGTCTCCAACCCCGCCAACGGAGGCGGACTGCACAACTACGGTCTGGCCGTTGACATCACCCTCTGCAAAGCCGCCACCGGCGACTCCATCCCCATGGGCACCAAGGTTGACCACATGAGCGCCGATTCGCACATCGACCGCGAGGCGCAGCTCGTCGCCAACCACCACATAACGCCCGAAGCCCGCAAAAACCGCGAGCTGCTGCGCGAAGTGATGGAACATGCCGGTTTCAAGCCCCTGCGCACCGAGTGGTGGCACTTCAACCTCCGCTCGCGCGCCGAAGCCAAAAAGTATTTCAAAGTCATTCGGTAGCCCCACACAAGGGGGATTACCGGACATTCAAAAATCCCGTGCCTGCCCAACATCCAACAATGAGCAAGGCACGGGCTTTTTTTAGCGCTACACAAGCCGTTCCTATGGAAATAAAACAAGAAACCATCGATTTCATCGCCCTCCACGCCAACGACGACGTGCGCCTGCTGGCTCTGCAAGCCAACAAGCAGCATGCCATCGACATCGCCTTTGCGCTCAACCAGATTGCAGGCCGACAGAAAGCCAGGCAGAAGATTCCCTCGTGGGCTGCCACCGAAGGCATTGTCTATCCGCCCCACCTGAACATGGAACAGTGCTCGAGCGAAGCGACAGCCCGCTATAAAGCCGCCATTGTCCGTGCTGCGCCATGCACCACGATGGCCGATCTGACGGGCGGGCTTGGGGTGGATTTCTCGTTCATGGCTCGGGAATGCGACAAGGCTTTCTATGTGGAACAGAACACCGACTTGTGCCAATTGGCGGCGCACAATCTGCCGCTCTTGGGACTGAACAACGTGGTGGTGGAAAACACCGAGGCCGAAGAGTTTCTGAAACGCTGCGGACAGCTCGACGTTCTCTTTGCCGACCCGGCACGGCGCGACAACCACGGCGGACGAACCTACGGCATTGCCGACTGCACACCCGACCTGCTCGGCCTCATGCCCGTGATGACAGACAAAGCGCGGCGCATTGTCGCTAAACTATCACCCATGCTCGACTGGCAGAAAGCCGTAGCCGACATACATGCTGCCGCTAAGGGAAAGGCGCGCGTACAGACCGTCCACATTGTAGCCGTGGCCAACGAATGCAAGGAACTGCTGCTCGACATCAGCACCCAACCGCTCACGGTCAAGGAAAAACCAGCAACCCACCCCACCACGCTGGCAGAGGAAGAACGGCCTTTCACCGCCCCTTGTTGCATCGTCTGCGTCAATTTGTTGCCCGACGGCACCATGGAACAGTTCGTTAGCGAAGCAATGCCCAAAGCAACATCTACCGAGAAGAAACAGGCCGGAAGAACCTGCTCTTTTGATAACCTTTCTGAGGCAGTTTTTCTCTATGAGCCCAATGCCGCTATCATGAAAGCCGGCTGTTTTGACCAGCTGACCGAAGTGTTTGGCATTTTGCCCATTTCAGCCAACAGCCATTTGTTTGTTTCTTCCGATTTCATCGGCAATTTCCCTGGCAGAAGCTTCCGCATCAATTCCGTGAGCAGCCTCAACAAGCGCGACCTGCGCACGGCACTCAGCGGCCTTTCGCAAGCGAATATCACAGTAAGGAACTTTCCCCTTTCGGTGGCAGAACTCCGCAAGCGTCTCCGCCTGAAAGACGGCGGCTCGGTGTATATCTTCGCCACCACCGCGGCCAATAACAACCACCTACTCCTGATCTGCGAGAAGAATAACTCACGGTAATACAAAAATATCTCACGGTAATAAAAGAATAACTCACGGTAATAAATTGTTATTTCACGACAATATAATAATAAAGCCGTGCTTTACGTGCAAATTCTCTAGAAAATTTGAAAACAACTCACGACGTTGTACCTAAATTTTCAAGCCTATATTATTCATACCTTCCGATGCGCCAGCCGCTCCCCGCCCTTGTAGGGGCGGGGTGGCCGTAGGCCGGGGCGGGGTCAGTATTATTTCGCAAAATAGCAATATTACAGACCCCACCCCTAACCCCTCCCCTTGAGGGGAGGGGAGCTGCTTCCGCCTTGGGGCACTATGAATAATATAGGCTCATGGGCTGAGAAATTCGAGTGAGGTGCCACTGTCCGTCACGCTGAGACGGACGGTGGCACCTTCGATCAAGGGGAAATTGTTGAGGCGCGCATGACCAACGGGAAATGCGTAGCTCACAGGAATGGCATAGTGGCGAAGGTAGTAATTGAGCATGTGGTACATGTCGTCGAAACCGTTCTCTGGGTGTCGATAGTCAGAAAAGCGACCAACGACGATGCCCCGCAGACGGCTGAGAACGCCGCGTATCTCCAATTGGTGGAGCAGGCGGTCAACCTTGGTCATCGACTCGCCGGTGTCCTCGATGAACAGAATGAGAGGCTCAGTACGGTTGAGAAAATCGACATGGCTCCCCGCCAAGGCACAGAACACGGAGAGATTGCCGCCAACAAGGGTGCCTGTGGCCGTGCCAAGCTGGTCGAGGGGATGGTGTTCTACACGGTAGCGGGGCAACTCGCCCGCGAGCAAACGGCGAAGGGTCTGGCTGACGGTGTCGGCACCCTGCATGGACGAAATGGCGTGGCACATGCTGCCATGAATGCTCATCACGCCTGCGCTGACGGCGGCGCTGTGCAGGGCGGTGACATCGCTGAAACCAACAATCCACTTGGGATGGCGGGCAAATTCGCTCAGGGGGACACGTGTGAGCAACTGCACGGCTCCGTCGCCACCACGCGAACAGAATATGGCACGGATGGTGGTGTCGCGCAACGCCCAGAGCAAGTCGGAAGCCCGCTCGTCGGCAGTGCCCGCAAAACCATGGTGGGAAGCGAGGGCATGGGGAGCCACCACGGGGCGATAGCCCCACTGTGTGAGGATGCGGCACCCGCCGCCGACGGTAGCAGAGTCGGTGGCCGAGCAAGGCGAGAGAATGGCCACACGGTCGCCCGGTTTCAGGAAGCGGGGCGTCGTGAGCGGCTGCGCAGCCACACTGGCAGCCATCAAGGCCCAAAGAAGCGAAAGAATGCTTTTCGTCATGATTCTATTCGTTGCTCAGTGAGAATGAACAATGTATGTGCAAAGATAGCAAGTGTTTTACATATTCATGCAAAAACGGGAAGAAAAATGACAAATCGGATTCGGATGTTTCAAACGAAAAGGCATTTGAAACATTTTTGGAATGAAAAAAGCGAAAAATTGCCTAATTTTGCCGAAGGAATGAACAAAGAATACCAGACAAGGGCTCCTTTGTGGCCACCAACACAAAGCTAACAATAGCATAGAACCATAAATTCTCTAACTGATTATCAACAAAGCATTACCAAATTCCGGCTCCTCCCACTTTTCCTGCGACAGAAAGAGTGGCGAGGAGCGGTTTTTTATTAGCCGATACGGCAGCCAACAAGCAGCTGCACACAATCGACACGCGAAAAATAATGAGCCTTCACGTTGTAGCCAACAAAGAGTCGATGGCGCGCAAAGGGCGGCGTGTACCGAAGCCCCACGTTCTGGTAGATGCGGCTGTCGTTGGTTTTGCCCGTATGACCGGTCTGCTTTTTGACATAGGCTCCCACTCCCACATTGACCGAAAAATGCCGATAGAACACTTCATGCCGCAGCGTGACACCCATGATGTGGGGCGAATGGTCGTAGCCGTCAAGATGGTTCATCTCGTCGTAGTCGCGGAGTTTATACACATAGTCGGCGTAGGAATAGTCGATGCCGACACCCGTGGCATGAAGCAGATGCCAGCGGTACATGGGAGCCACCATGGTGGTGAAGAAACCGTAAAGAGGATTGTCCTTGGTGTGGTAGCGCGCGAAATGGTCGTTCAAGGCTTTCATGCCCAAGCCCGCCACCACCTCAACATAGAAACCGCTGAAAGGCATGGTGGAGGCGCCGCCATCGTCATGGCCATTGCCGGAACCCGTCGGACGGGAGGTTGCCGCCGAAGCGCTTTCGGCAGCAGAGGGGCGGTTTAGTTGGCAGTGGAGCGCCAAGGTGGCACCCAGCGTGTTGGCACCGATGTTGGGGCGGTCGAGGGTGCCATTGCTGAAGTGCTTGAAATCGGCCCCCAGCGAAAGGCTCAGCTGCGAAGAAAGGCGGTATTTGGCGTATAATCCGCCTCCTACGTAGATGGACAGCGGCGAGCCAATTACCTCGTTGTCGGTGTTGGTGTTTTCGTCGAAGGGGTGTTCACAATAGCCCACACCATGCTGCAAGTCAACTCCCATGCTGAACCGCCGCCTACGGAGGAAGTCGAGCTGCAAGCCCCCAAAGAGCGTCCAGATGCGCCCAATGCGCGAACGGTAAGGGGTTTGTTCGCGATAGACTTGCACACGGCTGTAGTCGGCGCAGAGCAAACCCACCTGCAGAGAAGGTCTTCCCAACGCCTTGTCATAGGGTTGGCTGTCCAGCCCCAGACTCTGCCACTTCAAACGGGCGTCATAGAAACTGGTTCCGTAGCTGTGGAGAATCTGCTTGTTGTAAGGACCGGCATGAAACATGTGGCTCACATTGCCCGACACTTGTAACGACCAAAGGCCGGCAGTGGTTTTTGCACTGTCGGCCTTTGGATACAGGCAGGTGTCGGCAATCTCGGTCCCTGCCCTTGAAAGCAAGGCCGAAAAAGACAGCAGTATCAGTAGTACGCAACGCATGGAGCCAACCACCCTCTCCTATTCGAAGATTACCGACATGCCGCCGAAAGTATCGCGGATGGCTTGGGCTTCGCGGTAGGCCCACACGCACATGGCTCCCTCGTCAACCTCTTGTTTCTCGCTGACCACCTTCTTGGTTTTGGCATCAGTGGTTTTTTCTGTCATCCACACTTCGCCACCACTGCCCGAGGGTGGAAAGTAGAAACGCTGCTCATAGATTTCTTCGGGATGGTTGACGCGCTTGTAATAGAACACCAGTTCGCTGTCGGACTTGTTGAAAAGATACTCGGTGTAAACGTTGGCCGACTTGTCGCGCACAAAAACCAGCTGGCAGGGATAGACCTCAAACTCTTTCAGGATTTCACTATTGTCGAAAAAGAAATCCACAGTGCGGTGGTCGTAACCGTTGGGGTCGTTGGTGTGAAAATCCACATGCATATAGTTCTTCTTGGGCCCTTTCATGGCATCCTCTGCCAGTTTCTGGGCTTCGGCGTAGCACTTGCGAATTTCGGCCATGCGGGCCTGCGTGGCTGCACTCTGGGCCGCAGCGTCGGCACACCAGCACAACAGCGCCGCCAAAGTAAGAAAGATTGTTTGTTTCTTCATACAGCTTGTTTATTAGTAATAGGGGTTGAACGTTCTTCAGCACAAAGATAGCATTTTTCGGACATCGGGCAAAGAAAAAAAGAGAAAAACTTTGCCTTTTTGCAAGAAAAAATACATAACTTTGCCACTGAATCCTTTATCCACCAACACGCCCTATTTATGGAACAAGACACCAACGCCCTTCGCACTTTAATGATTGCCCGCATGAGAATGGGGGTCATAGCCGCCATTGTGGGCATCATGGCCACAGCGTGCAAAAGCCTGGACAATACGCCCACCGTTTCTCCCACCGACGACAGCAGCCAGTTTGTGACACTCACCGATGCAGTGCCCGATGCCATCCTCGAAATCAGGTATTTCAGCACCTACAACTTTGTGGGCGAGCGAATAGACGGCTATCTGGAACCCACAGCACTGCTCACCCGCAGAGCAGCCGACAGCCTGCGCGCCGTCAGCGATGACGTAAAGGCAATGGGCTACCGGCTGAAAATATACGATGCCTACCGCCCACAAAAGGCGGTTGACCACTTCGTGCGCTGGGCTTCCAACCTCGACGACAAACGCATGAAGCCTTATTTCTACCCCGACTTGGACAAAAGCGTACTCTTCAAACAGGACTACATCGCAGAGAAAAGCGGCCATACACGCGGCTCAACAGTCGATTTGACGCTCTTCGACATGAACACAGAGAAAGAACTCGACATGGGAGGCACCTTCGACTGGTTTGGCCCCGAGAGCCACCCCGACTTCTGCGGCAATCCCCAAACGGGACAGCACCATGAGAGTCCGTCGCCCGCCGGACGGTCCATTACGGCCATGCAATTCAAAAACCGCATGATTCTGCGCGCTGCCATGATGCGCCACGGATTCAAGCCCATCAGCTCTGAATGGTGGCATTTCACACTGCGCGACGAGCCCTTCCCCAACACTTACTTCACTTTCCCCGTGAAGCAGCTGAAGAAATGATGCCCAATGCCTTCTGAAGCAAGGTTTCCGATGGCTCTGCGCTTTCTTCGACGGGCAGCAGATACCACCGCACCGTCCACGACAGCTGCTCGCCGGGCTGCAGCGTGGCGTAGGCTCCCTGGCTCTCCAACTCGATGTAAGTTTTGCGCTGGTTCACATACACTTGTATCTCTGCCTCGTCGGGCGCGGGCTGCGACGCTTCAAGGTCGTCGAACTGCTTCACCAGCAGCAGGCCCTTGGCACAGTAGGCCAGCCAGCCATGTCCGTCGGCATTGATCTTGCGGTTTTGTGGAGCCTCGTCGGCCTTATACCATGCGGCACCGTACTTTCCTTCAAAATTCATGAGACCGGCAGGAGTAATGCCGTCCGTCGGCGCATCGAAAAAGATGACGCCATCGTTGGCCACGCGCGTAATCTCCCAGGGAGCCACTTGGCGCGGAGCGTCAGACTCGTTCTTGATGCTGTAGGTAACGACGATGGCACTGTCGGCTGTGCCAACAGAAAACGCCTTCACGACCCGGCATCCCAGCTTCTCCGACACGTTGCTCGTCAGCTGCAGCACGTCGCCCTTTTGTTCCACAGCATAAGGCTGCTTGTCGAACTCCACCACTGGCGGCCAGTTCCATTCTTTCTGCGGACTGGTCCAGAACGTGCTGCCGAAAGCTTCCGGCCATGGCAGCTGAGAAATGATTTCTTGGTCACCATGCTTGAAGGAAAGTATTTTTCCGCCTTTCTGCGCGTCAATGGTCATCGCCAACTTGCCCACCGTCAGGGTGTACTTCCCCTCGGCCGCTTTCGGCTGGTCGGTGGTTTCGAGGTGTTGTTGAACTTTTTGCGCCATTCCATCGGCAATTTGAACTGTTTGCTGCACGTTCTGCGCATTG
>DFFM01000040.1:36313-37895 GCA_002369515.1 Prevotella sp. UBA3776 | reverse complement strand
TTTGCTGCACGTTCTGCGCATTGTCAGGCTGAGCAACTGAGGCAGACCATCCGCAGACAGCAGCCAAAAAAAGTAATGTTAGTTGTCGTTTCATCATTAGTAGGTTTTGTATGTTACTCATTTTTAGACGAACTCAACCCACCAAAGTCTATTGCCATCCTCCAATTATTATAGAATATTAACGCGAAAAACTGCGCCACCACAATATTCTTGTCAGAAGATAAAAAAGCCGCATCGCAAACCACAAAAACAGCGTCGTGCTTTACGCTCAAATTCTCTAGAAAATTTCATCCTATCGTCGAGAGATAAAAAACTGTTTGCAAAGATGAAAGAAATAACTCGTTACCGAAGTTTCCAGATTTCCAACATCATCCCAAAAAAGTGGCGATTCCTTGATGGAATCGCCACTTTTAAATTATCACTCTAACTACTTTTTTCGTCAAATACAGATGCCTTAATAAGACGCTATATCGTGTCAAGGAAATAAGCTATTGCAGCTTGCAGATCGTCATGTGGAAGAGAGATAGTAGTCGTCTGCATTCTCTACATCCTCATTCCATTCCTTCAGCTAGGCTATTGCCGTATGAATCTGCTTAAGGGTATATTTAATACGCTCACGCTTCTCCAATGACGTAAATTCCATCGCGATTGATATCTCTTAATAAATAAGGATTCATGTGCTTATGAAGTCTGATGACATCAACGGAACACATGAGCAGCTCTTCAAGATAACGCTGCAAACGCACAACCAAATAGAGTTTGGGATCCATTTCCACACAAACATCTACATCACTTTGCTCATTCTGCTCACCTCGAGAGACAGAGCCGAAAAGATGCAATGTCCGCACTCCGAATTGGCTTTTGAGTTCGTCGGAGTGAGCCTTGATGAGTTCGATGTATTCGTTTGTCTGCTTCATCTGTATAACACCTATTATAATATGACCCGGCTTCGTTTGAGCGTAATGCAAATCCCATTTGTTGCGGACTGCAAATCCGCTCAAACGAAGGGAGTCATATAATACTTAGTCGGCCAGCTTGGCCTTGATGAACTCGCGGTTCAGGCGGGCGATGTTGGCGATGGACTCGTTCTTCGGGCATACGGCTTCGCAGGCACGGGTGTTGGTGCAGTTGCCGAAACCGAGCTCTTCCATCTTGGCCATCATGGCCTTGGCGCGCTTGGCAGCCTCGGGACGGCCCTGGGGCAGCAGGGCGAGCTGTGACACCTTCGAGCTGACGAAGAGCATGGCCGAACCATTCTTGCAGGCTGCCACGCAGGCGCCGCATCCGATGCAGCTGGCGCAATCCATGGCTTCGTCGGCGTTCTGCTTGGGAATGAGGATGGCGTTGGCATCCTGAGCCTGTCCCGTGCGGATGCTGGTGTAGCCGCCGGCCTGGATGATCTTGTCGAAGGCATTACGGTCAACCATGCAGTCCTTGATGACGGGGAAGCCGGCTGAGCGCCAAGGCTCGACGGTGATGACGTCGCCATCGTTGAAGCGGCGCATGTAGAGCTGGCAGGTGGTGGCACCGCGCTCGGTCTTTCCGTGAGGAGTACCATTGATGTAGAGTGAGCACATACCGC
>DFFM01000040.1:35503-36242 GCA_002369515.1 Prevotella sp. UBA3776 | reverse complement strand
CCCTCGCGGCAGTCATGGTCGAACACGAAGGGCTCCTTGCCTTCGTTGATGAGTTCCTCGTTCAGGATGTCAAGCATCTCGAGAAACGAGGTATCATCGGGAATGTCGTGCATCTCGTGAGTGTCGAAATGTCCCTGGTCCTTGGGGCCGTTCTGGCGCCAGAACTTTATTGTAAAGCTTATATTCTTAGCCATAATTCCTTAGTTTTTATAGTTACGTGTCTGTACCTTGATAGCCTCGTACTCCAGCGGCTCCTTGATGAGCTCAGGCTCGTTGCCCTTGCCTTTGTACTCCCAGCAACCTACATAGAAGTAGTTCTCGTCGTCGCGCTTAGCCTCGCCTTCCTCTGTCTGGTACTCCTCGCGGAAGTGACCACCACAGCTCTCGTTACGAGAGAGAGCATCGAAGGCAACAAGCTGGCCCATTGTGAAGAAGTCACGGAGGTGGATAGCCTTGTCGAGCTCAACGTTCAGACCCTCCTTTGTGCCAGGAACGAAGAGGTTGGTGTCGAACTCCTTTTCGAGTTCGTGCATCTTCTTCAGACCGGTCTTCAGGCCCTCAGCGGTGCGACCCATACCTACATACTCCCACATGATGTGACCCAGTTCCTTATGGATAGAATCGACGGAGCGCTTACCCTTGATGTTCAGCAGACGGTCGAGCTCTGCATCCACCTTCTTCTCAGCCTCAGCGAACTCAGGCAGATCGGTAGAGACCTTCGGCCAAACAGCCTGGTCGG
>DFFM01000040.1:35162-35343 GCA_002369515.1 Prevotella sp. UBA3776 | reverse complement strand
AGTTACACTCACCGATAGCGAACAAACCAGGAATCGTGGTCTGCAGCTCGTAGTCCACCCAGATACCACCCATCGTGTAGTGGATAGCAGGATAGATCATCATCGGCTTGTAGTACTTCACGCCGTTGATCTCGTTGGCTACGTCGCCAGGGAATACATCGGTGATCTCCTCGTACATCTC
>DFFM01000040.1:34918-35102 GCA_002369515.1 Prevotella sp. UBA3776 | reverse complement strand
TACATCTCGAAGAGGTTGCCGTAACGCTGCATGATGACATCGAGGCCGAGGCGGTTGATGGACTCAGAGAAGTCGAGGAACACGGCCAGACCGGTGTTGTTCACGCCGTAGCCCTTGTCGCAACGCTCTTTGGCGGCACGCGAGGCAACGTCGCGGGGCACGAGGTTACCGAAGGCAGGATAGC
>DFFM01000040.1:32006-34853 GCA_002369515.1 Prevotella sp. UBA3776 | reverse complement strand
GCTCCAGATAGTAGTCGCGATCCTCTTCGGGAATCTCCCAGCCCTGCTTCGTTCCGGCCTGCAGCGCCTTGGCATCCTCCAGTTTCTTGGGCACCCAGATGCGGCCGTCGTTGCGCAGCGACTCGGACATGAGCGTCAGTTTGGACTGTTTGTCACCGTGAACGGGGATACATGTGGGGTGAATCTGAACGTAAGAAGGATTGGCAAAATAGGCACCCTTGCGGTAGCACTGAACGGCAGCGGTGCAGTTGCAGCCCATGGCGTTGGTGGAGAGGAAATAGGTGTTGCCATAACCACCAGTGGCGATGACGACGGCGTTGGCGGAGAATCGCTCCAGCTTGCCGGTGACGAGGTTCTTGGCAATGATGCCACGTGCGCGACCGTTGACAATCACCACGTCTTCCATCTCGTAGCGGGTGTAGAGCTTCACCTTGCCGGCCTGCACCTGTGCAGAGAGCGACGAATAGGCGCCCAGCAGCAGCTGCTGGCCCGTCTGTCCCTTGGCGTAGAACGTACGGCTCACCTGGGCACCGCCGAACGAACGGTTGGCCAGCATGCCGCCATACTCGCGGGCGAAGGGAACACCCTGGGCCACGCACTGGTCGATGATGTTGTTGGACACCTCGGCCAAACGATAGACGTTGGCCTCGCGGGCGCGGTAGTCGCCACCCTTCACGGTGTCGTAGAACAGACGATAAACCGAGTCGCCGTCATTCTGATAGTTCTTGGCGGCGTTGATGCCACCCTGTGCGGCAATGGAGTGGGCGCGGCGCGGCGAATCCTGAATGCACAGGTTGATGACATTGAAGCCCATCTCGCCGAGCGAAGCGGCGGCACTGGCTCCGGCCAGACCCGTTCCAACCACAATCACGTCGAGCTTCAGCTTGTTCTTGGGGTTAACCAGACGCTGGTGAGCCTTATATTCCTTCCATTTCTCAGGCACTGGACCTGCGGGAATCTTTGAATCAATTACTTTAGCCATAATCTTGATTTACAATTTTTTGGATTTCACAATTTGACAATTAAGCAACTCAGCAGAGACTGGGCGCACAGTTGAACGCGAAGGCGAGAACCACGATGAGGAAGAGGCCCATGAGGATGGTGGTGTAGATCCAGCCAATCATGCGCCAGCGGTTGAACCAGGTCTTGCCGTTCCATCCCAGGGTGTGCATGGCACTCCAGAAACCGTGAGACAGATGGAACCAAATGGCACAAATCCAGATGACGTAGAGCACCACCTTCACCGGATTGCCAAACGTAGCCACAATCTTGCCGAAGCCGTCGGCCGGCGCAGCGTCGTAGTGGATTGAGGGGAACAGCTCTGCGAACATCATGTTGAACCAGAAGTCGTACAGGTGGATGAGCAAGCCCACCAGAATGATGATGCCCAGCACCAGCATGTTCTGCGAAGCCCACTCCACCTTCTCGGGCTTGTCCGTCACGGCATAGCGCTCCGAGCCACGGGCACGGCGGTTCTGCGCGGTCAGGATGAATGCATAAACAATGTGAATCACAGCCAGGGCGGCCAAGCCAATAGTTGCCACTACGGCATACCAGTTGGCACCCAGCAGTTCACAAATCATGTTGTAGGCTTCTCCACTGAAGAGAGCCACGACGTTCATGCAGCAGTGGAACGTCAGAAACAGGATAAGCGCAATGCCGGTGACCGACATTACTACTTTCCTACCAATTGATGAATTGATTAACCACATAGAATGTTGATTTTTGATTATAAAATATTGATTGTTAAATGTTTATCTGTTAGATTTAATCGTTACTCGTTTGTACCAATACATGAGGTTCACAGCTTCAAAGGGCGTAGAAATAACTAGTTATAGGTATTTCAGCACCCTTTCTGACTGCAAAAATACCATAAATTAATGATTCTTCAAAGTTTTTTTCAATAAAAAATAAGCATATAGGCAAAAAAATACTACTCCATGCCGCAACATTCACTACAAATGATTATCTTTGCCATAGAAAAGACAGCTGACAGGAGAAAATGCCTCGGACTTTTTTCCGGTTGCCGACAACGATTACTCACATCACCCCCCCCCAAAAAAAACAATGTCATGAAAGCATTAAGAACAACAATGGCTGCACTGGCACTCATGGCCGCGACAGCCGCACAGGCGCAGAGCCTGCCCTCCAACGCCGAGCTCAAGGCCAGCAACGAATACACCGAAATCTACACCAGCCTGTTGCGCAAAGGCACAGAGGACGACCCTGCAGACGTGGTGGCAGTGTGGACGAAAGACCAGCAGACGGGCAAAGTCACCCGGCTGCTCACCACCAACCCCAACGCCCCCACACAGTGGGAAAACATGAAGGACGACAATGCGGCCCAGGTCGATTTCAACCAGGTGGCTGCCGCAGACAATGTGGCCTTCGTGCCCTTCGACTCCAACAAAATCATCGTCGAGGGATGCCCAGACGCGCGCAACGTGTGGTCCTACCTCATCGACATCAGACAGCGCACAGCCTGCCAGCTCTGCTCCACCAGCGGCCTCATAGGATTCTCCCACGAGGAAGGCTACATCGTCATGGAGAGCTACACCTACGACTTCGACGAGGGCGGCCGGATGCCCGTGATAAAGGTGTTCGACCTCAACGGCCACCTCGTCAAGAAGATGACGCTGCCCAGTGCGGAATAGATTTATAAATGAACCGTTTGTCGGGAGTTATTGGGAGTTAACAAGAGTTAACGAGCCGCGGACTTGTGGACGTACCACCAAATCCTTTGTAGCTTAAATCATCCACATAGATGGAAGAATAACGCTCCGCGTCATTCAAAAAACCAATAAAAACAAAGAAAAACAAATACGGACAAGGAAAAACATGTTTTTA
>DFFM01000040.1:0-31823 GCA_002369515.1 Prevotella sp. UBA3776 | reverse complement strand
GCCGAAGGGAAAAGCAATGAAGACGCAGAGCGTTCAACCAACTATCTCATTTAGTCTATTCTCCCGTTGTGGCGGATGTTCGGTGGAACTAACGCTCCGCTGCCGAACTTCCATTGGAACGGCTAACTCCCAATCGCTCACGACATACAAAAACGGGAAAAATCAAAATACACTCAAGAAAACATGAAAATCTACTAAGGAAAACACTTTTTTGTCCATTTCATCGGCATTTTCAGGATTTTCAGCGTTTTTGCCCGTGGATGATAAAAAAACGTGGTTTTCACTCCAAAAAGTGCATTTTGTTAAAAAATGAATACATTTTGGTAAAAAATGACAACCGCCCTACTGCTTTTTTCCTTAATTTTGCAACCAGAAACATTGCTACTCTGAGAGGAACGCTAAACGGCGTGGCACTTGCTTTTTAGATGGCAGACCGCTCGTTCGCCGACAGAGACCGTCCATTGACAGAAAGACATTACTATATTATAAACATCTTAAAAAACAAGCATTATGAAAAAGTTTATCTCTACACTATTGTTACTCGTGGGAATCGTGGGAACAACATTTGCAACCGATTACGACCTTTATGTGGCGGGCACACGAGTGACATCGAGCAACGCCAAGAAAGTGATGACGGGCGTCAGCTATGATGCCTCCAACAAGGTGCTCACCCTTGACAATGCCACCATCGAGACCTCCAAAGACAATACCCCAGGCATCTGGAACTCCGGCATCGACGGGCTGACCATTAAGGTAATTGGCAAGGCTACGGTGAAATCAACCAACAGCCACGGCATCGTTACGGCCAACTCTACCACCATCATGAGCGACAACTATGGCTCTCTCAATGTTTATGGCAGTGATAACAAAGATGGGATGTGCGCCATCTGGATGAAAAACGGCAACTCACTCACCATTTCCAAAATATGGGTGTATGCCAGAGCTGGCTACTACGGTGTATGCGGAACGAACAAAACACCCAACGAGACGCTGAACCTGAAAGAATGCTGTATCTATGCAAATCTGACCAACTCGGCAGCCACCAATTCGGTCATCAGTGGATGGAAAGAAATAAAACTTTGGGGTGTTACTTACGACTATAACGGAAATAAGTTCGACTCCTCAACTCACATGATGACCGATTCGAGCGGCAAGAATCTGAAAAGCTGCTGGGTGTATGGCCGACTGATGGTGGGCCGCCACGTCATTGACCCCAGAAACGACAGAACGCTCACCATGGCTAACAGCGAAGCCGGCATCACCACTGGTACCGTGAAATGGGTTGCTAGTTCAAAAGAGCTGCAGTTGGATAATGCCATCATGACACCCACCTCAAGCTTCAGCGGCATCGCTTTCTATGGCTACAGCGATTCGTCCGCCCCCCTGAACATCTGGGTCAGCGGTACAAGCATCATCAAAACCGCCCAGGGAGGTCGTCCTATTTATATTTACAAAGACAAGCTGTCCATCGACGGCCAAAGCCGCACGGCGGCAATATTGGGTCTGGGCTGCGAAGATGTTTCAGGCATCTACTGCGGTGGCTCGAGCCTGTCCATCGGCACCATTGGGTTGACCATCAGATCGGACAACAATTGCATCACTGGAGCTAGCGGAGCTGAACTGACCATCGGTACATCGAGCGGCGGTAGCACAATAGACATCACATCAACCAACCGAGATGCCATCTACGGCTTCAAGAGCTGCACACTGACCAACGACGCCACGTCCAACGGCACCTATTTCAACTCGTCGAAAAAGGGATTCACAGAGATTGGCGGCACAATGGCCAAGACGGTCAAAATGGACCAACCCACCGCCTCGTACGACTGCCGCATATTCGGCAACGACGTGAACAACGTGAACTGCAACAACTTCGCTTGCGAGGGTGTGGAGAGCGGAACCATCAAGTGGGACAACTCCACCAAGACGCTCTCGCTGAACAACGTGAAGCTCAACAACACCAGCGTAACCAATCAGGCAGCCATACGTCCTGGCAGCATAGTGGGAAGCACCGTAACGATGAACATCAGCGGCTCCAACTCCATCATTGGCGGACACAGCTCAATCTATCCCGGCGGCAACCTCATCATCAAAGGTACGGGTAACCTGAACTGCGAGAACACAGGATCATTTGGTGCCATCCTGGCGGGAGGAGGCAACAGCACGATTACCATCGAAGTGGACGGAAAGTTGTATTTCAAAGGAAAAAATGGATACACAAGCAACGTCAGCAGCAGCGCAAACAACAAACTGGTACTGAAGAATGCCGGCAGTAATTCTGACTACACCTTCGAAGGAACCACTGCGGCAATGGCAAACCTGTACGGAGGACTGACGCTCAACGAAATGGACTTCTACTCAAATACCACTAATGGTGGGTCCCCAGGCTGTTATTTCGATGCGGAAGACCACCGTGCCGAACAGAATGGCGGTACAACGGCCAAGAAGGTGAACTTCTTCAAACCATCCAAAAAGTACAACATCAATGTGGGCGGAACACGAGTGACAAACTGCAACGCATCCGGCATCGGAAGCAAATACATCAGCAGCGGCACAACCTCGGTTACATACAATTCGAGTAGCGATAAGCTCATTCTGAACAATGCCAAAATATCTGTTCCCGAAAACACCAAAACCCACGCCATTTACACATACAGCGACACATATTGCACCGTGGAGCTGATAGGCAAAAACGAACTGTCAAACAACAACTCTAACTACACGGACATCTATTTTGACAACGGCGGAACAATCACTGGCGGTGAGCTGGTCACCAAGGGAACAAGCCGCTCCGACCTGTATGCTGTAGAGGGGGAAATGACCATCAAGAACAGCAAAATAACATGCGCCCATTCCATCTGGGGCGAGAAAAAGACGGCCACACTCACCATCGACAACTCTACCGTGGAAGCCAACTACTACATCGGCGGCTTTGGCAATCTCTATACAGCCAACACCTACCTCATTGAGCCGAAGAACGGAAAATACGACTCGTCGGCATCAACGCCCTACGTGGTGGATGCCAAAGGCACCCGTGCGGCTCACGTGCTCTACGGCCCGCAGGAGTTGCTCGGCATCGAAGGCCTGGAGGCTGACGACAGCACTGGCGAGGCAGAGGTGAAGAACATCTACGACCTGAACGGCGCACAGCAGACCGAACTGAAGCGTGGCGTGAACATCATCCGCATGAGCGACGGCACCGTGCGCAAGGTCATCAGAAAATAGAAAACGGCCAACGGAAAAAAGAAATCAGTAAAGAGCTGAAATTTAATTTCTAAAACCCACTAAAAAGGTTGCAAGTTTACGAAAAATATTCGTAAATTTGCAACCACTTAGTTTTATACACCCACTGCTCAGCTAATGAAAGACATCAAACGCATTGTACTCACAGGAGGCCCCTGCGCAGGAAAGACCACCGCGCTGGTGCGAGTCATCGAACATTTCTCCAGCCTTGGCTACAAGGTGTTCACCATTCCCGAAGTGCCCACCATGTTCACACAGGCGGGCATGAACTATCTGACCAAGAACAAGGCCTTCTTCTACGAAGGCGAAAAGGCCACACTCGAGATTCAGCTTGCACTGGAGGACAAGTTCATGCGCATGGCCGAGGCCTGCGACGAACCGTGCGTCATTGTGTGCGACCGCGGAACCATGGACATTTCGGCCTACATGCAGCCCGAAATGTGGGAGGAAATCACCCGAGCCGTGGGCACCAACACACAGCAGCTGCGCGACCAGCGCTACGACGCCGTGCTCCATCTTGTGAGCGCCGCCGACGGCGCCGAGCAGTTCTACACCACAAGCAACAACGCCAGCCGCAACGAGGCGGCCGACGAGGAAGGGCTGAAGATTGCGCGCATGCTCGACAAGAAAGTCATTGAGGCCTGGACGGGCCACAGCCACCTGCGCGTCATCAACAACCAGGAGGACTTCGACCGCAAGCTGAACCGCGTGGTCAAAGAGATAGCCAACGTGCTGGGGCTGCCGCAACCCATAGAGGAGGAGCGCAAATACATCGTGGAACTGACGGGCGACGTGCCCGAAGCCATCGAAAGCGACATCACGCAGACCTACCTGGTGGCCGAGCCGGGATGCGAAGTGCGCCTGCGCCGCCGAGGATGGGGCGGAAAGTTCGTCAACGTGCATACAACGAAAAAGAAACTTTCGGAAACTGAAGAGCTGGTTACCGAACGACAAGTGTCTAACAATCTGTACCAGAGCCTTTTACAGCAAGCCGACCCTTACAGGCAGACCATCCACAAACTGCGCCGCAGCTTCATTTGGAAAGGGCAGTTCTTCGAGCTGGACACTTACCTCACACCTCACAACGACCTCATCATTCTGGAAACAAAAGGCATTGTCGAACACAACGATGTGAAGTTCCCGCCATTCGTCCGCGTGGTGGAGGACATCACCGGCAACAAACGCTACTACAACTACAACTTGGCCCTGCGCAGCTAGAACAACAGGAACAGCCAACACATGCAGAACTGCTGGAGCAGCAGGGACAGACAGAATGAAAAAAGCAGCCAGAAAGAACTCTGAAAACTCAAAGAAAGAATGATCCTCAAATACGATGTCATAGTGATTGGCGGCGGACACGCCGGATGCGAGGCGGCAACAGCAGCCGCCAACATGGGAGCCAAGACCTGCCTGGTGACCATGGACATGAACAAGATTGCACAGATGTCGTGCAATCCGGCTGTCGGCGGCATTGCCAAAGGGCAGATTGTGCGCGAGATTGACGCGCTGGGCGGACAGATGGGACTCGTCACCGACGCTACGGCCATTCAGTTTCGCATGCTCAACCGGGGCAAAGGCCCTGCAGTGTGGAGCCCACGCGCACAGTGCGACCGAGGAAAATTCATTTGGCAATGGCGAAAAACACTCGATGAAACCGCCAATCTTGACATCTGGCAAGATCAGGCCGACGAGCTGCTTGTCGAGACTGTCGAGCAGCCGTCACAACAAACCCACCGTGTACGCGGCGTGAAAACCATCTGGGGCTGCGAACTGCAAGCCCGATGCGTCATCGTCACTGCAGGAACATTCCTCAACGGACTCATGCACATCGGACGAAAGATGGTACCCGGAGGACGCATCGCCGAGCCGGCTGTCCCCCATTTCACCGAGAGCATCACCCGCCACGGCATCCGTTCGGCGCGA
This sequence comes from Prevotella sp. UBA3776, assembly GCA_002369515.1. GTDB lineage: Bacteria > Bacteroidota > Bacteroidia > Bacteroidales > Bacteroidaceae > Prevotella. The sequence continues at coordinate 26,657 of DFFM01000040.1, read as the reverse complement.
ATGAAAACTGGTACTCCCGTGCGCATTGACAAACGAAGCGTACACTTCGAAGACATGAACGAACAACAGGGTGAACAGGGCTACTACCAGTTCTCGTACATGGGGCAACACAGACAGTTGAAGCAACTCTCGTGCTGGGAATGCTACACCAACCCTCAAGTACATGAGACGCTGCGCAGCGGACTTGCAGACTCGCCACTCTACAACGGGCAAATACAATCCATCGGGCCGCGTTACTGCCCTTCCATCGAGACAAAACTGATGACGTTTCCCGACCGCGAACAACATCTGCTCTTCTTGGAACCCGAAGGTGAAGACACCAACGAGATGTATCTGAATGGATTCTCATCGTCGTTGCCCATGGAGGTGCAGATTGATGCACTGAAAAAAATTCCAGCCCTGCGCGACGTCAGAGTATATCGGCCAGGCTATGCCATCGAATACGATTTCTTCGACCCGACGCAACTCAACCACGCGTTGGAATCGAAAATTATTGAAGGTTTGTTCATGGCCGGACAAGTGAACGGTACAACCGGTTACGAAGAAGCTGGCGGACAAGGAACCCTGGCAGGAATAAACGCAGCCCTGAAAGCAGGAATGGCGGGTGCTGACACGGCAAAAGAAACCCAATTCATACTCCACCGCGACGAAGCCTACATCGGTGTGCTCATAGACGACCTGGTTACGAAGGGCGTGGATGAGCCCTACAGGATGTTTACCTCGCGTGCCGAATACCGCATACTGCTCCGCCAGGACGATGCCGACGCGCGACTCACCGAACGCGCCTACCAGCTGGGGCTCGCAACAAGCGAGCGATACAACTGGTGGCTGGAGAAGAAAGAAGCCATCGACGAGCTGATAGACTTCTGCCAGAAAACAACGATTAAACCGAACGAAATAAACGGAATATTGGAAAACCTGGGCACCGCCCCACTCCACGGCACCGCAAAGATCTATGATTTGGCAGGACGGCCACAACTGAATTTCCAAATCCTCTCGGAAATTTCACCCGCTTTGAAAAACAAGATTTCATCGCTGAAAAACAGAAACGAAGAGATTGCAGAAGCAGCAGAAATCAAAATCAAATACAAAGGCTACATCGAACGAGAGAAAATGGTGGCCGAGAAAATGCACCGGCTGGAAAACATAAAAATCAAAGGTCACTTCGACTACCCGAACCTTTCGGCCATTTCGACCGAAGCCCGCCAAAAGTTGCAAGCCATACAGCCCGAAACACTCGCCCAGGCAAGCCGCATACCCGGGGTCTCTCCCAGCGACATCAACGCCATGCTGGTGCTCATGGGCAGATGAGCAACAAACCAGGGAACAGGGCAATGTTTCACGTGAAACAAAGACGACAACTACAACTTTATAACACACTGAAAATGAACAATCAAGTATTAATTGACAATCTGCGTTGCATTCCCGATTTTCCAAAAAAGGGAATCAACTTCCGCGACGTGACAACACTTTTCAAAAGTGGAGAGTGCATGAAAATCATGCTCGACGAATTGTATGAGATTTACAAAGACAAAGGCATCACGAAGATCGTTGGCATAGAGAGCCGCGGTTTCGTCATGGCGGCCGCCTTGGCTGGCCGACTGGGATGCGGCGTAGTGTTGGCCAGAAAGCCGGGCAAATTGCCCGCCACCGTCATCAAGGAGTCGTTTTCAAAGGAATACGGTGTAGATACCGTTGAAATGCACATCGATGCCATCGATGCAAACGACGTGGTGCTGATCCACGACGACCTTTTGGCGACAGGAGGAACAGCAAAGGCAGCATACAAACTGGTGAAACACTTCAATCCGAAAAAGATCTACATCAACTTTATCATCGAAATAACCGACGAAGGACTGCACGGAAGGGACGAATTTGAAGGACTCGACCTTACGACTTTGGTTACCATTTGAACTGAGCATTTTTCTGGAACAGAAAGATATAAGGCGACGAATGTTTCACGTGAAACAAACAAACGGATTCGTGGAACAAAAGCGAGATGAAACCATCAAAGAAGACAAAACAGAATGACAAAGCAAGAGAACGAGCAACGACTGGAACGCTTGAAGAGCATAGTGCTGAACATGCCTGAAAAGCCAGGCAGCTACCAGTATTATGACGAACACGGCACTATCATCTATGTTGGTAAGGCCAAGAAGCTGAAAAGTCGTTGCTCGTCCTATTTTCATACCGAGGTTGACCGATTCAAGACAAAGGTGCTCGTCAGCAAAATTCACGACATCACCTACACCGTGGTGAACAGCGAGGAAGACGCGCTGCTGCTGGAGAACAACCTCATCAAGAAATACCAACCGCGTTACAACGTACTGCTTAAAGACGGGAAAACATATCCCAGCATCTGCATCACCAACGAACTGTACCCCCGCATCTTCAGCACCCGCAACATCAACAAGAAAGGGGGAACCTACTTTGGCCCCTACAGCCACATCAGCACGATGTATGCCATGCTGAACATCATCAAGCGACTCTACAAGCCACGAACGTGTCGATTTCCGATAACAAAGGAAGGGGTGGAGCAAGGAAAATACAAGCCTTGTCTGGAGTACCACATCAAAAACTGCGACGGGCCGTGCATCAACAAGCAAACGTACGAAGAATATCAGGAAAACATGCGGCAAGCGCGCGAAATTCTGAAAGGCAACACGCGCGAATTGTCACGCAACCTGTATGCCGCCATGCAAAAGGCAGCCGAGGAACTGCAATTTGAAGAGGCAGAAATGCTGAAACGCCGCTACCTGATGTTGGAAAACTACTGTTCGAAGAGCGAGGTAGTGAGCCACACCATCAACAATGTGGATGTGTTCAGCATCACCAACGACGAAAAGCAGGCTTACATCAATTTCTTGCACGTCAACAACGGTTCCATTGTGCAGGCATTCACGTTCGAATACAAAAAGAAACTCAACGAAACCGAAGAGGAACTGCTGCAGCTGGGAATAGTGGAAATCAGACAGCGATTCAAGAGCACATCGCGCGAAATCATTGTCCCCTGCGAATTGGGCATGGAGCTCGAGGGCGTCACCTTCACCATTCCACAACGGGGCGACAAAAAGACGCTGCTCGACTTGTCGGTCATGAATGGCAAACAATACAAATTCGACCGCCTGAAACAGGCAGAGAAACTCAATCCGGAGCAAAAGCAAACCCGACTGATGAAAGAACTGCAGAACGCTTTGAAACTGGAGAAAATGCCCTACCAAATTGAATGTTTCGACAACTCGAACATCTCGGGTACTGACGCCGTTGCCGGCTGCGTGGTGTTCAAGGGAATGAAACCTTCGAAAAAAGACTATCGTAAGTACAACATCAAAACCGTGGTTGGCCCCGACGACTATGCCTCTATGCAAGAGGTGGTCAGACGACGCTATTCGCGCATGTTGGAAGAAGGGACTCCCCTACCCGACCTCATCATCACCGACGGCGGCAAAGGTCAGATGGAGGTGGTCAGAGAGGTGGTGGAAGACGAGCTTCGTTTGCAAATTCCCATTGCCGGACTGGCCAAAGACGACCGCCACCGCACCAACGAACTGCTCTATGGTTTTCCGCCCGTAGTGATTGGCATGAAAACTGATTCGGAGCTTTTCCACATTCTCACTCAGATTCAGGACGAAGTACACCGATACGCCATCACCTTCCACCGCGACAAACGCTCTAAACACGCCCTTCACAGCGAGTTGGACGAAATAAAAGGCATAGGACCCAAGACAAAGGAATTGTTGCTAAAGAAACTGAAAAGCCTAAAACGCATAAAAGAGGCTGATATACAGCTACTTACGGAAGCAATAGGCAGCAATAAGGCCAAAGTCATCTACGATTATTTCCATCAAACATGAGAAAACCCTCATCAGAGAACGGTGTCATAAAAAACGTCATAGCCTTTCTTTTGGCCATGTTGGCTTTGTTCATAGCCTACATGGCCATTGTCTTTGTCTTACTCTATTCGAAGTCGTGAGCGCAAAAAAAAGGGCATTTTTCTTGACTATTTCGAATATTTCAACTAACTTTGCCCCAAAACAACACTATGAGAGCAGTCATTCAACGCGTCAGCCACGCAAGTGTAACCATTGATGGCAAGGTGAAATCGGCCATTGGCGGTGGTTATCTCATCCTTCTGGGCGTTTGTTCCGACGACAACAGCGAGGACGTTGACTGGTTGGTGCGAAAGATAGCCGCCCTGCGCGTGTTCGACGACGACGAGGGCGTGATGAACCGTAGCATCCTCGACGTGGACGGCGAAGCCCTGGTGGTGAGCCAATTCACACTGTTTGCGAGCTACAAGAAAGGCAATCGCCCCTCGTGGTTCAGGGCAGCCAGCCACGACATTTCCGTGCCGCTGTACGAAGAATTTTGCGCCAAACTGAGCCAATCCATCGGCAAGCCCGTGGGTACGGGCGAGTTTGGAGCCATGATGCAGGTGGAACTGCTGAACGACGGCCCTGTGACCATCTGCATGGACACCAAAAACAAAGAATAAAACCATGGGCAACAAGCAAATAGAACTGGCTGCAAACATCGGGCTGCTCGCTTCGGTGGCTCTGTATGTGCTCTGGCGTTTCCTGCCTTACGACATGGCGCTCATCGCCGCCTACGCAGGCATTGCAGCAAGCCTCGTCACAGCACTGCTGGCAATAGTCATGATTGTGAAGAAAACAGACGGAAAGCGAATCACGCTACACAAGATTGTACTGATGATTCCCCTCGTATGGTTCCTCATGAATGCAGTATCTTTTTGACAAACAATAGGAGGCAAAAAAATGAACAAACAGAAATTAGTAAACTATTCGAACTTGGCAGGATTTCTGCTTTATGCAATCGGCCGCATCACGAAAATTTCGTGGCTCTGCATCGTGGGCATCGTCCTGGTCGTGCTGAGCATGATTGTCACCATCGTCTTTCGCAACGAGTTTGCCAAAACACAATTCTTGGTAGCCGTCATCTGCTTGATTCTGCTGCTTGTCATGGCCATCATCTTCTTGCTGATATGACCATCCGCGAAGCCCAGGACACCGTTGACCGATGGATCAAAGAATACGGTGTGCGTTATTTCTCCGAACTCACCAACATGGCCTGCCTCACCGAAGAAGTGGGCGAATTGGCGCGTGTGATAGCCCGCCAATATGGCGACCAGAGTTTCAAACCTGGCGAACGCCCCAACATAGGCGAAGAGATGGCCGACGTGTTATGGGTGCTCATTTGTCTGGCCAACCAAACGGGGGTCGATTTGACCGATGAATTGCGGAAATCGTTCGAAAAAAAGACTTTCCGCGACCGCACCCGTCACCTGGAAAACCCAAAACTGAAAGCATAATCAAAACCCTAAAATACAACTAATATGGCTGAAAACCACGAACACCACCACGAGCACGAACACCACCATCATGCTCCGCTCATGAGCAAGTACGACGAAGCACTTGCCAAGTACAACACAAGTCTCAACGACGACGACGTGCGCGCTGCCGTGAAGAAAATCATTGCCGAAAAGGTACACGAAAACGACACCCCCGAAGTGAAGCGCTTCCTCATGGGAAGCATAGAGCTGACCACGCTCAAGACCACCGATTCGGAAGAGAGCGTACTGGCCTTCACCGAGAAAGTGAACCAGTTTGACGAAGCCTACGGCGAGCTGCCCCACGTGGCAACCATCTGCGTCTATCCCTGCTTTGCCAAGATTGTGAGCGAAACGCTCGAAATTGACGGCGTGGAAATAGCCTGCGTGAGCGGCAGTTTCCCCTCCTCGCAGGCACTCATCGAGGTGAAAGTGGTGGAAACATCGCTGGCCATCAAGGACGGCGCCACCGAAATTGACATCGTCATGCCTGTTGGCAAGTTTCTCAGCGGCGACTACGAAGGAGTTTGCGACGAGATTCAGCAGCTGAAAGAGGCCTGCGGCGACCATGCCATGAAGGTAATACTCGAAACAGGCTGCCTGAAAACCGCCGAAAACATCAAGAAGGCGTCCATACTGGCCATGTATGCAGGCGCAGACTACATCAAGACCAGCACCGGAAAGCTGGAACCTGCCGCCACGCCCGAAGCAGCCTACGTAATGTGCCAGGCCATCAAGGAATACTATGATGAAACGGGCATTCAAATTGGTTTCAAGCCTGCCGGCGGCATAAACAGCGTGATGGATGCGCTCATCTACTACACCATTGTGAAAGAAGTGCTGGGCGAACGTTGGCTCACCAACCGCTGGTTCCGTCTGGGAACATCGCGACTGGCCAACATGCTTCTCAGCGAGCTGGTGGGCAACGAAACTAAATTCTTCTAAAACACAAGGTTTCAACACGTTATACTGACTGCGCCGTGGGAGATTTTTCCCACAGATGAAACCACAAAAATAAAGCGGTGGTTTACGTTCAAATTCTCTAGAGAATTTTGGAGTAAAGCACCGCTTTATTTTTCTATCTCGCGGAGATAAAAAAATATCTCACGGAAATAGAAAAATATCTCACGGAAATATTTTTTAAATACGTGACGGTTTTTTGGGGGCAAATGGAAATCACAAAGATACGGAAAAGAATGCTATCAGGGGAATTTGAAGGGGTTGAAAATAACGTAGAAGTAACGGATAAAGTTTGAGACCCCACCCCCGTCCCCCTCCCCTTGAGGGGCGGGGAGAAAGGCGCTGAGTCTCTATAGCTTAGGAGATAATAGCTTTCTTCCTTTATCAAGGAGTATATTATTGTGTAATACCTGTTTCTCACCGACTACCTGTGCGAAATCTCCCCTCCCCTCAAGGGGAGGGGTTGGGGGTGGGGTCTGTAACTTTGTCAAACCGAATCTTCAATGAAGATCGCAACAAAATAAACAGAGAAACATCTTCCATATTTCTCCAAGCGTATTCCAAGAATGTCAGAATACGGTCAGTTCCTGCGCTGAATGACAAATTCAAGATAGGCGCTGAAGGCCTTTTTCAATGCTTCATCAGCGACGCATCGGTCGATGTAAGTCTGTGCTTCTGCTGCCAGACGTTCCATTTGCTGCTCGGCATATTCAATGCCTCCCGTCTCTTTGGCATAATCCACCAAAACGGCGATTTCATCGGCATTCACCGTTCCTCCTTTCACCTTTTTGGCAAGCGTGAGCATGGAGTCAACAGGATGGTTGTTGAGCGCATAGATGACTGGGAGAGTAAGTTTCCCTTCAGCCATGTCATTGCCCGTGGGTTTGCCTATTTCCTTGGAGTCGAAGTAGTCAAAAATATCGTCGCGAATCTGGAAGATGACGCCAATGTTCTGCCCGAAACGGCGGGCCTGCTCCTGCTGCTCGGCGTTGGCATTCACCGAAAGGGCACCACATACGGCACACGACTCAAAAAGTGCTGCCGTCTTCTGCCGGATGACATCGTAGTAAACCTGCTCCGAGAAGACCTCGTTCTGAATGTTGGTGAGCTGCAGAATCTCGCCGTTCGAGAGTGTTCGCCCCAGTTCGGCCAGGTTTTGCACGATGGCCTGGTTGCCTGTATGCGACACATTGAGCAAGGCCGTTGACAGAATGTAATCGCCAACGAGCACGGCCACCTTATTATCGTAAGTGGCGTTGACCGAAGCCTGTCCGCGACGCTCTGTGCTTTCATCGACCACGTCGTCGTGGACGAGCGAAGCGGTATGGAGCAGTTCCAACCCTACGGCAGCATGTTGCGTGACACTCGTTACGCGCCCGTAGTTCTTGGCAATGAGCAAAATCAGCATGGGCCGCATGCGCTTGCCTCCACGACTTCTGATGTGTGTCAGGGCACGACCCAATAGTCCGTCATCGTGGGTCAAAGAGCGGTTGAACAAGTCTATAAAGTCTTGCAATTCGTGTTCGATAGGTTGTTTGATAAGCGATAAATAGTCCATGCTCAAGAAATATTTGTGCAAAAATAGCTATTTTATTCGGATTAATGAAAAAGAATTCGTACTTTTGAGCGGAAAAATCGTAAAACCATGGATAAATTATTTCTTTTAGACGCTTACGCACTCATCTATCGCGCCTATTACGCCTTCATCAAGAACCCACGCATCAATTCGAAAGGCCAGAACACTTCGGCCGTCATGGGTTTCATGAATACTCTCCACGAGGTGCTCACCAAAGAGAAGCCGACGCATCTGGGAGTGGCTTTCGACCCTCATGGCCCCACGTTCCGCAGCGAGTCATTCCCAGCCTACAAAGCCCAGCGCGAAGCAACGCCCGAAGACATTCACGCCTCGGTGCCCATCATCAAGGATATTTTGCAAACCATGCACATCCCCATCCTCGAAGCCGAGGGTTTCGAAGCCGACGACGTAATCGGCACATTGGCAAAAAAAGCCGGTTCCATCGGCATTGACACCTATATGCTCACCCCCGACAAGGACTACGGCCAATTGGTGGGCAACCACATTTGGCAGTACCGCCCGCGCCACGGGGGTGGCTACGAAACGATGGGCGAACGCGAAGTAACGGCCAAATATGGGGTCAGTTCAACGGCCCAGGTAATCGACCTGCTGGCACTCATGGGCGACTCGGCCGACAACTTCCCCGGCTGTCCGGGTGTGGGCGAGAAAACCGCCGTCAAACTCATCACCCAGTTTGGCTCGGTCGAGAACCTGCTCCAGCACACCGACGAACTGAAGGGTGCCTTGCAGAAAAAAGTGGTGGAGCACGAAGACGACATCCGCATGTCGTACTTCCTGGCCACCATCCGCACCGACGTGCCCATAGAGCTGAACATGGACGAACTCGCCATCAGCGAACCCGACGAACCCGCACTGCGCAAAATTTTCGACGAACTGGAATTTAAGAGCCTTGCCGACAAGATTCTTAACAAATCTGAAAATAAACCAAAAACTGTTCAAATCCAACCCGATTTATTTGGATTTTTCGCGACCGAAGGGCAAGAATCTGAAAAAAACGCAAGCTACGAGACGATAAAAACCATTTCACACAACTATAAACTCATTGAGACAGAAGAAGATGCAAAGAAAATTTGTGACTTTTTCTTGACAACGGAAATTTTAAGTCTAGACACCGAAACCACTTCGACCAATGCCATCGACGCCGAATTGGTGGGTTTGAGCTTCGCCGTGAAGGAAAATGAGGCATTTTACGTGGCTATTCCGGCAGAACGCAAAGAAGCTGAAAAGTTTGTTAATATTTTCAAACCACTCTACGAAAATCCGAAAATACTGAAGGTTGGCCAAAACATCAAGTACGACCTCGAGGTGTTGGCCAACTACGGCGTCGAGTTGGCAGGCCCTATGTTCGACACCATGATTGCCCACTACCTCATCCAACCCGAGCTGCGCCACAATATGGACTACATGGCCGAGGTTTATCTCAACTATAAAACCATACACATCGACGAGCTCATCGGCCCGAAAGGAAAAAACCAGCGCAGCATGCGCGACCTTGCCCCCGCCGAAGTCTATGAATATGCCGCTGAGGACGCCGACATCACCTTGAAGCTGAAAAACGTGCTGGAACCAAAACTCAAGGAGGCCGGCGTTGAAAATCTCTTCTGGGAAATAGAGATGCCGCTCGTCCCGGTGCTGGCCACGATGGAGATGAACGGCGTGTGCATCGACACACAGTCGCTGAAAGAAACGTCAAAGGTTTTCACAGAACGAATGCTGCAACTGGAGCAACGCATCTACCAACTGGCGGGCGAAAAGTTCAACATCGCATCGCCCAAGCAAGTAGGCGACATTCTGTTTGGCAAAATGAAGATTGTGGAGAAACCCAAGAAAACAAAAACCGGCCAATACGTCACCAGCGAAGAAGTGTTGCAACAACTGAAAGGCAAAAACCAAATCATAGAATACATTCTGGCTCACAGAGGGTTGAAGAAACTGCTGGGCACTTACGTTGACGCGCTGCCCAAACTCATCAACCCACGCACAGGCCACATCCACACTTCGTTCAACCAGACCATCACGGCCACAGGGCGGCTGTCGAGCAGCGACCCCAACCTGCAAAACATTCCTGTAAGGGGCGAGGACGGAAAGGAAATACGCAAAGCGTTCATCGCTGAGCCTGGTTGTCTGTTTTTTTCAGCAGACTACAGCCAAATAGAGCTGCGCGTCATGGCCCATTTGTCGGGTGACGAAAACATGATTCGGGTGTTCCGCGAGGGCAAGGACCTGCATGCAGCCACCGCCGCCAACATCTACAAGAAAAACATTGCCGACGTGACACGCGATGAGCGCACCAAGTCGAAACGCGCCAACTTCGGCATCATCTATGGCATCACCGTCTTCGGACTTGCCGAACGGCTCGACATCAGCCGCGACGAGTCGAAACTGCTCATCGACGGCTTTTTCCACACGTTCCCCCAGGTTCACGACTATATGGAGGAATCCAAGGAAAAAGCCCGCCACCAAGGCTACGCCGAGACCGTTTTCCACCGCCGCCGCTACCTGCCCGACATCAACTCGCGCAACGCCACCGTCAGAAACTTCGCCGAGCGCAATGCCATCAACGCCCCCATCCAGGGCAGCGCCGCCGACATCATCAAGGTGGCCATGATCCGCATCCATCGGCGCTTCCGCAAAGAAGGCATCCGCTCGAAAATGATTCTTCAGGTTCACGACGAACTCAACTTCTCGGTCTATCCCGACGAAAAGGACAAGGTGGAAAACATCGTCATCGAGGAAATGCAAAATGCCTACCCGCTGAGCGTTCCGCTCATAGCCGACGCTGGCTTCGGAAAAGACTGGCTCGAGGCGCACTAGGAACGACCACCGACGCAAGCATCATCCACAATTATAAAACAAACAAATACATGAAGAAACTATTATTTGCCATCATCGTGATTGGCGTGGCCATCCTGATGACACAAACACTGCCCGACAAGAAAGAACACAAACGGGCCATGATGGACGCAGTGAGGGAACTGGTGGAAGAACGTGCCAATGAAAAAGGCGTGGCCGACAACGCCATCACCCGCATCGGCAAGAACCTGGTCAGCAAATCGATTGAGGCGGGCCTGAGCGCCAAGCTGCGCATGAACAACTACTTCCTGTTCAACACCACCCACATCAAAACCGGCGGCGAGGACAAACTGCTCTCGGTGGGTGTGCTCGGACAAGTGATTACATTCAACAAAGACATGCTGCGCAATGCGCTCGAGGAGTCGAAACAAATACGCGAAGAGGCCAAAGAAGAGAAGAAAATGCTGAAAGCCGAACAGAAAAGGCTGAAAAAAGAACTCAAAAGGCAAAAGAAACTGCAAAAGAAACGCGAAAAAAAAGCCCGCAAACAGGCCAAAGAAGCACTGAAAGCCCAGAAAAAAGCCGAGAAAGAAGCTCGGAAGGCTGAGAAAGCTGCCCAAAAGGCCAAAGAGAAAGCAGAAAAAGAAAGCAAGAAACAATGACGAAGACCAACCACAACGGAGCACCCGTCAGGCAGCGCATAGTGGTTCTCGACGCTCTGCGGGGCTTTGCACTGCTGGGCATCATTCTGGCCAATTTCCCGGAGTTTTCGCTCTGGACATTCCAAAGCGAGAACGTGCAGCAGGCAATGGACACCGCAGCAGCCGACAGCACCGTGAAATGGCTGCTCAGTCTGCTCGTGGATGGCAAGTTCTACCTCAATTTCTCCATCCTTTTCGGCATCGGATTCTCCATCATTCTGGAAAACGCGGCAAAGCGCGGTGCCAACGGCATGCGCATTTTCTACCGTCGCATGGCCATGCTGGCGTTCTTCGGCCTGTTCCACCTGATGTTTCTCTGGAGCGGCGACATTCTGTTGCTCTATGCCGCCATGGGAGCCGACATCGGCCTCTGGCCCACCGAGGTTCTCGCCATCGTGGTGTTTCTCTTCCAAATAGGCTTCAGTGCGCTCTGGCTCCGTTTCTGCCAGTTTGGCCCGCTGGAATGGCTCTGGCGAATGCTCACCTACGGTCGGCGCTTCCCTCTCAGACGCATGGAATGACAGTCCCCTGCAAAAGGTACTTCAGCAGCCAGTTCACCCCGTACAACGCCCAAAGGTGCAGAAAAAAAACGCTATGTTTGCGGATTCGAATTTTTTGTTGTACTTTTGCAGCCACTGTTTCATTATTTAGGAATAATAAAAGCAAAAATAAAACATGGCATTAAAATGTGGTATAGTAGGTCTGCCCAACGTAGGCAAATCTACTCTTTTCAATTGTCTGTCGAGCGCCAAGGCTCAGGCAGCCAACTTTCCCTTCTGTACGATTGAGCCCAATGTGGGCGTAATTACTGTTCCCGACGAGCGGCTCACCCGTCTGGCCGAAATCGTCCATCCAGGGCGCATCGTTCCCGCCACGTGCGAGATTGTAGATATCGCCGGACTGGTGAAGGGTGCCTCGAAGGGCGAAGGACTGGGCAACAAGTTTCTGGGCAACATACGCGAAACGGACGCCATCATCCATGTGCTGCGTTGTTTCGACGACGACAACATCACCCACGTGGATGGCACCATCGACCCCATCCGCGACAAGGAAATCATCGACACCGAACTGCAGCTGAAAGACCTGGAGACCATCGAAAGCCAGATGGCCAAGGTGCAGAAGACGGCCGCCGCCGGCAACAAGGATGCCAAGACGCTGCTGCGTGTGCTGGAAGCCTTCAAGGAAGTGCTCGACCAGGGCAAGAACGCCCGCGTGGTGGAGTTCGAATCGAAGGAAGAACAGGATGCCGCGCGCAACCTCTTCCTGCTCACCACCAAACCCGTGCTCTACGTGTGCAACGTCGATGAAGCCAGCGCCAAGACGGGCAACGAATACTCAAAGAAGGTGGAGGCCATCGCCGCCGAAGAAGGGGCCGAAGTGATGGTGATTGCCGCCAAAACCGAGGAAGACATAGCCGAACTGGAGAGCTACGAAGACAAACAGATGTTCCTCGAGGAACTGGGACTGGAGGAAAGCGGCGTGAACCGTCTCATCAAGAAAGCCTACTCGCTCCTGAACCTCGAGACCTTCATCACCGCCGGCGAAATGGAGGTGAAGGCATGGACCTATCACAAAGGATGGAAGGCACCTCAGTGTGCCGGAGTGATTCACACCGACTTTGAGAAAGGATTCATCCGTGCCGAAGTCATCAAGTACGAAGACTACATCAAGTATGGCTCTGAGGCGGCCGTCCGCGAGGCCGGCAAAATGGGCATCGAAGGCAAAGACTACGTGGTGCAGGACGGCGACATCATGCACTTCCGCTTCAATGTATAGACCATCGGGAAGAACCGGAAACTCCGGAATGACTGGAATGCCTAGAAACTCTGGAATGACTGGAATGCCCGGAATATCCGGAAAGTCTGGATTATCCGGAAAATCCGGAGTAATCTAGCCCCCAAAAAACAAAAGAAACAACAAATGGAGACACTCTTGAATTACATCGTTTGGAACCCCAACGAGGTGATGGGCCATTTGGGACCCCTCACGCTGCGTTGGTACGGCATGTGTTGGCTGATGGGACTGGCAGGATCGGTCTTGGTGGTGCGCTGGCTCTACAAGGACCAAAAACTGAAAGACGAGCTTTTCGACCCACTGTTCATTCTCTGTTTCATCGGCATATTGGCCGGAGCGCGACTGGGTCACTGTCTGTTCTACGAACCCGACTATTTTCTGACTTCGGGCACCCATTTTGTCGAAATGTTCCTCCCCATCCGCCAAATGGCCGACGGGTCGTGGAAATTCACCGGCTATGCCGGCCTGGCCTCACACGGGGGCACCATCGGACTTATGCTGGCGCTGGTGTTCTACAGCCACAAATACAAAGTGAAGCTATGGCAAATTCTCGACGACATCGCCATCGCCACTCCCATTGCCGCCTGCTTCATCCGTTTGGGCAACCTGATGAACTCTGAAATCATCGGCAAAGTGACCGACGTGCCTTGGGCATTCATCTTCGAACGTGTCGATCAGCTTCCGCGCCACCCCGGACAACTCTACGAGGCCATTGCCTACGCCTGTTTCTTCTTCGTGATGCTCTGGGTTTACCAAAGAAGTAAGAAACAGAGTACAAAAGGCAAAGAGCAGTTAACCACCGACTATAAGGCCAAACACCAACAGTCAACACCTGCCATCCTACACCCCACATCGGTGGGAACAGGCTTCTATTTCGGACTGGTGCTGACATTGATTTTCACCTTCCGTTTCTTTGTGGAATATACCAAGGATGTGCAGGAAGCATGGGAGGCCAACATGCTGTTCAATATGGGTCAGCTGCTCTCCATTCCGTTCGTCATCCTCGGTGTTTACTGCATGCACAGGGCTTATAAGAAATACTCTTGAATTCATGCCTGGGATTAACACGGAGTTCTGATTCGTTTTTTCACCTCGGAACAACACAAAACACCTCAAAGCAACACTGAATAACACGGATTTATCGTTACAGAACAAAAAGAATGTTTCTCTAACTAAATCCGTGTTATTCAGTGTAACTCGTTCAAAAATTCCGTAGCAATCCGTGGTAAAAAAACATCCGTGGAACTATTTTCCACTCACAATCTTCTTTATTTCATTCAGTTTGTTGAGGGCTTCCAGCGGGGTGAGGTTGTTCACGTCGAGACCGAGAATCTCGTCGCGCACCTGGCAGAGCACGGGGTCGTCCAGTTGGAAGAAACTCAGCTGCATGCCCTCGCGCTTGTTGGCATCGGGAATCAACGAGATGGGGCGACCGCCCTTCCCTACCCCACTCTGGGCATCGTTCTCTCCACCGCCCTTTCTGCTGTCGCTTCTTCCTTCCATGCTGGCACTCTGGCTTTCCAGCTGATGGAGCACCTCGTTGGCGCGCTTCACAATGCTTCTGGGCATGCCCGCAATCTGCGCCACATGGATACCGAACGAATGCTCGGAACCACCGCGAACCAGCTTGCGAAGGAAAATCACACGGTTATCGACCTCCTTCACGCTCACGTTGTAGTTTTTCACGCGGCGGAAGTTCTTCTCCATTTCGTTCAACTCATGGTAGTGCGTGGCAAAGAGCGTTCGCGCCTGCGCCTTGGGATGCTCGTGCAAATACTCCACAATGGCCCAGGCAATGCTGATGCCGTCGTAGGTGCTGGTGCCGCGGCCCAGCTCGTCGAAGAGCACCAGGCTTTTGGGCGTCACGTTGTTGAGGATGTTGGATGCTTCGGTCATTTCCACCATGAACGTCGATTCGCCCAGCGAAATGTTGTCCGAGGCGCCCACGCGGGTGAATATTTTGTCCACCAGGCCTATTTTCGCGCTCTCTGCGGGCACGAAGCTGCCCACCTGGGCCAACAGCACTATCAAGGCCGTTTGGCGCAGCAGCGCCGATTTTCCAGCCATGTTAGGGCCAGTAATGATGATGATTTGCTGTTGGTCCTTGTCCAGCCTGATGTCGTTGGGCACATAGCTCTCGCCCATCGGCAGCTGCTGTTCGATGACGGGATGGCGGCCCTGATGAATCTCCAGCACGTCGGTCTGGTCGATGACAGGCCTTATGTAATGGTTCTCTTCGGCCGTCTTGGCAAAGCTCAGCAGACAGTCGAGCCGTGCCACCAGCGTGGCGTCAATCTGAATGGCCGGGATAAATTCTTGCATGGCCATCACCAGCTCGCCGAACAGTCGCGTTTCCAGTGCCAGAATCTTCTCTTCGGCTCCCAGAATCTTCTCCTCGTACTCCTTCAGCTCCTGCGTGATGTAGCGTTCGGCCTGCGCCAGCGTCTGCTTGCGTATCCAGTCCTGCGGCACCTTGTCCTTATAGGTGTTGCGCACCTCCAGATAGTAGCCGAACACATTGTTGTAGCCTATTTTCAGGCTCGCAATGCCCGTCTGCTCCACTTCGCGCTCCTGAATCTTCATCAGATACTCCTTGCCGTGCTCCGAAATGTCGCGCAGCTCGTCCAGCTCGTCGTTGTATCCACGGCGGATTACGTGCCCCTTGTTCACCAGCTGTGGCGGGTCGGCCTCCACTTCGCGGGCAATCCTGTCGCGCAGGCTTTCGCAGAGATTGATCTGCTCACCCACCCTTCGCAGCACCTCGTTCTCCGACTGCAGGCAGGCCTCTTTCACGGCCACCAACCCCTGCAGGGCCACCTTGAGCTGCACCACCTCGCGCGGCGAAACCCTTCCCACGGCCACTTTCGACACGATGCGCTCCAGGTCGCCCGTACGGTGGAACTCGTCGTCGAGCGTCTGGCGGAACACAGGCTCGCGGAAGAAGTAGTCCACCATGTCAAGCCGTTCGTTGATGGGCCGCTCGTCCTTGAGCGGAAACATGAGCCATCGCCTCAGCATGCGCCCGCCCATGGGCGTCACCGTGCGGTCGATGACATTCAAGAGCGACGTGCCGCCCTCCTGCATGGTGCCCACCAGTTCGAGCGAGCGTACGGTGAACTTGTCCAACCTCACGTATTTATCCTCTTCGATGCGCGCCAGTTGCGTGATGTGTCCTATCTGCGTGTGCTGTGTCAGTTCCAGGTATTGGAGGATGGCCCCCGAGGCTATCACGCCGTTCAGCAAATGGTCCACCCCGAAGCCCTTAAGGCTCTTCACCGCAAAATGCTTCAGCAGCTTCTGCCGCGCGCTCTGCTCGGTGAACACCCAGTCGTCCATTTCGAACACACACCATCGTGTGCCGAAGAAACGCTCAAACTGCTCCTTACGTCCACGCTCGTAAAGCACCTCCTTGGGCTGGAAATTGGCCAGCAACTTCTCCACATAATCCACTGTGCCCTCGCCCGTAAGAAACTCACCCGTAGAAATGTCAAGAAAAGCCACACCTACCGATGCCTTGCCAAAATGCACGGCGGCCAGAAAATTGTTTTCTTTGTAGTTGAGTACCGTATCGCTCATGGCCACACCCGGAGTCACCAGTTCGGTGATGCCGCGCTTCACCAGTTTCTTGGTCAGCTTAGGATCCTCCAACTGGTCGCAAATGGCCACGCGCTTGCCCGCACGTATCAGCTTGGGCAGATACGTGTCGAGCGCATGATGCGGAAATCCCGCCATCTCGTCGCCCTTCACTCCTGCCCCGTTGTTTCGTTTGGTGAGCGTGATGCCCAGTATGCGCGCAGCCTCAACGGCATCGTCGCAATAAGTTTCATAAAAGTCACCACACCGAAACAGCAGCAGCGCGTCGGGATGCTTGGCCTTCAGCGAGAAAAACTGCTGCATCATTGGGGTAAGTCCTTTATCTTTTTTTGGCATTGTGGATTCTGTTTTCAACGAATGATTCTTGCAAATTTAATGATTATATTCTACATAGCCCCATTAATGGGCTTTTTTTTAATCATTTTTCAAACAACGAAGCCCTGCAACCACGCGCGTGGTTGCAGGGCTTCGATGCTTTATCTGGTTGGTCGGCAGAATCCCGCCGAGGGGGCTGCCAACAGATTACTCATCCCAGATGCTCTTCACCTGTGGGGCATGAATCAACTGGTCGTCCTCATAGAAAATGTCCTCCTTGCTCAGCTGATTGCCATTACCCATTTGGTTGTGCGTAGAATCCATATCGTCCATCAGCCCGGCAGGCTCCATCAATTTCACTTTCATGACGGGAGAAATATATACCTTTTTCATATTTTCTCTATGTTTCGTTTTAAACCGTTCTTTTTTACTCTTTAATTTTTTAATCTTTCATCTATCTCACAACCACCTTCCGTCCGTTCACGATGTAGATACCCTTGCGGGCGTTCATCACGCGCTGGCCGTTCAGATTGTAAATCTCCATGTCCTGAGCATTCAGCCTTGCGCCCTGAACTGCATCAATGCCCGTGGTGTTCTCCTCAAACAGATAGAAACTCTTGGCATCCGTGCTGTTTGCAACAGCCAGATAAGCCTTGTGGGCACCATTCTCGAAGGCTCCGCCTTCAGCGTCACCCCAATAGAAGCCCACGCTGCCTTCATCGCTGTTAGCATTCAGCGAAAGCATGTAGTACAAATCGCCGCCTGTGGTCGTTGCAGCCTCGTCGCTTCCCCTCAGCAGGTTATTCTCCGGAGCGTTGGCCTGTGTCGTGGCAATAGTAAAGTTATAAGTGCCCTCGTTACCCTTCAGCACCACACCCGTACCAGCGGGAATCACCTCGCTCAGCTCCTCGAACGTAATCTTACCACCCTCCACACTAGTCACGATGCTGGCCGTCACACCCGAAGGAATCTCAAACGCCTTGTCGCTATAGTAGAGTGTGGCATAGCCTACCGAAGAAATGGCGATCTGCTCAGGCACCTCGGTGTAGAAGCGAATGGCAACGGGATAAACAGAACCTGCTGTGGTTCCGCCGCCCGAAATAACAAGCTCCATCTGTTCGCCCGAGCACTCAATGATGCCCGACGATTCTACGCCACCACCCTGATGCGTAATCTCTGTGGTCGATGTGGCACCAGGAGCTATCTGATAGGTACGGCCAGCATTGCTGTTCTGCACCAGCACCTCAAAGGCCTTTGCGCCCTGTACTTTGATGGTAATTTTGCGATCGCTCTTGCTCATGTTGTAGAAGTCGCCTTCGTAGCCACCATAGTTTTTGTCATAAGCCCAGTTATCGGTAGATGCGCTCATATAACCTTCTGCCTCGATGTTCTCCTTGGTCAGCACCACCTCGGTATTTTCAGTGACGGTAAGTACACTACTAGCATCGATGACAGTGATAGTTACCGAAGCAGTCGTGCTGCGATAGTTATCGCCACCGTCTATAGTAGCAGTAATGGTGGCCTCACCGGCTGCCCCTGTCAGGCTGATAGCACCAGTTTCATCCACAGTGGCCACGTTGGTATTGTCGCTCTCGTAGCTGATGGTCAGTCCGTCAACAGCTTCACCCGCCTGGTCAGTAATAGTCAGTGTCGGCTGTTCCAGCGTCTCGTTGCTCATGATAGAAATCTCAGCGGGCTCGTAAGCAGCCGTGAGAGGAGCTTTTTCGTTGGCATTGATAACATCGAGCACAATGTAGAATAACAGCTGGTTTCCTTTATTATTAAAAGAAATTTCGGTTTCTGTACCTTCCAATGCATAGACACGCACATCGGGATTGCTTACTCCGTTGTAGGCAACCATAGGATAGGTCTTATAGGCATAAGAAACGCCATTCACCTTCTCCCATCCATTTTCAGTGGTGTTTTTGTCACTATTTATAAAGCTATAAATAGTCATTCGAGTGGCAGAAACACCTTCTGGGAGCTTCAGAATATTCTCTGCTCCGTTCGAAAGTTTGATATAGCTTGCCTTATCTCCAACACCATTTGACCATGTTTTTTGCGAATTGTTCAGAACAATTGAATAGCCTTCGTTATCGGTTCCGCTCTTTCCAACCATCGTTGACAAGCCATCGACAGTCTGCACGTCCATCGTTGTAAAATCGAGCGTTACAGTAACATTAGCGTCACCCTTACCAATAACTTCTACATTTTCAGAAACAGTGGTCGAAACAATGGTTCCTCGCTTTGCATAGGCATAAACCGTTCCACTTTCGGTTAATGTGAACGTACCGTTATATTCGTTAAATGTGCTTCCATCAGTGCTATAATAAATTGTGGTACCTATTGTTTCGCAGCTGATAGCCACCGAGCCATTTACAATAACGAATGTAGGATCGGAAATCGATGTCACGTCGAGAATTGCCTGTTCAGAAGCAATCTCTGAGTTGGCATAATTCTCATTGTCGCCCAATGCAATGGCTTTCACGGTGGTGCCATCTTCAACAGTAAATGCTTCAGAATAAACCTCACCATTTGTTGCCGACGGATCGGTACCGTCCGTAGTATAAACTATCGAAGTTGCATTTTCCACAGCACCAATAGTTACTTCGCCTGTAGCAGTATCAATGGTGATTTCAGGGGTGGCAAGAGTTTCCATTGCAGCCCCTGTATAAACCACTTTGATATAAGCCAGACCGGTTTCACTTTGGCGAGTGATAGTGTGTTTGCCCGCTGCTACGTTAGTAATGACATACTCATTATACTTGTTAACATTGTCAACAGTAACTGTTGTATTAGCCAAATTGGCATCCAAATTTGTACCATCAAATTTGAGCTTGTCACCGGTACCATTCGATGTGGTCTGTACTATCGTAACCGTAGCCTCAGCAGTAGAAGTAAAATAAACCTGGGTGGCACTTTCCATTTTAATTACATTACTATAAGTTTCGCCACCGTATGTACAGGAATGTTTGCCGCTAGATGACCAACTTACAGCAGTGCCTTCGCCCTTGTTATAAGTAAAATAGCCTGATGTTGATTCAACAATGCTATTCTTATTTTGGAATTTAATTGAAAATTCCGTTTGCGCCCAGCTCCCCACTGTCACGAAGACGGCCATGAGGGCTGTGAATAATAAACGTAATTGTCTGTTCATAATATTTTTTGTTTTAGTTATTAGTTATAATTCTTTTATCTACAATAATCAAAAGGTAGCAGGGTGGATGAGTAATTCCCTGACAGATAGACAAAAACTGTCTGATGCACTACATTTTGCAAATATATGGAGAAAAACTATCAGTTCAAAATAATTTTCACAAAAGTTTCACGTAAACGTTTACAACACCAGACAGAATAACGGAAAAAAGACATAGTAACATACTAACAAAGAATCTCTATAGAGGGATTATGTTAGTATGTTACTGTGTCTATAATAATGAAGTGTCGCTTGCCGGGAGTCAATGACGTGCCTCCGCATTGTAGCGAACTTAGCTTGTGTCAGGAATCAATGACGTGCCTCCGCATTGTAGCGAACTTAGCTTGTGTGGTATCGTGTAGGGAACCTAGCTTGTCTAGTTCCGTTGGCACGACAGTGCCAAAATCCAGTGAAGAGCGAGGTCAAGAGCATGATGAGGAATTGGCGCTGGCGCGCCATTGGAACTAGACAAGCTAAGTTCCCTACATTGTGGAGGCACGTGCTAAGTTCCCTACTCACAATCCCCAGACTATTTCCAACAGGAGAAAGTTGAGTATATTACTCTGTCAAAAAGAGAGGCGACTGTTACTACTCAACCACGTATTTGCGGCCATTCTGTATATAGACCCCGCGCGAGAGGTGCTGGCCTTGAATACGGCGGCCCTGCAGGTCGTAGATGGTATTGGAGGCTTTCTTTTCGGCCATCTCAGTCTGTCGGATGCCTGTAGATTGCTTTGAGGTCAGGTAGTCGGGCAGATAGTAACCCAAGTGGGGCGGCTGGTTGTAGGCCGTCTGCTGCCAGACGACGCCCATGCGATAGACATGATCGTGGAGCAAGGTGGGCACACGCAGGTCAGAGGGAATGTTGGTGGTGAAGATGTTGATTTGCGACGGGTCGTCGTAGTTCCAGCAGATGATTTCCTCGCGCCAGTCGCCCAGCAGGTCGGCCTGCAGGCAGGGCGTGGCCTTGGTGGTGTTGCAAGTCTGCGAAGCACCGTAGCTGCCGAGTGCGAGCAGTGTGGAGTTGCTGGTGCCGTTAAGCTTTGTGATGACGGGAGCGCACTTGCCGCTGCCGCTGTCATACTTGCCGTCGAAGAGCTCGTCCTGGGCGTCGCCATCCCAATAGATACGGAAGTTAATGCTGAGCGATTTCGAGTTGACCACTTCGCCCGTCTGAGCGCTGCGCTCCACGCGGTCGTCGCTGGACCAGAACTCCTGTCCGCGGCTGTCGGCCACCACATCAGCAGCCATTCCGCGGCCATTGTCAACACCCTTGTTGCCACCTTTCCAGATGACTTCGCCCGTGGCAGCATCGTGAAGGTCCCACGAATAAGTGCCTTTCTCCTCGTGCACCTGGAAAAGCTCCAGTCCGGGGCGGTCGGGGTCGATGTCGCTCAGGTGGATGGCATCGCCATGACCGAATCCCGTGGCATAGAGCAGCGAGCCGTCATGGTCGCAAGCAGCTGAGCCCCAGATGATTTCGTCGCATCCGTCGCCATCCACGTCGCCCACGCTGAGGTTATGGTTACCGTTGCCATACATGGTGCCACTGCCGCCGCTGGTAGGACTGCCATGGGTGGTCTTCGTGGTGTTGCCGTCGGCATCGGTCACTTCCACCTCAGAGGTAGAATTAGAGGCATGCAGCCAACGGGTCGTCAGCTTGTTGCCGTCGAAATCGACTGCCCAAAGGTAGGCGCGGGTGTAGTAGCCGCGGCACATCACGGCACTGGGATTCTGACTTGTTCCGCCCAGATAGGCCACGCAGGCCAGATAGCGGTCGGCGCGCCCGCCGTAGTTGTCGCCCCAGAACGTCTTGCTGGGGTGGGAGGGAGCACCGCCCAGTGAGCCGGCGCGGTTGGGATTGTAGAAGATGGTGTGGAGGGCCTCGCCCGTTTCGCCGCTGAACACGGTGAGATACTCAGGGCCTTCGTTCACGTAGCCCGTTTCGTTGCGGTAGTCCTTGGTGTTGTCGGCCGACTTGATGTCGCTGTCGTCGGCAGCCTCGGTGACATAACGGCCCAGTCCGTCCTTTGAGCCGGGAGCCGTCTTACAGATGAGCTCAGCCTTGCCGTTGCCATCGAAGTCATAAACCAGGAACTGGGTGTAGTGGGCACCGGCGCGGATGTTGTCGCCCAGGTCGATGCGCCACAGTTGCTCTCCGTCCATTTTGTAAGCGTCCAAATAAACACTGCCCGAGAAGCCGCTGCCGATGGAGTTGTCCTGCGAGTGCGAGGGATCCCATTTGACGATGAGTTCCATCTGTCCGTCGCCATTCACATCGCCCACCGACACATCGTTGGGGGTGTATTCGTAGGGCACGTTGTCCTGCCATGAGCCATATTTCTTGGTGCTTGAATTGTATTCGCGCCAACGGTGGGTGCCACCAGCCGGACGGTTGAGTTTTACGCTCTTGAAGATGTTGGCCCACGGGGTGACCGGACTTGTGGTTTCCAATTCTGTGCCATTCTGTTTCACCACCACCTCATACTGGCTCGACG
Source organism: Prevotella sp. UBA3776 (assembly GCA_002369515.1). Taxonomy (GTDB): domain Bacteria; phylum Bacteroidota; class Bacteroidia; order Bacteroidales; family Bacteroidaceae; genus Prevotella. The sequence continues at coordinate 3,862 of DFFM01000040.1, read as the reverse complement.
CCGTACCGTTGGCATCGGTAAAGTTGCTCACACTGAGGTCGGTAGCCACACTGACACCATCGCGCAGCAGGTCGAACGTCACATCGTCGGCATCGGTACCCAGCAAGCGCCAGCTTACGAAAATGCCCTTGTTGTTCTTGGCGGGCACAGCCACCACGTCACGCCCCAGCGGCTCCATCTGCTCGGCTGGCGTAGGCCACACGAAGTTCTCGGCCCCGCCCCCTTGGCTGTTGCCTCCGGGCACATAGTCGTAGAGCGTGATAATCCAGACCACCTGCTTGCCCATGGGGGTGAACGTCAGCTCGTCCGTAACGGGTGAGCTCAACTCAATAGCATGTTTCACGTCGGTAGAGTTGCCGCTGGCATCTTTCTGCGGCCACACATAGTCGTTCTCGCCATACTCCGTGCCACCAAGCTCGCCCAAATAGGAATCCACCTCGGCATAGTTGTCATAACCGCTGATGGTGACGTATTTTATCTCCACGCCATCGGGAATATGGATGGTGTATTTCACTCCAGCAGAGTATTTGATTCCGCCTCCACCAGCACCATAGGTCTTTCCGGCGTTCTCGCTCACGGAGAACCCGTTGTTGAACGTCCACGGCGAATTATCGCCCTTAGCGGCGTTACACGTAGCGTCACTCAGTTCGTACTTCTTTTGTGCCACAGCCACCACGGCCATGAGCAGCAACACGATGGTTGCCAGTAAATTTCTTCGCATGATGTTTTTATTAGATTTGTTTCGTTTGTTTTTTATCTCTTTTCTAAATTTTATGTACTTTCCAGGGCTTCCTGATTAGCCAAAGCAAAAGACTTTCGATATCATACAGATTAGTTGTGCGCAAAATTACAACAATTCTTCCTATTATGCAAAATAAAAGGGTACAAAAAAATAAAGGAGGTCATGACACCATCGCTTTGGGCATGCCTCCTTCTTCTCACGCGTTAATTACTACTATTCTTAATTTATGCATTGAGGATTATAATAACTATAAAATATATGGTTTCAGTTTGTGTGTATTTCTTCGTCCTTGCTCCGCCCCGAACACCATCAAGACCGGCAACACCGTCTTCCGCGCTGCAACAACCATTATGTATGCGCTGCAAAAACTTGAGTCAGTCTTTTTTTTGTGTCTTAGCGGAAAAAATATATATCTGTCAAATATAGTTCTTAGTCGTCTATAGCTTTCTGTCGCATTTCAGTTTTTTACGTTGCAAAGATAAACATTTTCTGCTATCCGCAAAACATTTTGCGCGGAAAAAATCTTAAAAAGTGTAAAAACTACGGTTTTCCGACCCTCTCTCCGCAAAAAAACGGCAACGGGAGGCGGTAAGACACAAAAAATCCACTGCCAACGCCACACAAAACGAAAAAAGGGCACGTGCCGCTCGCGCATGGCCGTGCCCCTTTGCAATATCAATATTTTTCAGATTGCATTCCGCAACCTTCTGCATCCCCTCAGCGACTCAGTCCCAAGCCTCCCAAATGTTGAAAGCCTTGGCGTCCGGGTCGTCTTCATCGTCGCCTTCGCCAGTGTCGCCACCCAGGCCTGTGTTTCCCTGGCCCGTGCCCGAATAGTCGTCCACATTGGTCTTGCCGGGCGAACCGGCTGCCAAGTGCTCATGACAGACCATCAGGAAATGCTCCGTTTGTGGCTGTATATATCTTGTTCTTTTCATTTCTGTATGCTTTTTTATAGGGTGGTTATTTCACAACGAACTTCTTTCCGTTTTGTATGTACATCCCACGGGGCAGCTGGTCGCGGTTGCCGTCGGCCGACACTTTCTGTCCGCTCAGGGTGTAGATGGCAGCCTGTCGCTCCACCTTCACACCCAATGCCTCGGCAATCTGCTCAACGTCGATGGCAGTCACCACTTCGCCTTGGTCGTCGAACACGCTCAGCGCATTGATCTTGGCCGGTGACGCTTCTGCGGCACCCTCAATCCAGGCGCGGATACCCTTGGTGTTGGTGGTGTTGCCGTTGCTCTTCTGCTTGAACTGGTTGTCGCTCATGTAGTAGGCATAGGCGGGCATCACGGTGGGTTCATAGCTGCCATTGAGTTTGAATCCACTCTTGTAGTTGCCATCATCAGCATGAACATCCTGACTCATGGGCTCTACGCTCAGCTTCTCCAAAGTCACATTGCTGATGACGGGATTGGCGACGGTCTTCGAGGGTTTGATGAGCAGCGGCATGCCCGCCACAATCATCTGGTGATAGTGCTTGCGCAGGTTCAGGCTGAGCACCGTAGCACCGTTTTCGTTCACAGTGGTGGTCACGTCGTTGAAGTTCAGAATGAGTGTGTTCTCGCCGAACACCTCCTTCACCTTGCTTGCCGACACCGAGAACGGCAGCACGAGCGTCGCCCACTGGTCGGCCTCAAAGGTGCGGGTGAGCGCCACGTTGTATTTCTCGCCTACAGTTCCGCTGAGCAGGGTGCTGTTGGCCGAGGTGGCGTCGCCACCCTTGGTGCCTTCCTCGAGCGTAGCCTCTGAGGCATGGTAGGAGGCGTCGGGAGTGAACTGGTAGCCGCAAAGCCCCACTTTGGTTGTGTTGCCCGTCAGGAAGTAGGTCTTTCCTGCCTTCACGTTGATGGTGTACTTCACGTATGCCTTCGTCACGCAGAGATAGCCGGGCACATCGCCCAGAAGCACACCCCGCTGTGAAGAATGCTGCACAAGACTCGTCACGAGCTGGTTGGCTATGGCCTCACCATTGCGCTTGGCGTCCCATTCCTCGTCTGTCAAGGTTTGTCCGAAGAGCAAGTCTTGATAGTAGTCGAAATTGTCATGGTCCACCGGTTTCACATTCGTGTGGTTGAAGTCGAAGAGTTTCGGGTCGATGGTGCTGTTGAGGTTCATCTGTGCCGTATATTCCACGTCTGGAACATAGGCGCGACCAGTTTCATCGGCAAAGAACACCACGCGGCGGCGCAGGTTGTAGGAGCCAGTTTCCGCGACATCGCCGGTTTCAACAAACGAACCGTTTTGGCGAATCACCACCTGCAGCAGTCCGTCCACTTCGGGTTCAAACTTCACGTAGGCACCGGCAATGGGAAGCGAGAATGGTGTGTTCACTTCGTAACCTACAAACTGCAATCCGTAACCATTGCTGCCGTTGTAGCTGTCCTCGCTCGTTCCGTCGTAGTTCTCGGCAATGGTTGATATCTGGTAGTCGTCGAACTCGGCATCGCGCATGCGTCCGTCGCGAGCCTTCGTCTTCCAAATGCTGTTGCCGCTCTTCTGCACATATTCGGGCAGGTCGCCGTAGGTCATTCGCATCACCACGTTGTTCGAGCCGTCGGTCATGGTCTCCACCTTACCCAGCCCAGGCTTGTTGTTGTCCTCAAGGGTGTATTGGTAGGTCTGATTTGTGTTCACATGGTTCAGCTCCGCTACCCTACTCACGTCCGTATTGTCGATAGCCACGGCATAAATGGTCTGCGTGTCGGTGAGCGTCAGCTGGATGGGCAGTGTGCCAGTCTGCCGCGTATTGCTGGTGCGTGGGTCTGAGCCGTCGGTGGTATAATAGACCGTTGCTTCCTGATCCTGCGTGATCTTGCCCGAAGGGCTGATGACGGGCGCACTGATTTTGATGACTTCCACCACGATGTCCTCGGTCTTCTGATTATAGTTGGCGTTGCCTGCAAACGTGAGCCTCATGGTCACCTTGCCCGTTGTTTCGTATGTTCCCAAAGTAGTGAAGTCCGCCGAGAACAACGTCACATCAGCCTTTGCCACATTTCCTGTAGCAAGGAGTATCATCACCATCATGCCCAATCGGGCGGCAGTCCTATCAAAAAGAGCCACTCTCCCCCTTGATGATTTACGTAAAGTAGGGTCTGTCGTTGAATATTAAGA
>DFFM01000038.1 GCA_002369515.1 Prevotella sp. UBA3776 | reverse complement strand
AAACAGGGAGTCTTACGAAACAAATAAAAACCTGTTTTTCCTTGTCCGTTTTGGTTTTTATTGGTTTTTGAGCGACGCGGAGCGTTTTCTTCCATCTATGTGGATGATTTAAGTTTCAAGGAGTTTCAACTCCTTGTCCCTCCTTGCAACTCCTTGAACTAACAAGCGAAACTTCAGGTCATTTATTTGCTGGCTGAGATGCGTGCGAAGGGTCTGAAGAAGCAGGCAGGTACGCGGGTCTCGAAGGGGAAGAGATTTTTGTCGGCATCCGACGGGTTCTGTCCAGCCGACCGATGGTTGCACCGAACAAACGCTGCAATGGAAAAATCTCTCATGGCGACAATAAAAAAATCTCCCGACGTTTCGGAAATATCGTCGGGAGATTTTTTGCCGTATTGCGGGGCGCTTTTGCCGTATTGCGGGTTGTCTTTGCCGTATTGCGGGATTTTTTGCCGTATTGCGGGTTGTCTTTTAGTGACCGTAAAAAAATAACTTGGTACGATTTAGGAGGTCACGTGTCCTCACGTGACACCTGCGGCAAGTGCGACGTGGGGACACGTCGCCTCCTACATGGGCCGCCAAATTGTACCAATTTATTTTTTGCATATTACTTAGTGTTTGCGCAGGTTCCACTTCGAGTTGTCGCTCTTGAAGTCGTAGGGAGCGAGCGTGGGGGTGCTGTCGCCCGCCGAGTAGAGGCAGTAGCGCGTGTTGGGTGCGTCCTGTCCGGGAATGGTGTGCGGCATGATGCGGTAGGTGCCGTCGGTGAGCTGTTCGATGCGCCAGAGCTGTCCCTCTTCGCCAGCCGACTCGCGGGTGGTGAGTTCTAGGTCGGCAGTGGCGGTGAGCAGGCGGTTGGTGCCTTCGATCTTGATTTCGTAGAGCGGCCCTGTCAGGGTGCCACCCTTTTCGGGCACGGGCGTTACAGTCCAGTGCTGGTGGGGGCGGAACATGTAGTCGCCGCAGCGCACGGCGATGTCGCCCTTGGGCCATGTGCCTATCACCTGGTCGAGTGTCTGCTCGGCCAGCGGCTTCACGGGTTCGTTGGGGTCCATCTGCCAGAATCGCTGTCGCTCTTGCTCCATGCGCACGAAATCGACGGCCAGTTCGAGCGAGTAGCCTCGGCGCTCGGACTCGATGGCGTAGTTGCCCAGCTTGATTTGCTCGCCTGCCATGGGCCAGTCGTTTTTCCAGATGAGGGGCCGTATGCCCAGTGTGGAGCGTCCGCTCAGGTCGAAGTCGGCCTCGAAGTGGCACGACATGACCTCGACGCCCTCGTCGATGATGGTTCGTCCGAAGTGTCCTGGGCCCGCCTTGCGGTCGCCTGCGTTGATGACCATTCGTCCGCCGCCATGGAACATGTCGCGTCCCACGTTGTCGAGGTAGGGGCCTTCCACGCTGCGCGCGCGTCCGCATACGATGTTGTAGGTGGAGTTCACTCCGTCGCAGCAGGTGCCGTGTGTGCCCAGCAGATAGTACCATCCGTTGCGGAAGATGAGGTCGGTGGCCTCGCAGTCGATGGCGATGTCCTTCTCGATGTTGCCCTTCACGCGGAATCCCGTTTTGGGGTCGAGCTCAATCAGCCGTATGGTTCCGAAGTAGGTGCCGTAGCTCACCCAGAGCCGTCCTGTGGTGGGGTCGAGGAGCAGTCCCGGGTCGATGGCGTCCTGGTCTTCCATGCCGTCCGAGGCGCACACCTCCACGGCCTCGGTCCACTTGAAGTCGGGGCTCTTGGGATCGAGCGTCTTGTTCCACATGGTCAGTATGCGGCCGTTGTGTCCGCCTCCCAGTCCGCCTCCGGTGGCGCCGTAGATGCAGAGGTAGCGGTCGCCTATTTTCAGCACGTCGGGTGCAGCTCCACCGCCCGGTCGGTCGGCTCCTCCGTGCCACGTCCATCCGTCGGGGCTGATGAGCCCGCCGCCGCCGGTTCCGAAGGTGTAGTACTTGCCGTCGCACTCGGCAATGGTCGATGGGTCGTGTATGTAGGGCGCGCCCACCTGGGCAGCCGCCTTTGTGGTGCACAGACAAAGTAGTGCGGAAAAAATGAGGATTTTATTCTTTTTCATTGTTTTATTTGCTGTTAAGGATTGAGAAATTGGTTACCGGTTTGCCCTGTTCGTCGATGAAACGTGCGCAGAAGTCGCTCATGCCGGGGCCGTTGATGATGGCGCCGCGCAGTATGTTGCGTCCTTTCTTGAGCGTGAGCCGGTGCGACATGCCGTCGTCCTCGACCATGCGGCGGTCGCCCGAGAGCAGCAGGGCTTCCTTGCCGTTGAGCCACCACATGGAGGCCGAGTTGGAGCCCACGGCCAGTCGCACGTTGCTGATTTCTTCGGGGCAGTCGATGATGGTGACGGCCCAGAAGAGTACGCCATAGACCTGCTGTCCCCACTTTTCGGCGAAGCGGAAGAGCTTCACGTTGAAGTTCTCGCTGTCCAGCGCATGCCATGCGAGCGTCTGGTTGACGGTCTTGACGGTGGGCTTGGCCGGCTCTTCGGGGCCGAAACCACGTCCGAACCCGTCGGGCACCTGCTCTTGCTTGAACGACACCTTCACCTTCTGTCCGTCCTTGGGCAGAATGGTTTGCTGGCCCTTGAAGTACTCCATGTTGAAGTGCTCGCGCAGATAGGTGTCGGTGAAGACGGTGTTGCCGCGGTTGGGCTTGTCGATGGGCTCGAGCAGCGTCCATCGGCGGATGAAACCGCGTTCGTCGGGCCTTGCCGTCGGGGTGGTTGCGGGCGAGAAGTATTTGGGGCGGTTCTTGAACTGAATCCAGTCAACGCTGACGGGGGCGTCGCCCTCGCAGCTGACCACCACGTCGGTGACGCCCTTGGGGGTGTATTCGAGCTGGGCCGTCTGCGTGAGCCACTGTCCCGACATGTCGCGGCGGAACATGGCGGGAGTGCCTTCGGGCATTTCGGGCTTCACGGTCATGTCGATTCTGGCAATGACCTTGCCGTCGGCGGTCTTCTCGCGCAGGAAAATCTTAGAGTTGCCTGCGGCCTTGGCGCTCATCACCAGGTAGCCCTCGGTGAGGGGGCTGAAATCCACGTCGTCGTATTGCAGCCAGCTGCCCTTGGCGGGGAGGTCGGCCTGCATGCCGCGCAGGGTGTTGACGGTGTCGATGAGCTGGGTGGTCACGTCGGTGCTGGCCTTGCTGTAGCGGTCAATCTGTATTTTCTCCGTGGCCTTGTTGACGCCCACGCCGCGCAGGGTCTGCTTCACCTCCTGGATGGTGCCGTCGGCATTGAACGCCACCTTCTCGATGCAGGCCGAGCGGCGCTTGTCGTCAGAGGGCGACAGATGGTTGCGGTGGTAGAACAGATACCACTGTCCGCGATACTCCACCAGGCTGTGGTGGTTGGTCCAGCAGTGGTTGTCGTGCTCGGCCATGATGATGCCCTTGAAGTCCCAGGGCCCCAGCGGGCTCTTTGACATGGCGTAGGCCAGCGTCTCGGTGGGGTTCTTGCCGTTGGAGGTGTCGCCGCGCACCCAGGGGAAGCTGAGGTAGTACCATTCGCCTCGCTTGAAGGCGAAGGGCCCTTCCTTGAATCCTTCGGGCAGTCCTTTCATTTCCTGTCCTCCCACTTTCATCGGGGGCATTTCGGGCATGCCCTCGCGCTGGGGCATTTTCACTTCCTGCAGTTCGCCGTCCAGCTCCACCATGTTGGCCTTGAGCTTGGCGCCGCGTATGCCCATGCCGCTCCAGTAGATGTAGGCCTGTCCGTCGTCGTCGATGAGTACGCAGGGGTCGATGCCGGTGACTCCCTTGATGGGCTCGGGCTCGCACCTGAAGGGCCCTTCGGGGTGGTCGGCCGTGGCCACGCCGATGGCGAAGCCTCGTCCACTCTTGGGCGCGTTGGGGAAGTAGAAGTAGTACTTGCCGTTTTTCTCCACGCAGTCGGGGGCCCACATCGAGTAGGCCGTGGGGTTGCCCCATGGCACGGTGGTTTGTGAGAGAATCATGCCGTGGTCGGTCCAGTCGGTGAGGTTCTCTGACGAGAACACGTGGTAGTCGGCCATGCAGAACCAGTCCTTGCGCTGCCCCTCGGGGGGAAGTATGTCGTGCGAAGGATAGAGATACACCTTGTTGTTAAATACGCGCGCGGTGGGGTCGGCCGTAAACAGGTCGGTAATGATGGGGTTTTGCGCCGCCGCGGCCAGGGGCGCGCAGCAGAGCAGGGTCAGGAGTGAAGATTTTGGGTTGAACATTCTCGGTATGTTTTTTTGTTGGTTGTTGGTTGCCGTTCGGAATTGCCGGTTGTCGGCTGTCGATTGTCAAGTTTTCTTGTTGTGTTTTTTTTGACAATGCAAAAATACAAAAAAAAGGAGTTGACGACTATTCGGGGTGTAACAAATGTTACATTTTGGTGGACTTTTCGAAATCGATGTTACAAAATCGAAAAAACGTGTTACATGGCGCGATTCGTATTGTTGTAAAGTACCGTATATTTGCAGCGAAAATCTATGCTTGCACCCTTTTTGACCCCGATTTCCAAGCGTACAGAGGTGTGTGATGAAACATTTTTTGATGGAAAAGACAAAGCCGACAGATTAAGTACATATCTATAATTATCTATTAACAAAAACCAAATGTAAGTATGTTGAATCTTAAATCACAGCAAAAGCTGTTTAAGGTACTGTTCTTGCTCTGCTTGTTCCCGGTGGGAGCATGGGCACAGAGCCTTGTAAAGGGAACAGTCAATGACGAGTCAGGTGAGCCCATCATTGGTGCCACCGTGAAAGTTGCAGGTACGCAAACAGGTGCCGTGACCGACTTCAATGGTCAGTTCAGCGTCAATGCGCCCTCAAACGCAACCTTGAATGTGTCTTACGTGGGCTATGTTCCCCAGAAGATCAGCGTGAATGGTCGTCAGAACATCACGATTGTACTGAAGGAAGACGCCCAGATGCTCAACGACGTGGTGGTCGTGGGTTACGGTACGATGAAGAAGAGCGACATCTCCGGTTCGGTGGCCACCGTTGACCAGGAGGCCGTGATGAAGCGTGTGCCGCAGAACATCGGCCAGGCCCTGCAGGGTGCAGCCGCCGGTGTGATGGTTGCCCAGCAGGACGGTTCGCCTGACGGCAAGGCCGCCATCCGCATCCGTGGTGTGGGAACCATCAATGGCGACGCTTCGCCTCTCTACGTGGTTGATGGTGTGCAGGTGGGCAACAACGCCGACTTCGTGAACCCCTCGGACATCGAGCGCATCGAGATTCTGAAGGACGCCTCGGCAACCGCCATCTACGGTTCGGCCGGCGCCAACGGTGTGGTGATGATCACCACCAAGCACGGCTCGAAGGGCAAGACCAACATCACGCTGACCGCCGACTTCGGTCTGCAGACATTGCCTTATACGCTCGACGTGATGGACCTCAACCAGTATCACAAGGCCATCAAGGAGGCCAAGGGTAACGACGGATCCATGTTCATCAACAAGCTTTGGGACCTCAGCAGCATGAGCAATGTCAGGGAAATCGACTGGCAGAAGGAAATGACACGCGCCGCCCTGCGTCAGCAGTATGGCGCTTCGCTCAATGGCGGCAACGAAAAGACACAGTACAACCTCTCGTTCGGTTATAACAATGTGAAGGGTCTGGTTGTCAACACCAACTATCAGCGCTTCACCACCCGCGCCAACATCACCTCAAAGGTGAACCGCTATCTGGAGATTGGCGGCGACATCAACTACACCCACAGCGAGAGCAAGGGCTCGAACGCCTCCATGGGTAACAACCAGAACCTGTCGTCTCTGCGTGACTTCGCCTCAATGACTCCCACGCTGGACTATCTCGACGAGAACGACCCCAAAAAGGCTTTGATCAACGTCAACCTGGTGAATCCCGACGGTACCTTCGGTTCGGGCTACCTCATGACCCCGAACTCTTGGGAAGGCAACACTTCCATCGCCGCCAACCCCTACGCCACCCAGATGGAGAACGGCGAGCGCAGCCGCAACGGTTTCGACCGCATCCAGACAACGGCCTTCATCGACCTGACCTTCATCGACACCGACCAGCACAAACTGGACATTCGCAGCCAGGGTACTTATACATACTGGGGCAACAACAGCTCTGACTACACAGGCGGACGTTTCCGCTACAACAACATTGGCGGCCAGTGGACTGAGGTGCTCCGTCCTTCGGGCTCGGACCAGAGCTATGCTTTCTCTCTGAACAACAGCCACGGCTACAGCCTCGGCCTGCAGACCTACCTCACCTATAACTTGAACATCGGCATACACAACCTCACCCTGATGCTCGGTAACGAGGTCGGCAAGTCGTGGGGACAGTGGGTAAGCGCAAGCGCACGTGAGTTCGACTCTGTTTGGAACCGCAACATCAAGCTGACCAACAAGCCCGACGACATCCAGGGCAACGGCGCCTACAATGCTGACGTTCACACCATCTCTTACTTCGCCCGTGGTTCTTACAGCCTGATGGACCGCTACATCCTCACCGGTACCATCCGTCGTGACGGTAGCTCCAACTTCGGTGCCGGCAACCGTTGGGGTACATTCCCCTCAGTGGCAGGTGCATGGCGCATCTCCGAGGAACCGTTCCTCAAGGATGTGAAGTTTGTTGACAACCTGAAGCTCCGCGTGGGTTGGGGTCAGACCGGTAACGCCGGTGGCATCGCCGGCAAGGCCATCGCTGCCTTGAACTCCGACGGCGGTAACTGTGCCACCATCTTCTATCCCTCTTCTCCCGGTATGGCCGGCGCCTTCGGCGGCAACCGCGACCGTCAGGGTGGTTGGCTCTCCGACCTGGTTGACACCGACCTGAAGTGGGAGACCACCGAGATGACCAACTTCGGTATCGACTTCGCATTCCTGGAGAACTGGGATGTCACGCTCGACTACTTCATCAAGAACACCAAGGACCTGCTCCTCTATCAGCAGATTCGTCCTACGGCCGGTTACACTCAGATCTACACCAACTATGGTGAAATCGAGAACAAGGGCTTCGAGTTTGCACTGGGTTATCACAAGCAGTTCACCAAGGACTTCTCGTTCAACGCTCGTCTGACCGGTTCTACCATCAAGAACAAGGTGAAGAAGATGGGTGACCCGCTCTACAACACCGCTTCGGGCAACAGTGGCGCCGGTGCATACGACGGTTCTCAGGTAGGTGCCATCGACGGCAACGGCGACTGGAACAACCACTCCATCTGTATGGAAGGCGAGGCCGTAGGTTCGTTCTATGGCTACCTCACCGACGGTGTCATCAAGGACCAGAAGGATCTTGACGAATACTACAACTATCTCTATGGCGAGTACACCGACGAAAAAGGAGAAAAGCACAACTATCCCGGCGATGCTGAGTCGAAGATCGACACCGACCACCCGCTTGCCATCGGCGACATGAAGTTCAAGGATCTCAACGGCGACCACTGCATCGACCAGAACGACCGCGTTGTCCTGGGCAACGGATTCCCCAAGCTCAACTACGGTCTGACCCTCGGCGCCACCTATAAGGACTGGGACTTCAACCTCTATATGTACGGTGTGCTCGGACAGGACATCCTTTCGTACTCGGCCATGAAGATGAGTTCTATGCGTCAGCTCGACGACCAGTGTACTCCTAACATCCTGACCGATGCCTACAACGACGCCTTCAGAAACGGCAATGGTGCTCTGCCCCGTCTGAGCATCATCGACTCGAACCGCAACTACCGTGTGAGCGACCTGTGGGTCAAGAACGGCGACTTCCTCCGCATCTCCAACCTCCAGGTGGGCTACTCGCTGCCTCACAGCATCTGCAACATGCTGGCCATCCAGAAAGCACGTGTATATGTGGGTGTGAGCAATCTGCTGACCATCTCTGGCTACAACAAGTACGGCGATCCTGAGTGCGGTAGCGGTTCTGTTCTCTACTCGGGACTTGACACCGGTCGTTACCCGCAGCCCCGCACCTTCATGGCTGGTATCAACGTAACCTTCTAATGCATCCATACAAAAGAGTGCATGTTAACAGAAAAAGTAAAACAGTAAACAATTGAAATTTTATTATGAAGACAAGATATATTTTATTCAGTGCAGCATTGTGCAGCGCCATGGGTCTTGGTCTTACATCCTGCAACAACGATGAGTTCCTGGAGGTCAACCAGTACGAAATCATCTCTATGGATGCTATGTTTGAGAACGATGCCAATGCCAAAAAAGGTTTGAACGGCGTTTATGACATGCTGTACCCGAACGACGCCTACGATGGTGACTGGGGATTCAAGCCCAACCTCTTCACGGGTTGCCACCCCACCATCGACACCCAGGCCACTGGATGGGACAAGAACTGGAACGTTCAGGCTTGGAACCAGAACTCTGAGGAGCTTCTGGGCGGATGGAAGCACGTTTATCACGGCATCTGCCGTGCCAACGACTATCTGGCCGGACTCGAGGAGGCCACCGAGCTCACTCCTTCCGTAAAGCAGCATCTCGAGGGCGAAGGCCGCGCCATCCGCGGTTTCTTCTACCACTGGCTGGCCACCACCTTCGGACGTGTGCCCATGCTGGCCACTGGCGAGAACTACACCAACACGCCGCAGAAAGCCCGCGCAGAAACCTACACCGAGATGTGGGACTTCATCATCGAAGACTTCAAGGCCGCAGCCGAACTGCTCGACTGGAAACCCATGGACGGACAGTATGGACGCGCCACCAAGGGTATGGCTCTGGCCTATCTGGGCGACGCCTACATGTGGAAGGCTTATCGTCTGACCGATGGTGCCAACGGACAGGCTCAGGATGCCGCAGCCGCACAGCAGTGCTATCAGCAGGCAGCCCAGTGCTTCAAGCAGATTCTTGACAGCGGCACCTACAAGCTGAACGAGTCGTTCACCACACTGTGGGACCCCGCCTCTGCATGGGGACCCGAGGCCATCTGGGTGGAGCAGCTCGACGAAGGCACCAACTGGGGACAGTGGGGCAACGTGACCACCAAGCTGATGCTGAAGTGGTACACCGCTTGTCCTGAAAACGGTGGATGGGGCTCGCTCTATCTCTCTTGGGAGTGGTACTCCTGCTATGAGAAGGGCGACAAGCGTCGCCAGGGCTCTTGCTACACTGGCGCCGTTCCTCAGATCGACCCGAACAACCCCGCCTACGACCCGCAGTATGAAGGCTGGTATGAGCCCGCCATCTACGGTGTGAACCCCTACCTGCAGGAGACTCTCGGCAAGGGTGCCTCTGGTACCACGACCAAGCAGTTCCACTTCAACAACGGTGAGTGGGCGCCTGCCATCTGGAGTTCCAAGATGTGGCGTACGGCCTCTGCCAACTACAAGGCATGGGGCGACGGACACTGGAGTCCTACTCCCATCTACTGGAAGCGTCTGCCCAACGTGATGCTCGACTATGCTGAGTGCTGCTTCCGTCTCGGACAGGACGCAGAAGGCTGGAAGCAGATTGACGCCTTGCGCGAGCGCGCCTTCGGCAAGTTTGAGGCTGGTAAGGAAGAAGCCCTTACTGCCAAGTACATGCCCTACTATAATGACTTTGCCAACTGGGTGGGCCGCGAAGAAGGTGAAAACAATGACGGTGGTCCTTTCTACAAGAATCGCAAAGACTATCCTCTGCCCTTCGGCAGCAACGACGCCCTGCGCCAGGATGCTAAGACCTATTACACTCAGTACACGGCACAGAAGGGCTTCAAGTCGCCCGTATGGAAAGTGGCTGTCAACACCGAGCGCCGCAAGGAGTTCAACTGCGAGTGGTGCCTCCGTCCGGACATGCAGAAGTCTGGCTTCATGGCCGACCACGTAGCCACCAACTATCCCAAGCGCAACGTCACCGACCTGAAGGATGTGCCTTGGACCAACCGCGACTACGATTACAACGACCTGAAGATGGATATGCCTATTCCTATCGACGAGATTCTGAAGAACCCGCTCTGCGACCAGAACCCGGCATATCAGGGACAGCAGTAATATCCCCGAAAAGACACAACCAACTGTTATCAACTTAGGTAGATGAAAGAGAGTTTTCGTTCGTTACTCTTATAAAAATCTCTTTTTTATAACCTTCAAAGAGGTGGCGCGCCCGGCGAATGGGACGCGCCACTTTTTTTGTGCCAGGCGCACGTCCCCTCCCCCCGCTCACGCGCCATCTGCTACAGCAGGCAAAAAAAATGTTACTGCCGGCGAACCTCATGTCGCAAATAATGACTATCTTTGCGGTGTCCGAGTAGGAGGTGACGTGTCTCACGTCACAATTTCACGGATCGTGACGTGGGCCACGTCACCACCTGCTGCAAAACAGACGAAAAACTTTTAGTTATATAGAAGTGGAAAGGAAACAATGTAAAGACACTCTTCCCCCCTTTTGAACACGATCACTCAGCAAAATAAAGAAGCGATGACGAAGGCAAAACAATTTGTTACAAAATACTGGTTCCACTTGCTGGCGGCCCTGTTGGCTGTCAGCGTTTATTGCTTTTGGTACTTTTTTCGGCCTTTTGTGCTGCTGGCGCGCGAACAGTCGCAGCTGTTCCTTTGGAACCGCGACTACCTGTTCGAACGGCTGTCCGTGCCGGGCGGACTGGCGCAGTATGTGGGCGAGATGCTTGTGCAGTGCTTTGTCAATCCCGCCATGGGCGCATTCATTTATGCCCTCTTGGCCGTGTTGGCGCTGTGGCTGACGTGGCGCATCGTCAGGCGAAGCTCCTCCCGCGAAGCCTCGCTGGGGGTGAGGGCGCGGCTCCTCTCTTTTGTCCCCCCGGTTCTGTTGTGGTGGGTGGGCACCAACGTTTATGTCCCCATGACGCTGACGGTGGCCCTGCTGGCGGTCATGGCCCTCTGGGCATGGTTGCCGCTTGGTGGGCGCCGGCGTTTTGCCTGCGTGTTGGTGCTGACGGTGGTTGGCTACTGGCTGTTGGGGCCTGCGGTGGTCGTGCTGTCGCTGGCCCTGCTGCCGCGCTGGTGGAAAAGTGGCGTGGCGGTGGTGCTGCTGGTTGGCTGCGTGTTGGCCAGTTCGTGGCTCACCCCCTATCCTTTGCGGCAGGTGGCGCGCGGCATCGACTATTACTGGGACCAGCACCTGCTGGGCACCGCCGACGAAATGCGCTACGACATGATGGTGCGCGGCCGGCAGTGGGAGCACATCGTGGCCCAATACTATGCGGAGCGTCCGCAGTCGTTGGCGCTGCAGAGCGCCGTGGCGCTGGCCATGTTCCAGACAGGGCGCGCCGGCGAGCAGCAGTTGCTCGAAAGCATCTCCATGTCCAACCGCAGCATCAGCAGCCAGTCGTCGGCATTCCTCATGAGCGACGTGTTCATGCAGCTGGGCATGACCAACATGGCGCAGCACGCTGCCTTCGAGGCCATGGAGTCGGTGCCCAACAGCAACAAGAGCGGGCGCGCACTGCTCCGTCTGGCCGAGACCAACCTTGTGGCGGGCGAGCCCGCTGTGGCGAGGAAGTATCTCGACATTCTCAGCGAAACCACATTCTACCGCAAGTGGGTGCAGAGTCTCCGCCCATTGGCCGACCGGCCCGAATTGCTTGAGAAACACCCCACCTACGGCAGGTTGAACAAAATGTTCAACGAGTCGAAAGACGTCTTCTTCTATTGAGCGGCGAAGGAGAAGGAAAAATAGTGCGGGGGGCCAGTCCGTCGTTGCTCCCGTCATGGAAGTTCAATCTCAAAAAAAAGCAGATAGCAAAAAAACAACAATGTTCAGAATTGAAAGTAAAATGTCAAAAGTCCACTATACGGCAATTCTTTTTTTGTTGCTGGCAGTCCTCTTCTTGCCAGGCTGTTCTTCGCGTCCTGAGAACGTGCAGAAAGTGAAGGGCCAGCCCGCCATCTATCCCGACTATGTGGGGGTGACCATTCCTGTGGGCATCGCTCCGCTCGACTTCTCAATGGCCGACGACGGGTTCGACCGTCTGGATGTAGAGGTGAAGGGCAGCCGCCAGGGCAGTCTCCACACCGCCGGGGCCTATGCCGACTTCGACATCGACGAGTGGCACCAGCTGCTCGAGGCCAACCGCGGCGGACAGCTCACGCTGACGGTCTGCGCGCGCAAGGACGGGCGTTGGACGCAGTTTTCCGACTTCAACATCTTTGTCAGCGCCGATGCGCTCGACGAGTGGGGCATCACCTACCGCCGCATTCCGCCCAGCTACAAGATTTACAGCAAGATGGGCCTCTACCAGCGCGACCTCGCCACCTTCGACGAGTCGCCCCTGCTGGTGAACACCCAGACTCCCGGCGCCTGTTTGAACTGTCATACGGCCAACCGCACCAACCCCGACCAGTACGTCTTTCATGTGCGTGGCGGTCATGGCGCAACGGTCATCCACAACGCCCAGACGCCTGGCGGCGCAAACACGCCCGGCGGCGATGCCGACGTAGAGCTGCTCAAGGCGCGCAACGACTCGCTGGGCGGTTCGATGGTCTATCCCTCGTGGCACCCGGGGGGCCGCTACTGCGCCTTCTCCACCAACAGCACGTCGCAGATGTTCCACACCGCCGGCCCCAAGCGCATCGAAGTGTACGACTCGTCGTCCGACGTGTTTGTCTATGACACGCAGACGCACCAGATTCTGGAGGACACCCTCATCATGCGCAAATACTGGGCTGAGAACACGCCCGCTTTCTCGCACGACGGCCGATGGCTCTACTTCACCACCGCCCGCCGCCAGGTCTATCCCACCGACTACGACAAGGAGATGTACAGCCTCTGCCGCGTCAGTTTCGACGCTGCAACGGGACGCTTGGGCCAACAGGTGGATACGCTCATCAGCGCAGCCGTCACGTGCAAGAGCACCACGTGGCCGCGACCCTCGTACGACGGCCGCCACCTCATGTTCACCCAGACCAACTACGGTTACTTCTCCGTTTGGCACCCCGAGGCCGACCTCTGGCTGCTCGACCTGCAGACGCTGCAGTCGCGCCCGCTCGACGAGGTGAACAGCCCGCGCGCCGAGAGCCTGCACACGTGGAGCGCCAACAGCCGTTGGTTCCTCTTCACCAGCAGGCGCGACGACGGACTCTACACGCGGGTTTATTTCGCCCATATCGACCGTGATGGCAAGGCCACCAAGCCTTTTATGCTGCCGCAGCGCAACCCGAAGCGTTTCTATCAGCAGCTGCTCTACTCTTTCAATACGCCCGATTTCACTTCGCGCCGGGTGGTCATCGACGGCCGAACGATGGGAAGTCTCATTGAGAGTGACGACCGAAAAGCTACGAAAATCAAAAAAATGAGCCACTTTTGATTCAATGATACAGAATTAAAACATTCTGCAACAAATCATAAAACCCGTTTCAATCATTTGTCGTATCTTTGCAACAGGAAAAACAAAAAAAGTGTTCCTTCCGTCTCCACCCCTGTGGGGAATGCAGTCAGCCCCGGGGGCCGCGCCTCCAAACCAAGGGAATGCAAACGGATGGGGAAGGAAAAGACAGACAGAGCATACAACTAATAGAACAACTAATATACAATTACTCATACTTAGGTATACACGATCGCTTTTTTATTATGGTATTTTTTACAAGTGCTGCGCCGGGGAGGCGCGGCACTTTGTGTTTCATGACCTTCCCACCTTGTGGACAAAATATTTCATGATGAAACAAAAATGAAGCATTATGTAACATTGGGGAAACAATAATGCCCCAAAAATGTATTATCTTTGCAGCCAAAGAAACTAAATGTTGTGCAAACCATGAAGAGATTATTCTTACTAAACTTATTATCAGTTCTTTTGGCCTTGACAGTGAAGGGAGCTGCACCGTTTGTTGTTTTCACCCCGCATGACGATGCGCTGTCGCTGAGCGGCGCCGTCATTGATGTGGATGCGCGCGAACATAGTTGTGTCCATCGGGCGGTGGCCAGCCTGCAAGCCGACTTCCAGCGGGTGGGCGTTCCTCTCGCGTCCAAGGACGGGCAGGAGGGGGCAACCCATATTATAATAGGTACGGTGGGAAGCAACCGGCTGATTGACCAGTGGGTGAAGCGCGGCGAACTGAAGAATCTGAAGGGGAAAACCGAGAAATACATCATCAAGACCATTGGCCGGCAGTTGGTCATTGCAGGCAGCGACAAGCGAGGCACCGTCTATGGCATCTACGAGCTTTCGCAGCAGATGGGCGTCTCGCCGTGGTACTATTGGGCCGACGTGCCGGTGGTCAAACGCGAGCAGCTGTGGGTCAAGCGCGGCGAATACACCGACGGCGAACCTGCCGTGCGCTACCGGGGGCTGTTTCTCAACGACGAGGCTCCCTGTCTCACGTCGTGGGTGAAGAACACCTTCGGCACCAACTATGGCGACCACCGCTTCTACGAGCGGGTGTTCGAGCTGATACTGCGCCTGAAGGGCAACTATCTCTGGCCGGCCATGTGGAGCTGGGCTTTCTATGCTGACGACCCGGAAAATTCGCAGCTGGCCGACCAGATGGGCATCATCATGGGAACTTCCCACCACGAGCCCATGGCGCGCAACCACCAGGAGTATGCCCGCCGCCGCAGCGAGTGGGGGCCATGGAACTACCAGACCAATCAGCAGCGTCTCGACCAGTTCTTCCGCGAAGGCATCGAGCGAATGAAGGGCACCGACGACCTGGTGACCATCGGCATGCGTGGCGACGGCGACGAGGCCATGAGCCAGGATGCCGACACCAAGCTCCTGAGCCGCATCGTGGAAAACCAGCGCAACATCATCAAGCAAGTGACCCGCCGCCCGGCCAGCAAGACGCCACAGGTGTGGGCTCTCTACAAGGAGGTGCTCGACTATTACGACAAGGGCATGCGAGTGCCCGACGACGTGCTCATTCTGCTCTGCGACGACAACTGGGGCAACATACGGCGTGTGCCCTCTGCCAAGGAGCGCAACCATCCCGGCGGATGGGGACTCTACTACCACGTGGACTACGTGGGGGCACCACGCAACTCGAAGTGGCTCAACGTCACTCCCACGCAGAACATGTGGGAACAGCTCACGCTGGCCTACGACTATGGCATCGACCGCCTGTGGATTCTCAACGTGGGCGACCTCAAGCCCATGGAGTACCCCATCACCCTGTTCATGGACATGGCGTGGAACCCCCGTGTGGTGGGGGCCGACAACGTCTGCGACCACACGGTGCAGTTCTGCCGCCAGCAGTTCGGCCTTCAGCAGGGCGACGAGGCCGCGCGGCTGTTGAACCTCTGCTGCAAGTATGCAGGCCGTTCGACGGTCGAAATGCTCGACGCCCGCACCTACAACGTTGAAACCGGCGAGTGGCGGCAGGTGGCCGACGACTACATGCGACTGGAGGCCGAGGCCTTGCGCCAGTTCATCTCGCTCGAACCCGCCTATCGCGATGCCTATCAGCAGCTCATCCTGTTCCCCATACAGGCCATGTCGAACATGTACCAGATGTATTACGCCCAGGCCATGAACCTCTATCTGGCCCAGCGCAACAACCCCGAGGCCAACCTCTGGGCCGACCGCGTGGAGCAGGCCTTCAGGCGCGACTCAGTGCTCTGCGCAGCCTACAACCACGACATTGCCAACGGCAAGTGGAACGGCATGATGACCCAGAAGCACATCGGCTACACATCGTGGAACGACGACTTCCCCGCCGACCGCATGCCCACCGTGAAGCGCGTCCAGAACACCGAGCCCGGCGGATATGTGTTCGCAGGCAGCAATGGTTTCGTGGCCATGGAGGCCGAGCACTACTTCGAGGCCACTGCCGCCGAGGGCACCGCATGGACCGTCATCCCCTACATGGGACGAACGCTGAGCGGACTGGCGCTGATGCCCTACACCCGCCCCACGGGCGATGCGCAGGTTACCTACCGCTTTGCGCTCAAGGGCGAGCAGCCACAGCGGGTCAAAGTGCATGTGGTGGTGAAATCCACGCTCGACTATCTCAACAAGGGCGGACTGGCCTACACCGTCCAGCTGGATGGCGGCGAGCCGCAGCGCGTGGTGTTCAACGACCGGCTGAACGAAGCCCCTGAAAACATCTACAGCGTGTTCTATCCCACCGTGGCCCGACGCATCATTGAGAAGGTGGTGGAGCTGCCGCTGAATGCGCAGGCGGCCCCAAGCGGCGAGGATGGCCAGTGGCACACCCTCACCCTCCATCCCTGCGACCCGGCCATCGTCTTCGAGAAAGTAGTGGTCGATTGTGGCGGCTACAAGCCTCAGTTCCTGTTTGGCAACGAGTCGCCGGTGAAAAGATAAACCGGGATTGGCAATAGGAAAGAAATTGGAATAATTGGAATAATTACGCCATAAATAATATACTCAACTTTCGCATGTTAAGTAAACAAGGAGTTGCAAGGAGTTACAAGGAGTTTCAAGACATTAGTCTTTGCTCTGAGTCCTTCTGTTTTTGGGGAAACACGGCACGAAGCTATTGTCTTGCAACTCCTTGAACTCCATGAACTCCTTGAACTCCAAAAAGTTGAGCGATAGCGAAACTTGAATAATATATTCTTGGTTAATTATTCCAATTATTCCAATTTCTTTCCTAACCTAACCCATTTGTTTTTATTCCTTCAAAGGAAATTCTTGATTTGTGAAATCTCATCCAGCACGATGAGGTTTTCGTGGCCGTACTCTTCGGTCTGTTCGTGCGCCCACGTGGTGTGGAACGGAATGTAGATGGCCCGTCCCCCCATTTTCAGCACAGGCTCGATGTCGCTCTTGAACGAGTTGCCCACCATGACGAGCTCGTCCATGCCGATGCCCAACTGGCGGCAGAGCTCGCGGTACTGGCGCTCCTGTTTGTCGGCCACCACCACCACACGGTCAAACAGCGGCCACAGGCCCGAGCGCAGCAGTTTGCCTTCCTGGTCCTGAATCTCGCCCTTGGTGAACACTGCCAGCTGGTAGCACCCTCGCTGTCGCAGATGGCGAAGGGCTGTCTCCACCCCCTCGAGCGGTGTGGCGGGAATGCTGAGCAGACTCAGCCCCAGCCGCTGAATCTGCAGCAGCCGGTCGGCCTCGATGCGTCCCTCGGTCAGTGTGACGGCGTTTTCTACGAGCGAGAGTGTGAATGCCTTCACGCCGTAGCCCGTCAGTGGCACGTTGCGGCACTCCGTGGCAAACAGCTGGCGCGACACTTCCTCTGCACTGGCCCATGGAGCCAGCAGGCGGCAGTAGTCCTCCTCCACGCGATTGAACCACGACTGGCAGTCCCACAGCGTGTCGTCGGCATCGAAGGCTATCAGTTTGGCGTTGCGTCCGAAATGGTTGTTTCTATCGGTTGGGTTCATGACGTTCTTTTTTTTCTTTTTGATGGGGATTTCCCGGAGAAACCGGATGTTCCGGATATCCTGGATAATCCGGATAATCCGGATAATCCGGAAAATCCGGACATTCCGGACATTCCAGAAAATCCGGACATTCCGGAAAATCCGCCTCCCCGGAATCTCCATTTCCCCCGGAATCTCCATATCCCCCTGGAGATTCTAGTCTTTCAGTTTCTCAATGTATTCGTAGAGCTTGCGGTAGAAAGGGTGGCGCGTCAGGGTGTGTACGTCGCCCAGTATGATGAGTTTCATGCGGGCTCGCGTCATGGCCACGTTCATGCGGCGCAGGTCGCGCAGGAACCCAATCTGCCCGTCGTCGTTCGAGCGGACCAGCGAGATGACGATGATGTCGCGCTCCTGGCCTTGGAAACCATCCACGGTGTTGACGCTGATTTGTCGGCGGAAAGGCTTCAGAAACTCGCTCCGCTTGACCATCTGCCGCAGCAGCTGCACCTGGGCGCGGTAGGGCGAGATGATGCCCACGTCGATGCGTTCGTCCAGCAGCCGTTGCTTGCTGATTCGCTCGAAGTAGTGCTTCAGGGTGTCGAGCGTCAGCTGCGCCTCGGTGCGGTTGATGCGTCCGAACGATTCGCCCACAAACTCTTCGTGGCATTCGTCGTCGCTCACGTCGATCCATTCAATGGGCGTGTCGAGGTCGAGCACCGAGCGGTGGCTCACCGACGGCGCGCTCTCCACCTGCCCGCCGTAGAACCAGTCGCTCGAGAAGCGCATGATTTGTTCGTTCATTCGGTATTGGGTCTTCAGCAGCGTCACCTCCTCGGGTTTCTGGGCCACGATGCGCTCCATCAGCGTGGTGCCCAGTCCCGCCTTCAGTGCGGCCAGGCTTTTCACCGTGGGCGGCAGCTGGCAGTGGTCGCCGGCCAGCACCACGCGCGATGCCTTGCGGATGGCTATCCAGCAGGCCGCTTCCAGGGCCTGTGCGGCCTCGTCGATGAACAGTGTGGCGAACTTCTGTCCTTGCAGTATGCGGTTGGCGCTTCCCACCAGTGTGCAGGCAATGACGCGCGCCTCGCCGAAGAGCTCGCTGTGTATGCGTATTTCCAGTTCGGTGGCGCGGGCCGTGAGCCGTTCAATCTTCTGGTGGAACGAGTGGTCGCCGCGGCGGCGGTGGTCGCGCAGTTCGCGCATGGCTTTGCGCAGGCTCCACAGCTGCGGGTAGTCGGGGTGGGCCTCGAAGCGGCGCTCGTAGGTGAACGAGAGCATCTTGTCGTTGACGCGCGTGGGGTTGCCGATGCGCAGCACGGGGATGCCGCGGTCCACCAGTTTTTCCGAAATCCAGTCAACGGCCATGTTGCTCTGTGCGCACACCAGCACCTGGCTCTCGCGCATGAGCGTTTCGTTGATGGCCTCTACCAGGGTGGTGGTCTTGCCGGTGCCCGGCGGGCCGTGGACGATGCTCACGTCCTTGGCGCGGAGCACACGGTTGACGGCCAGCTCCTGCGTGGCGTTGAGGTAGGGGAAGGTCATGGTGGCAAACGAGAAGTGCTGGGCCGCCTGTCGCGAGTAGAACAGGTCGCGTAGGTAGGCCAGCCGGTTGCCCTTGGCGCGGATGACGCGGTCGAGCGCCTCGCGCATGAGCCGGTAGCTGGTTTCGTCGAAGTAGAGCTGAACTCCCAGGTTCTCAGCGTTTTGCAGCTCGGCCAGCCGGTTGGCGGCGGGCACGATGACCACCATGCGGTCGCCATCCACATAGCTCACCGTGCAGGAGAAATCGAAAAAGCGGATGCTGCCGGATTTCCTGGAATCTCCGGAATTTCCGGAGCCTCCGGTGATGTCCGTTTCCGGCTCGGTTGTCAGCGAGCGGAAGAAGCGCACGGTCTTTCCAAACTCGAAGTTGTGCTCAACGTCGTTGTCGGCCGTGCGGTGTACCTCCAGGGCCAGTTGGTTGAGCGAGTTGTAGTAGCTTTTTCCTGTTTGCAGTGGCCACCAGGCATCGCCCCGCTTCACCTTCCGCTTGATGCCCATCTGTTCGGTCAGTTGGCGGAAGGCCTCTTTCTCGGTGTTGTACTCCAGTTCGAGCAACAGCCGCTGTTGGGTGAGTTGTTGTATGGCGGAGGCTGAGGGGTTGTTCATTTTGTTTGTCCTATGACGCGCTCAATGTCTTCGATGGTGCCGTCGAACGGGCCGCTGTGCTCCAGCTTGAGCGTACACATGGCGGCGGCAAAGCGTCCGCTCTCCTTGCAGCTCATGCCCTGGGTGCGGCAGTAGAGGTAGCCCGTGGAGTAGGTGTCGCCGCAGCCCGTGGCATCGACGGTTTGGCGGGGCTTGAAGGCGGGCACTTCGTCGAACTGTCCGTCGTGGTAGATCACCGAGCCGTAGTCGCCCAGCGTGATGACCACTTCGCGCACACCCCATTGGGCTATCTGCCGTGCCACCTCGTGCGGGTCGCGCAGGCCGGTGATGGCCTCCATCTCGTATTCGTTGAGTTTCAGTATGTCGGTGTAGCGCAGCACCTCCAGTTTCTCTTTCCAGTCGGTGGCATAGACGTGCTGTTGGCGCACCTCGCGCAGAAAGCCCTGCACGTCGATGCTCACGCGCCCCTTGGCGGCCAGACTCTTCACCACTTCGGGCGAAAAGTCGTCGGAGAGCAGCGAGCCCAGGTGGAAAATCTTGGCTTCGAGGGGTTCCAGCTTGCCTACGGTGAAGGGGTCGGCCTTGGCCAGTACGCGCTGTTGTCGGTTGTTCATGTTGTGGCCGTATTTGTTCTCAAAGAAAACGGTGTTGCGGCTGTGGTGGCACACCACGTCAATGCCCTGCTCGCGCATGGTGCGAACGGCCTTGATGTCCTTTTCGCCCATGGCGGTGACCAGTTGGAAGCTCACTTTCTTCGGCAGATGGTTCATGCCGTAGGCAAAATAGAATGCTGTGCCCCCGTTCATATAGACTTCTGTGTTGGGAGTGATGATCTTGTCGAGCGTGATGTGCCCTATACAACAAATGTCCTTCATTTTTTTTCTTGTCTGTTTAGAATGGGCAAAGATAGTTCTTTTTTTCCTAAACGGGGTGGTAAATTCTGCAAAAGTGAATTTTGGCGGACAAAATAGTGAATAAAAACGAAAAAAAAGCCATTTCGACTGCACGAATGGCTTATTTGTTCTTGCCCAGCCTGATGCCGAGTCCCAGCATCAGGTGGTTGGGGTTTTGGAAGTTGGCCAGGCTGTAGCCAATGTGTACAAACGCCCACCGGTTGATTTGTGTCTTCAGCGCCAGCACTTCGTACCAGCCGTTCAGGTGGCCGTTGGCGTGGAGCACATTGTGGCCCATGCCAAAATTGATGGTGAAGTAGGGCATCACGTATTCCACGCGTCCCGACAGTCCTACGGCCGTCTGTTTCCAGGCCGAGGGGTAGTTTATCTGGTTCTTGAACTCGTCGTAGGTGATGTTCGAGCTGTGGTCGTAGAGCACGTCCACCGACGCTCCCACGTTCAGCCGGTAGTTGATGCTCGCCATGGGGTTGATGTTCACGCCTGCCACGCCAAACTTGCCCGGCACGTTCCCCACGCCGTCAATGCCCAGATAGGCCATTCGTTTCCACGAGCCGAAGATCACCACGTCGGTGTGGAGCCTCTCTCTCATCCTTTCCAGAAAAGATGCTCCGCGCTGAACGTCTCTCTTCTCGGGAGAGGCAGGAGCGGACGCTTTCCCCCGTGGGGGATAAGCGAGGGGGTTCAGATAGTAAACCAGGCTGGCCTTCAGCCCGGCCACGTTGAGCCCGCCGTTGGGCAGCTTGGTGTTGCCGTTGGAGAAATGGGAGAGCGTAACGCCCGCGTTCAGGCCGAAATGGCGGTTCAGCCGCCAGTTCAGGTAGAAGTCGGCGTTGAGATAAGCCGTCACGCGCGAGCCGATGACCCGGTTGTCGGGGTTGCTCTCGGCATCGTAGGGCTTCCAACCGAAGGTCAGTCCGAAGTTCCACTCGTAGTTCACGCTCAGCCGCTGGCTGAGCGACGCGATGGGGGCTCCCTGATAGATGAAGGCCGAAAGGGGGTTGCCCAGCTGCGGATTGAACTTGTGCCACACCACGCCCACGCCCTGGTAACTGCCTTTGTAGAGACGGCCTTTCTCTGTTTGGGGGCCGTGCATGAATCCGTATTTCAGCCGTGCCGAGAAAGCATGGTTCATGGTGCGCATTTCGGGGTTGTCGCCCTTCAGATAGATGTGGGTGTGCAGAATGGCCGACGGCAGCACCTCGGCCTCCACGCGGTGGACAATGCTGTCGCCCTTGCCCTCCGAGCGTTCCGCTTCGGCGAGGCAGGGGGTGCAAAGCAGCGCGAGGGCCGCCAAAAGTGTCATTCTGCGTAGCATGAAGATGGTGGTTGTCTTTTTTGTATTGGCGGCAAAGTTACGATGAAGTGAGCAAAAAGCCAAAAGAATCTTCAACTTTTTCCGCCACCTTTCTTCTCCGCCGCCTTTTTTTGCCCAAAAACAAAGGATGGCGTATGTCTCTCGACACACACCATCCGAAGAATTAACTATTTATTTTTGATTATGCGAAAATTACTTTTTCTGTGTTTCAGAGCGGCTCCCCTTGCCTGTTTGCGAGGCCAGGCGGTTGCCGCTCTTTTTTTGTCACTCCTCCCAAAGGTTGTGTTGGGTGACCTTGCCGTCCCAGAGACTGGCTTCTTCGTCGAAGGTGTTGCCGTCCTTGGCGTCAAAGCCATAGCCTTTGGGGTCGCCAGTCGAGTCGGTGGTTTGCATGAGTGGCTCTTTGAACATCACGATGTCAATCTCGGGGCAGATATATTCTTTTTTCATCTCTTTGTTCCTTTCTTCCGTTTTTTTATTTCACCATGATTTTCTTACCCTTGTAGATGTAGATGCCCTTCGCGGTGGGACGCTCCACCTTTACGCCCTGCAGCGTGTAGCAGCTCTCGTTGGCTTCGTTGGCAGGGGCAGTCTGCATGGTGCTGATGCCGTCGGTCTCGCTAGAGCTGAGGTCGAACGTCAGGGTGATGTTCTTTGCGCCCTGATCGTCACCCAATCCACTCTCATTGTCGCCGCTCTCGTTGCCCCAATGGAACATCGAAACGGGCAGTTGCAAGTAGGCTTGGTTGGGTTTCATCTTCACACCGGGCTGCGACCGCAGGAACACACCGCCGTCGGCAGTGGCATTGGCCTTGAAGCCAAATATGCGGTACTGAATGTTGTTTTTGTTTCCGAAGGGGTAAGGGATGGTTGGGTTGATGGTCACCTCTTCGTCACATGTGGGCTGCAGCAGGTTGGCATTCTCGCCGCTTTCGCACCACTCATACTTTTGGGGGAACGCTTCTTCATTCAAATAATTGGGATAGAGCAGGTAACTCTGGTTCGCCTCGCCCAGGCCCACCATCAGCAGACCCGTTTTCATGGGGATGTAACCCGTCACTTCTGTTGGGGTGGCTATGCGATCTGCAGCTGTTGCCTTTGCCTTGTCGTCAATGGCGTCACCCACATTCCAGCCGTCGCTGAACGCAGTCACACGGTAAATCCTCACGAATGGAGTCCTTTCCGTGTTGGCAAACCTTGGAATCTCGCAAGGCTTCGACACGCTGTACGAGCGAACAAACTTTCCTTTGGGCAGCTCAATCTCGATGCCCGTGTTGGATTTGGCGAACTGTTGCCAGCCGTTGGCGGGCTGCAGGCCATTTACCAGACCATTGGTTTCAGCGGTAGGCTGTTGCCCTGCAATTTGCTGGTTGTATCCGTCTTTGAAACTGTTCAGGTTGGTCTGCGAGAAAGCCAGTCCTTTCTTCCAGTCGCCAGCATAGTAATCCCAATGTTCTTCTGGGAAGTGGAGGGTGGCAATCTGTTCGCTGGCTACGTCGGTCTGGCCAACGAGAGCTTTGAACTGGAAGGCATTGTACTCGCAAACCAAGAGTCGATCTTCCGGATCGATTTCCACATAGACGTTCTTCAGGCTGAACCTGTCCTCGTTGCCGCCAGCAAAGGCTTCGTGACGGATGATGAGCGGCTGTTGCGGGTCGTGTGCAACTTGTTCCTGGAATCTCACTTCTTCCAGAGCGTAGCACGAGCCGAAGGCGTGTGTCTCGATTTCTGTGACGCTGCGGGGTACGGTCAACTTGATGATACCCGACTCCTCAAAGGCACCTGTAGGTATTTTGGTGAGGCGGGCGTCCTCTATGTCCTCACGGATGGTGGCAGAGGTCAGGTTGGTGGTGCCCTTGAAGGCATCGTTGCCCAAGGAAGACAGGCGGATAGGCAATTCCACTTCTTTCAGCGTGGTGCAGTTCTGGAAGGCGGCAGCTCCGATGGTGAGGTTACGGTCGAAATCGATGCTGGCTCCCTTGTCGGTGGTACGGCGCTCGAAGGAGACGGTCATTTCGCTGGCGGCTGTTCCTGCCTCCTTGAAGGCACTGTTGCCGATGCTTACCACGCGGTTGGGAAATTCCACGCCTGTCAGGTTTGCGCATTCCATGAAGGCATTTTCGCCGATGGTCAGTTCCAGGGGATAGGTAGTGTCTGCGAGTTTGTCGGTGTTCGAGTTGCTGTAGTCTTTGTCAAACTCCAGGGTCTGCAAAGCGGTACATTTGGCAAAGGCACTTGCGTCGATGCTGGTGACGTTTTTGCCGATGGTGACTTTTAGGTTTGAGGCGTAGCCATCAGTGGTTTTGTGGTCGTTGAAGCCAGTGACGTTTCCAGCCTTATAGTCAACCTCTGTGAGGCTTTTGCAGTTCTGGAAAATCTCACTGCTGATAGTTGCGTCGGCATATTTCGAGGTGACAGCTTTCTCGAGTGTGCTGCTCCAGTAGCTGAATTTCATCTGCGAATAGTCGTAGGTGTCGTTGTCGCTGCTGCCGGTGGGAACCCAACTGTTATCTTTGTACTCATATTCTGTACCGCCTGCGTATGCCTGCTGATAGGCTTCCGTAGGTGCGGGCATAGTAGCCGCATCGGGATAGTAGATGTTGCTGTTGTCACCATCATTATAGGTAGAGGGCACCCATTCTATGCTGCCTGCAACCTTCTGATAATAGGTGTATCCCTTTGCGAAGCGGACATAGAGAAGCGGGTCGCCACCGTCGTTGATGTGATTGGTTCCGTCAAAATCAGTCCAATTGGGATTTTCTATCGTTTTGCTGTTGGCAACACTCTCTGTCAATGCTGTGCTCTCGTCAATGGATGTCCATTTCATGCCTGCGTAGCGATAGAATTTGTCTGTTCCGTTGTCGTTGATTTTAACGATGTCGTCCGTGTTGTTTGCTTTCTGTGCTTTCAGACCGTCAACTGTCCAGCTCTCATTGTCACCAAATTCCTTCCAATTGCCGGTGATTCTACCATTGTCATATCCTGTCGTGACAAATACTTTTCCATTTTCAACGGTGAGGTCTGCCGTCTGATTCCATTTGGCTCCCCAGCTGGGAACCTCACTGGCCTTGGGATTCATTCTTACGAAATTGACATTGCTTTCTAAATCATTTGATGTGCAAGGCAATTTAACCCATTTGCCTTCTGAACCGTTTCTCCATGTCCAAGCATACCAAACAGCATTGTCATTATTGGTAGCCTCGTAGATGAGGGGAAACTTAACGTCGGATATTTCCTCCCATTTGTTATCTTTTCGCCAATAATCGAAAGTGGAAGCGATTTTTACATAGTCGCCAACGTTGTATTGCTGCTGGTGCTCGGGGCTGTTCACATTTTCAGTAGTCCAGCCATTGGAGTCTTGGAAAGTGACGCTTCCCGGATTGCTTACTTCCGTCCATTGGGCATTGCTTTGGCTGACATACTTCGTTGCACCTACCACACACTTGGCACCGTCTTGCCCAGAAGGAGGCGTTGCGTCATGATAGAAACTGTAGTTGGCCGAGGTTTGACTTGCAGCCACCATCTTGGCCTCTCCCATATCAACCGTTTTGTAAGGGAAGCCTTGGAGAGCCTCAAAATCTGACTGGTTGAATTTTCCAACAAATACAATTTCGTCAACCTTGAGTGCGTTCTTTTGCTCGGTGGTGAGAGAATTCACATAGGTGGCCAGGCTGCCGGCACTTGTAGAGGTTACAGTCACCTTGTTACCGCTGATGGTGACCTCAGGATTGCTTGCAAACATTTGTTGCGGCAGCAGGCAGAGGACCAGCATGCCGAGCGTTAGAAAAAGTAATGATTTCTTCATTTTTTATCTGTTGGTGTTTAGTTATTACAGTCTAGCACTTGACGCCCCTTGTCGCCTCAGAAAAGGGTGCAGTGGGGGAGTGATGAAAAGAAAAACTGTGCAAAAGTAGCAATTAAAAGAAGAATAAAGTAAAGATTGTTCGTAAAAAAATTTTCGTGGTGTTTCATTTTTTACTTTTGTTAAACTTTACGGTTGTTTTTGATACATTTCGTATAGGAAATGAAACACTGGCGATAGTCGGAGCGTCGAAAAGTTTCTGAAAATTTGTGCGGAATGCGGAGATTGTGTAATTTTGCAGTGTCCAAGTAGGAGGTGACGTGTTTCACGTCACATGTTCACGGATTGTGGCGTGAGACACGCCACCTCCTACTGCAAAACAGACGAACAACTTTTAGTCATATAGAAAGCCGAAATATGTGAGGAGGTGGCGCAGCCGCTCTCCCGCGTACTCGCTGGTGAAACGATGAAACAATTGCTGAAAAACTGGACGCTTCCCGTGGCCATGCTCACGGGAACGCTGCTCTATCTGCTGTTCGCCTTCACTCCCTCGCTGAGTGGGGCGGCGGCGGTGTTCGAACCCTTTTTCGACGCCATCCTGCCGTGGTTCATGTTCCTCATCCTGATGGTGACGTTCTGCAAGGTGGACTACCACCGGCTGCGCCCCGTGCGCTGGCATTTCTGGGTGGCGCTGTTCCAGGTGCTGTTCATCGCCATCATGGTGGCCCTCATTCTGGGGTTCCGCATGACGGGCGAGCGGCTCATTCTGGCTGAGGCCATTCTGTGCTGCATCATAGGGCCCGGCGCGGCGGCGGCTCCCGTGGTGACCGTCAAGTTGGGCGGCGACCTGGAGTCGATGACCACCTATACGTTCATTTCCAACTTCATCACAGCCACCCTCGTGCCCGTGCTGTTCCCACTCATCGACCCCTCCATCCACATGTCGTTCGTCAGCTCCTTCCTGCTCATTCTCTACAAGGTGTGCCTCATCCTGGTGCTCCCCATGCTGCTGGCCTACGTGGTGAAACACCATCTGCACCGGCTGCACAGCTGGATTGTCGGCATCAAGGACCTGTCCTACTATCTGTGGGCCATCTCGCTGGCCATCGTCACCGGCACCACCGTGCGCAACATCTGCAACGCCCAGACCACGGTGGCTTTTCTGCTGCTCATCGCCCTGCTGGGCTTGGTGCTCTGCGTGGTGCAGTTTGCTGTGGGTCGATACATTGGCCATTTCTTCAAGGCCGTGGTCAACGCCGGACAGGCTCTTGGACAGAAGAACACCACCTTTGCCATCTGGATTTCCTACATGTACCTGAACCCTCTTTCGTCGGTGGGTCCCGGCTGCTACATCCTTTGGCAGAACATCGTCAACAGCGTGGAACTGTGGCAGCATCGCAAGGAATCTCCCCACGGTGACTAGGTGTTGTTTTTTATTTTGACAAAAATGATTTTTTCTTTGGAAACGAATTGTATTTTATTTTGGCTGAAGTTTAGGGAGTAGAGATGCCATACTGCGACATCTCTACAACAACGAATCAAGCGAATTGTCCGAATGCACCCATGGCGGCAGCGAATGGCCTCAAGTGGACAACGAATCATTCGAATCGCTGCATTCGTCAACATTCGTTGCATCTTCGATGCATTGATAAGATGCGTTTTGTTCGTTAAATTCGTTGTTGTAGAATACAACCGACACTTCAGATTTTTGACAACAACGTTTTTTCTTTGAAAACGGCGTGGCTTGAATGGATATAGTTACAGACCCCCCATCGCATTAAGTGAATCTCGCACCAAGAATTGGTTTTGATTGGGTATAGTTACAGACCCCACCCCCATCGCATCAAGTGAATCTCGCACCAAGAATTGTTTTTGATTGGGTATAGTTACAGACCCCACCCCCATCACATCAAGTGTATTTCGCACCAAGAATTGGTTTTGAACGGGTATAGTTACAGACCCCATCGCATCAAGTGAATCTTGCACCAAGAATTGTTTTTGATTGGGTATAGTTACAGACCCCACCCCCATCCCCTCCCCTTGAAGGGAGGGGAGATTCCGCACAGGGCGTCTGTGACAGGAAAGGCGAGAGTCTCTGTAACAGGCAAGGCGAGTCTCTATGAAGGAAAGGCGAGAGTCTCTGTAACAGGCAAGGAGAGCCTCTATGTAATGAAAAGCGGAAGTCTCTGTAACAGGCAAGGCAGTAGCGTCTCCCCGCCCCTCTTTAACTTTG
>DFFM01000042.1:6970-34233 GCA_002369515.1 Prevotella sp. UBA3776 | reverse complement strand
GTCTTCTTCAGGAAACCGTCGGTCTTGTCAGAGTTCGACAGGTCGGCCGATGCGCAAATCATATTGGGCACCTGCTCGGCCAGCACGCCCAGCACCGTGGCGCTGGCACCGCGGGTGGCGGCACCGGCTTTCTGCTGAACTTTGCTCCAGTCGATGACGGGAGCCTTGCCGCTGAACCACTCTTCCATCTGCTTGGCCTGTACGGGATGGCCTTTGGCCCACTCGGCCTTCTCGGCATAGCGCTCGGCGCAAATCTTCTTCAGTTCCTCGGCGCGGCGGGCATACAGCTCCTTCACCTCGGGGAATATCTGGAACGGATTCTCGGGATCGGCACCCAGGTTCTTCATGGTCTGCACAAAGTTGTCGCCTCCAAGCGGCGCACCGTGGGTGGCGCAGTTGCTCTCGTAGCTGCTGCCGTCGGCCTTGCGGGCGCCCTTGCCCATGACGCAGTGGCCGATGATGAGGCTGGGACGCTCTTTTTCGGCCTGAGCCTTGCGGATGGCGTCACGAATCTGGTCAACGTCGTTGCCGTCGATCTTCTGAACATACCATCCCCATGCCTCGTACTTCTTGGCGGTGTCCTCGGTGGTGACCACCTCGGTGCGGGTGCTGAGCTGGATGTCGTTGGCGTCGTAGAACATGATGAGGTTGTCCAGACCCAGGTTGCCGGCAATACGACCAGCTCCCTGCGAGATTTCCTCTTGCACACCACCGTCGGAGATGTAGGCATAGATGGTCTGGTTCATCACGCTGCCCAGACGAGCCTTGAGGAACTTAGCGGCGATGGCTGCGCCCACGGCGTAGCAGTGGCCCTGTCCGAGGGGACCGCTGGTGTTCTCAATACCGCGTGCCAGTTCGCGCTCTGGATGGCCGGGGGTTACGCTGCCCCATTGGCGCAGGTTCTTCAGGTCTTCGAGCTCGTACTTGCCGATGAGGCAGAGCTGGCTGTAGAGCATGGGAGCCATGTGGCCGGGATCGAGGAAGAAACGGTCGCGGCCTTCCCACTCGGGATTCTCAGGGTCGTAAACAAGGAACTCGCTGTAGAGCGTGTTGATGAAGTCGGCACCGCCCATGGCTCCACCGGGGTGGCCCGATTTTGCTTTTTCTACCATTGCTGCAGCCAGAATGCGGATATTGTCGGCTGCGCGATTCATGATTTTGTTGTCGTTCATAGAAATGTTGATGATGTGTTAGTGATATATGCTATTTTAATTGCACAAAGGTAGGTAAAATAAACGTACGAACCAAACATTCAAGCGATTTTTCGGTATTCATACTCCATTTCTTACCTTCATGAGGCCTCCGACTACCAGTCGTCGTCCTCGTTGCCCACAATGCCGTGCTTCACAGCTTCCTCCACCTTGTCGATGATGGCATTTGAGTAAGCGTGAGTCATGACGAGGGCCTTTGCGCAAGTGCGTTTCTGTGCGTCTTTTTCAACGAAAGGATAGTGGCGGGCTATTTCCCACTGTTCGTCGTAGAGCCTTGCGTTGGTCTTGTCGTCGCGCTTCCGCTTGGAGTCTCCATAGGTCTTCTGATCAGAATCCAAGGCGCTGAGCCAGCCGCCGCTGATGTCGGCCAAAATGTCGTATGTCTGCACGGTATAGGTGACGCGCACCTTGCCGTCCTTGATGTCGATGCGGATGACGGGCGAAATGCTCACAGCATATTTGTTGAGCGTGCCTATATGTTCGGCTATATCAACAATGGTGGAGGTGATGATGATACATCCGGCCTCCTTGTCGTTCAGCGTGATGGCCTGCTTGTCTTTGAATGTTGCGGTTACCCAGTAGTTCAGCGCCACATAGAGCTGCTGTTTCGTTTTGCCGGGAGCCTCGATTACCTGCTGGTACGTAAGACTTTGGTTCTTGTCGAGTTCCAGTTGAGTAGAGAGGTTTCTGGCAGCGTCGAGCCATTTGTCGCCGTAGCGTTGTTTGGCATATTTCTCCAGGTCGGCAGCTTTCATGACTTGGGCCTGCGCACTCATCATGCCACAGAATACAAGAATGGCGGCGAGCACCCATTTTCTGGCTTGTCTCATAATGAAACTCTATTCAAATTCAATTATTTCAGATTGAGCACTACCAGACTCTTGGCGGGCACCTTCACAGTGAGCGTGCCTTTCTTCAGCTTGGCATCCTTGAAGTCGGCGGGCTGTACGCGGTTGGGGTGCTCGAAGTCGTTGTAGTCGGCCACGTTCTTGGCTGTCAGTATGCGGCCCGTGACACTCTTGGCCTTGAAACCGTCGATGTTGAAGTCGATGGTCTGTCCTTTGTCAAGGCTCACATTGGTGATGGCGAGCACGATGCTGCCGTCCTGGGTCTTGGCTGCCGATGCAGAGAGCATGGGGCAGGGGCGGTAGCCGGCATCCTTGGCACCAGCCTTCTCCTTGAAGTAAACCTTGCTCACCTGCATGGTTTCGCTCTCGAGGTCGAGTGGGAGATAGGTGGCTTCCATGAACGGGGTGTACATTTCAAACACGTGGTAGGTGGGTGTGAGCACCATGTGGCCTGTGCCTTCCTGGTCGGTGAGGATCATCGACTGCAGCACGTTCACCACTTGGGCGATGTTGGTCATCTTCACGCGGTCGGTGTATTTGTGGAACACGTTGAGCGAGAGCGAAGCCACGAAAGCGTCGCGCAGGGCGTTCTGCTGGTAGAGGTGGCCGGGAATGGTGCCAGGCTCCTCGTCCCACCATGTGCCCCACTCATCGACGAGCAGTCCCACTTTGCCCTCGGGATCTTTTTCGTCCATGATGGCCTTGTGTTTCTTGATGACTTCCTCTATTTCCAGACACTTGCCCAAAGCCCAGTAGTACTGGTCGTTGTCGAAGTTGATGGCCGAGCCCTTGGGGCCGTCCCATCCCGAGCAGGTGTAGTAGTGCAGAGAGACACCCTGCATCTTGGTGCCGATTTTGTCCATCAGCACGGTGGTCCAGTTGTAGTCGTAGTCGCTGGCGCCCGATGCGATGCGGTAGAGACGGTTCTTGCCTTGGTCGCGCAGATAGGTGTTGAACTTGCGATACTCGTCCGAATAGTATTCGGGGGTCATGTTGCCGCCGCAGCCCCAGGCCTCGTTGCCAATGCCGAAGTACTTCACGTGCCATGGCTTCTCGCGTCCGTTCTGACGGCGCAGACGTGCCATGGGCGTGTCGCCGTCGCTGGTCATGTACTCCACCCACTGGGCCATTTCCTTCACTGTGCCCGAGCCGACGTTGCCGCTGATGTAGGGCTCGCAGCCCAGCATTTCGCAGAGGTTCAGGAACTCGTGCGTACCAAATGAGTTGTCCTCGATGGTGCCGCCCCAGTTGTTGTTGCGCAGCGATGGGCGCTGGCTCTGCGGGCCGATGCCGTCCATCCAGTGGTAGTCGTCGGCAAAACAGCCGCCCGGCCAGCGAAGCACGGGAATCTTCAGCACCTTGAGAGCTTCGAATACGTCTTTGCGATAACCGTTGATGTTAGGAATCTTGGAGTCCTTGCCCACCCAGAGGCCGCCGTAGATACAGCTGCCCAGGTGCTCAGAGAACTGTCCGTAAATTTCTTTGTTGATTTTGGCACCAGCCTTGTCGGCATGAATGGTTGCCTTGGCATTGTCGGCTGCAGTCATCGTCAGAGCGCAGGCAGCCATTGAAAGTGTGAAAATCAGTTTCTTCATGTTTTTTGTTGTGTAACGTTGTTAGGAGGTTGTCTTTTGTTTGAAAAAGAGGAACGGAGGGGAAGCGAGGCATGAGCCAGCCTCCCGTTCCATTCCTTGAAAAAAGCATTTTGTCGGTTTCTTTATTTCTTGTTTTCAACAGCGCACTGCTCTACAGGCAATGCTGCCTTGTAGTTTTCGATGTAGCGGTTGAAACCTGCCACGTCCTCTGCAGTGGGGGCTATGGATATGCCGGTGTTGCCGACAAAGACCACCTGCTCCAGATAGTCGGCCAGCGACAGCTGTTGCTTGTTGTTCACAACGTAACCGGCCAGCAGGGCGATGCCCCACGCGCCACCTTCGCCTGCCGTCTCCATCACGGAGATGGGCGAGTTGAGGGCAGCTGCAAGCATGCGCTGGCCTACGCCCTTGGTCTTGAAGTAGCCGCCATGGCCTGTGATGCGGTCCACCTTGACATTCTCTTCTTTAAGCAGGATGTCGTTGCCCAGCTTCAACACGCCGATGGCTCCGTAGAGGTGGGCGCGCATGAAGTTGGCCAGGTTGAACTTGTCGTTGGCCGAACGCATGAACAGGGGGCGTCCGTCGGTGAGCCCGGTCACGGGTTCGCCGCTGACGTAGTTGTAGCTGATGAGTCCGCCGCAGTCGGCGTCGCCCTCCAGGGCTTTGTTGAACAGTTTGCCGTAGAGCTCGTTCATGTCAACGGGCACTCCCAGCAGTTGCTGATACTCTTTGAACAAGCCCACCCAGGCGTTGATGTCGCTGGTGCAGTTGTTGCAGTGTACCATGGCCACCAGGCTTCCGTCGGGTGTGGTCACCATGTCGATCATCTCGTAAGGCTTTGAGAGGGGTTTCTCCAGCACAATCATCGAGAACGACGAGGTGCCAGCACTCACGTTGCCCGTGCGCTGCTTCACGGCGTTGGTGGCCACCATGCCTGTGCCGGCGTCGCCTTCGGGAGGACAAACGGGGATGCCTGCCTTCAGATGGCCGCTCACGTCGAGGCGCTTTGCACCCTCGGGGGTGAGGAAGCCTGCGTTTTCGCCTGCGTTGAGCGAGCGGGGCAGAATGTCGAGCAGTTTCCATGAGAATCCCTTCGGGGCGATCAGTTTGTCGAACTTCTCCACCATCGTGGCATCGTAGGTCTTCGTTGCGGGATCGACGGGAATCATGCCCGAAGCATCGCCCACGCCAAGGACGAATTTGCCAGTCACCTGC
The DNA here is from genome assembly GCA_002369515.1 of Prevotella sp. UBA3776. Lineage (GTDB taxonomy): Bacteria > Bacteroidota > Bacteroidia > Bacteroidales > Bacteroidaceae > Prevotella. The sequence continues at coordinate 29,364 of DFFM01000042.1, read as the reverse complement.
CAGTGGACATAGCCAGCCAGCGTGGTCAGATACTTGATGTCGCTGACGTGCTCCTCATTGTCGAGGATTGCCTCGTAGAGGTGGCTGATGCTCCAGCGCAGAGGAATGTTGTAGTTGAACAGCTTGGAGAGCTCGGCGGCAGCCTTGCCCGTGTTGGTGTTGCGCCATGTGCGGAAGGGGACCAGAATTTCCTGTTTCTCGTTGAAGGCCATGTAGCCGTGCATCATGGCCGAGAAACCAATGGCGGCCAGAGCCTCAATCTCGCAGTCGTACTGCTGCAGCACGTCTTTGCGCAGCTCGGCGTAGCAGTCTTGCAATCCGTACCAGATGGCTTCGGTGCTATAGGTCCAGAGACCGTCAACGAGTTGGTTTTCCCACTCGTGCGAGCCTTGGGCGATGGGCTTGTTCTCCTCGTCGATGAGAACGGCCTTGATGCGGGTGGAGCCAAACTCTATGCCGAGAATGGCTTTGCCCTCTGTTATGGTTTTTCTTGCGTCCATAATTGTCAAATTGTGAATTACCTAAGTGCTTTGTTCAACATGTAGTAAATCTCGTTGTTCTGAAGCTGCTGCTTGAACTCGTAGGTCTTGGTGTCCTTGTTGATCTTGACATATTCGATGCCGACCATCTCGGCGAAGTCCTCCCAATACTCTTCGGTGATGTCGTAGGAGAACGCGCTGTGGTGAGTACCACCGGCCAGAATCCAAGCACCGGCACCAATCTCGAATGTGGGCTGCGGAACCCAGAGGGCAGAAGCCACGGGCAGATTGGGCATGGGTTTGGGTTCGATGCACTCCACTTCCTGTGAAATCAGGCGGAAGCGGTTGCCAAGGTCAACGACGGTGGCCTTGATGCCACGGCCAACTTTCGAGGTGAACACCAGGCGGGCGGTCTGCTGCTTGCGGATGCCGATGCCGAGGAAGTGGACTTCCAGTTTGGGTTTGTCAACGGCGATGAGCGGGCACACCTCGAGCATGTGGCTCTGCAGACACGACGAGCGGTCGCCGGCAAAGTTGAGCGTGTAGTCCTCGAGGAACGAGCACCCCTTGTTCATGCCCTGTTGGATGACCCAAAGCGTGCGGTAGAGGCAGGCTGTCTTCCAGTCGCCTTCGGCACCGAAGCCGATGCCTTCGGCCATCAGGCGCTGCGATGCAAGGCCGGGAATCTGGTCGAAACCAACGAAGTTGGGGTCGTTGATGTCGGCATCGCCCAGGTCGTCGAAATTGGTGGTGAAGGCGGTGGCGCCATTGTCCTTCAGCACACGGCGGATGGCAATCTCGGCCTTGGCGGCGTTTTTCACCTTCTCCCAATACACTTCTTCGCCGCTCTCGTCAATCTTGATGGTGTATTCCTTCTTGTACTCTTCGACCAGTGCGTCGGCCTCGGCGTCGGTCACCTTCTTGAAGTACTCCATGAGCGAGCTGACGGGATAGTAGTCAACATGGTAGCCCAGACGCTGCTCAAATTCTACACGGTCGCCATCGGTTACGGCCACGTTGTTCATGTTCATGCCGAACATCAGGCAGCGCACCTTCTTGGCATCGGCTACGCCGGCAGCCACGCGAGCCCAAACGGCAATCTTCTGCTGCGCGTCTTCGTTCTTCCAATAGCCGCAAACCACCTTGCGGGCCACGCGCATGCGGGTGCAGATGTGTCCGAACTCGATGTCGCCGTGGGCACTCTGGTTCAGGTTCATGAAGTCCATGTCCATGGTCTCCCAGGGAATTTCGGCGTTATACTGTGTGTGGAAGTGGAGCAGGGGCTTCTGCAAAGCCTGCAGGCCTTTGATCCACATCTTGGCGGGCGAGAAGGTGTGCATCCAGGTGATGATGCCCACGCAACGGTCGTCGTTGTTGGCTGCCTTCATCACGTCTTCCACTTCCTTCGAACTGTTGGCTGTGCCTTTATAGACCACTTTAATGGGAATGATTCCACTGTTGTTGAGTCCTTCCACCATTTCCTTGGAGTGACCGTCAACGGCAACGACTGCGTCGCCTCCATAGAGCAACTGTGCGCCAGTCACCCACCAAATCTCATAATTGTCAAATGCTTTCATAATTGTTTTTAGTTTTTCGTTATTTTGTTTGTTAATGTTTCTGACCTTTTTGTCCATAGTAAGCGTTGGGGCCGTGCTTGCGCATGTAGTGTTTCTCTACGAGCAGCGGGTTCATGGTGGTGTTCGGGTTCACGGCAAACGATACGAATGCCATCTTGGCGCACTGCTCCATGACCTTGGCGTTATAGACGGCGTTGTCGGGCGATGTTCCCCACGAGAAGGGGCCGTGGTTCTTCACCAGCACGGCCGGTGTGTGGTCGGGGTTGATTTTGCGTATGTTGAGTATCTCGTCAACGATGACGTTGCCCGTTTCCAGCTCGTATTGGCCTTTCACTTCAGCCTCGGTCATGTCGCGGGTGCAGGGAATGTCCTTGTAGAAGTAGTCGGCGTGGGTGGTGCCGATGTTGGGTATGTCGCGTCCGGCCTGTGCAAAGGCGGTGGCGTAGGTGCTGTGGGTGTGAACCACGCCTTGGATGTTGGGGAACGCCTTATATAGAACAAGGTGGGTGGGGGTGTCGCTCGAAGGGTTGAGGTCGCCTTCCACCACTTTTCCCGTTTCCAAGTCAACGACCACCATGTCGCTGGCCTTCATTTCGTCGTAGCTCACGCCGCTGGGCTTGATGACCACCAGTCCTTTCTCGCGGTCGATGCCGCTGACGTTGCCCCAAGTGAAGATGACGAGGCCCTGTTTCACCAGGTCGAGATTGGCCTTGAATACTTTTTGTTTCAGTTCTTCTAGCATAAGATGGTTTGCCCCTCTGCTAATCCCGGCTTTTTTCTCGGGAAAGACCATGGCAGGGGCGCGGGTCTTTAGGTTAGAAGCTCCTCCCCTTGCGGGAAGTGTCTTGGGGAGGGGCCGGGTTGATGTTTTTCTTTACTCAGAGGAGAGCCTCCTTGTAGGCGCGCTTGTTGAAGCGGTACAAGGCGGCGCCACGCTTCGAGGTGGTCTTGTCGATGAGGTCGGTTTTCTCGATGAAGTCCATCTGCTTGATGCGCTTGCGGAAGTTCCGCTTATCTACTTCGTCACCGAGAATGGCCTCATAGACGTGTTGCAACTGCGTGAGCGTGAAGAGGTCGGGCAGCAGATTGACGCTGAGCGGCTCTGTCTTGATGCGCTGTTTGAGCAGTTTCACGGCACGGCTCACCATGTTGTTGTGGTCGGAGTAGAGACGGGGCAACTCGTCGAGACAGACCCACTGCAGGCCGTGCTCTTCAAGCAGGTGCTCGTCGTAGTCCTTCACGTTGATGAGTGCGCAATAGGCCACCGATATGACTCTTTCGCCTGGGTCGCGGTCGATTTCGCCGAACGCTCCCACCTGCCGCATGTAGATTTTCTTCAACCCCGTCAGGTTGAGCAGTACGCGGTTGGCCGCTTCGTCGAGGCTTTCGTCGGGACCGACAAATCCGCCGTAGAGCGACCATTCGCCGCGTCCGGGGTCCATCTGCCTGCGACCGATGAGCAGTTTGAGTTTGTCGGCGTCGAATCCGAAGACGATGCAATCTACCGAGACCCAGACTTTAGAGTGTTCACCATAGTAACGTGTCATGTCTTTTTCTTGATGCGTATGGTTTCTTGCTCAGTGCCAGCCTGTTACCACAGCAGGGCGTAGAGCAGGAAGGTGATGAGGCAAATGCCGATGGTTCCGTAGGTATAGCCACGAGTGGTGGAGAACAACTTGAGGTTGATGGGCAGAGCCTTCTTGTCTTTCTTGTTGTCCTTGGCGTTGCTGTAAAGCCAGATGGCGTTGCAGCCTACGAGCACTCCGAAGAAGATGAAGGCCTGGAAACCGATGTCGTTCAGGTAGGCGATGAAGTTGGTGTCGGGGTCGGCGCCGGGGTTCATGGCTCCAAGGCCGATGACGATGACGGCGCAGACAATCATCAGGATGCCGATGCCACCGAGAATCTTGGCCCAGAGAATCATGCGCTGCTGGTCGCCCTCAGCAGGCTGCTCGCAGCTGATGAACTTCTTGTCAAGATAGCTCACGAGAATGAAGAACGTGACAAGGATGATGAAGATGTAGCCGGCACGGAACTGGAAGGCCACGTCGGGCAGGCACACCTTGAACAGAATGCCCATCGGGATGGTGATGATGGCCGTCCATACGGCAGCGGTCGAGGAGGCGCGCTTCCAGAGCAGACCCAAACCGAAGACGGTGATGATGCCCGGATAGATGAAGCCCGAATACTCCTGAATGTACTGGAATGCCTGGTCGAGTCCGCCAAGAAGCGGCTTCACGGCGATGAGGGCGATGACGAGGGCGGAAACTGCCACCAGACGGCCCACGTTGACAAGCTGGCGGTCGCCGGCCTTCTTGTTGATGTACTTCTTGTAGATGTCCATCGTGAAGAGCGTAGAGGTGGAGTTGAACATCGAGGCCAGCGAGCTGATGATGGCTGCCGTCAGGGCGGCGAAGCTCAGACCCTTGATGCCGGTAGGCGTGAAGTTGCGGATGAGCCAGGGATAGGCGTCGTCGGCCACATTGATGCTTCCGGCCAAGTTCATGCTCTCGAATCTGGTAGGATCCTGCATGATGTAGTAAGCGCAGATGCCGGGAAGCACCACGATGAACGGAATCAAAATCTTCAGGAAACCGGCGAAGATGAGACCCTTCTTGGCCTCGTCGATGTTCTTGGCGGCCAGACCCTTCTGGATGATATACTGGTTGAAGCCCCAGTAACCCAAGTTGGTGAGCCATACACCACCCACCACGGCTGCTATACCGGGAACGTTGGCGAAGGCGCTGGCATTGTGGCTCTCCTGAATGACAAGGTGGAAGTGAACGTCCTGGGCGTGGGCGCCAGTAGTCATGTCGTTATACACCTGTCCCAGGGCTCCCAGTGCGTCGGTGCCCATGATGACACCCATTTCCTTCAGGGCTACGTAGGCTGTAATCAGACCACCGCCCACGAGGAAAGTCACCTGCATCACGTCCGTCCAGGCCACCGAGGCCAAACCACCGTAGATACTGTAGATACCGGCAATGAGGAACAGACCGAAGATGATGAGCATGCGCATGCTGATTTCTATGCCGAAAATGCTCACGGCCAAGCCCTGCAGACCCAGAATCTGCTCGATGGCAAGGGCACCCAGCCATGCGACAGAAGTAAGATTGACAAACACATAGAGGAACAACCACAGGATGGAGAAAGCCAAACCCACACCGTCGTTGTAGCGCTCACGAAGGAACTGGGGAATGGTGAAAATCTTGCGGTCGAGCATCACCGGCAGCAAGAACTTGCCGATGACTACCAGCGTCACGGCGGCCATCACCTCGTAGGCGGCAATGGCAATACCGTCGCGGAAACCTGTGCCCGACATGCCGATGAACTGCTCGGCAGAGATGTTGGCGGCAATGAGCGATGCACCCACAGCCCACCAAGTCAGCGTGTTACCTGCCAAGAAATAGTCGTTGGCACTCTTTTCCTTACCGTCTTTGTTGCGTGAGAGGAACAAACCCAAACTCACCAACAGGATGAGGTAGCAAACCAGAATCACAAAGTCGATGGTCTTGAACCCCGACATGGCAATTGCTTCAGAAATACTGTTCATTTGTTAGCTAATGATTTAATGATTATGTTTTTTTGTTGATTGTCTGTTACTTGTTGATTCCGTCAGCAATCGAGAATTTGTAGGCAGCATAGCTGAAGTAGGTCTCGCCGGGTTTCAGTGTGGGCTGCTTCCAGTCGGGGTGATTGGGGCTGTCGGGATACTTCTGGCTCTCCAGGCAAACGCTCACGTGCTTGGGATACTTCAAACCGTGCTTGCGCGTGATTTCTGCATCGCGGCCAACGCCTTGGAAATTGCCCGAATAAACCTGCACTCCCGGCTCGTTGGTGAACATTTCCATCAGAATGCCCGTCTTCGGCGAGAAGAGGGCGGCGCAAACCGTCTGCGAGTCACCCTGACCTTCGGTGAACGTGTTCAGGCAGAAGTTGTGGTCGTAGCCCGTGGCATTCTGAATCTGGTCAAACTTCGAGTTGATGCTGTCGCCCAGGGCGTGGGGCTTGCGGAAGTCCATCGGAGTGCCCTCCACTGGCTTGATTTCGCCGGTGGGGATATAAAGCTTGTCGCTCGGAGTGAAGTTGTCGGCATTCACATACAGCACCATGTCGTAGGCGGGCTGGGTGAAGTCGCCGGAGAGGTTGTAGTAGTTGTGGTTGGTTTGGTTGATGATGGTCTCCTTGTCGGTGGTGGCCTCCCAAGTCATCTCGAGCGTGTTATTGGCCTTTACCTTGTAGGTGGTGGTGGCAGTCACCTTGCCGGGGAACCCGTTTTCGCCGTCCTCAGCCACGATGGTGAGCTTCAGGATGGAGTCGCCCACTTGCTCAGCCTCGTAAACCTGGTTCATCCAGCCCGTCGTGCCGCCGCCGTGCAGACAGTTGCCGTTGTCGTTCTGCTTCAGCTGATATTCCTGACCGTTCAGCTTGAATTTTCCGTTCTTGATGCGGTTGGCATAGCGTCCAACGCTCGAGCCGTAGTCGCTCGGCGAGTTCAGCGTGTCAGCATACTGGGCGATGTTGTCGAAACCCAACACCACGTCGGTGGGCTTGCCGTCCTTGTCGGGCACCACCAGGCTTACCACACGGCCGCCATAATTGGTGATGCAAACCTCCATGCCGTTCTGGTTCTTCAGTGTGAACAACTTCACCTGCTTGCCTTGAAGAGTGGTGTCGAACGCAGCGGGGTTGAGACCAGAAACTGTGAGTTTTTCTTCACTGCCTGATGTGCAGGCACCGAGCAGAATAGTGGCTATTCCAGCTCCAAACAAAATGCTTTTAAAGTTCTTCATAAGTTAGGTTATTTAGATGTGTGTGTAGATTGCTTTCTTTCTACCATCCGCAACTGCCGAAAGAGAATCGTAGAGGCGCAGTTTACGCATGGGTGTGATTTTGGGTGTAAAGATACAATAATTATTCCATACATGTATCGTTCACACCCATGTTTTTTCTTTCTAAAGTGTAATTATAACACTTATTAACCAATTCGCCGCGTTTTTTGATATTTGTCAATAAATTGTAGTCTTTACACTTATTTCTTAGTTTTCTCTTGCCGGGTTCCGATTTTAGTCTTACCTTTGCATCGTCAAAAGGACAAAAGGATAACAAAAGCCCTTGAGCGTAAGGGCATGGCGAAAGCCAAGGATAACACAATTATTAACAAACGCCGCGCCGAAACCGCAAGCCAAGGCAAATCCTTTCCGACGAGCCAAGGCAAAACAAACAGACAAAGGCACGGCCTAAAGAAAAGAAAGGTAAAAAGATGATGATTAGTGTATTAGTAGCAGTAGAGGCCATTATGGCCGTAGCTTTGTATCTGAATTACAAGCACATGAATTTGAAGTAATCAACCCTTAATTTAGCGCGCATCTGCATGGTTGCAGGTGCGCGTTCCTTTTTTTGTTGTGGTTGGCTCTTTTCCGTCCGCGGTTGTCTCTTTTCCGTCCGCGGTTGGCTCTTTTCCGTTTGCGGTTAGCTCTTTTCCGTCCGCGGTTATTCCATTCCTTAACAGCGTTTTTTTATTCTTCGGTGTTACTGATAAATTCTCTAGATTATTTGACTCTATTACCGAGAGTTATTTTTCTGTTGCCGAGAGTTATTTTTCTATTACCGAGAGTTATTATCCTGTTGCCGTGAGTTATTTTCCTATTACTGGGAGAGAATTTCCCATTACCGAGAGATAGGGTCGTTTTTCCTATGAATATTTCATACTTGTTAATCTTGACTCAGCGTTTTCTCACCAAGTGGCAAACAAAAAACGAGGCTCATCCGATTACGGAAGAGCCTCGTTGGTGTTTTTTCTAAAAAGGGTTGAAGTCAGCAGGGTAGGGTGTTAGCAGAGCTTTCGTGAGCCGTCGCTGATGACGACATCATAAACTTTGGGCTCCTTGCCGTATTTCTCAGCATACTTCTGCTTGGCGGTGGCTATGAACGAGTCGTAGAGTTCGTCCTTCACCAGATTGATGGTGCAGCCGCCAAAACCACCACCCATGATGCGCGAACCGGTAACGCCGCACTCCTTGGCGATGTCGTTGAGGAAGTCGAGTTCTTCGCAGCTCACTTCGTACTCCTTCGACAGACCGTAGTGAGTCTCATACATCTTCTTTCCCACGGTCTCATAATCGCCGGCAACAAGGGCGTCGCAGACGGCCAGCACACGGTCTTTCTCGCCGAGCACGAAGTGTGCGCGGGTGTAGTCTTCTTCGCCGACTTCGGCGCGAACCTCCTCAAGCTGCTCCCATGTGCAGTCGCGCAGAGTCTCAAACTGTGTTTCAGGATGGCGTGCGGCGATGGCCTTCACCACGCGTTCGCACGAGTTGCGGCGATCGTTGTAGGGCGATCCGGCCAGTTCGTGTTTCACACACGAGTTGATCAGCACGAGTTTGTAGCCCTTCGGGTCAAAGGGGAAATACTCAAATTCGCGGCTGCGGCAGTCCAGACGCATCAGTTTGCCAGCCTGTCCGAAAACGGATGCGAACTGATCCATGATGCCGCAGTTCACGCCGCAGTAGTTGTGTTCGGTGGCCTGTCCGGCGAGCACCATGTCCCACTTGCTCACTTTGTTGTCACCGAAAAGGTCGTTCAGACCGCAGGCGAAGCAACTCTCCATGGCAGCCGACGAAGACATGCCTGCGCCAAGAGGCACGTCGCCCGAGAATGCTATGTTGAAGCCTTTGACAGGTACGCCCAGTTTCTGCATTTCCTTGGCGATGCCGAAGATGTAGCGTGCCCACGATGTGCGGGGGCCTTTCTCGTCATCGAGGTGGAAATCCACGCGGTCCTTCAGGTCGATGGCATAAGCCATAACCGTGTCCTCTGTTCCGTTGACGCGCATTTCGGCCACGATGCCTTTATCTACTGCGCCGGGGAATACGAAACCGCCGTTATAGTCGGTGTGCTCGCCAATAAGGTTGATGCGGCCGGGAGAGGCATACACGTTGCCCGTTTTGCCGTCAAAATGCTTGATAAAGCGACTTCTTACTTCTTCAATTGCAATCATATTATTTAGATTTTAGTTTTGAGGCCCGAGTCTTTTTGGGGACGCTCGGGCCTCAAAAGTGGTTAATGCTTTCGTTGATTAATCTACGGGGATGTCCTTGTTTACATTCTTGCAGCCTGCCAGTGCGTAGTAGAACATGTAGGCCATGGCCAGCAGGTAGATGAAGTAGCTGGGCATGTAACCCATCATGTCGGCAAAGAAGTTCTGCACTACGGGCAGTACACCGCCACCTACAACCATCATCATGAAGATGCCCGATGCCTGAGCCGTATATTTGCCCAATCCTTCGGTGGCGAGGTTGAAGATGGAAGCCCACATCACTGACGTGCAAAGACCCACCAGGACGAGGAGCATGGCGCTCATGGGAACGGTGGTCATTTCAACCGAACCTTCGAGAATCTTCACCAGGGGCATGGTCACGGTCACGCTCTTGGGAATGAACATGGCAGCCAAAATGAGCAGCATGCCGATGGAGGTGGTGGCCAGCATCATCTGCCGCGAAGAAACCTTGGCGGCAATGGCGCTTGAGAACAGGCGTCCCACCAGCATGAGCAGCCAGTACATGGCGGCTACGGCACCACCGATGGTGGCGGCATTGGCAATGGCGTCGGGATTCACCCATGCACCGTTGGCGCTGGTGTCAGACAGGTAGAAGTTCAGACCTCCGGGGATGCCCACCTCAACACCTACATAGACGAAGATGGCGATGACGCCAAGCAGGCAGTGGCGGAACGACCAGGGTGAGTGCTCGAACACTGTGTCGGCGGTCACCTTGCCCATCTCTGGATCTTGGATGGGGATGAAGAAAAGGGCTACAAAAGCCAGTGCAAAAACGGTCATGGCAATGTACATCACCAGGTTGACGTCGGCCATCTGGGTGTTGGCCGTGACGGTTCCGATGAGCGCACCCACGAGCATCGGCGTCATCGTTCCTGCCAGTGAATTCAGTGTGCCGCCAATCATGTTGAGCTGGTTGCCGCGGTTGCCGCCGCCACCCAAGAGGTTGAGCATGGGGTTCACCACTGTGTTCAGGATACATACGGAGAAACCCGAAATGAAAGCACCCAACAGATAGATGCAGAAACCGGGAATGCCGCTTGAGTGGCCCGAGAGATACTGGATGAGCACACCGAAGAAACCTACGGCAATGCCGATGAGTGCGGTGCGCTTGTAGCCCACCTTGGTCAGCATTTTGCCAGCCGGGATGCCCATGAACAGATAGGCGAAGAAGTTCATGAAGTTACCCATGATACCGAGGACGTTGGAACCGCCGATTTCGGGTTGGTTCTTCCAAATGACACCGATGGGGGCTCCCAGATTCGTTACAAACGAAATCATTGCGTAAAGGAAGAACATCGTGACGATGGCGATGATGCTTCCTTGTTGTTTGTTGTTTGCCATTGTTTTGTTGTGTTTTTTGTTGTTTGTTTATAAATTGTTTTTTCTTCTTGTCTTTTTCTTTATGGCATTCGCTATGCTTATGTCATGGTATTTTTTCTCATTGAAAGAGTTCAGGATGTTAGTCCTGATGAACAAATGGGCTAACATCTTGAACTCTTGATGGTTTTCCTTGGTTGGATGAATGTCTGTGTAAGCTGTTTTGGTTGATTACTTCACTCCGAACTTGTAAATGGTTCGCTGGGTGTATTTCTCGCCAGGATTCAGAATGACCGATGGGAAATACGGACGGTTGGGAGTGTCGGGGAAGTGCTGGCATTCCAGACAAACAGCTGACCGGAAGGGGAAGGTGGCGCCGTGCTGTCCGGCAATTCCCGAACCGAAGTTGTCTGTGTAAAGCTGCATGCCGGGCTCGGTGGTATATACTTCGAGCGTACGTCCGCTGACGGGGTCTGTGACACGGGCTGCAAAGCTGAGTTCGCCTTCCTCGCGCTTGTTCAGCACGTAGCAGTGGTCGTAGCCTGTGCCGTTCTTTATCTGCTCGTTGTCAGCGTTGATTTCCAAACCAAAAGCCTTCGGTGCGCGGAAGTCGAACGGTGTGCCTTCCACCTTCAGTATCTCGCCGGTAGGAATGCTGGTCTCGTCAATGGGGAGATAGAAGTCGGCGTTGATTTCGCAAATCTGATTGGTGATTTCGGGGGTGGGGTTGGCAATGCCCTGGATGCTGAAGAATGCGTGGTGGGTGAGGTTGACGATGGTGCGCTTGTTGGTGGTTGCCTGATATTTGATAACCAATTCGTTATCGTCTGTAAACGTGTAGGCAACCCAAACTTCCATTTCGCCCGTGAATTCTTCCTCGCCATAAGAACTGACGTATTTCAGTACGCAGGCCTGCTCGTTGATGCGGGTGACGTCCCATACGCGGGCGTGGAATCCTGTTGGGCCTCCGTGCAGGGCGTTGGGGCCGTTGTTGATGGCCAGCTGATACTGTTTGCCGTTGAGTTGGAACTTGCCTTCCTTGATGCGGTTGCCAAAGCGGCCAATGAGTGTGCTCAAGTAAGGTTCCGGGCTGTTGACGACATCCTGAATGTTGTCGTGACCCTGGATGACGTTGGCAACATTGCCGTCTTTGTCGGGGACCATGATGGCAACGAGTGCGCCGCCATAGTTGGTGAAAGCTACTTCGTATCCAAGTTTGTTTTTCAGGATGTATAAATCTGTGTTCTTACCGTTGATTGTGGTCTGAAAGTCCTCTTGTTTCAGGCCACAGAGGTTTTCTGTTTCGATTGTGCTCATATTAAAAAAGTTTTTAGTTACTTTACTTGAAAATATATGTTTTTGCAAAGTAACTGAAAAAATTCGAGAATCACAAAAGAAAAAACAAAAAAGTGAAGTTCGCTGGGGTTAAAAATATGTAAATGCGAAGAATCATGACAGTAAGTCGGCCACAACGTAGCTGCTGCCGCCCACAAAGATGAAGTCGTCGGGATTGGCATCGCTCAAGGCTTGCTTGTAGGCTTCCTTCACGTGTGCGAAGGTGGTTCCGCTGAGCCCCAAGGCTTGTGCTTTCTCCAGCACTTTCTGTTCGGGTATGGCGCGTTTCGACTGTGCTCTGGTGAAATAGTAGATGGCGTCTTTGGGGAGCATGGCCAGCACGGTGTCAATGTCTTTGTCGTCAACCATGCCGAACACCATGCGCAGTTGGCGGCAGGGCTGACGCTTGATTTGTTGTGCCAGATACTGCCATCCGCCCACATTGTGGCCGGTGTCGCAGATGGCGAGTGGCGAGTGGTGGATGGTTTGCCATCGGCCAGTGAGGCCGGTTGTCTTGCATACGTTGGCGAATCCGTTTTCAATGTCTTTCCGTCCCAGCGCGGGCAGCATGGCCACGGCCGCGAGGATGGTGTTGGCGTTCTTGGCCTGGTAGCTTCCGCCCAGTTCGCCTTCCATTTGTCCGAAGTTGCGAGTCGTATAGGTCAGCCCGCCTTTGTCATTGGGTTCGGCCGAACATACTTCCGGGTGGTCTTCTGCAAAAAGGATGGGAGCACCTACATCGTGTGCTTTCTGTTCAAAGACGGGGCGTGTTTCTTCTGTCGCCTCGCCAATCACCACGGGTACACCCTTTTTCATGATGCCGGCTTTCTCTGCGGCTATCTCGGCCAGCGTGTTGCCCAAGAATTGTGTGTGGTCGAACGAAATGTTGGTGATGACGCTCAGTATGGGGGTGATGATGTTGGTGCAGTCCAGTCGCCCGCCAAGCCCCACTTCTATGACGGCAATGTCAACCTTCTGGTCGGCAAAGTATTTGAAAGCCATGGCAGTTGCCAACTCGAAGAACGAGGGGTGGAGTGTGGCTCCCTTTTGTTCCTCGTTGGGAGAGAGGGGAGCAGCTGAGCCAGAGGTGTTCCACTTGATGAAATCGTCAACGAAGTCAATGACGTATTTCTCGCTGACCATCTGTCCGTTAACCCTTATTCGCTCACGGAAATCTACAATGTGTGGCGATGTGTACAGACCCACCTTGAAACCAGCCTGTTGCAGAATGGCTGCCAGCGTGTGAGAGCACGAGCCTTTTCCGTTGGTGCCTGCCACATGGATGGTTTTGTACAGGCGGTGCGGATGGCCGTAGTGGCTGTCGAGAGCCTCGGTGGTTTGCAGCCCGGGCTTATATGCAACGGCACCGATGTGTTCGAACATCGGTGTCACGTTAAACAGATAGCTGATGGTTTCCTCGTAGGTCATACTGTGGAGTGGTGGTTATGAGAAATAGTTTCTGAATTTCTCGAAGATTGATTTCTTTGTTTGTGAGTCGCCCTTGAAGTTGTCGCTTTTCTTCATGTCCTCCAAGGCTTCTTTCTCCGAGCGGCTGAGCGTTTTCGGAACATAAACGCTGACGTTCACCACCAAGTCGCCCGTGCCGCGTCCGTATCCTTGCACGGCGGGCAGTCCCTTGCCCCTCAGACGGAACGTCTTGCCGGGCTGTGTGCCGGGTTCGATTTTTATTTTGGCTTTTGTACCTTCTATAGTGGGAATCTCCACGGTGCCGCCCAGGGCGGCTGTTGGGAAGTCGAGCAGCAGGTTGTAGATGACATCGGTGTTGTCACGAACGAAGGTGTCGTTGGGTTCTTCGTCGATGAACACCTGTATGTCGCCCGACACGCCGTTGTGTTTGCCTGCATTGCCCTTGCCCGGCACATTGACCACCATGCCCGAAGCCACACCGGCGGGTATCTTGATTTCCACCACTTCCTCGCCTTTGACGATGCCTTCGCCATGGCAGTGCTGGCATTTGTTCTTGATGATGGTTCCCTCGCCGCCGCATGTGGGACAAACGCTCTGGGTTTGCATCAGTCCGAACAAACTTTGCGTGGTGCGCGTCACCACGCCGCTGCCATGACACGTAGGACAGGTCTCGGTGCCACTGCCAGCCTCGGCGCCCGTGCCGTGACAATGGGTACACTGCACGTCCTTCTTCACCTTGAATTTCTTGGTGACGCCCGAGGCCACTTCCTGGAGGTTGAGCCTCACTTTCAGCCGCAGGTCGCTGCCGCGGTATTGGGCGCGCTGTCCGCCGCCACCTCCACCGAAACCACCGAAGCCGCTGCGCCCCCCAAAGATGTCGCCGAACATCGAGAAGATGTCGTCCATGGAGAAGCCTCCGCCGCCGAATCCGCCGAATCCGCCGCCCATGTTGGGAGCGTCAAATCCGAACTGGTCGTACTGCTGGCGTTTCTGCGGGTCGTGCAACACGTCGTAGGCCTCGGCGGCCTCCTTGAATTTCTCTTCGGCTTCCTTGCTGCCCGGATTGCGGTCGGGGTGATATTTGATGGCTATCTTTCGGTAGGCCTTCTTTATTTCGTCTTCCGATGCGTTCTTGTCAACACCCAGAACCTCGTAATAATCTCTTTTCTGTGCCATTAATGGTCAATTATCAATTGTCATTTTTTTCTTACTGTCCAACTGCCACTTTGGCATGGCGGATGACTTTGTCGTTGAGCATATAGCCCGTCTGCACACAGTCTATCACCTTGCCTTTCTTGTCGTCGCCCATGCCCGGTACCATGGCGATGGCTTCGTGGTAATCCACATCGAAGTCCTTGCCTTCGGTTTCAATCTTCTTCACGCCCAGCGTTTCGAGCGTTTTGGTGAACTTCTTGAAAATCAGGTCCATCCCCTCCTTTATGGCGGCGGGGTCGTCGCTTTCGTTTGCAATGGCGCGTTCAAAGTCGTCGAGCACGGGCAGTATAGCCGTGATGGCTTTTTCGCCACCGTTCAGAATCAGCTCAGCCTTTTCCTTGAGGGTGCGCTTCCGGTAGTTCTCAAATTCGGCCTGCTTGTAGAGCATCTGCTGTTTCAGGTTTTCAATCTCAGCCAAAGCAACGTCGAGCGGATCTTTTTCTTCCTCTTTCTGTTCGGCCTTGTCATTGGTTCCTGTTTCTTCATTCTCGGCAGGCTGTTGGTCCTGTTGTTCCTCAGCGGTTTGTTCGTCGTTCAGCTTCTCTTCCTGTTCGTCGAGATTGCCGTCTTCGATATTGATTTTCTTTTCTTCGCTCATAGCTTTTTATGTTTTTATTTGTTCTTTGTTCAGGTTTCTAAGCATGCAAATGCAAAAACCATGCCAAAGAAAAAACTTCTAACTCCCAACTCTTATCTCTTAACTCCTAATTCCTAACTCCTAACTCAAATACATCTTCGCTTTCTGCTCCTTGATTTGCTCGTCGTAGATGTAGTCGTCGTAGGTCATCAGTTTGTCGATGGTGCCGCTAGGCGTGAGTTCGATGATTCGGTCGGCCACGGTGTTGATGAACTCATGGTCGTGCGAAGCAAAGAGAATGTTGCCCTTGAACTGAATCAGGTTGTTGTTAAAAGCCTGGATCGACTCCAAGTCCAGATGGTTGGTCGGTGTGTCCAAAATCAGGCAGTTGGCGTTTTTCAGTTGCATGCGGGCAATCATGCAGCGCATTTTTTCGCCGCCAGAGAGCACATTCACCTTCTTCTCCACTTCCTCCTGTTTGAACAGCATGCGTCCCAGATAGCCCTTCATGGTTACCTCGTTGCCTGTTCCGTATTGTGACAGCCAATCGACAAGGTTGAGGTCGCTCTTGAAGAATTCAGTGTTGTCCAGTGGCAGGTAGGCCGTAGTGATGGTCACTCCCCACTTGAAGGTGCCGGCTTGCGCCTCGCGGTTGCCGTTGATGATTTCGAACAGAGCCGTCATGGCTTTGGGGTTGTGGGAGAGGAACACCGTCTTCTGTCCTTTCTCAATGTTGAACGACACATTGTCGAACAGCACCGTTCCGTCGGCATCCACGGCTTTCAGTCCCTCCACCTCAAGAATCTGGTTGCCCGGTTCGCGCTCCATCTGGAAGATGATGCCGGGATACTTGCGGCTGCTGGGCCGAATCTCCTCAACGTTCAGCTTCTCCAGCATTTTCTTGCGGCTGGTGGTCTGCTTGCTCTTGGCCACGTTGGCCGAGAATCGGCGGATGAACTCCTCCAGCTGCTTGCGCTTCTCCTCAGCTTTCATTCGTTGGTTTTGCGCTTGGCGCAGTGCCAGCTGCGAGCTCTCGTACCAGAACGAATAGTTGCCCGAGAACACCGTCACTTTGCCGAAGTCAATATCTACAGTCTGTGTGCTCACGGCATCGAGGAAGTGGCGGTCGTGGCTCACCACGAGCACACACTGCTCCAGATTGCTCAGATAGCTCTCCAGCCACTGCACCGTGTCCAGGTCAAGGTCGTTGGTGGGCTCGTCCAGCAGCAGGTTGTCGGGATGTCCGAACAGTGCCTTGGCCAGCATCACGCGCACCTTTTCGTTGTTCGAGATGTCGGCCATCTGCTTGTAGTGCAGATCCTCCTTGATGCCCAGGTTCTGCAGCAGCTGGGCGGCCTCGCTCTCGGCCTCCCATCCGTTCATCTCGGCGAACTTCAGTTCCAGATCGGCGGCGCGGTTGCCGTCCTCTTCGGTCATTTCGGGCTTGGCATAGAGCGCCTCGCGCTCCTTCATGTTCAGCCAGAGCGGCTGGTGGCCCTGCAGCACGGTGTCCATCACCGAGAAGTCGTCGTATTTGAAGTGGTCCTGGTCGAGTACCGACAGACGCTCGCCTGGCCCCAGCTCCACGCTTCCCTTGTTGGGCTCCAGCTCACCGCTGATGGCCTTGAGCAGGGTCGATTTGCCGGCCCCGTTGGCTCCGATGATGCCATAAATGTTTCCACTTGTGAACTTGATGTTTACATCCTTGTAAAGCACACGCTTTCCAAACTGGATAGCAAGATTTGTTACCGTGATCATTCTTCTTTTTCTACCTTTTTATACAATTTGGGTGCAAAGGTACGAATAAGCGAGCGAAAAACAAAATCTTTTTCGTTTTTTCGAGTGTGAGTGCTTTTGGCGCCGGGTGGAGAAATAGAAAACGACCGGCGGCACCACGCGAAAATACGTGAATGCAACGTGTGTGTCTGGCAAATGCTGTTTGAAACGAATTTGAATAATGCGAATAATTGATTCACTAATGAGAAAAAACAACTACAAAGTAGGGGGACATTAATAGTTGTTTATGGAATCAATCATTCACATTATTCTAATTCGTAACCTTAGTTCAATTCGTTGTTTATTTCACCAGCACCTTCTTGCCGTTCTGGATGAATACGCCCTTCGTTGGCTTCTCCACCCGTTGGCCGCTTAGGTTATAAATGGGCGAATCGTTCATATTATATTTTTCATCTTTAATGGCCTCAATGCCATCTGTGCCGCTCGTCACCTCAATGCCATAAATCTTCAGTGCGTCCGTGCCTGCGGCCTTCCTCATGCCCTTGGCACCAGCAGTATTCATGCCACCATAAATATAAACATAGGCTTCTTCGCTCACACTGTAGGGGAACGAAACTTTCAGCTTGCCCTCCAATTCCATTTCTATTAGGCGCGCCCGTTACTTCCCTCCGGGGAACTTCGAGTTGAGGTAGGCCAGGAAGGCTTCGCGGTAGGCGTCGGTGACGCGGATGATTTCCTTGCCGATGTAGATGCAGTCGTTGCGATCTACACTGCGTATCTTTTCCAGGGCTACGATGTAGGAGCGGTTGACGCGCATGAACTGCTCAGCGGGCAGCATCTCCTCGACGGCTTTCATGGTGAGGTGGGTGATGAGCGGGCGGGGCTCATCGTCCATGTAGAACATGACGTAGTCCTTCATTCCGCTGACGTAGAGCAGGCGGGCGAGCTGAATCTGGCGGTATTCGCCATCGACACGCAGGAAAACAGAAGCCCCTAAAGCCCCCACCAAACCTCCCCCCGTAGGGGAGGCTTCCTGTGCGCTGGGCTTCCCCCTATGGGGGGGATGAGAGGGGGGCATTTGGGGGGTGAGGCTAAACCACTGGCGCGCCTTTTCGATGGCGGCCAGGAACTTGTTGTAGCGGATGGGCTTGAGCAGGAAGTCGAGCGCACTGACCTCGTAGCTCTCGAAGGCATATTCCTTGAAGGCGGTGGTGAAGATGATGCGCGTCTCTTGGGGTATCATGTGGGCCAGTTCCATGCCGTTAAGGTCGGGCATCTGGATGTCGAGGAACAGCAGGTTGGGTGCCTGTTGCTTTACGGCGTTGATGGCCTCCACCGAGTCGGTGAACGAGGCCAACAACTCCAGTTCTGGGGTTTTGTTTACAAATGTTTCCAACAATCGGACAGCCAGAGGCTCGTCGTCAACGATAATACAGGTAAGCGGCATGTGGAAGATTATTAATGTTTATAAAACGGCCTCACCTAGGCCCCCTCCGACTCCCCATAGGGGGAGAGAGGCCCCCTCCAAACCTCCCCCCGTAGGGGAGGCTTCCTGTGCGTTGGGCTTTCCCCCCCCAGGGGGGATGAGAGGGGGGCTTTGGTATTAGTGTGGGGCTGGTTCAGGCTCCATTATCCTCACGCAGACGTGGTAGATGTCGCCTTCGAGCGACTGCTGCCACTGGTAGCGGTCGTGGTACATCAGCTCCATCCGTCGGCGGGTGTTCTCCAGTCCGATGCCCGAACCGCTTCGGTCGGCATCGTCCTTGGGGTAGTTGGTGTTGTCGCAACGAAATTCCAGCCGGTTGGCTTGCTGCACCATGCTGATGTCGATGGTCGATGGTCGGCTGCTGCTCACGCCGTGCTTGAAGGCGTTCTCCACGAGCGAGATGAACAGCAGCGGCGCGATGGGGAATTGCGGGTTCTCGATGCTGAAGTCGGCGTTGACCTTGGCCTTGTCGTTGCAGCGCAGTTTCATCAGGCAGATGTAGTTGCGCATGAACTCCACCTCGCCCTGCACGGGCACAGTTTTTTTGTTGGTTTCGTACATGGCGTAGCGCAGCAGGTCCGAGAGCTGTGCGATGGCATCCTGGGCGGCGTCGGCGTCAATCTGGGTGAGGCTTGAGATGTTGTTCAGCGTGTTGAACAGGAAGTGCGGGTTGATTTGGTTTTTCAGCCAAGCCAGCTCGGCCTCGGTGTTCTTGGTCTTTTCTTCTTGCAGCTGCTGTTTGATTTCGCGTATGCGCATGAAGTGGCGGATGCCCACGGCCACGGCAGCCATGACGATGTTGAGAAGCAAGAACATGAACGTTCCCGAGAAGAACCCTATCCAGGCCCGCCCGTCCATGGCGGGCACGTGCTCCTTAATCATGAAGTAGCCGTAGAAGAAACCGTAGTTCATGCCCAGGATGAGCAGCAGGTTGCCGAGGGCGAACAGCCAGTAGCGCTGGCGGAAGAACAGATAGGGCCCCAACAGGTAGAAGTTGACGAAATAAACCACCATCGGGGCGCGCAGCAACTGCCACACCATGAAAAACGATGTGGAGGTGGAGTCCCAACTGCGTGTGCTGATGAAGGTGGCCAGGGGCAGCACCAGCATCATGAGCAGCCAGACGGCGGCTTGCGCGCCGAAGAGAGCGAGGTCTTTTTTTGTGGGTTTATTCATGCGGTGGCAAATTTACGAAATGTTTCTTTAAATGTCAAATGATTGTGAGTTTTTTTCCCAAAAAGGCCCCCACCAAACCTCCCCCCGTAGGGGAGGCTTCCTGTGCGCAGGGCTTCCCCCCAGGGGGATGAGAGGGGGGCTACATTTCGCCCTGCTGCTGCACCTGTCCGCTGCCCATGTTGTTGAGCATTTCGCCCTGCGACTGCTGCTCGATGTAGTCGCTTTGCACACGGCTGGTGTGCTGGCGGTTGGTCATTTTGCTGTTGCCGAAAGTGTAGCTCAGCGTCACGGTGAATCCGTACAGGGGCACCTTGGTGAGCGAGTGAGTGCTGAAGTTCTTTCCGCGGTTGTAGCTCTCAATCTGTATGTTGCCGCCATTGTTCAGGCCCACCATGCCCATGACGCTCACGTTGAGCTTGTCCTTGAGCAGCGATTTCGAGAGGTTGGCCGTCAGCATGTTGAATCCGCCGCTCCATCCTTGCAGTGTGTAGTTCTTGGTCGAGGTGATGAGGAAGGCCCCCAGCTTGAGGTTCCAGGGCAGCGTCTGCTGCACACCCATCATGGCGTTGGCCGTCCATCCGCTGTTGCTCTGGTTCAGCGCGTCGCTGCGCAGGTCGGTGTAGTTCACGGCAGCGTTCATGAAGATGCGGGTGTCGGCAGTGACCAGCCAGTTCAAGTAGCCTCCCAGTCCGGTCTGATGGCGGCTCACCACGTTGCCGTAGGTGGTGTTCAGCAGATTGCCGGCATCGTAGAAGCTGTATTGCGAAATGGCGTTGTCGGTGAAGTTGTGGTGCAGGTTCAGGTTCAGCATCAGTTTCTGCGAGAACATGTTATACACCATCGAAACGTTGTGGCTCTTCTCCACGTCCAGATCGGTGTTGCCGTAGGTGAGGGCCGTGGGGTTGCTCTTATCTACATAGGGGTTCAGGTAGCTGATGCCCGGACGCGAAATGCGCATATTGTAGGTAAGCCCCAGGTTGCTGCCCTGGCCGAGCGTGTATTGCAGGCTGGCCGTAGGCACCAGGCTGCCGTAGTTTTTCTCGAAGTCCGAACCGTTGCCCAGGTGGTACTCCACGTTCTGCCAGGTGTGCTCGTAGCGCAGTCCGGCCTTGGTGCCCAGCTTGCCGAAGTTTCCGGCATACTCGGCATATCCAGCCAACACCGAGTTGCGGTACTCGTAGTCCATGCTCGATCGCTCGTCGTACGCGTCGTTGAGGAAATACTTGGCGTCGGCCGTGGCGTTGTGCAGCAGCAGTTTGCTGCCCACGCTCAGCGTCTGTCCCTTGCCCAGCGGCATGGTGTAGTCCAGCTGCAGCGTGTGGTCGGTGGTGTGCTCCTTGTTCTCCGAGTAGCGGTCGGTCAGGTCGATGAGGCTCGACTGTGTGCCGAAGTCCGAAGTCATTTCGGTGGTCGATGGGCTCACGTTCAGTTGGTAGGTCAGCGCCAACGACTGGGTGCGCTCCTTGTTGAAGAAGTGCTGCAGATCCACGCTTCCGCTGAACGACGTGCGCGCGTTCTTCATGTCGGTGGTGCTGGTGTAGTTGAATCCGTTACCGTAGATTCCGCCGCCCATGCCCGTGGTGCTCAGTCCGCTGGACTTCATGTTGATGGAGTTCACGGTGGCCGTGGCGTTGATGGCCGTCATGGGGTTCAGTTGGTAGCCCAGCGTGAAGCTTCCCATGACGAAGGGCACCTTCACGTCGTTCTCCGAGGTGGTCAGTTGCTTCGTGCCCTCGGCACCGTCCTGCATCTGCTCCACCTCCGTGCGGGTGGTGCCCGGTTTCGAATGGTTCACCATGGCGTTGGCGCTGAACGACAGCTTGCCCTGCTGTCCGCTCACGAAGGCGCCGCCGCCCAGGCTCTTGTTGCCCGCCGAGGCGCGCACCGTGCCGTTGTATCCGTTCATGCTCTGCGCGGCCATGGGGTTCTGGCGGTTCATCACGATGTTCAGCACGCCCGCGCTGCCCTCGGCGTCATACTTGGCCCCCGGGTTGGTCAGCACCTCGATGCTCTTCACCGCCGTGGCGGGCATGCTCTTGAACACCATCGAAGGGTTCGACGAGAACATGGCGTTGGGCATGCCATCCACATACACCTTGAACGACTGCGAGCCGTTCACCGAGATGTTGTCCTGCCCATCGACGGTCACCATGGGCACCTTGCGCAGCATGTCGAGCACCGTGTTCGACTTCGAGTCCTCGTCCTCGGCCACGTTGTAGCTCATCTTATCGACCTCCATCTTCACCAGCGGCTTCTGGGCCACCACCTCGACGCCCTTCAGCGCCGTGGCGTTGGCCTCCATGTAGAGCGTGTCGAGGTCCAGCACCTGGCTCTCGCCCAGCTTCACCGAGCGTTTCAGGTCGGTCTTGCCGATGCTGCTAAACACCATGTCAAACAAGCCGCGCCCGTTCACCTGGTGGCTGAAACGACCCTCGGCGTCGGTCACAAACATGCTCACCGCCTTGTCTGTCTTGCCCTGTTTGAACACGCGCACCGTGGCAAACGGCTCGCCCTCGTTCAGACTCTTGTCCATCAGTACCCCCTTCACGGTGGTCTGACCCATCACTGCCGACGAAACCAGCGTCAGCGTCATCATGAAAACTACTTTCACCCTGTTCATAATCTTTTCCATTTTCATTTGCTATTGTTTTTTTTTGTTGTTTTCCTGTTTCCAGATTACCGTTTCCAATTGCCAAAAAGCGTTTGCCAATTGTTTTCGTTTGCAAAAGTAATGAAAACAGCTCTCGGCTCCAACTGCTTTTCGACGAGTCCCTGCGTTTTTTTCGACCAAATCGCACCGCAAGGGGCGACGGGTGAGGGTTTACGGTTTACGGTTTACAGTTAATGATTATCCGCAATCGTACCAGCAAATCCTTTGTAGTTTAAATCATCCACATAGATGGAAGAATAACGCTCCGCGTCTCATTCCCGAGCAAGCTCGCCTACCCGTAGCCTTTCAAAAACCAATAAAAACCAACACAGACAAGGAAAAACAGGTTTTTATTTG
>DFFM01000042.1:0-6834 GCA_002369515.1 Prevotella sp. UBA3776 | reverse complement strand
GGTAGGCGAGCTTGCTCGGGAATGAAGACGCGTAGCGTTCAACCAACTGTCTCTTTTAGTATATTACCCCTAAAACAACGTATTTGGTGGTACGATTTCGGATAATCATTTACGGTTTACAGATGACAACCCTGCTCCTAACCTTATCTCAAACAGCCATCCGGATGGGAAGTTAAGGTTAGCGTTGCAAACCATCAACTGTAAACCGTAAACTGTAAACTGTAAACCGTCAACTGTAAACCGTCAACCATCCCCTACGGGGACTTTGGAATATTCTTTACACGGCCTATTGTCGGGTCGCGATTCATTCTAGCGTTGGTTTTTGCTCAAAACAGGCGTTTTGTGCATGTTTTTTGAGTTTCTCATGCCCTGGGTCGTGCCCCGATTCTCTTGAAAAGTGCCAAAAACCTGCACAAACGAGCCGTTTTGTGCAGGTTTTTGGCACTTCAAATGCTTGCCTCTAGCATTTTTTCGTTTCCCGAAAAAAGAATAACGTCGGGAGATAAAAAAATATCTCCCGACGTTATGAAAACAACTCTCGGCACTATTTCTGCAAACGGCTGAAACCCAACGATTTCTCAGTTTCTCGTTTTTTCGCATATTTGGTCGCGATATATTTTTCTTGAGTTTCAGCGCGCTCTATAGTGTTAAAATTGCGTTAAATTCTGCGAATATCCTTTACAAAACCATTCTCTGTCAGCTTCGTTCATACAGCCAATTACTTTTTCACGAACTCCACGCGTCGGTTCTTGGCCCGTCCCGCCTCCGTCTGGTTGTCGGCCAACGGCTCATGGGCTCCCTTGCCTACGGGGCGGAGGTTGAACACATCCACGCCAAGGGCTTCAAGAGCCTTCACCACGGCTTCGGCCCGTTGTTGCGAAAGTGGGTCGTTCACCTTGTCGCTGCCCTGGCTGTCGGTATGACCCTGCACCTCGAATCGCACCGTGGGGTTCTTCTTCATGTAGTCGGCCACCTTCTGTATCTCCGCCATCGACTCGGGTTTCAGCGTTGCCTTGCCCGTTTCGAAGAAGATGTTGTTGGTCACAAACTTGCCCGTCTGTTGGATGGCCTTTTCCACGGCAGAGAGGTCCTGCGCATTGCGGTCGTAAAGTTCGACGGCACCCTTGGCCAGCACCACGTTTCTGATGAAGGTGAGGTCGTGGTATTCGAATGGCACCTGAAAGGCAAACCACGATGGCTGCTGCACGTTGGGCAGGTTGATCACCCTGCGGCCGTCGAAATAGACTTTCAGCGCCTGCTTGTTGAACGACAGCGCCACGTGGTGCCAACCTTGGCTGAAGGTATGGCTGAAATCCGTTGTCCTTGACTTCACCCGGTAGTGTTGGTCTTCGGTTTCGCATACGCCATGCATCAGCTCGAACGACATCTCCTCTTCACCGACGTTGGGCTCGGTCCTGTCCGCAGTGTTAATCAGCCACAGCTTCAAGTCGTTTATCCCTATATCCTGCTTGCTGCCCGGTGCCCAGTAGAAGAATTCGTACTCCAGGGTGAACTCCTCGGGCAGATAGGCCCCCTGCTGCTTCAGCAATGGGGTGATGACACCGTTGTTGGTCACCTCGATGACGTTCTTGCCGCCCAGCGTCTTCACCTCAGCGTTGCCGCCCAGCAAGTCCCATTTCGAGGGGAACTCGCCCACGCGCTCGCCCTTCACGTCGTCTTGGAACAGAATGACGGCCCCCCGCCTGAAGTCGGTGGAGGTGTTGACGGCGGGTCCCTCCTCGGCGCTCCGCTTGGCCAACTGGCCGTCGCCGTCGGTGGCGAGCGCATCGCCGTCGGTGCCCTCAACAGCATTCTCCACTTTCTTTTCCACCTTCTCCTTGATTTTCTCCACGGCCTTTTCCTTTATCCTGTTGAGCCAGCCTTGTGCCGAAACTCCTGTACACATGCAGACCATCAGTCCGCAAACTATCAACATTCTCTTCGTCATAATTGTTATATTTAAAAAGGTTAGGCTTCAAAGATAGTCATTTTCCTGATGCTTTCTCCCACCCAAATGGGTGGAAATCGTCCAACAGGGCGCAAATGCCCCCCATTCGGGTGGTGGAAATGTAAAAAAAAATGTATCTTTGCGGTGGCTATGAGATATTTGTACATTTCAATCTGTCTGCTAGTCTGTCTGTCGGCAGCAGGCTACAACGACCACCGCAACGCCCGCATCGATTCCCTTGAGGCTGCACTCAGGGGCAACAACCCGCCCAAGGGCAAAGACCTGCTCAGGGCCTACGACGAGCTGATGCGCGGCTGGCTGCCCTTCGACAGCCAGAAGTCGCTCCATTACGGCCGCAAGGCTTTGGCGCTGAGCTACAAGCTCGGCGGGTTGAATGTGCGCCAGAACGTGCTGCGCCATTTCGGACTGATTCATTATGGCCGCGACGAGCACACGGCGGCCATCGACTGTTTCATGCAGGCGCTTGCGGTGGTCGATACGATGGCCCGCTCCGGCCGCTACACCGAGAAGGACATCGACGATGCCCGCTCGTCGCTCTTCGGCTCCATAGCCAACGACTACAATGTGCAGGACAAGCACCATCTGGCCATCCACTACTATCAGTTGGCGCTTCCCATCTTCGAGAAATATGGATGGCTGGAAAGCCAAACCGTGCTCTTCCACAACATTGGCGAACTCTATTTCACCATGGGCAACAGCCAAGAGGCCGAACGCAACTACCTAATGGCCCTCAGCAAAGGCCAAGCCTCCGGCGACTCGCTGATGATGGCCTTGGCCCGCAAGGGGTTGCTTCGTCTCTATGTCGATAAAGGCGACCATGCCGCGGCGCGGAGGGTGGCCGAAAAGTGTCTGGCCTACTACCGCGCCCACCGCGCCGAGGAGGCGGCCGACTACCCGGTGGTGCTGGCGGCCATGGTGAGGCTCAACCTCATGGAGGGCCACACCGACCTTGCTGCGGCCAGGGACTTCGCCCGCGAAGCCCAAGAAAAGGCCGACAGCCTGGATTTTGAAAACAGAAGCGACGTCTATGCCGCCTGCAGCCAACTGGCCATGGCTGAGCGCCAGTGGTCGAAGGCTCTCAGCTATGCACTGCTCAGCGTCCGTCCCGACTCGCTCGCCACCAGCGCCGACGCCAACTGCTACCGCCTGCTGGCCGAAATCTACACCGAGTTGGGACAGAAGCAGAAAGCCCGCCATTATGTGCGCAAAATGCAGGAGACGATGAGCCGCTACGCCACCGACCATTATCAGAGCGGGCTGTCGCAGATGGAAGTGCTCTACCAAACGTCCGCCAAAGAGGCGCAAATCGTGGCGATGGCCGCGCGCCAGCGCCTCTTCCGTTGGTTGCTGGCGGCCACTGTGGCCATGGTGGTGGCATTGGTGGCCCTTCTGGTCTATCGCCAGTTGGCCCACCGCAGGCAAAAAGCGTTGCTGGCGGCCCGCGTGGCTCTGGAAACAGAAACCAGCGAACGCCAAATCCTGGCCCGCGACCTGCACGACTCGCTGGGGGGCATGCTCTCGCTGCTGAGACTGAAGGTGGCACAGCGTGGAGACTCCACCATGGATGAAGCCACCTCGCTGCTCGACGACATCATTGCCGAACTGCGCCGCGTGTCCCACCACCTCATGCCCGACGAACTGCTGCAACGCGGACTCGTTTCGGCCCTGCACGACTTTGCCGTCTCCGTGCCAGGCGCGCGCTTCCAGAAAGTGGGCGCCATCCGGCTGGACAAAGAGCGCGAGCTGGTGCTCTATCGCTGCGCCTTCGAACTGGTGAACAATGTGCTGAAGCACGCCCAGGCCACCCTGATAGACATACAGCTGATGCAGGACGAACACGAGGTGACGCTCACCGTGAGCGACGACGGTAGGGGATTCTCAGTCGGCAATCGCGCCGAAGGCATGGGACTGCAGAACATCCGCGAGCGCATATCACCCTTCAACGGACGCCTCACCATCGTCTCGGCCCCCCTTGATTCCCCCCAAGGGGGGAAGTTCCACTCCACGGACAATCTCTCCCCCCAGGGGGAGTCGGAGGGGGCTCTCCCGTCTGATGGCACGGCCAATGCCGGTACCGAAATCAACGTAACGCTGCCACTATGAACAAATACCGAATAGACACCTACATCGTCGATGACCACGCGATGTTCAACGAGGGACTGACCGATGCTGTCAACCGCAGCGAGACGGTACGCATCAGCCACAGTTTCACCACGCTCGAACAGTGTCGAAGCGCGCTGGCCGAACGCTGCCCCGACGTTTTGCTGCTCGACGTCTCAGTAGCCGACGGCGACAGCCTGGACTTCTGCAAATGGGTAACCGCAACTTATCCCAAAGTCCGCATCGTGGCCGTCACCATCCACGACGAATACCATGTTGTCAGGCGCATGCTCGAGGCCGGCACACACGGCTACGTGCTCAAGAGCGCTCCCGTGAGCCAGCTCGTCGAGGCCATAGAGCAAGTGTGGAAAGGCCACCCCTACGTCAGCCCCGAAGTGAAGGCAATACTCAGTCGCGGCAGCGCGCAGGGCTCCGCCCGACTCACCAACACCGAGCAGCTCATCCTGCGCCTCATCTGCCAGGGACTCACCAATCCCGCAATAGCCAGCCGCCTTCATCTCGGCACCGAGACCATCAACTGGTACCGCAAGCGCCTGCTGGCCAAACTCGACGTGAAAAACACCGCCCAGCTCGTTTCGCGGGCATTGGAGGAGAAAATCGTATATCCTCCCTTCGAGAGTTAGGAGTAGGGAGTTGGGAATTGGCCCCCCTCTTATCCCCCCTGTAGGGGGAAGCCCAGTGCGCTGGAAGCCTCCCCTACGGGGGGAGGCTTGGTGGGGGCTTTCCTAACTCATCTGATGAAATTCATGAACACATGCCTTTCGTCGCGCTTGCAGGCACCGCAGTTGATGCACATACGGACGGGCTTGGGGCCTATCTGGACCAGCTTGGTCAGCAGCCCGTGCTTGTGCAACTGCTTCTCTATCTCCTCCAGGCAACAGAACGTGTTGCCGTCGCGCCTGGGACTTCCGTTGATCAGCAACACCTTGGGTGCCCGGCCGTCAGGCCGTGACGCCTGCTGAACCAATTCACCTTCATCTTTTGCCAGCCCTGCCGACTCTCCTTTTGCGAGCATGGCCATGGTGGGGCTCGCCAATGCAGTAGCAGCTGCTGCCACCGCTGTTTTCTTGATAAAATCTCTTCTGTCCATGTTCTAGTAATAAAAACACTTAAATCTTACGGCAAAAATAACAATTATCGCCTGATTATGCGTACATTTGTATCAATTATTAATATAGTTTTCAACTTTCGCATGTCGGGAGTTATCAGGAGTTAGCGGGAGCCCCCCTCTTGTCCCCCCTAGGGGGGAAAGGCTACGGGTAGGCGAGCTTGCTCGGGAACCAAAGGTCGCTGGCCGAAAGGCTACGGGTAGGCGCGACAGCGTGAACCAACGGTCGCTGGCCGAAGGGAAAAGCAATAGACCCAACGCACAGACAATCTCTCCCCCCAGGGGGAGTCGGAGGGGGCTAACTTCAAGAGTCAAAAGTTGAATAAGGTAATATAACGAACGCAAAACATGAAGAAGATCATCAATCCGTGGCGCAACCACCCGGAATACAACTGCTTCGGTTGTTGTCCAGAAAATCCAGTGGGGCTTCACATGGAGTTCTACGAGGACGGTGAATACATCGTGAGCACCTGGCATCCCGAAAAGAACTATCAGGGATGGGTGAACACCATGCACGGCGGGATCCTGAGTACGCTCATTGACGAGGTTTGCGGATGGGTCGTCACCCGAAAACTTCAGACAAGCGGTTACACCGCACAGCTCAACGTCAAGTTCAAGAAGGCCATTCCCACAACTGAACCGGAATTGACCATCAAGGCCAAAGTGGCCAAACAAGTGCGGAATTTGGTGTATATCACTGCCGAGATTACAAACTCGAAAGGCGAGCTGTGCAACCAGGGCGAAGCCATCTATTTCCTGATGAATCAGGAGAAGGCCAAAGAAATGGGATTCCTGCATTGCGACGTCGAAAATGAATCGGACGAGCAGTGAGAGCCCCCACCCAAAGGAGTGATTATCTCGGATTTATTATTATATTTGCCATGTCATCGACGTTTTTTTGCTTGTTTTGTTTTGCAGCACTAAGATAAGTGGAAGATCTGGCATGGCAAAACCCTGAGCAACTTTTTGTTCCTCAGGAACTTATAAAGAATGTTAAACTAAAGTGCTGCGTAATTTTGGATGGAGAGAAACATTATGGACAATTACGACGAGGGTTATCTGCGTATAGCTGAAGAAAAGCTTGAGGGAATCTATAACTTGGCACTGGAGCGCGCAAGAAAGACAGTACCGGAAGCTGAGTATGTCATTGACGCAAGAACGATGGATGACTACATCACAAAAGTGTGGGATTATCCAGGGACTTGGTATGTTAATTTTTCGCTTCCGGCTGGTTTTGACAGCATGGAAGCATTAATCGAAAACCTTGCTTCGGAAACAGTAAAGTATTACCTTAGCAAGAGGTCATCATAGATTTAGTGCTTATGTCTGAAGAAACTGTTCCCCGTTGATGCGGATTTCAAATCATGGGCGGTAGAAAGATTGCATTATCCTCATTACCAGATTGTTAAATAATCAAAACACCAAAAAACAAGCATTCAAATCTGCCGTTTTGGGCAAGTGGCAGGATGTCCATCTGCATTTTGCGCCTCAATTAGCGGCACAGTGTGTAGCTTTGTCTGCCGCCCGCTGTTCGACCTAAAGACCTTGGGGCTATATCGGAGTACGCCAGGTTCCTCGAAACGCCTTGACGCGATTGTTGCATTTTTGTCATTTTTGGAGGTCGGGTTAAACTATG
>DFFM01000009.1 GCA_002369515.1 Prevotella sp. UBA3776 | reverse complement strand
AGAGGGGCGGGGAGATTCCGCGCTGAGACTCAGCGATTGGCTTGGCGTTAGCCTCTCCCCGCCCCTCAAGGGGAGGGGATGGGGGTGGGGTCTGTATCTTTTTTCATACCAAGTTGTTTTTCAAACAATTACTTCCATGAAGCATCCAGCACGGAAACAAGCCTCCGTGCCGAAGGAGCAAAATTTCAGCGTTTCTCGTCCTTGTGGATGCCGTAATAGACGCGCAGCGGGGTGGAGCTGACCTTGATGAATCCCTTGGCCTCGTCGGCAGTCCATCCGGTCTGCGTTTCGCCGTATTCGCCCAGTTTCGACTTGGTGAGGTCGTTGGGCGAGTCGATGCCCACGGTTTCAAAGCCGTAGGGGCGCAGCTTGAGGATGGCCGTTCCGGTGACGTTGCGCTGCGAGCTGGTGAGCATGGCCTCGATGTCGGGCATGACGGGCTCCAGGTACTGGCTCTCGTGCAGGAACATGCCGTACCAATTGGCCACTTGGTCTTTCCAGTACTGCTGCCACTTTGACAGGGTCGATTTCTCCAGCAGTCGGTGCGCCTCGATGATGAGTTTGGGTGCAGCGGCCTCGAATCCCACGCGCCCCTTGATGCCGATGATGGTGTCGCCCACGTTGGCGTCACGTCCGATGGCGTAGGAAGCGCCTATTTCCTCGATTCGCTGAATGGCCTTCACGCGGTCGTCGAAGGGCTGGCCGTTGACCGCCACGATTTCGCCCTTGTCGAAGGTGATTTTCAGCAGTTGCTCCTGCTCGCTGGCCGTGACGTGCTTCAGGTAGGCCTCTTCGGGCAGTCCCTGCGTGGGGTCGAGCAGTTCGCCGCCACAGATGCTGGTGCCCCAGATGCCCACGTTGTAGGAGTATTTCAGCTTGGTGAAATCGGCGTAGAATCCGTGTTCGTTGAGATAGTCCACCTCCTCCTTGCGGGTGAGCTTTTGGTCGCGTGTGAGGGTGATGATTTCCACGCCCGGCGCCATGACGAGGAAGGTCATGTCGAAGCGTATCTGGTCGTTGCCGGCCCCCGTGGAGCCGTGGGCGATGGCGTCGGCCCCTATTTCGTTGGCATAACGGGCGATGGCAATGGCCTGGAAGATGCGCTCAGAGCTGACGCTGATGGGGTAGCAGTTGTTGCGGAGCACATTGCCGAAGATCATGTATTTGAGCGACTTCTCGTAATACTCGTGGGTGACGTCGAGCGTCACGTATTTCACTGCGCCCAACTTGTAGGCGTTTTCCTCGTTCTGTCGAAGTTGTTCTTCGCTGAATCCGCCCGTGTTGGCACAAGCGGCATAAACGTCCCATCCGTCCTGGGTGAGTTTCATTACGGTGTAGCTGGTGTCTAGTCCACCAGAAAAGGCTACTACTACGCGGCCCCTCCTGCCCCCCCCCAGGGGGGGAACAGACTGCGCCTGCTTTACGTTTTGTTCGTTATTCACTGTTTTGCTTGAAGTGTCCATATTGTATCTTTTATTTTATTTATAGTATAGTTTGTGTCTTGAAGAACCTGTTCATTCGTAAACCTGAGTACGGTAAAACCATTGGACTCCAGCCATGAGGTTCTTTCTTCGTCGCTTACCATTTTTTCAGGCAGTTGATGATATTTCCCATCAACCTCAACAACCAACTTCAGAGGAATGCACGAAAAATCGGCTATGAAATCCCCAATTATGTGTTGTCTTCTGAATGTAGCGCCTAATTGTTTCCTTTGAAGGAAACGCCATAGAACAGATTCGGCCTCTGTCTGGTTTTTTCTGTTTTCTGCTGCAAATTCTCTTAACTTCGTATATAGCAATGGATCTGCCGTCTGAAAATCCTTCCGCGGGCCACTCTCCCCCCCCAGGGGGGGACGGGAGGGGCTCTCCAGCTTCTTTATTCTCTCGATCACCTCGTCGGGAATCTTGGCGGGCAGGTGCTCGGTGGGGTCGTAGAGCATGGCGGTGCAAATGCAATACTTGCGGCCCGTTCGGTGGAGCACATCCACATTGACGCAGCCTTCGCAGCCGCGCCAGAACGCTTCGTCGTCGGTGAGGTCGGCAAAGGTGACGGGTTGGTAGCCCAACTGGGTGTTCATGGTCATGACGGCAGCTCCGCTGGTGAGCGAGAATATCTTGGCATGTGGCCAGCGTGTGCGGGCCAGGGTGAAGGTCATGTCCTTGATTTTCTTGGCCACGCCCATGCCTCGGAAGTCGGGATGGACAATGAGTCCCGAGGTGGTGACATACTGTTTGTTGCCCCACGTCTCTATGTAGCTGAACCCGGCAAACCTTTCGCCCTGCAGGGCGATGACCGCCTTTGCTTCGCGCATTTTGGTGGTGAGGTATTCGTGTGTACGCTTGGCGATGCCCGTTCCTCGCACCTTGGCGGCATCGGCTATGGTCTGAAGGATTGTATCGACGTATTTTTCGTGCGATGCGTCGGCAACTACAACCTGTATTTCTTCCATTTTCTGTTTATCTGTCAGATGATTGTGGTGAAAAGGGCTTGATTTGCAGCCCCTGCTTTTTTAAAAGAAAACTTGCTTTTGGCTCACTTGATGTTGGGAATCACCATGCTCAGCCCGTCGATGACATCTTCGTAGGCGGCGCCCTCCTTGATGACGATGAAGATGGTGTCGTCGCCGGCTATGGTGCCAATGATTTCGGGAATGTCGCTGTCGTCAATGTTGTAGGCGATGCTGCTGGCATATCCCGGCCTTGTCTTGATGACGCCCATGTTGCCCGAGAAGTTGATGGAAACGAACCCCGAGGTTTGCAACATCTCGTTGGCCGAGCGCGGTTTGCTGATGCGCTTGTACATGGTTTCGTTGGGCAGCACATAGACGTACTTCCCGTTCATCGAGGCTGCCTTGGCCACTTTCAGCTGTTTCAGGTCGCGGCTGAGCGTGGCCTGCGTCAGTTTGTAACCTTCCTTCTCCAGGGCCTGCAGCACCTCTTCCTGGCTTCCCAGCTCCATGCTCGAAATGAGCATCTTCAGAGCCTCCATTCTGTTGTTTTTAACCTTCATAGTTTGTATATTTATTACTTTCCGCCTGCAAAAGTATGCAATATTTTGCATACGGGCAAATAAATATGCAATTATTTTCAACTGAGATTACATTTTTATGCAAACCAACACAAAAAAGTCCTTCGGGAGCATGGGTGCAGTAGTCTGCTCCCCTACTCCCGAAGGACCTCATGCGCTGAGGACACGGTTATCGCTTCATGTCGAAGCCCAGTCGCACACCGTCGTAGCTCTTGCTCAGCTCGCCGATGGTCTCGAGGTTGGCATTGCCGCTCAGCGCCGACATGGTCTGTATGAGCGTCAGCAGTTTCTTCGCCTCGAACAGGATGCTGATGCCGTTGGCCTCGCGCTTGGCATAGCAGTTGACCGAGAGGAGCATGCCCTTGAGCGTAATCTTGCAGTTGGCCTCGTCGAAGACGTAGGTGCCGCTGAAGGGATGGCCGTCGATTTTCGAGGCGAACGTGCCGTCGTTGTTAAAAGTGATGACCGTGTTGCTGGCCGAGAATCCCAGCTGCTGATAGGTGGGCAACAGTTTCTGCTCAATCTGCACGGCAGCCACCTCGCCGCCGGCTTTGGCCAGCAGTTTCTCGCTGGTGAAGGCGCAGCCCGGTCCGCTGTAGGTCCATGTGCCCACCAGTTGCTGGGCGGTCAGTTTGTCAAGTCCGATGACACTGGTGATGGCATTGATGACGCCCGAACCGTTGGTGATGGCTCCGAGGATGTCGCCCAGAATGTTGGCACCGTTCGTGCCGTTGGCACCCGTTCCCATGGTACCGCAGCCGGCCAGCATCATACATGCGGCCACTGCCAAAGTGCTTAGTTTCTTCATTGGTGATTGTTTTGTTTCCATTTGTAGTGTTGCACAGTTCTCATGCCCCAGCCTCCCCCAAGCGGGGCGGGGCGAGGCACTGCCCCTACTCTCTGCGTCCGAACAGGCGGAGCAGGTAGAGGAACAGGTTGATGAAGTCAAGATAGAGGGACAGCGCACCCAGCAGGGCCACCTTCTGGGCAGCCTCGCCGCCGTCCTGATACTGCAGCATCTGCTTGATTTTCTGCGTGTCATAGACCGTCAGGCCGACGAAGACGAGCACACCCAGCACACTCAGTATCAGTTCGAACATGCTGCTCTTGACAAAGATGTTCACAATGCCGGCAATGATGATGCCGATGAGGGCCATGAGCAGATACTTGCCCATGGAGCTGAGGTCGGCCTTGGTGGTGTAGCCGATGAAGGCCATGGCGGCGAAGGTGCCTGCCGTGATGAAGAACACGTTGGCAATGGATGTCATGGTGTAGGCCAGGAATATGAACGACATGGTAACGCCGTTGATGACCGAATAGAGGATGAACAGCAGCGTGGCCGATGTGAGCGACAACTTGTTGATGCCGGCAGAAATCCACATCACCAGCCCCAGTTCGGCAATCATCAGCCCCCAGAACAGCACCTGGTTGGTCATGACGGCCTGCAGGATGGCTGGACTGGTGGAAACGCCATAGGCAGTCATGCCCGTAATCACCAGGGCAAGCGTCATCCACACATATACTTTGCGCATGAGCGCAGGGAAGTCCATGGCACCTGTCACTTCCTTCTCGTCAACAATGTCATAATACTTTTTCTCTTCCATAGTCAATTGGTTTGTTTTGTTTCGCTTTAAATATAATTATTTGTTCACGCGGGCGCACATGGGCATGTGGTTCCACAGCTGCACCGGCTCACACATAATCGCAGCAAAGATAGTGCAAAAATCTGACTTTACGAAAAAAATAACCCTTTTTCGCTTAATTTGAGGCTTCTTAATGACAAAATGGCGCAAGCTCCGAACGCAGGGAATCAATGGGATTGTTTGATTTAACAAATTGGGGCATGTTGAATAAAGTCATTGGGCGGTGTGTGGGGTCATTGGGCGGTGATTGGGTTTTGGGCGATGATTGGGTTTTGAATGGTGATTGTTTTATTGGGCGATGATTGGGTTTTAAGCTGTGATTGGTTTTTGGGCGATGATTAGTTTTTGAGCGGTGACTAGTTTTTGGACGGTGTAAGTTACAGACCCCACCCCCATCCCCTCCCCTTGAAGGGAGGGGAGAAACGCGCTGAGCATCTGTGCAGGAAAGGCGGTAGCAGTATCTCTCCTTCAAGGATTTTTTGTAGTCTGTATCTCCCCGACATCCTCCGCGGAATCTCCCCGCCCCTCAAGGGAAGGGGATGGGGGTGGGGTCTGTATTTCCACGACACCCAGCGCGGAATCTCCCCGCCCCTCT
>DFFM01000010.1 GCA_002369515.1 Prevotella sp. UBA3776 | reverse complement strand
CAAAGTTAAAGAGGGGCGGGGAGAACCGAGCTGAGTCTCATTGCCACCAAGGTATTAACCGCGACTTATAAAGGATGGAATGTCACTGTGCAAAGCCTCATTGCTCGGCTGTGCGGAATCTCCCCGCCCCTCAAGGGGAGGGGTTGGGGGTGGGGTCTGTAACTATCCCCATTCACACCATGCCGTTTCCAAAGAAAAACCGTTGTTGCCAAAAGAATAGAATTCATTTCCCCGTTCGACCGTAGGTTCCACCGAACATCCGCAGAAAAGGGAGAAGCCCCCCTCTCATCCCCCCCCGTAGGGGGAAGCCCTGCGCACAGAAAGCCTCCCCTACGGGGGGGTAGGGGGCTTTTTCCCCACCCAGGGTGGATGAGGAGGTTAACTCCCAGAAAGCGGAGCTTTCGAAACTTGAAAAAAGTAAATAAATATGTACGAAATCATCATTTTTTTTGAGAAAACACTTAAAAAATCAGAATTTGTTTGTATATTTGTGCCCAAATCCCCTAAATTGGAGCTTATTACCTAAGTGAAATAAAGATAAAAGATTAATTTACTAACATTTTTTTTAAACCTAAATCATTATGAAGTACAAACATTTACGTTTTTCGCTTCTCAGCATGCTGGTCATGCTGTTAGCTGGCTGGGGCAGTCAAAGTGCTTCGGCCGCCGAGAAATGGGTGAAGACCGACGCGGCCTCGCTCTCGTCGGGCGACCAAGTGGTGATTGTTGACCTGACATCAGCCATGGCCATGTCGAACGACAAAGGTACCGCTTCGGCACCTTCAGCAGTTAATGTAACACTCGATGACGACAATTCGGAAATTATTGGCGCTGTGGCCGACAAAATCATCTGGAATGTGGAGGTCACGAAAGATGGATTCAAGTTTGCCAAGCCCGAATCCACATCTTATCTCTATTGCACCAATTCGAACAACGGCTTGCGTGTGGGAAGTGGTGCAAGAAGCACATTCACCTTAGTGCAGGGAGGTGATAATAATTGTTATTACCTATATAATAAAGATGGCAGTGACAACCGCTATATTGGTGTTTATAACGCAACGGATTGGCGTTGCTACACTTCGATTAACAATAATATCAAAGGTAATGACATTGCCTTCTTCGTGAAGACCGAGGACGCTTCCGACACCCGTATGGAAACCTCCATCGAACTGTTGAATGCTCCTACAGAGGGAATGGTGGGCGGTTCTACGAGCCTGCCTTCAGCCACCATCATGGATGGCTCGGGTAATCCCGTGACAGAGGGTGGCATCAGCTGGAGCAGCTCCAACGAGGATGTGGCCTACGTGAGCGACGGTATGCTCTACTTCGCTGGCCCCGGCACTGCCCAGATTACTGCCACTTTCGAGGGCAACACCTCTTATCTGCCCGCCAGCGAGAGCTTCGAGGTGACTGTTTTTGCTGGAGTCATGGAGAACATTGCAGCCCTGACGGCACAGACTGCAGCAGGCAACTATCAAGTTAAAGTTGACGGTGCTGTGGTTACCTACGTGGACGGCAATTATACCTATATCCAGGATGCAAGCGGAGCCGTGGTCTTCTTCAAGAGCGGTGGCTCAGGAATGACAGCCGGACAGGTGCTCAGTGGCAAGGCAACGGTTACTTATCAAGTGCGCAACGGCAATCCGCAAATTACCAGTATTTCTGGCATGCAAACTGAAGAAGGACAAGCTCCCGACCCCAAAGAGGTGGCTGCTGACAGCTGGAGTACTCCCATCGCTACTGTGCTGAGCCAGTATTTCAAGGTGACTGGCGCTACCATCACAAAGGATGGAAACAAATTCTACACCCAGTTGGGCGATGAGAATGTGCAGCTCTACGGACAGGGTGGAGCTAACCCCGTTTCTGTTGAAGACCTCACGGGTACTTATACCATTATTGGCTTCCCGACCATTTACAATACAACGAAGGAGCTGCAAATCTTTGTGCAGCCTGAAAAGGAAGAAGATCCCACCGCTGAGGCCACCGTTCTGGAGAACATAGCCGCTCTGAAGACCTACAAGCCGACAGGCGAAGAGGGCGACGAAGTGCTGCTCACACTGACCAATGCCAAGGTGACCTTCTCCTCGGCCGATCTCGGCAGGACTATCATCGAGGATGCTTCGGGCGCCTATATGTTCGATGGTTTTGCCAACTATTTCACCACGGGCCAGACCCTGAACGGGCAGTTGGCTTTGGTCGTTGCCATTTCTCCTTGGTTGGGAGTCATGACTGTCAGCGAGTCGGAGAACACCGCCGCTTCCGTCCAGAAGATGACCATCACCAATGGCACAGCTGAGCCAAAGGAAATCACCGAGGCCAACGTTGACGACTATGTTGAGGACTACGACTGGCGTTTCGTCAAGTTCAGCGAAGCCACCTTCACAGTGGTGCCCGGCGACTATGGCGACGAATACCATGTTTCTCCCACCGTGATGGATGGTGCAGACTTGGGCATTCAGGACACGTTTGGACTTCTGACCGAAGCTCCCGCTGCCGACGGTGACAAGGTAGAGGCTACTGGCTGGGTTTTCAAGTACGACATGTCTCTCTATGGACTGGGCGTTCTCACCCTTTTCCAGCCGCTGAGCATCACCGTGATCAAGGATGAGCCGACCGTTCCCGGCGAGGCCATCTGGACGAGCGAGGAGCCTGTTGCTGCAGCATGGGGTAGCGATGCCATCAAGGCTTTGCCCGAAAAGCTTGCAAATGCCACGGTGGGCGACATCATTCATGTTGTTGTTGAAGGAGTAACTCCAGGGGATGATTGGAGTGCTCAGGTAGCCATCAAGGACGGAGCATGGTCTGACTTGGAGGCTGGTGTACCTGTTGGAAGTGGCAATGTTACCGATGCCCAGTTCGTCATCACTGGCGACATCTTGAAGTACATCAAGCAGAATGGCCTACAGGTTTCGGGTGAGAATTACAGCACACGCCTTGTTACATTAGAATCTACAGAGAATACAGGCTCTGACGAATCTATCTGGATTGGCAATGAAAATGGCAACGTAACCATCAACGTCAACCACTTCACGAATGCCAATGACAAGGCAGGAATCAAGGCTGGTGACATTATTCGCGTGACGGCTACCGCACAAGGTACTGGTGGCGATACGTGGATGGTTTTGTCTTACAGCGGTAAGGATACAGGCTGGTCCTGGAAGAACTATGTTGGCATGGATGGTAAGGCAACAGACACAGGCTTCGACTTCGTTGTGACAGAGGACAACATTTCGCAGATTCATACCGATGGTATCATCATCAATCAGGGTGGTTATACCATTACTCAGGTTGAACTCATTGCTGCTCCCGCCGAGGTCTCGGGTGAGGATGCCTTCGTTGTGGCTGGTGCGCCCGCCGACATCTTCGGCAACGAATGGAATGGCACCGACGAGAACAACAAGATGGAGAAGCAGGAGGACGGTACATTCAGCAAGACCTACACCGTCAGCGAGGCTTACAGCGACGTACAGCTGAAGGTTGTGAAGAACGGCTCTGATTGGTACGGTGACGAGACGGGCAACAACGTGACGTTCAACCTCACGGGCGCAGGCACGTTCACCGTCAGCATCGATCCTGAAACTAATGTTGTCACCGTTACAGGCGACATCGTTGAGTTCTCGAGCGAATTTGTCTATGAGTCGGTCTATGTAGCTGGTAACGGCGAAGCTGGCTGGCTGAATGGTGAAAGTTGGAACAGCTCTGCTGAGACCAACAAGATGACCGAGGTGGAAGACGGCGTTTGGGAGATCACCTTCACGGATGTTCCCAAAGGCGAGAACCGTCAGTTGAAGTTCACCATCGACGGTGCTTGGACCCATGACTTCGGCGGTACGTTCTCTGCCTTTGGCGAGGAGACCGACGCTGTCTATAAGGGCGGCAACATCACCTTCAACACCGAGGAAGATGTTCAGGACATCACCGTCAGACTCGACCTGTCGGGCTTCGACTTCAGCACCAAGACCGGTGCCACGTTCACCATCACTTCTTCTGGACAGGGTGAAGAACCCGCCGAAGAAAGCGAGATGATCAAGTTCACCGAGGAGGACGTTGCTTCAGCTGGCAATACAGACAGGGCATTCAGCTCAGAGCACATGAAGCTGACCATTACCGACAACAACGGCAAAGTCTCCATCGACAATAACAACTGCTGGTTCGGTGATGCAGAGAACCAGATCAAGTTCAGCCACCGTCTGAAGACTGGCGGAAAGTCGAGCAGCAACAACAACCTTACACTGAATTGCACCACCGCTGGTACGCTGAAGATTTATGTTCGCTCGTCAAACTCGGAAGCCACCGACCGCAACCTCACCTTGACGCAGGGCGACGAAACTCTGTACGATGAAGTTGTTAAGGATGCTGACGCCATCAAGGTGGCAGGTCTGGATTCGAGCGATCCCGAAAAGGAAGACCTTGTCTATCCCATCATCACCGTAGAGGTGGCTGCTGGCGACGTTCTTATCGGCTATCCTAAGAACGGACTCAACTTCTACGCCTTCGAGTTCATTCCTTCTGATGATACCGAAACCGGCATCAACGGCGTACGCGTGAGCAGTTTCGACGAGTCGCTGCCTGCTTACAACCTCGCTGGCCAGCGTGTTGACAAGACCTACCGCGGTGTTGTCATCCAGAAGGGCAAGAAGTTTGTGATCAAGTGAGCAATGTAACCGCTTAGAAGTAAATTCCAAAAAAGGCCAGGTTCTCGTGGAGGAACCTGGCCTTTTTGGCTCTATGGAGGAAAGAAAAATGCAAATTATTCGTAACAGATGGTACAACTATCAGAAATATTTTGTTTCTTTGTATATTCAATGGATAGCGAGGAGAAAAGCCTCCTGCACTCCAGCACTCCCCAAGAAAAAGAACCAAACCACCATCATACTATGAGCAAGACAAAAGAGAGAAAAAGCGCCAAGCGCATAGGCAAGCGCGAAATGAGCGAGCTGCTGCTGAACTACTTCAGCAGCCGACCCAACGAGTCTTTCACGTTTAAAACCATCTTCCGCGACCTGCGGCTCAACACCCACCCGCTGAAGATGCTCGCCATCGACACCATGGAGGAAATGGCCTGGGACGACCTGCTGAGCAAGGTGGCCGACAACACCTACCAGCTGAACACCAAGGGACAGGTGCAGGAAGGCACCTTCCGCCGCAAGGCCAACGGCAAGAACTCGTTCATTCCCGACGATGGCGGCAAACCCATCTTCGTGAGCGAGCGAAACTCGATGTTCGCCCTCGACGGCGACCGTGTGCGCGTGTCGATGATGGCACGGCGCGAAAAGCACATCAAAGAGGCCATGGTGACCGAAATACTGAGCCATGCCCGCGACACCGTGGTGGGCAAGCTGAAGGTGGAGGACGACTTTGCCTTCCTCATCACTGAGAGCAACATCTTCGTTCACGACATCTTCATCCCCAAACGCAAACTCAAGGGCGGAACAACGGGCGACAAGGTGGTGGTGCGCATCACCCAGTGGCCCTCGCGCGACAGCAAGAACATTGTGGGCGAGGTCATCGACGTGCTGGGACGATCGGGCGACAACACCGTCGAGATGCACGCCATTCTGGCACAGTACGGGCTGCCCTACAAATATCCCAAGCAGGTGGAGGAGGCGGCCAACCACATCAAGGCCGACATCACCCCGCAGGACATCGCCGAGCGCGAGGACTTCCGCGACGTGCTCACCTTCACCATCGACCCCCGCGACGCCAAGGACTTCGACGACGCCCTGTCCATAAGGGTTGCCCCCGAAGCCCCCTCCGACTCCCCCTGTGGGGAGGGACAGGCTGCGCGGGACATCCCCCCCAGGGGGGATAAGAGGGGGGCTGTTCTCTACGAGGTGGGCGTACACATTGCCGACGTGTCGCACTACGTCACCGAAGGCTCCATCATCGACAAGGAGGCGCAGAAGCGCGCCACCAGCGTCTATCTCGTTGACCGAACCATCCCCATGCTGCCCGAGCGGCTCTGCAATTTCATCTGCTCGCTGCGCCCCGACGAGGATAAACTCTGCTACAGCGTCGTCTTTGTGCTCGACGCCGAGGCCAACATCGTCAGTTGGCACCTGGCGCACACCATCATACGCAGCGACCGGCGCTTTGCCTACGAGGAAGTGCAGACCGTCATCGACGACATGAAACGCGGTGTGCCCGTCAGCAAACTGACCACCAATACGCCCGACCCAGAACTGGACCGCCGCCTCGTAGAGGCCAACCTGAAACTGCACGAGCTGGCGCAGAAGCTGCGCGAGCGACGCTTCAAGAGCGGCGCCGTGAAGTTTGAGAGCGAGGAGCTGCACTTCGACATCGACGAGCAGGGCAAACCCACGCGCTGTTACTTCAAGCGGTCGTTGGAAGCCAACCAACTCATCGAGGAATTCATGCTGCTGGCCAACCGTACCGTGGCCGAAGCCGTGGGCATGGGCAGCGGGTTCAGCGGAGCCGCCCCACACAAGATAAAGGGCAACAAAAAGAAAGCCAAGACGCTGCCCTACCGCGTTCACGACCAGCCCGACCCCACCAAGCTGGAGAACCTGCGCGAGTTCATCGTGCGATTCGGCTACAAACTCAAGACCGCCGGCACACGCTCGGCCATTGCCAAGAGCCTCAATGCGCTCATGAACAACGTCGAGGGGCGCAGTGAGCAGAAACTCATACAGAGCATCGCCCTGCGCTCCATGATGAAGGCCAAATACACCACCCACAATATTGGGCACTACGGACTGGCCTTCGACTACTACACCCACTTCACGAGCCCCATACGCCGCTATCCCGACCTCATGGTTCACCGTCTGCTCACCCGCTACCAGAACGGCGAGCGGTCGGCCAACCGCAACTACTACGAGGACCAGTGCAAACACTCCAGCGACATGGAGCAGACGGCACAGAACGCCGAGCGCGACTCCATCAAGTACAAGATGGTGGAGTTCATGGGCGAACACATCGGCGAGGAGTTCGACGCCCACATCAGTGGCATACAGTCGTTTGGCATCTACTGCGAGATTGACGAGAACCACTGCGAAGGACTGGTCCCCATGCGCGACCTGGACGACGACTACTACGAGTTCGACGAGAAGAACTACTGTCTGGTGGGCCGTCGGCGCCATCACAAATACCAGCTGGGCGACCCCATCCGCATCCGTGTGGCCCGTGCCAACATGGAGAAGCGGCAGCTCGACTTCGCCTTGGCAGAGTAAGTTGAAAGAAGCTGATGCGACGCATACATTTCAACCACAAGGAGGAGATTTGGAACTCCTCGAGCCACGGCGGCGGCATTTTGCTGGGCGTGGTCATCGGCGTGATATTCCTGGTGTGGTGTTTCCGTTCGGGCAACGGATGGGCCACGGCGGGAGTCATACTCTATCTGTTCGGCATGCTCATGTCCTACATCGCCTCGACCGTCTATCATGCCGTCAGTGCGCGCAGCGTGTGGAAAGAGCGGCTGCGCAAGTGGGACCATGCCGCCATCTACTGGCACATAGCGGGCAGCTACTCGCCCATTACGCTCATTGCCCTGCGCGAGGCGGGCTACTGGGGATGGACGCTGTTCTGTTTCCAGTGGGTGTGCGCCATTGTGGGAACGGTGATGAGTTTCCGCCATCTCAAGGACCACAGCAACCTCGAGACCCTCTGCTTCTGCTTGATGGGACTGTCGGTGCTGGTGGCTTTCAAGCCGCTGATGGACAATGTGAGTGCGGCCGCGGTGGCTTGGATTGTGGCCGAGGGCGTGTGCTACATCACGGGAGCCGTGTTCTACAGTCTCAAGCGGCGGCGCTTCATGCATACGGTGTTCCACTTCTTCGTCTTGGCTGGCAGCGTGTGCCACATCGTCGCCGTGTGGGATGTGCTGATGCAGCATTTGTAGGAAAAACAAAACAAGAACCCACCCCCAATCCCTCTCACCGAGTAGAGGGGTTGGGGGTGGGTTCTTGTTTTGTTACAAGTCCTGCACCATGCGGATGCACATGCGCCAGCAATTGAGTGCGTATTCGTTCTCGCAGATTTCTATGCTGCCCGTCTTGAGGATGCGCACGTGGGCGAACTGCTTGAAGTCTTTGTGCGTCATGAACTCCATTTGGTCGTTGTTGATGCCGTTGCAGTCCCTGTTGCAGTCTTTCCATCCCAGCCATCTCAAGTGGAATCCGGTAATGTCTTGGGCTTTGTATTTGCTGTCGTCGAAGATCTTTGTGGCAGGCAGGTTGGAGCCGGCTTGGTCGATCAGACAACTCGTCAGGTTCTTCCAGTCATCGACCGACGATATGTGCCAGGTCTCGTTGTGGAATTTTGTGCGGTCTTCGGGATAGTAGTACGTGGTGTTGTAGCCTCCATAGAAGCTCGAGCTCACTTCTTCGCTGTACTCGCTCCGCTGCCAGATGCGGTTGAATATCTTCACTATCGGATAGTTGCCCGTGACTGTCGTCCCCGATTCTGAGTAAGGAGCCTCCATATAGGCGTTCTCGATGTTTGTATTGGCTATTTTCTCGCCTTCAAACTGCTCTGCGTCCGAAGTGAAGCGTGAACCGTACAGATACACCTCGCTTTTGTTTCCTGTCTGGCTGTCGCCTACGCTCTTTATCTTGGTTTCTGTCTTGGTGAAGCAAACCAAGCAGGGGTCGTGCTCCTTGTCGCCGGTGTAGTATCCCATGTTGTACTTCACCTTGTTGGCAGCTACGGGATAGATGATGTTGACGCGCTGCAGTTTGTTGATTTGCGGGATATACTCGTTGCAGATGCGGGCCACGTGTCTTCCTTCTGCATACACATCCTTGATGAGTGTTCCGTCGGTAGCCTCCTTGCTGAAGTCGGGGATGTTGTTGATGCGGTAGATGGTTCCCTCCAGATAGGTTTGCTTTGCTTCTTCGCGGGCCATGTCGAGTGGCAGCCGGTTCAGGATGTAGTCCTTCATCTTGGCCTTGCGGGCGCGTCCGCCGGCTTCTGCCTCGTTGACGAGCTCCCACAGGGGAAGCAGTTCGTCGTTGTCGATGCTGATGATTCTCTGGTTCTTGATGTCGTCGAGCGACTCGAGCCACCCATAGTAGCAGCTGTTGAATCTGATCTGCGAGATGACATTGGCAGCGTTCTGTTCACCTCCATAGACGGTGACTTTGGTGCTCCGCGCCACGTTGTTGCTTTTGTATGAATTCTTGAGTTCCTCAGAGATGTCGGCGTCGGCCTTTGCCCAGGGGCAATCGTAGTTGCATTTTGCGAAAGCATTCAGGTCGTAGCTGCCTTCCACCTTGCTGATGTTCATGGTGGTGGCGTAGCGGATGCGTCCGCCGAGATGTGCGCGGCGAATGAGGTGTGTGCCGTATTGCTTCACCAGATTGTAGAAACCTTCGTCGTTGCTGGGGTAGGCCACCACCGATCCGCGCTTGCGGTCGGAACCCGGTGCAACGTAGGGCGAGCCGTTGATGTTGGCGTATGCTTCGTCGCACATGTAGTATTGCATCAGGGTTCCTGCGTTCATGTTGGCAATCAAGACCTTGTTCTTCACTGCGCTCATTTCGCTCAGCATATACTCGCACTCGTTCGACGAGAAGTCATTCGTACCGAAAGCATTGCTGATTTCAGCCTCAAATCCGTAGGCATTGCCTGCGATGTTGTTTTGCTTTTTGTAATCGCGGGTCAGTTCGCTCAGTGTGCTGCCTGTGTATTGCGAGTACTTGAAGTTTTCGTCAACACCCTCTGTCTCGATGATGTTGTTTGCGATGAACTCCTCGACCCTTACGATGGGGCACAATGCGATGCCTTCAGAGAGGGGTT
Organism: Prevotella sp. UBA3776; assembly: GCA_002369515.1. Taxonomy (GTDB): domain Bacteria; phylum Bacteroidota; class Bacteroidia; order Bacteroidales; family Bacteroidaceae; genus Prevotella. The sequence continues at coordinate 2,322 of DFFM01000010.1, read as the reverse complement.
TGTAGATGTTGTATCCGTAACCCACTCCGTAGATGATGTTGCCCTTGCTGGGAGCCACCAGGTTGCCTGCGCGGGTACCGTTGTCCAGATTGCACTTCTGGCTCAGCGGATAGCTGGTCTTTGAACCGTTGGTCTGGTCAGTGACTGTCATCTCGCCCGTGCGGCGTTCGTCAGTCCAGTTGTCGAGTACGCACACCTTGATCTTCGTGGGACCCTTTCCGTGGTCGGGCAGTGCGTAGCAAATCTGGTGGCCCTCGTTGAAGCTGAACGAGATCTTCCATTCGCCCTCTGCCTTCACTTCGAAAGGAATGGCGTATCCATACTGCTCCATATTGGCAAGGTCGGTGCTTTCGCCTTGCTCCATCCTTGTTAACTGTTGGGAAGCATTCTCTTCGATCACTTCGTCCGAACATGAAGTCAATGCAGATGCTGCTACTGCTGCGTAGAGCATGCCCATTGCAAAGTTTCTTATGGTGCTGATAGATTTCATATTATATTGTTTTTTTGTTTTTATTGCTATTAATTTGTTTTTATAGCGCAAAGGTAAGGCGTTTTTCAGCACTTGGCAAGTAATGGCACAGCAAACTCTCAGAAAGGTTCGGACAGAATCCCTTTTTTCGGACAAACAAGAAAAATTCCTTCAGAATGTGTCCGAAAGCGGCTTCTCAAGGCTTTGAAAACGTCCATTTGGCATTTGTGAATGGGATTGTTTGATAATTACCAAATTTTCCTTTTTGGCTTGGCAGGAATGGAAGGTTACAGGCACCCACTCTGATGAAGTCAGAGGCACCGCTTTTATAAAGTTACAGACCCCACTCTGATGAAGTTACAGGCACCGCTTTTATAAAGTTACAGACCCCACCCCCATCCCCTCCCCTTGAGGGGCGGGGAGACCTCGCGCTGAGTTTCATTGCTAGGCTGTTCGGAATCTCCCCGCCCCTCAAGGGGAGGGGATGGGGGTGGGGTCTGTAACTTCATCAGGATGGGGTCTGTAACTGTATCGGGGTGGGCCTTTATAATGCTAAACCATGGCAACCTCGTGCACGTGTGTATGAAGAGAAAACGGGCTGACTCTCTTCCGAGAATCAACCCTTTTAAATATCCCCTTCATCCTGTTCCTTCCCAAAACGAACAGGAGGTGCGCCGCGGCGCACCTCCTGCTTCAAGCGTGGGTAACCCCCACTGTTTCAATTCACTGCTCAAATTTCAATGTCGGCTTTCATTTCAAGTCCTGAGCGAGTCTTACGAACATGGCCCATTTGCTGTGGTTGTAGTTGTTGTCGCAGATGTCCATCGAGCCCTGCTTCGTGATTCTGATGTGTCCGAACTGGCCCTTGTCGTTGAGCGTGAGGTACTCCATCTGGTCGTTGTTGTTGCCGTTGCATACCTGGTTGCTGTTGCGGCTGTAGTCCCACCAGCCCTTCCACTCGACGTTGAATCCCGTGAGGTCCTCGGCGCCCATGGACGCGTCGCTGTACATCTTTGCGGCGGTGAGGTTGAATCCTGCCTTGGTGATGCCGTCCTTGAGGTTCTGGTAGTCGCTGACCTTGGCCACGCGCCAGTTGTTGAGGTTGAAGTACTTCACGTTGCTTGGGTAGTACCATCCTGCGCCGTAGTCGCCGGAGCGCACGATCTGGTCGTCGTAGATGCGCTGGCAGTAGAACTCGCGTGTCCAGATGCGGTTGAATATCTTCACCAGCGGGTAGTTGTGTACCATTTCTCCGACCTTGTTGCTGTTGCCCTTGCCCTCCATGTATGCGTTCTGCACCTTGGTCTCGGCGGTCTTCTCGCTCTTGAGCAGCTCAGCGTCGTCGTCCATGTTGTAGATGCTGGCCCCGCAGAGGTAGATGTCCTTGTTCACGCCCCTTTCGGCGTTGGGTACCTCCTTGACGATGAGCGTGTCGTTGAAGCAGATGCGGCAGGGCTTGTGGCTGTCGTCGCCGGGCCAGTAGCCCAGGTTGTACTTGACCTTGTTGTTGACCACGGGGTAGATGACGCTGACGCGCTCCTTCTTGTTGATGGCGGGTATGTACTCGTTGCAGACGCGGGCCACCTGCTGTCCTCCCATGTAGATGTCCTTGATGAGCGTGCCGCTTGCGGCCTCCTTGTCGAACGAGGGCAGTGCGCCGATGTGCGCCACGGTGCTGCTCTGGTATCCGCTGCGCATGAGCTCCTCGGCCTCCTCGCGGGCCATGTCGATGACGAGGCGGTTGTTGATGTAGTCCTTCATGGCCGCCTTTCTGGCCGGGTCGATGCAGAGGTCGTAGATGGGGATGAGCGTCTCCTTGTCCACGCCTACCACCTTCTGGTTGGTCACGTCGT
>DFFM01000051.1 GCA_002369515.1 Prevotella sp. UBA3776 | reverse complement strand
AGAACTTCTTATCCCGAACTGGCGTCTTTCTTCTTTCTTACCATTATTCTAAAGGACGTACTAATTCGTTTATATTTACATCAAGTACTTTTGCAATTTGGAGCAACATCTCCAAATTAGGTTGCGTTGTATTCGTCACCCACTTGGAGATGGTAGCTTGGTCTTTGCCCAATTGTTCAGCCAGCCACTTGTTAGTCTTTTCTTTCTCGGCTAAAGCGACTTTGATTCGGTTGAGATGCTTACTATCCATATTTCAATAATGTATAATCCGAGTACAAAGATACATGATTTTTGCCAAATTTGTTCTCTTCGGAGATAAAATTGAGTAAAAACCGCAAAATATTTGAAGAAAACGCCAAATTGTCAGTAATACTGTGACATGACTGATATACTTTTCCCTTATTATTACCATATGACCACCATTTGGTTGGTTGGCATCTATTTTGCTCTTCTTTTCAATAAAAAGCTTGTAATGGCATACACAGTAAATTCATGTTTCGAAGATTTCATGAGGGATTCCGTAAACCTTGATCCCGAACGAACAGCTACAGCAAGAGCAAGCCGCGACTGGCTTGTTCTTAAAATAGAGGACCTTGCTAAAAGCGAGAGGATTCCACCATTATATAATGGAGCTAATCATATTTTCTTTGGCTCTTTTGCCAGAAACACAAAAATCCGTCCGTTGGATGACATCGACATCATGATTGTGTTTAACGCACAAGGATGTACGACAGATGATGTGACAAAGATTACCAGAAAAACATATCCCATATATGTCAATAATCCACATGCAAAATTGCTCCCAGATTATTGTGATGGCAATGTCCTTAATTCCAGAAAAATGATTGAGGCCATCAAAAGGGAGTTGGGTGCCATTCCCAGTTATAGTAAAGCCGACATTCACCGTAACCAAGAGGCTGTTACCCTTCAACTCTCCTCGTATGAATGGAACTTTGACATAGTACCATGTTTTTATACAACGACAGGGTTTTATGTTATTCCTGACGGAAATGGGAGCTGGAAGGGAACGGATCCTCGAATAGATCAAAACAGAGTGACCCAAGCAAACCAACGGGTCAATGGGGCATTATTGCCTGCGATAAGACTTATGAAATACTGGAAAAAGGAGCATTGGGGAGATGAAGTTGGTTCTTACCTTTTTGAAAACTTAATGATTGATTGGGCTAACAGCTTACTCTCATTCCCCGTAACTTATCCCAAACTTGTTAAAAGTGCTTTGGATACCTTATCATTCCAAATAATGAGAGATTATTATGACCCAAAAGGATTTCAGGGTAGCATTAATGATTTGGATTTATATGATAGAAGAAGATTGGCAATAATGGCATCACGAGACGCCTCTGAAGCTAGTGCTGCTATTCAATATGAGCAGAATTACATGACTGAGGCCGCGATAAATAAATGGATTAAAGTATTTGGCATTAAATTTCCTAGATATGGCAAATAACATAGTAGAATTAGAAAATAGGCAAGAACACATTAATCAGCTCAAAGCTGCACACCACTTTTACACGAAAGCTGGGCATTATTCCACAGCCTATATGCTTTTTTGTGTGTTAATCCCCATAATTATATCTTTTGCCAGGTTTTATATATGTTCTGACAATTATCTTGTTCTTCATTCATTAATGGCGTACAGTGTTGTTGCCCTTGTCATCGGCTTCGTCCTTGAAGCTAAGGCAGGAAAGCATCGAAATTTAGCTGCTAAAATTCAACAGTTATTCGATTGTGATGTATTAGGACTAGAATGGAATTCTTATGTGTGGGGAACTAAACCCTCTGCCGAAGATGTTAATGATAATTATGTCAACCTTCCGGATAAAGGCTTTGTTAATTGGTATGATATCCAAGTTAGCGACTTGAATAAAGTAGAGGCTACTCTTATTTGTCAGAGAACAAATCTGGCTTATGATTCAAAGCTAAGAAAGAAATTCAATACTATTATAGATTGTATCGCTTGGAGTGTTTTAGCCTTAATATTGTTTGTCGGTTTTTATAAAAATGAAGGTATGCAAACAGCTGTTGTTTTTGTAGGTGTTCCATTAGTACCTATCATTAAATGGTTTTTTACAACAAGGAAACAAAATTTAGAAGATATTGAAACGTGTGAGTCCTTGAAATCATTTATTGACAATTGTCTTGAAAGATTGAAAAAGAACCAAGGATCTATAAACGAGGGTGTTTTGTATAGAATACAAGATGGAATATATAAGCATCGGAAAACTGCTTTCAAGATTCCAGATTACCTCTATAATCTCATGCGAGACAAGCAAGAGGAAAGTACTCACATAATGATTAATCAATACGTTCACCAAGATTAAATGAATCACTAAATCTATGATGATAAACATCAATCCCAAAGAAAAGGTGCTTAGCAAGAATCACAAATAACGCAGTTGTTGTTCTTTATTTTTGTTTGGCTTAACAGCCTCCTTTACATCTCCTTATCGATTATGTGTGTACGTAACGACTTGATACACCAAAGAAAGGCATGTGTGAGTCAGGATACGGGGAGTGTTTTATAGAGAAACAAACCTTTGATTATTGGAGAATTGGTAAGTGTCACTTACTTGCTCTTGACAACAAATGATAATCTGTAAGCACGTTTGAAGACGCTGAAACCAGGGGCTGTGTGTTCCCTATGTGTTCCCGATGGAAAAATAAAAAGGAGTTAGATTTCTCTAACTCCTTGATTTTCAACGCGCTTCAGGATGGGCTTGAACCAACGACCCCCTGATTAACAGTCAGGTGCTCTAACCAACTGAGCTACTGAAGCAAAAGCATTCATTTCTGAATTGCGGATGCAAAAGTACAGTGTTTTTCTGAAACCGCCAAATTTTTTTGCGAAAAAATTCAGTTTGTCGTCAAAAATAATGTAATTTTGCAGAAATTTTAGTGATTTTGCCCAATGAGAAAGAGAATTATAGACCTTTTGCTGCTGCTGTCAGTGCTTGTACCCGTCAGTGGTCAAGAAAATAAGGACCACCATTTCGAGGTGGCCAAGAACCTGGAAGTGTTCAACACCATCTATAAGAATCTTGACATGATTTATGTCGATACTTTAGACGCTTCCGAAACGATTGGCGAAGGGATTAATGCAATGCTGAAGAGTCTGGATCCCTATACGGAGTATTATCCTGAAGAGAAGATGCAGGAACTGAAGAGCATTTATACCGGCAACATCTATGCAGGCATCGGTTCAACGATTCATTATGACTCGAGCATCAAGCGTGTGCGTATTTACGAACCTTACGAGGGCAACCCGGCTCATGAAGCAGGATTGCGTATGGGTGATATCATTCTGAGCATTGATGACGAGTCGATGGAAGATAAGGATGTCAGCTATGTGAGCTCGCATCTTCGTGGCGATGCAGGCACCAGTTTCCTGTTGAAGATAAAACGTCCCTCTACCGGCAAGACGATGCAGATGAAAATTACGCGCCGACAGATTCAGAACCCCACTATTCCTTATTATGGGATACAGCAGGACAGCATAGGATACATGCTGTTGAGTGGTTTCACAGAGAACAGCAGTCGCGAGGTGCGCCGTGCATTTATTGACCTGAAGAAGCAGGGCATGAAGAAACTTGTGTTTGACCTTCGTGGCAATGGGGGTGGTTCTGAGCAAGAGGCTGTTCAGATCGTCAACATGTTTGTGCCCAAGGGCATCAACGTGGTGAGCAACCGTGGAAAGCTGAAGAAAGTGAGCCGCGACTACAAAACCACCGTCGAGCCTTTGGATTCGCTGATGCCTGTGGTGATACTGGTTAATGGAAATTCGGCATCGGCGAGCGAAATAACCAGTGGAGCCCTGCAAGACCTTGACCGTGTGGTAGTTCTAGGAACGCGGACATATGGCAAGGGGTTGGTTCAGATGACGGTCGATTTGCCCTACAACGGCAGTTTGAAACTCACTTCCAACAAATACTACATACCTAGCGGACGCTGCATTCAGGCCATCAATTACCGGCATGGGCGGGGCGGCTACACCGAGCATGTGCCCGACTCGCTCACCAAGGTGTTCTACACCAAGAACGGCCGCGAAGTGAGAGACGGCGGCGGCATCAAACCCGACGTGGAAGTGAAACCCGACTCGTTGCCCAACCTGGCCTACTACCTGCAGGCTTCGGGGCGCGACTCGGCCGACGTGCTCTACAACTACGAGCTGGACTACTACCTCTCCCACCCCACGATTGCCAAGCCGCACGATTTCCAGCTGACTGACGCGGAGTACGAGGATTTCAAGGAGCGCGTCATCAAGAGCGGCTTCACGTACGACCCCGAGAGCGAGAAAATACTGAAAAACCTGAAGAAGATGGCTGAATTTGAGGGCTACTACGAGGATGCCAAAGAGGAATTCGACAATCTGGAAAAGAAACTGAAGCACAACATAAGCAAAGACCTCGACAAACACAAAGCAGTCATTAAGGAAATGATAGAAAGCGACATTGTTGCGTTCTACTACTACCAGAAAGGCTCCATAGAACTGGGTTTGCGATACGACAAGCAGTTCTTGGAAGCCTGCCGGCTGCTGAACAATCCTGCTGAATACGAAAAGATTTTGCAGGTGCCACAAACTGCTTCTGGAAAGTGAAGGGGCACAGCGTCTATGTGTAGATATGAAAAAACGAAAGATGGAAAACCACTAAATATCCACCTTTATTTGGCCGGTCATAGAAAAAGAAGTATTTTTGCAGAAACAAATAATAAAACATCCCTACGGAAACCATGAAACGAACAGCCCCACTCGCACTGACACTCTTGCTGACCGCAGCAGCAACGACAGCCTCAACGGCAGTACTGGCTCAGGGTCAGCTGCCCATGAAACTATGGTACGACCGCCCCGCACAGTTCTTCGAGGAGTCGCTGCCCATCGGCAACGGCAAACTGGGAGCACTCATCTACGGCGCACCCGACAAAGACAGCCTGCTGCTGAACGACATCACCCTGTGGACGGGCAAGCCCGTTGACAGAAACGAAGATGCAGGGGCCGCCAAGTGGATACCCGAAATACGCAAAGCCCTCTTCAGCGAGGATTATGCGTTGGCCGACTCGCTTCAGCTGAACGTACAGGGACACAATTCACAGTTCTACCAGCCACTTGGCATCCTTCACATCAACGATCTCAACGCCGGCAACTACACCGGCTACCGCCGCGAGTTGGATTTGGACAGCGCCCTCGCACATGTGTATTACAAAATAGGCGACGTCAGCTACGAACGCGAATACTTTGCTTCGGCTCCCGACCGTGTGCTGGCCTTTAGGCTCAGGGCAAGCAAGCCCCGCAGCATCAGCACCGAACTGACACTCACATCGTTGGTGCCCCACAAGGTGAAAGCCTCTGACAAACAGCTCACAATGACAGGCCATGCTACAGGCGATTCCAGTGAAAGCATACACTTCTGTTCGCACCTGCTTGTAAGGCTGAAGGATGGCGAGTGTACAGCCACCGACTCCACATTGATTGTCAGCAATGCCTCCGAAGTGGTCGTTTACTTTGTCAACGCTACCAGTTTCAATGGTTTCAACCGCCATCCCGTCAACCAAGGAGCTCCTTATGTGGAGCAAGCCTCCGACGATGCCTGGCATCTGGTCAACTACACCTACGACCAGCTGCGCCAGCGCCACACAGACGACTACCGCAGCTATTTCACCAGACTGGAACTGAATCTTGAGGGGTCTGCTTTCAACCACGACCGCACCACCGAACAAATGCTGCGCGACTATACCGACGACTATGCCAACCACAAGGCCACCAATGCCTATTTGGAGACTCTCTATATGCAGTACGGACGCTATTTGCTCATAAGTTGCTCCCGTACGCCGGGCGTTCCCGCCAACCTGCAAGGCCTTTGGACGCCCCATTTGTGGTCGCCTTGGCGCGGCAACTACACCGTGAACATCAATTTGGAGGAGAACTACTGGCCTGCCTTCACAGCCAACTTGGCAGAAATGGCTGCGCCGCTTGACGGATTTGTTGGTGCTTTGGCAGAAAACGGCCAATTCACCGCAAAGAATTACTACGGTATCAACCGCGGATGGTGCAGCAGCCACAACAGCGACATCTGGGCCATGACCAATCCTGTTGGAGAAAAAAGCGAGAAGCCCGAGTGGGCCAACTGGAACCTGGGCGGAGCCTGGCTGGTGAACACCCTGTGGGAACGCTACCTGTTCACACAGGACACCAACTATCTGCAGCAAACCGCACTGCCCCTGATGCGCGGTGCGGCTGACTTCTGCATGGACTGGCTCGTCAGCAACCCTAACAAACCTGAGGAACTCATCACCGCACCGAGCACCTCGCCCGAAAACGAATATGTCACCGATCGCGGATACCACGGAATGACCTGTTACGGTGGCACAGCCGATCTGGCCATCATACGCGAACTGCTAGCCAACACCATTGCCGCCGAGCAGGTGCTCAACCCGTTCGACCACGCCATTGAAACGCAACAGCAGGCACTACAGGCCCTTCACCCCTATACGGTAGGCCACATGGGCGACCTCAACGAGTGGTACTACGACTGGGACGACTTCGACTTTCAGCATCGCCACCAGAGCCATCTCATCGGCCTCTACCCTGGAAACCACCTCACACTAAGCGAAACTCCCGAACTGGCCAAGGCCTGCCGGCGTTCGTTGGAAATCAAGGGCGACAAGACCACCGGATGGAGCACCGGATGGCGCATCAATCTGTGGGCCCGTCTGCACGATAGCCAGCAAGCCTACCACATCTACCAGAAACTGCTCACCTACGTCAGTCCCGACCGCTACGAAGGCCCCGACCGTCGTCGCTCAGGCGGCACCTATCCCAATCTGATGGACGCTCACCCACCCTTCCAGATAGACGGCAACTTTGGCGGCACAGCAGGCGTCTGTGAGATGCTGGTGCAGAGCAGCGGCCCGCGGCCACAGTTTGACGGCAACGGCTCGGCAGCCCATCGCACCCCCGCCTACACATTGGAGTTGTTGCCTGCACTTCCCCAGGCATGGCCTACAGGCAGCGTGAAAGGCATTTGCGCACGTGGCGGATTGGAAGTGGCCATGACATGGCACAATGGCAAAGTGACCCAAGTCCAAATACTCAACACAACCAACAAACGCACAAACATCACGGTGAAGTACAACGGACAGGTGAAAACCATCGCTATTGACGGCAAAAAAACAAAGTCGCTGAAATGACACGCTTGCTATTGGCCCTTCTGTTGGCCACTTTCAGTATCACTGTGCAAGCTCAGGACTGGAGCATGCATTGGATTCATGCCACCAGCCCCTGTCCAACAGAACAATTGTGGTTTAAGCATAGCTACAGTTTTAGTGCCCAGCCTACGGAAGCCTTCATCGAAGTGGCTAGCGGCGGGCGCTTCATTCTCTACGTCAATGGGCGCAACGTCACCACGAGCCTGTTTGAGCCAGGATGCATGGAGACGGGTGACTCGATTGGTGTGGTGCGCTATGATGTGAAACCATTCCTTCGTCACGGAACGAACATGGTGGCAGTGTGGTATTCGCCCCTGCCAGCAGGAAGTGCGCCTTCCGAATCCACCTCGCGCCCAAAGGCTGCCAAACAACTCTCTTTAGAACTATTTGGCAGTGTTGGAGGCAAGAAATTTGCCCATTTCACCGACGAATCATGGGTTTGCCAGTCGGCATTCGCCCACACGCTGCCCAATGGTGACGAAATCATTGACGGCCGCTATCACATCAACGGCACATCCACCCCGCCGGCTTTTCGCAAGCAGGTGGAGAGACTCCGGCAGTATGCACCGTCAGCCATCGTCCCTCAGCGGACTGCCACCTTTACCACCCGCGTCAACCTGATACGCGACTGTCATCTTTGGGAGGACACCCACATTCCGGTTCAACTGTCCGACAGCATTGACTCAGTCTGTCCCGACAGCAACATGGTGGCCAAGGCCGACAGCGTGGTCCCTCAGTCGCCGACATGGCTGAAAAAGGCAGAGAAGCGCCGGATGGCCGTAGGGTGCGGAAATCGGTTCGAAGGTCGTGTGCGGGTGACGTTGCAGAAAATGAATGCCGGCGACCAACTCAGCATCAACGGACTCAGCTATGTCTGCAATGGCAAGGATTGTGAACAGGCCTGCCGCAGGTTCACTGTCGGACCATCAGGGTATGTCGAGATGGAAGGACCATCCTACTTCAACTTAGACAACATTTTGGGCGTTGAAGCCATGGACATGCTCTCGCCTGCAGCCCATTACGTCCGCCCCTATCCAGAGGACCGAGAAAGCCATCAGCCCGATGAAACCGTGGTTTTTTACGACAATGACGGCGACGAAGATGCTGAAGAAACTGATTTGGACGCCAGTGGCGGCAATGACGTTCCAAAAGCAGAAAGCCCCATTAAACACGAACTATAACAGACCTGAATCTATGGAGAAAAAAACAATTCAAGACCTGAATGTCGAGAAAGTGAAAGACATGGGTACCGGCAGTTTTCTCGAGGACGACCTCGTGCTGCTCGACGACATGGCACAGGCACCCATCCCACGCGACCCACGGCGCATGAACCGCATCGTTGTGGCTCTCTGCACCCACGGAAAGGCACAATACACCATCGACACACAGGAACAAATGGTGAAGGCCAACGACATACTCATCATCTCGGAGGGCCATATCCTCGACAATTTTATGGCCAGCCCCGACCTGGAAGGGCTTTGCTTCATCCTCACGGCCAACTTCTTCAACGAAATCATCAAGACTGTGAGCGACATCTCGGCCCTTTTTCTCTTTTCGCGCTCACACCCGGTCGTGTCAGTCAACACACGCGAGGCCAACGTGTTCAAGAGCTATTTCTCCATGATTAAGGAGCGCACCGCCGACAAGGAGAACCATTTCCGCCGCGACTCGGTCAGAACGCTGCTCCTGGCCATGTTCTACGACCTGAGCAACGTCATCTACCGTCTGCAACGCAAGAGTGACCGCCGACAGACGCGTGCTGACATCATCTTTACGAAGTTCATCAAGATGGTGGAGGATAATTTCCGGCGCGAGCGACGGGTGGGTTGGTATGCCGAACAATTGTGCATTACGCCCAAATACCTGTCGGAAACCATCAAGCAAGTGAGTAAGCGCACCCCCAACGAATGGATAGACAGCTACGTGACGCTCGAAGTGCGCATACTGCTGAAAAACACTACCAAGAGCATCAAGGAAATCGCCGAAGACCTGCATTTTCCCAACCAGTCGTTCCTGGGAAAATTCTTCAAGGAGCATGTGGGCATGAGTCCCTCGGAGTACAGAAAGAGTTAAAATCCCAACTCGCTGGCCACTTGGCAAAGCTCGTCGTACCATTGTTCGCCGAACCGTCTGATGAGTGGCCCACGCAGAAACCGGTATAGGGGCAGCTGCAGCTTGTTGCCTTTCTTCACCGCTTCGCTGCACACCGCCCAGCGGTTGTAGTTCAGCCCCGTCAGGCCGTTGCTGAACTCCTTCACACGGATGGGGTAAAGCGCACAACTTATGGGCTTGCACCAATGCGTCTTGCCCGCCCTGTAAGCTTTTTCCAGTGTACACAAGCAACATCCTCTGATGGTTTCGCCCGTTTCGTTGTCCGTAAGGTCGTCGTAACAGGTGAACACACAGTCCTTCCCGTTCACGATGCTCGTCACCAAGTCGCCGTCACGATCGGTGTAAGCCACCCCCTGCCTATCGACCACCGCCTGGGCCGAAGCCGACATGTCCGTCCAGACGACATCGAGCAAAGCCTCAATTTCGCCGATTTCATCGAGCGAAACGGGTGCTCCCGCATCGCCCTCCACACAGCAGATGCCTTTGCAGGCACTGAGGTCGCAACAGAAGTTTTCCGTCAGCACGTCGGGCGAAACCAGCACGTCGCCAACCTGCACGATGGGTATCATTTTCTTGTCTTTCATCATCAATTTCCAGTTTTTCCAGTCTTTGCTCAAAGCCCACTGTCCAGAGAAGGCTCACTCCCCCCAGCGGATAGGCTCCAGTCCGTTTTGTCTCAGATACTCGTTGCAGCGCGTGAACTGGTGCTGCCCAAACCATCCGCCCCTGTTGGCCGACAGCGGCGATGGGTGAACCGACTCGAGCACAAGGTTCCGCTTCCTGTCAATCATGTAAGCCTTGCCGCGGGCAAAGCCTCCCCATAACATATAGACAATGTGTTCGCGTCCGTCGGCCAAAGCCCTGATAGCCGCATCGGTGAACACCTGCCATCCCAGTCGCGCGTGCGAGTTGGCCACATGCGCCCGCACCGTCAGCGACGCATTCAGCAGCAGCACCCCCTGTTCCGCCCATCGGGTCAGGTCGCCAGACGCAGGCATTGCGCACCCCACGTCGTCATGAATCTCGCGGAAGATGTTTTGCAGCGAGGGCGGAAAAGCCACCCCCTCTCTCACCGAAAAACTCAGCCCGTGCGCCTGGTTGGGTTCATGGTAGGGGTCTTGTCCGATGATCACCACCTTCACCTTGTCGAAGGGACACAGGTTGAAGGCGTTGAAGATGAGCGGTCCCGGCGGGTAGCAGGCAAACGACGCATATTCCTGCCTCACCGCCTGAGCAAGCTGCGCGAAGTAAGGCTTCTCGAACTCCGTTTGCAGATGCTGTTTCCACGAAGGTTCTATCTGTACATTCATAGCTACATTCTCCTTGCTTGGTCAAAAAAACAAAGGGTCCATTCCCGATATGCCGACAAAGATAGTCATTTTTTCCGATTTTGGCTTCTAATAATTTGGTAATTCGGAAAAATATTGCGTACTTTGCGTTTCAAAGCAATGGCGGCAACGCATGTCGTCATTACAACCCCAAAGCAATCGCCATGAGAAACTATTTTTTACTCAGTATCACCGCCCTTCTGCTCTCTACAGCAGCAGCAACGGCACAACCCCCAAAAGACATGGACAAACTTGCAAACATGGAGCATCAGGCCAAGGAGCTCATCGCCCAGATGACGACGAGCGAAAAGATAGCCCAGTTGATGAACGAGACCCCCCGCATCGTCAGGCTGGGCATAGAGGCCTACGACTGGTGGAACGAGGCCCTGCACGGCGTGGCGCGCAGTGGCAGGGCAACCGTCTTCCCCCAGCCCATAGGGTTGGGAGCCACGTTCGACACCGCCCTGGCCCGCCAGATAGGCGACGCCATCGCCACCGAGGGGCGCGCCAAGTATGCGGTGGCCCGCCGCAATGAGAACCACGCCCGCTACACGGGCCTGACCTTCTGGAGCCCCAACATCAACATTTTCCGCGACCCCCGCTGGGGGCGCGGCATGGAGACCTTCGGCGAAGACCCCCTGCTCACGGGCTGCATGGGGACGGCCTTCGTCAGAGGCATTCAGGGCGACGACCCCGTTTATCTGAAGGCGGCCGCATGCGCCAAGCATTTCGCCGTTCACTCAGGCCCCGAGGCCACCCGCCATACGGCCAACGTCAACCCCTCCAAGCACGACCTGTGGGAAACCTATCTGCCCGCCTTCCGCATGGTCGTGCAGCAAGGCGGAGTGGAAGCCGTGATGGGAGCCTACAACCGCGTCTATGACGAGAGCTGCTCGGGCAGCAAGTTTCTGCTCACCGACGTGCTGCGCAAGCAGTGGGGCTTCAAGGGCCACATCGTGAGCGACTGCGGTGCCGTGACCGACATTCACGAGGGCCACAAGATAGCCCGCACCGCCGCCGAAGCCTGCGCCATCGCCATCAAGGCTGGCCTGAACGTTGAGTGCGGCAACACCTTCGAGAACATGCAGGAAGCCCTCGACCAACATCTGCTCAGCGAGTCCGACCTCGACCGCGCCCTGCTGCCGCTCATGATGACCCGTCTGAAACTGGGCATCTTGCAAAAGGACGACGAATGCCCCTACAACCACATTGGCGAAGACCGCATCGGCTGCGACGAGCACATCGCCCTGGCACGGCGCGCGGCCACAGAGAGCATGGTGCTGCTCAAGAATGGCGGCGAGCAGCCGCTGCTGCCACTGCCCAAGGACCTGCACACGCTGTTCGTCACAGGTGCCGGAGCCGCCGACGCCTTCTGGCTCATGGGCAACTACTTCGGCATCAGCGACCGCTACTGCACCTATTTGCAGGGCATCGTGTCGAAGGTGAGCAACGGAACGGCCGTGAACTACCGCCCCGGCGTATTGGAAAGCAGCGCTACGCGCAACACCATCAATTGGGCCGTTGACGAGGCCGTAGGCGCCGAGGTAACCATTATCGTAATGGGCAACAACGGCAACCTGGAAGGCGAGGAGGGCGAAGCCATCGACTCGGAGCGAGGCGACCGCGACAACATCAGCATTCCCGAAAGCCAGATGCAGTTTTTGCGCGACATCCGCGCCCGCAAGCCGTCGGGCGTCGTGGTGGTGCTCACCGGCGGCAGCCCCGTCGATGTGCGCGAGGTGTGCCAGCTGGCCGACGCCGTGGTCATGGCCTGGTATCCCGGCCAGGAGGGCGGCTATGCGCTGGGCGACCTGCTCTTTGGCGACGCCAACTTCTCGGGCCGTCTGCCCGTAACCTTCCCCGCCGACGGCAACCTGCTGCCACCCTTCGACGACTACTCCATGAAGGGGCGCACCTACAAATACATGGACAGCAACATCTACTTCCCCTTCGGCTACGGACTCAGCTACGGACGCGCCCAGTACAGCCATCTTAGCATCACCAAGAACGGCCGTCAGGGCATCAGTGTGAGCTTCACCCTGAGCAACCCCTCGGCTACGGACATCTGCGAAACGGCTCAAGTGTATGTCAGTGCGCCGTCGCAAGGCGAAAAAACGTCAGTCGTGCCCCTGGCTCAGCTGTGCGACTTCCGCCGCATCGACGTGAAGGCTGGCGAAAGCCGCGAACTGACGTTCCAGATTCCCGTCGAACGCCTGATGACCGTGGGCGACGACGGCCAGAGCCGCCTCATCCGTGGCGAATACACCATCACCGTGGGCGGAGCTGCCCCCTCGGCCCGCACCCACCAGTTGGGCGTGAGCATGGTGGAGCAGGTCGTGAAGCTATAGCGGACTTAGGTTTCCGCGTATTCTGCTCTCAACAACGAATGCAACGAATGAAGCGAATAAAACCATGGCGGGAATAGAGAAATGAAACGAAACGCGAATGGCCGCAGGCGGCCAACGAATCTTGCGAATCTCTGTATTCGTCGCATCTTCGATGCATTGTATATGATACGATTCATTTGTTTCATTCGTTGTTGCAGATCAGACCCAGAACTTGAGTAAAGAACCGTAGTTCAGACTATCGCTCGAAATATTTACCGTCGCCATTGAGTATCAGCATCTCCAGATGCGTCAATTACTGTTGTTATCCTTATCATCTCAAAAGAATATCAAATTCAAATACTCACTTTTCGGTGGATTGCAATTGCTTTTCCCTTCGGCCAGCGACCGTTGGTTCCACCGAACATCCGCCGCAACGGGTAGCTGTTCTACCAATTCTTATAAATACCCCAAGTCTCAGGTTTGATGAATGGATGCTTCCTCTTCAGATAATCAATAACTGGCTTTGAAGGAAAAGCTCCTTTACAAGAAAGAATGAAGCCGATCAATTTGGATTCTGTAGTTACTAATTTCTCTTTTCCTTCTAAAGCCTTATTAAGTATCTCTCTCATCTTCAACATACGTACATCATCAGCAATGGAGTTTTCCAAGTCACATAATTGTTCGATTTCTTCCAAATAATCTCTGTCCAATTGTGGTTCTGCAAATACATGTCCACCAACAATATCCTCAACATACAAATCATTTATCAAATACTGATAACGAAAATAATACAGACGGCTATAGTATGACCGTTGAAGCCAAACCAGCTCCGACACTTCTTTGCCTCTTCTAATCCAAAACGACTTGTACTTCTTAAAACCCAAAGATTTTAATATTACACTTGCTTCTTTTTTAAATTCTTTAGACTCCATAATAGTGAAATTTGAAAATTTAGTAAAATACAATGATTGATTCGCCGTTCCGCTGGGTGTTCGGCGCAGTGTTCGGCGCGGAGTTCGGCGCGGAGTTCGGCGGATTTCCGAATCCGCCGCCATTGAGTATCAACATCTCTAGATGCGACAATTACTGTTGTTTTCCTTATCATCTCAAAAGAATTACAAATTCATATACTCATTCTTCGGTGGATTGCAATTGCTTTTCCCTTTGGCCAGCGACCGTTGGTTCCACCGAACATCCGCCGCAACGGGTTTCACCGAACATTTGCTGCGTTGGGGCTCAATCTAATATCTTAAAAGTATATTTCCCTGTTCTTATCTTTTCAACAATGAAAAAATATGGAATTACTACCCCAATATCAAGATGCTTATATTTTTTGTCATCTCGCCTACATGTTGAAATTCCTGATTTATCTTCCATACGTACCACTTATAAGATTTTGTCATTTTATCTATATGCCCTTCGCTGAACCAACGGAAACCGATATTCTCAACATCACCCAAATCAGAATGCTTGCCCACCTTATACCATGCGTTTTCAAAAACCCCAAACCTCAGGAAAGTGTGTGCGTAAAAATCCACCTGATCTTTTACTATCTCGTCCATGTTGGGAACATAATCCATGGGATAATGCTTCTTGAAGACACGGATGACAGGGCTGTACAGCTGAGACATGTCTTTAGCCACATACTGGAAGAACACCTTGTACTCATTGTCTATCTCCACACAATAGACATATCCAATCTTTGTAACTATTCTTTTAACCATATACTCTGCTTCTTTTGGTGTTTTATATATTGATAGACCACAAAAGTCAACAACAGAACTGCTATCAAAACAGCCCCAATGGCTCTTCTATAATTCAGAGCCTCCGCTCTCGCCCGCCGTCTCGTGGGCGCAGCCCAGCAGGTAGTAGGCTCGCATGCGCTGGTGGGCGTCGCCGTGGCGGCTGAAGAAGTCGGCCAGACGGCGGGTGATGTCGATGCTGAGCGTGTCGTATTGGCTGTTGCGCTGCTCGTAGTCGGCGAGCAGCGTTTCCATGCGCTGGCGCTCGGAGGGCGACACGCAGGCGGCCAGCACCAGCAGGGGCAGGGCCACTATCAGCTCGAGGCGCAGGTGGGCGGTGAACTGTTTCCGGTTTACGGTTGACCGTTTGTGTCGGTGGATGATGCGGAATGTTTCTTTCATGGCGGCTGTTTGATAGAATAAATGAAGACAGGCTTTGCAGTTCCGCTTGCAAAGATAAGAAAAAATCGGTGAAGAGGCAAAAAACTGTAGTAAATATACGCTCCACTGGGTGTTCGGTGCGGAATTCGGCTTTTAACAACGAATTTGAAGATTTTTGTGATTAGAAAAAAAGAAAAGCGAACACGAATGGCACGGAAAAAAATATCTCCCGGCAATAATTTCGTATTGTCGGGAGATATTTTTCTATTGTCGTGCTTTATGTGAGCAATTTCTGGGAGTGATAACGCTTTAGTGTATTCTTTTCTGCCGAAGAAACAAAGTAGGTCTTGAGCATCATTCCTTATCCGCTATTCGGCCTTGTTGACCAAGGCGTGATATTCGGGCGTGGCGTAGTATTTGTATTTGCGATAGACGGGTCGCGGGCAAGCCTCCGGGTCGGTGAGGAACGTTTTTCCGTCGGGCAGCGCGTCGTCGTACTGGGCCAGCAGCTCGGGACTGGTGAAGAGCAGCCAGCTGATGTTCTGGCTCTCGTCGGCCACGCGCATGAAGTTGGCGCCGAAACCACCGGCGCCGGCCGTGCCGGTGATGGCCTTGCCCCACGACTTGCCATAGACTTCGGGGGCCCAGTCCATCTCGGTGACTACGATGGGGGCCTTGCGCCCGATGGGCATGATTTCGTTGTCCCATCCGGCCTTGAACTTGTCATAAACCACCTCCACTTCGCGGTCGTAGCCGCTGTTGTACCAACCGGGGTAGCAATGTACGGCGTAGCCGATGTTGGAGCCGCGGACGGGATATTTCTCGAAGGTGCGGTAGAGCATTTGGTAGTGCAGGCCGGGAACGAGCAGGATATTGTCGCAGTGGCGGCGCATGGCATCGACGATTTCCTGCATGAAATCGGTGATGAGCTTTCCGCGCTCGTCGAAGGCGGCCCCGTTCCAGTTGTCCAAGGCAGTGCCGCTGGCGTTGCATATCTGGATGGGTTCGTTGGCCAGCTCAAACATCACGTAGCCATTGTTGCAGAGTTTGGGGTGCTGGGCCACATAGGTCCAAACGCGCTTGAGGTACTGATGGTAGGGGCCGCCGATGGAGATGCGTTCGGGGCACACTCCAGGCGGGCGCATCACTACGTAAAGGCCGCGCCCAATGGCATATTCGGCCATCGGGATGAACACCTCGTCGAGATAGCGCTTGAACCGCTCGAAGTCGAACGCCGAGATGTCGTTCTCGCCGGTGGTCTGCACTCCGGGCGTGTTGCTCCAGTAGGGGTCCATGTGCATGCGGACGAAGTCCATCTTCCACCCTTGTTCCAGAATTTTGTCGATGAGTCCCTGGTTGTATTTCAAGCAGGCGTTCACGTCGTAGTTGTTCCACCGTTTGCCCTGCTCGTTAAACCACGGGCTGTAGGTCTGGGCGAAGCCGTGCAGATTGTGGCGCACTCCGTTCTCATCGACGAAGTAGCGTCCCTCCACATGCAGCGGTGTGAACGTCGGGTCCTTGGTCTTGCCTTCGTCGGGAGTGCTGGGTGTTGGGTCGGGAGTGGGCGCAGGCGTAGGAATCTGTTCCTCTGCGGGGTGCCATTCGTCGCCGCCGCAGGCTGTGAAACTGGCTGCCAGCAACAGGAGCAGTAAAGGATAGAAAGCTTTTTTCATCATTATTCTTGGTTGATATTCGGTTTACGGTTTATGGTTTATGGTTTACAGTTTACAGTTTATGGTTTACGGTTTATGGTTTACGGTTTATGGTTTACAGTTTATGGTTTACAGTTTATGGTTTACAGTTTACGGTTTGCAACGCTAACCTTAACTTCCCACCCGGATGGCTGTTTGGGTTAAGATTAAGGTTAGAGTTAAGGTTTACGGTAAACACCTTACCGTTTTTCGGCACATCATCTGTAAACCGTAAACTGTAAACCGTCTTTTCACCATTTCACCAGGATTCTGAACACTTTTCCCGGTCGTTCGGCCCATTGCTGCATGGCGGCTGGAGCCTCTTGGGGAGTCACCTCGCGGCTGATGAGCCGGTCAACGGGACAGGTGCCGCGCTCCAGATAGTGGATGACCGCCCTGAAGTCGGACGGCTGGGCATTGCGCGAACCGCGAATGTCGAGTTCTTTCTGTACGAAGAACTTGGTCTGGAACGACACTTCGGACTTGGCATAGCCAATGCAAATGACGCGACCCGTGAAGGCCACCTCGTCAACGGCCATCTGGTAAGTGGCCGTACTGCCCACGGCCTCGATGACGACGTCGGGGCCAAAGCCCGAAGTCATTTCCAGCAAACGACTATGCACGTCGTCGGTCTGGGTGTTGATGGTGTAGCTGGCACCCACTTGCTTGGCCAGGGCCAGCTTCTCGTCGTCGATGTCGGCGGCCACCACGGTGGCACCGCGCTGTACCGAACGCACCACGGCCCCCATGCCCACCATGCCGCAACCAATGACCAGCACCACGTCGATGTCGGTGACCTGCGCCCGGCTGACGGCGTGGAAGCCCACGCTCATGGGCTCGATGAGCGCACAGGTGCGGGGAGTGAGCAGCCCGGCGGGAATCACTTTCTCCCAGGGCAGGGCTATCAGCTCGCGCATGGCTCCGTTGCGCTGTACGCCCAGCGTCTCGTTGTGCTGGCAGGCATTCACCCGCCCACCCCGACACGAGGCGCACTTGCCACAGTTGGTGTAGGGGTTCACGGTGACGGTCATGCCGGGGCGCAGCCCTTCGGGCACGTCGGCCCCCACCCGTTCGATGACGGCCCCCACCTCGTGACCGGGAATCACGGGCATGCGCACCATGGGGTTCTTGCCCAAGTAGGTGCTGAGGTCGGAGCCACAGAATCCAACATACTTCAGGCGAAGGAGCACTTCGTCGGGTTTCATCTCTTGTTCGGCGATGTTGACAACGGCCATTTGCCGTTCAGCTTTAATCTGTATTGCTTGCATTTTTATCTGTTTTTAAGTTTCGTTATCGCTCAACTGTTTGGAGTTCAAGAAGTTCAAGTAGTAGCATGGAGTTCAAGACAATAGCTTTATTCCTGTAATCCATTTCGGAAGGTGACTCAGAGCAAAGTCTGATGTCTTGCAACTCCTTGCAACTTCTTGTAACTTCTTGTTCACCTAACATGGAAAGTTGAGTTATCAAAGTTTACGGTTCACTCATGTTGCGGATATAGGGCAGCTCAGGCAGGTTCTCGAAACCATAGAAGCGGCGGGCGTTCTCGCCAAGGAAGAGCTGCTTCTCGCGGTCGGTCAGCTCACAGGACTTCGTGATGAAGTCGTAGGACATGCGGTAGGTGATGGCGGTGATGGTGCGCGGATAGTCGCTGCCCCACATCAGCTTGTCCATGCCCACCAGGTGGGCGGCCTCGCGAATGGCCCTGACGGCGGAGGGGAAGGGATAGAACTCCGAGTGGTAGAGCCATGTGATGCCGCCCGACTCAATCATGACGTTCTCATGGCGCGCCAGCATGATTTGCTCGCGCCAGCAGGCGTTCTCCCACGGTGGAGAAACAGGCGGGTTGGCCATGGCCAAATGGCCGATGGCTATTTTCAGCCGGGGGCACTCGCCGATGACCTCGCGCAGCTGGGCTGTCTGCCGCTCGCCGTTGGCAAGGGTGATGCTCAGCAGGGCCTGACGGTCTTCCATGAGGTGGAACATGCGCATCATTTCGTCGCTGACCAACGAACGGTCCAACAGGCGGTGGGCAGGAATGGCCAAGCCGCGAAAGCCGTCCTCGGTGAGCAGTTGGTGGGCTTGCTCGAAGAATCCATCGCGCAGATAGTCGGCCATGCCGAAAACGAAGAACCGATTGGGATACTTTCGGGCCACCTGGCGCAGATAGTCGTTCTGCATGCCGTCGATGAACTCTTGCACCACCACGGCAGCAGCCACCTGGGCATAGTCCATGTTGGAGAGGAACACCTCGGCAGTATTTCGCCCGTCGGTCATGAAGGGCGGAAGCATCTGCACCTCCTCACCCAAAAAGAGCGAGCGCCCGTTTTGGGTGGTCCGGATGGCGAGACCATTCCAAGTGGTGTCCTGGCGGAGCCACAGATGGCTATGAGCATCTATTATCAGCATTGCTTATCGCGTAAAGATAATTGTTAATCGAAAAATAATAATTGTAAAATTGTAAATCGTCAAATTGTAAAATCTAACTGTTTTTCCAACGGACGAACATCTGGTCGCCAATGATGCGCTGCACCTCATCGACCAGCTGCTCATCCATGGGTTCGTCCACATAACCAATGTTCTTGAGCACGTTCTGCGGGTTGGCACTGCTGAACAGGGTGGTGGCAATCTGCGGATTCAGGCTGGTGGAGAACTGAATGGCCAGTTTCTCTATGGGGTAGCCCTGCGCCTGACAATAGTCGGCGGCCCGGCGGCAAGCCAGCTTCAAGGCTTCGGGCGCTGGGTGCCAAGCGGGTGTCCCCCGGCTGGAAAGCAGTCCCATGGAGAGCGGCGAGGCATTGATGATGCCTACGCCACGGTGCTCGAAGAAACTGATTGAGTCGGCGAGCAAGGTGTCGTTGAGCGAATAGTGGCAGAAGTTGAGAATGGTCTCCACGGTGCCAGGGTCGCTGTGCTCTACCACCCAGCGCAGGTTTTCGGGCTGAAGGTCGGTGATGCCGACATGGCCCACCACTCCTTTCTGGCGCAGGGCCACGAGGGCGGGCAGGGTCTCATCGACCACTTTCTGCAAACCGCCGTCGAGGGAAGCTTGGAACTCGATGTCGTGAACATTGATGAGGTCGATGTAGTCAACGTTGAGCCGTTGCATGCTCTCATAGACGCTCTCGGTGGCGCGTTGGGCGGAATAGTCCCAGGTGTTGACACCGTCCTTGCCATAGCGGCCCACCTTGGTGGAGAGATAGTACTTGTCGCGGGGTATCTCGCGGAGAGCCTTGCCCAGCACGGTCTCGGCCTTGAGGTGTCCGTAGTAGGGCGACACGTCGATGAAGTTGATGCCATGGTCGATGGCTGCATGCACAGCGTGGATGGCTTCGTCCTCGTTGACGGAGCGAAACACGGCTCCGAGCGACGAGGCTCCGAAGCCCAGATTGGACACGCGCATGCCGGTTTTGCCTATGAGATTGTATTTCATTTCTTTATGATTTTCTTTCCGTTGACGATGTAGAGGCCACGGGGCAACAGGTCGGCACCCTGGGTTGCGGGCTGCACTCTGACGCCCTGGAGTGTATAGACGGCAGCATCGTTGTTTGTGGAGGCGGCCACTGTGGCGATGCCAGCGGTGGAGGCGTCTTCTTCGATGGCGATGCGCTGGCCGGTGTAGCCCAGAACGCTCCATCCCGTCAGGTCGTCGGAATTGAAGCTGCCGTTGGGCACCATCTCGGTGGTGGTTCCTTTTTCCATGCACGACACGTCGTCAAAATAAATCTTGCCGCCAATGAATCCGAACACGAACTGGAGGCAGTCGTGGGGGAACTGGGCGTTGAACTCCCAGGTGTACTCCTGGAACGTCGAGGTGACGGCATAGTTCGACAAATACTGCACGTCGGCGCTGTTGCCCCACTGGTTGCGGTTGGTGCTGGCGTTCCAGATGGGCCACAGGCCGCAGTCGCCGCCCTTGTCGGCACGGATGGCCGCCTTCACCACGTAGGTCTTGCCCTTGGTCATGGGCGTGAGGAGTGCGCAGTGAACCTGCTTGTCCCAGAGATTCGAACCTGCCGAACCGTTGTCGATGGCCAGCACGTTGTTGGGGCCTTGGTCGGTAGCCTCAACGTTGATGGTGAGGGTGTGTTTCTGGCCCAGGAAGTCGGTGTAGGTGGCGGTGACGGTGCCCTTCTTGGCAGCCGTGGCCACCACGGCTCCGTTCTTCACCGTGAAGTCGGCGCTGCTGAAGGTCACTTCGTTGGTGAGGTTCTCGCGGTGGCCGTCGGCAAAGGTGCCCCAAACCTTGAGCGCCTTGCTGCCGCCCACCCTGAGGGTGATGTCTTCTATATCCTCCAGACTCTTCAGTTCATAGACGTTCTTCAGCGCGGAAGCCCACGAATAGCCGCTCTGTGCCTTGGGTTCGACACCCATGGTGCGCAGCGCCTCGTAGGCATAGCGTTTGCCCATGGTGCGGTAGCCTGCGGCCGTGAAGTGGATGTTGTCGCTGGCGCAGGGGCATCCGTTGGAGGGGATGACGTGGGCCGTGGGGATGACCTGCGGCAGCTGGGCGATGATGGTGTTGTGGAGCGAGCATGAGCCTCCCACGTCGGCATTGACCGTCTCGCCGGCAAACAAGGGCACGTCGGCGGCATTGAGGCCGAGGTCTTTGAGCAGCGACTCATACACCTGCTTCACACTCTGCAACCATGCCTGCTGGCCGTTGTTCGATTCGCCTTGGTGCAGCAGGATGCCTTTGATGACGCCTGCCTCTTTCGCCTTTTTGCCCATATCGACCAGCCGCTGGTAGGGATTGTTGCCGTAGGCGGCGGCAAGATTCTGCAGCCAGCTTTCGGTGGTCTTGAGATAGGATTCCACCTTGTCGGACATGAAACCCTCAATGGCGATACCGCCCACGGCAACATCAACCACGCCCACCTTCACGTTCTTGGGCAGTGCGGCCACCATGGTGCGTCCGAAGTAGTCGGCCATGCCCAGTCCGGCCCAAGTGCGGACAATGGGCGGCGTGGCGGTGTACCACTGCCCCATGGTGCGCTTGGGGTTGCTGAAATCCTGGGTGGCCAGCATTTGGAATCGCTCATCCACCGTTTGGTCCACGGCCTCTGGAGTGGCTTGGCCCTCCATGTTTGACTGTCCGAAACACAAATAGATGTAGAAATTGGGATCTACCTCGGCATTTACTGCCATGAAATGGGCGCAGAGGAGCAGCCCGATGATAAAATGTTTTTTCATATTTGACGTACTTTGTTGAACTTTACATTGATTGGGATGGATGGTATTTTTTAGTTGACAGTTTACTGTTTACGGTTTACTGTTTACGGTTGATGGTTTACAGTTTACGGTTTACGGCTGATGGTGGGGGAAAATGACGCGGTAGTGGCCGCTGAGGTGCATGAAGGCGAAGAGTCGCAGCAGACCGTCGTAGTAGGCGTCGAAGTAACCGTCGTCGAAGGGCTCGTGCTTGGCATTCCACAGGGCATCGACAAACTCCTTGCTCTTGTCGTGGCTGCACATCACCGATGCGGCGGCCGTCGTGGCCACCAGTCCTATGCTGTGGCGCAGTTTCTGGAATCCGCCAGCCTGCAGAATCTCGTCGCCCTCGGGCAGCGAACCGTCAACACGGTACTGATCGACAAACGTGCTGACGCCCTGGCCGTAGAAGAAGTTCTGGATGCGCTCGCCATACTGCTGCTGCCACTCGCGGTCGGCGCAGCTCCACTCGTAGTCGAGCGCAATGTTCATGGGCACCCGCCACGAGTCGTAACGGAAGTTGGCACTGCCGTTGCGGCGACCGCCCCACCCCTTCATCAGCGTACCGTCGTAGGCGCACATGTCGGGGTTGAGACCCGTCTGGGGGTGGGTGGCCTTGTGGAGGAATGCGCGCGAACGGGCGGCGCAGTCGTTCCAAAGGTCGGCGCGACCGTCGTCGGCCCAGCGCGCCCAGACCTCGTAGAAGGCAGGGATGTGGTAGGACGGGTCGGTGAATCGGTTGCCGAAACCGTCGGGAGTGAAGGTGATGAGCCGCGTTTCGGGGTCGATGAGGTACATCTTCTGCGGGCCTTTGGGCTGTGGGCCAAAGGCGGGGAATCCCGGTTGCTGTTCGGGCTCATACTCGCGGGGCTGTATGCAGCTGAGTATGTGCTGCGCCTCGGCCTTGTAGTCGATGCCGGTGTTGTTGCCCCACTGGTTGGAGGCAAAGAGCAGGGCAGTGATGAAGTAGAGCTCGCCGTCGCTGGCAGCCCCCTGGGCGTTGCGCGTACCGTCGGTTTTGCAGCTCCAGGCGAAATAGCCTTCGCGCGGCCCCGACTGGTGTTGCATGTAGCGTTTGCTCCATCGCCACAGACGGTCGAAAATGTCTTTCTCGCCCATCTGCACAGCTATCATCATTCCGTAGGACATGCCCTCGGTGCGGGCGTCATGGTTCTTGATGTCCGACACATAACCCATGGAGTCGCCCACTTCGAAATATACTTTGTTGGGACCGCGGAACACGTCGTTGAACACTTCTTTCAGCCGGGCCTCGACGGCTTCGGGCTGGTAGCCCATCTCTACGAACACGTTGCGGTACTGGCGTGTTTCGAAGGCTCCTTTGGTCCATGGGGTGAGTGCATACGTGTTCATTGACAGAAGGGTGAAGAGTATAAATGTAGTGATCTTTTTCATTGGCGGCAAGATTGATGGTTTACTGTTGACGGTTTACGGTTTACGGTTTACAGTTGACAGTTTACGGTTGACAGTTGACAGCTTACAGCTTACAGCTGATTACTCTTTCAATCAGAGTGGCTTTGTCAGCATATCATCTGTAAACCGCAAACTGTCAACCGTAAACCGTCAACTCATGAACTACTTGAACAGCAACTGAGCCATGTGGTAGAGGCTGCGGCGCCAGGTGAGGAATTCGTGGGCTGTGCCTTCGGAGATGAATCCGTGAGCGTTCAGTCCGGCGGCCTTCAGGGCCTCGACCGACTTGTTGATGCCATCGGGATTCTCCTTGCTTCCGCAACTCTCGAAGATGACGCGCACCTGCTTCTTGTCCTTGATGTCCTCGGGCATGTAGGTTCCACCGCTCAGCAGACCCCAGTAGCCGAACAGTTCGGGACGGCGCAGGGTGATGAGCTTGGTTTCCATGCCGCCCATGGACAGACCGGCCATGGCGCGGCTCCACTTGTCATTCTTGGTGAGGAAGTTCTTGTCGATGAAGGGAACGAGCTCGTCGCAAAGCAGTTTCTCAAACTCGCGGGCCTCGAACTGGCGTATGGTGCCAAACTTGATGTCGTTGGTCAGACCGTAGGCCATGACTATGATGAAGGGCTTGATTTTGCCGTCGGCAATGAGGTTGTCCATGATGAGTCCGGCATGTCCTTGCTTCGACCAGCTGGTTTCGTTCTCACCCCATCCGTGCTGCAGATAGAGCACGGGGAAGCGCTCCTGCTTGCCTTTGACCAGCTTGCCGTACGTAGGCGGCAGATAGACCATGGCGGTCTGCATGCCGCCGGTGCTGGGCGAGGGGAAGAGCACTTGCTGGATGGCTCCGTGAGGAATGTTCTCGCGACAGGCGTAGAAGTCCTGGTCGGCGGCGGGAATCTCGATGCCGCTCTCCCAACGGCACGAGCCGAAGTAGTTGTGGGTGCCGGGGTCGTTCACCACGCCACCGTCGATGGTCAGGTGGTAGTAGTGGAAACCGGGATCCATGGGGCCCTCGGTGGTGCCTGTCCACACGCCGTCCTTATCCTTGCGCAGCACCGTGCCGCCACGACCACCCAGGCCGAGGCTTACGATGACCGACTTGGCGTCGGGAGCCTCTACGCGGAAACGGGCATAGCCCTGAGAGTTGACCATGGGATACTGCTGCCCGGGCTGGTTCATGGCGTTGGGGCGGAAGTCTTCCTTGATTTCCTGATTCTCGAGAGCGGTGTTGAAGTCGCGAATAACGAAATAAGAATTCTTCGGGTTGTAGTTCTCGTCGAAGGGCAGCGGATGGTTGTTCACGCCCAACCAAGAGTCTTTGTCGCCCAGATTCCAGAAGGTGACGCAGTCGATAACGTCCTTGTGCTTGCGGAACACGCGGAAGATGCGGTTGTACTGGTCGGCCTGCAGCGTAGAGATATAGGGAGCCTGGGGCTTGGCCTCGCCGCGCGAGAAGCGCAGCTGTCCGCCCTGCTCGGTGTTGGTGCGCAGGTCGAGTTCGGTGATGTGGATGTGCTTCACCAACTCCGAATATTTCGTGATGGCAGCGTCGATGTCTTCCTCCGAGGGGCCGTAGATATTGTAGTGCCCCTGCATGCCGATGCCCGTGATGGGCACGCCCTGCTCCTGCATTTTCTTCACCATATTGTAAATGCGGTCGCGTTTGCCGGGGTCGGCAGCATTGTAGTCGTTGTAGAACAGCAGGGCGTTGGGGTCGGCCTCGTGGGCAAACTCAAAAGCCTTGGCAATGAACTCGTCGCCGCAGAGCTTGTAGTGGCGGCTCTCGCGATAGGGGTTGGCGGGATGGCCAGGCCATCCGAAGGCCTGGTCGGCAATGGCCTCGTTCACCACGTCCCAGGCATAGACCACGTCCTTGTAGCGGTTCACCACGGTGTGGATGTGCTCGCGCAGACGCTTGTAGAACACTTCCTTCTTCACCTCCTTGCCTTTCTTGTCCACGAACATCCAGTCGGCAAACTGCGAGTGCCAGCAAAGGCAGTGGCCACGCAGCTTGATGCCGTTCTGACGGCAGAAATTGGCAATGCTGTCGGCAGCGCCCCAGTTCCACTGGCCTTCCTTGGGCTGCAGCATGCCGGGTTTCATGTCGTTCTCGGCGGTGATGCTATTGAACTCCTGCTTTACGAGTGCAGCCTGTTCGGGCACCGAAATGTTGAACTTGTTCACTGCCACGCCAATCTTGAAGTAGTCCTGATAGACTTCCTTCAGCGCCGGATTGCCGGCTTTGGGCTGTGGTCTTCTGAATCCCTGCGCTTGCAGACTGGCTGAGCCCGTAGCCAAGAACGTCAGCACCAGGGCGAATCTGATTAATCTTTTCATAGGTTTGAATCTCTGTTTATGTTTTGTGTAATAAATATCAGGTTTCTGAAAACGGCATTCGCTTTCAAGGTGCAAAATTACAACAATAAAGCCACCTAAACTCGCTGAAATGTATCACAAACCATTCGGATTGTAACATAAAAACAAAAATTCACCAAATGCTTTGCCGAATGGGAAATAAATATTAACAAGGTGCGAGAGTATCAATAACGCATACATGAATACAACGCCCATCCGCGTTTTAAGAAACGAACACGGATGGAAAGGAATATTTTTCTTTCAAACGCGAATGACCGTGAATGAAACGTGAATGAAAACGTAAATATATAATTAATGTATAATTTACGGATAATTCACGGCCATTCGCGTTTGAAAAACGAACACGGATAGAACGGATGCACACGGATTTTTCTTTTAACGCGAATATCGGTGAATGAAACGCGAATGAAACGTAAAATAATCCTCTGTTCCTCCCTTCACTCTGTGTGAGAGAGAAGCATCCGTTACATCCGTGGTATCCGTGTTCGTTTTCCTTTTTCGGGTTTCCGCCGCAGCGGGTGGCCACTGCTACTTCACCAGGATGTTCTCTTGAGTATCCGAATTGTACACAATCTCGAACCAAGTGTATTCCTGGTTGTTCTTATACACTATAACCCGGTATTTGCC
Source organism: Prevotella sp. UBA3776 (assembly GCA_002369515.1). GTDB lineage: Bacteria > Bacteroidota > Bacteroidia > Bacteroidales > Bacteroidaceae > Prevotella. Next base: position 1,136 of record DFFM01000051.1, on the reverse strand, counting down.
TTCGTTCAGCGGCCCCACATCGTAGGACAAGTCGTATGGGCAGACGCAGTTGGCTCCCGAGTCGTCGCAAGATTCGTAAACCCTGATCTCGTTGCCCGAAGCCTCTACCCTTGTTTTCATGTTTTCTGCATCGCAGCAGAAAACGCTGTTTACATGGGTGATGCTCAACACGCCCTCAGCTTGGGCAGTACACTTGAAATACTCTGCGTCAGAGTCAGCGGCTCGCGTACCTTTTACATTTGCCTGCTTGCATCCCGTATGAGCGAAATAGTTAAGCTTGAAGGCCGAAGTGTTGACGGTGCCGTTCTCACCATCTACGGCGGTCTTCGTCGTCCCGGTCATTTCCACAGTGCCCGTCGTTTCCACAGTGCCTGTCGTTCCCTCGTCACCTTCTTTGCTACTCTCATTGCCATCTTTCTGAGGATTGTTATCCTCGCGTTGCTCTGCAGGTTGAGGATTGTCGTCGTTGTCGTTTCCGCAACTCACGGACATGGTTGCCATCATGAGCAGTATGGCAGGAACCATTACTAAGTTTTTCTTTTTCATTGCTTTGTACTTTTTAGGGTTATACTATGTTTCTGCAGTAATTTTCTGCAAATATATGTTTTTCATCCCAGTTATTGTCTTTTTTTCAGTTCACTTTTTTCACTTTTCGGATAAGCGGCTGGCTTGCAACAGATTACAAAAACTCGCCAATCGCCGTTCCGCTGGGTGTTCGGCGCGGAGTTCGGCGCGAAGTTCGGCGCGAAGTTCGCCGCAACGGGGAACATTTTCTTTTTCATCTTTCGTTTACGTTTTGTTATTTATATTTATGGCGCAAAAATAAAAAATAAAGAACGAAACACCAAATTTTTTGAGTACACTTTGTAAACCCCTGTCATAGGATTGGACATAAAAGATTGAATTAAAAGGACTTACAAAAAAGTACACTTTGTAAACCCATACGGCTAAATGGAGAAGATATTGCCATTAAGGGTGACAGCTCCTTCTTGCTGAAAGATTTTTTTGTTGATATTCCTCTTGATATTGTTGACACGCTGTTTGCTTACACCCAGTAGTGATGCCAGCTCGCCTTGGGTGAACTGGAGCCTGATGAGCAGAGCTGCAATCATTTCTTGGTCTGTCAAGGGTGGCTC